>CAJTSD010000018.1 GCA_910578795.1 uncultured Lachnospiraceae bacterium
TCTTCCCTTGCCCCGCTTGCGTCAATCATATCAATCAGCATGGCGAAATTCTGTTCTTCCTCTGGGGCTTCATACCAGATGTAGGCAATCAGCGCCGTATAATACAGTTTTTCCGCTTTCACCCAGAAATCTTCCCCGGATTGCTGCCCCTCCCCTTTGGTGTTGACAATAATCGTGTTTACAAGTTTCAAAATGTCCTTTTCGCTCCGTAAATAGGCGAAAGGATTGTAGTGCATGGACTTTGCAAAGTTTATGGTATTGAGGACTTTTATCTTATAGCCGCCCTTTTTCAGCATCTTTCCGCACTCGATCAGGACAGTGCCTTTCGGATCAGTAACCACGAAGCTGCTATGTTGCTGCATAAGGTTTGGTTTTACGAAAAACCTCGTCTTGCCGGAACCGGAACCTCCGATAACAAGAATATTCTTGTTTCGTGCATACTTTGGCTCTTTCGGTCTGCCTGACATCATAAGCCTCTCCGTTGCAGTCAGCAGAATATTATTGTCAAATTCGGCGTCCATGTAAGGTTCTATATCCTTTGCGTTGCCCCACCTTGCAGAACCATACTCCTCGCCATGCCGGAACTTCTTTGCATTTTTGGCTTTATAGTACACCGCAATCCGCAGGGCTATGCCGCATCCTGTTCCAATCAGCAAATCTCTTGGATAAAAACTCGGTAAAAGGTTAGAAAATAAACTGTCCAGTCCCTCCATGACTTCCATTATTTTGGCGGAAGCGTCGCTCCCCGGCGATACCCGCCACAGCCACGCTATTTTGTCACAGAAATATCCGGTAAGGATATAGGGTAAATTCATTAAGAAAAGTTTCTTTTTGTCAATATTCCCTATCTTTGAGCTGAGCTTTCCGGGAACTGATTTTAAGTCTTTGGCAATATTGTCTATAATCTTACTCATAACGACTGCCCCCTGTCCTTTTGGTGTTCCCTTGCCCTTTCCCTGTTTTTATTCTGCGATATAATGTCCTTAAAGCTTTTCAGTTTCTCCCTCACGGAAGTCCTGCCTTTCTTTTTTTCATTACCATAAACAAACTCCTTGAATGCCTGCGTTAATACATCAGCATCCTTTCCCTTAAAAAAGACCACATATTTAGGCGGGGCGGCTGTCTTATCTTTCTTCACTGCAAAATCAACGTTATATTTACGGGCTACACGCTCAAATGATTTGATGTTGCCGTCAGATATTTCGATGGACGAAACACCCTCCCCGCCACCTACCAGCTTCTTCACAGAGGTCTTTCCATGTATCTTTGAACCCAAGTTTTTCTGCTTCTGATGATTTAAGTACATCTGCATCGCAGATTTCAGCGTGCCGGTGGTCAGTTTTGAGGTCTTAATCACAAGGGCAATTGTTTTCTGCGTTACTTCTTCCTGCATAAATACCTCCATACTGCATTTCTCTGTGCCTATATGCCCGCTATGGCGGAACATACAGCCTGTGCAATAAATACCGCATAACGCTCCTTTCTGCTTTTGGACACAGTGACCAAAAGACTTTGAAACAAAACAAGGGTAGCCATAAGCCGTTCTCACGGTATATAGCTGCCCTAGCGCTGTTAAATGTTTCTATAAATGTTCCTTATAAGGCAATCCCTGCCTTTTTAGAAAAATCTTTCTTTTTGTTTTCCAGTTCCTCTCGCCTTTCCTCCGGAAGTCCCTGAAGCATATCTTCATAATCCAGTCCAATCAATGGCGGATATTCTTTGGCTATCTTACGCACCTGTTAAGTAATTCCTTTTTCTTCCCAACCGCCACCACACATATCATAATTGACCATTGCAGAAATCTGATTATGGCAGGTTGTCCACGCATTATAAAGCATCGTTAAAAGATAATTTCTGATATTTCCTATCTGCGAAGGGTTATTTTCCAAATTTCCCAACACTAACTCAATATGCTCATTTGTCAGCTTGAGAAAGATACTCTTAACAATTCCTTGCGGATAGTCCGTCGTATTTATCCGTATCGTTTTTCTATCAATACAGACTGCATCCACCATTAGCCCTATAATCTCATCAATCCTGCCAATCTTATATGGGTGTTGAATACATAAAGCATCATAACTGACATTTTCCTTGATAATTTGCTCATATAGCATATATTCCTCTGTCTTATCCATCTTTCTCTGCTGCCCTGAAAAGTTATCCACAGCCGTTTCTGATAAGATATGATTTACATACTCTTTTTTAATATTTTTATTTATATTATTAGATTCCGCTTTTCCGACCTCGGTAGGTAGCATATTCCGACCTCGATAAGTCGATTTTTCCGACCTCGTATCACTCTCCATAAGTCGGTTTTTCCGACCACCTTTTATGAAAGTGTTTTCACTGTTTTTTTCTTCTTTATTGCTCCTTTGCTGCTTCACAACAAAATTCTTAACATAGATATGATTCGGCTCGGAAAATCCTTGTTTTACACGCTCTATCAATCCTATTCCTTTATCAGTGTCCAATTCTGCTAATATTTTCATTCCTTTATCCCTGCCGCAGCTAAGTACCCTTTGCACTTCCTCTAAAGTATATATGATATATACCTTATTTTCTTCATCAAACCAACCATTTTTCTGAGATAATCCCACTCTTTCTAGCATAAGGCTATATATTATTCTTGCTTCCCAAGACAGATTGATAAATGGCTCTTCCGTAAAAATCACTTTCGGAATACGCAGGAAAGTAAATTGCTCCGATTCCTGCCCATAGAAGTATGAAAATTCAACCTCTACTGCACTTTTCGCTGTGTTTGCCATATTTTATTCCTTTCTGCACAACAAAAACAGAGGACGACGAATCATTCTCTGTTTCTGTAATATTTGCTGTTCTAATTTTTAATTGTCTTGAGAATAACCATTCTCATTGCTCCATTTCCGGAGTAAATCATAAATCACTTGTTCTTTTTGTTCCTCTGAAAAATTTTGAGGAAAGTAATTATTCAATTTCTTCCGTTCCAGCTTAAAAGCTGCCGGAAGTGGTTTTTCTTGCGATAATAATAGTTCCATACCCGTTTCATCAAGTTTTTTCTCTTTGCTGAGCTGCTTCATCTTCGTTGCCTGTGCAAGATTAGGAACAACAGATAAATTATCCATAATCTTTAACAGTGTTTCTTGTTCTGTCAATGTCAAATACGACAATTCAACACCTACCCCGAAAGGTATCTGTCTGCTGTCCACCCGATCTAAAAGGCTTTTAAGAAGTTCTGTAAGACGAATATAACGATGTATCTGACTCTTGCTTTCTCCTACTTGTTCAGCTAATGCAACATCCGAACGAAATCCCGACTTTACCCCAAATTGGGACGAGGTTGTATCTTCTGACTTCGCCCCAATTTGGGACGGAGTCTTTTCGTTACGCTTTCCCTGTCTATTCATCGCATCCAATTTCATTTTATAAGCATATGCTTTCTCACTATATAGCAATTCTTCGCGCTGAATATTGGAATCTACCATAAGTATTATGGCTTCTTCATCGCTCATCTCTCTGATGATACAAGGAGCAGTTGACAAGCCGACTTTTTCACTGGCAAATTTCCTACGATGTCCAGAAATCATTTCATATTCGTTTTCAGTTCTTGGTCTTACCAGCAACGGATTTAATATCCCATATTCTCTGACACTATCAATGAGGTCTTGCATCTTTTCATCTTCCAGCACCTTAAACGGATGCCTCTCAAAAGAATGAAGCTGGCTTAATTCCAATACCTTAACCTGTTCTTTTGCATCTTCTGAACCATCATGCAGCTTAAAAAGGTCATCCACACTTGTCATCTTTACTTTTGTACTCTTAGGAAGTTTATCTGCCATTTGCCAATACCTCCTTTATCAATCCGTCATAAGCGGCTGCCACTTTACCTTTTGGATCATACTGAAAAATACTTTTCCCTACTGCACTTGTTTCCGCAGCTCTGACCGACATCGGTATATAATTTTCAAATATTGCAATACGCTTTCCATAATTGCTATGTACCATTTCCATAATTTCCTTAGAGTAATTGGTTCTTGTATCTACCATTGTCAACAAAATTCCCTCAAATTCAAGTTTTATGTTGATTTTTCTTTTCACCTTCAGAATCGTAACAATCAACTGTTCCAAACCTTTCAAAGATAAATACTGACTTTGGACAGGTATCAACACCGAATCTGCTGCTGCCAAAGCATTGAGCGTCAACATACCGAGTGACGGCATACAATCTATCAATATGTAATCAAAATGCTTTCTTGCCTTTTCAATATACTGTTTCAAGACCGTTTCCCTGCTCATACTATTGACTAATGACACTTCCATAGCTGCTAGTTCAATATTCCCCGGCATAAGGAACACCCCCTCATTCTGATTGAGTATTCCATATGCCACATCTAATTCCTTTTCCTCAATTATGGCTGTCATTATAGTAGATAACGTAACTTCTATTTCGTCCGGATTATGATACCCTAAACTAGCGGTCAAACTCCCCTGAGCATCTGCATCAATCAATAATACCTTATTTCCCACCTTTGCTAACCCAATACCAAGATTGACAGCCGTAGTCGTTTTGCCAACACCACCCTTTTGATTTGAAATTGCAATTACCTTACACATTCGTCTGTACCTCCATTTTACTCTCTTTCTTAGATTTCGGAATCTCATTATTCCTTGCTCCTAACGCTGTACTCATACTGACCTCCTATTTTGCTTTTTTAGTAGCTCGCTCAACCTCTGCATATACACGACGATTTTTTTTAGAGCCTTTAATCTGATATGGAGCTGAAAGCTCCGATACAACAATACTTTTATTTCTCAAAAGCATTTTTTCAAACCACTTAATGTCTCTTATGGTTCCCATCAACCTTACTTTAAGCATTCCTCTCCTTTCTCAATCTTAAACAAAATCCACGCCATTTTTCGGTCAATAAAAATAGGTGCAGACACCAGTAAATCCTTGTAAATATTGGATTTCTGTTGTTACACCTATTCTATCTTGTAAACATACCCTGTACGATTCCTCCCGTAAGCTCCAAAAGCTCACCGTCTGTCACTTTTATCGAGATTTGTCGGTTGATTGCCTCGTTTCCGGGACTAAGCTTTGTAATCTCCACATCATAAGTCCTGCTTTCACCGTTTATGGCACACACAATCTGCGCCGCACCAAGCGTCACCTCCTGCTTGAGTGCGACAGGAAGCGGTTTATTTGCTCCTATATATTTTTCCAAAAGCGTTTCGTTTGTGACGCCATAAATCCCCTGTATTGTATTGTCCACAATCACGCCCGACACCTGATCCGGCTTATATTCAATCACGCCCGTAAGTTCACCCGGAACGCCTCGCTCACCGCGCCGCACCGCTACTATTTCCGTGTTATACAAAAGCCCTGAGCCAAGCTTTAACAGCTCTCCCGTGTCCATATCATTAATGCCATGTCCCAGCGCTCCGAATTGACTATTTTGGTCAATATAGGTCATTGTTCCTATTCCCTGTGCACTGTCCCTAAGCCACGCACCAATCTTAAACACGCCGTTTTCATCCGGCTCCGGCTTTATTTTTACACTGATAAGCTCATCATGCCTTGATACCTGAAAAATAATGTCATTTCCTCCTCCGTTTTCCACGTAATCCTTAATCTGTCTTTTATCGCTGATTGCAATGCCATCCATTGCCGTAAGATAGTCGCCTGACTGTAATTTATACTCTGAAGGGGCGTACTTATTTCCTCCGTTTGTAAAGCCGCCTGTATCAACCACGAGCACTCCCTGTGTTTTCACATAGATTCCAATTGGCTGCCCCACGGGAATCAATTCCTTATTTTCAATAACATGAATATCCACATCCTTTAAGGGCAGCACGCCAAAGAGCTTTAAACGCATCTGATACGAACTTACATTCTCACCGGCAACAATTGTAACCGGCTCATTTAATGCCAGCACCTTTTCTGAATCCGTATTCAAGACTCCAGATGCCGGAATCCGTAAGTTAATCTCCTCGCTTGTCCCTGCCTTAATACTGATTGTGCTTGGCACACTGCTCTGATAATAGGCGTAAGACGCCCAGCAGAACATGCCGATTGCAAAGCCAAGAAAAACATAAAGGCACAACACGTATTTTATTTTCCTGCTTTTCATATTGTAATCAAGCTCCTTCTTCTATTTCAATTTATTTTGCAAATTCATTTTTATGGGTAGTATATGAATTTTTGCAAAAAATAGTCAAAGCTGACACACGAAAACAGCTTTGACCATTTTTATCCAAAATAGCCAAAGCTGTTTTCATAATTTACGCATACTCGCGAATTTGTGCCTTTGCACAATATTTGCAATACGAACTTTGTTCGTTATGTGAAAAATTTATTTTTCACATTTTAATCTTCATCATTTAATTTTTTCTTTTTGCGCCGCAGCTCTCTCTTTTCCGCTCTTCTCGCCTTCGCCTCCTGCCGTCCCTGCTTACTCATAATCAGGTAAAAACTTGGCATCAAAAGCAAAATCAAAAGCGTTGAAGTCACAAGACCGCCGATAATAATCAGCGCCATTCCCTTCATCATCGCCGCATTCTCGTTTGTCGCAAACACCATCGGTATCATGGAAAGAATTGTCGTGAGCGTCGTCATCAAAATCGGTCTTAAACGAATGCTTCCGCTCTCCATAAGCGCTTCGTTTAACGACATTGTCTCCTTTAGCTGGTTTGTCGTATCCACATACAAAATACCGTTGTTTACAACAATACCGACAAGCATCAGCACACCCATAAGAGACGTCATGTTGAGCGTGGAGCCTGTGATAAACAAAAGGAAAAACGAACCGATTAAGCTAAACGGAATACTCATCATAACCATCGCCGAAAAACGGGGCGATTCAAACTGCATCGCCATAACAAGGAAAATCAGAAATACTGCCGCCGCAATTGCTTTTCCGATTGCGGCAAACTCTTCCATCATCATCTCCTGCATCATCGCTTCCGTCTGGCTCACACCCTCCGGGAATTCACCGTTTTCGATTGCCTCACTGACCGCCGCATAAATTGCGCTCTGTGCCGTAAATTTCGACGCGTCCGTCGTGTATGCGACAATGGAAACCTGATATTTTCCGTCGTTTCGAATCAAGGTTTCCGGCATATCGGAATACACTGCCTGCGCCACATCGCCTACGGTAATCGCCGTGCCTCGTCCCGTAGTAAGTTCCAGCGTCATCAGGTCGTTCATCGCAGTATAAGTACCCTCAGGGAACTCAAGCATTACGGAATATTCGTCCGTGTCAATGTTCATTTTCATGGCTTCTTTACCGCTGCTTGCGCTGTACATTTCGCCCGCCACCTGAACCGGAGTCAAGCCTACGTCCATACATTTGAGCGCGTCAATCTTAATCTTTGCCTGCGACGCGTCGGAGCCGACACTGTTTGCCGTTTTAATAACACCCGGTACTGAAAGCATCATGCCCTCAACCTGCTTAGAAGCCACGCGCAAATCTTCAATGTCATCACCGCTTAAATCAATCTGCGTGGTCGAGCCGACGCTCATGCCGGACATGCCGCTGCCGCCCGCCTCCACGGTGATACTCATGTTCGTATAATCTTTTAACAGCTGATTGTATTCATCGACAAGCTCACTGATACTCATACCGCAGTCGTCTGCGGGATACGCGGAGATACTTGCCTCCGAACCGCTGATATTTAGGCTGCAGCTCTCAAAATGCGGATCGTCAATAATCATCTGCTCAATTTTCTGAACATCCTCGTCAATCAGCTCAATCCGCGTTCCGCTGCGCTGCGAAATCGTAATGCTCACGCTGTCGATACCGGTTGCTGACATCAGCTCGGAGTCAAGCTGACCCGCAAGGAAAAACGAAAGCACCAAAAGCCCTATTGACACAAGCATAACCGTCTTTTTCTTGAGCATAATCTTACCAAGCAGCCACTTATAGCCGTTCCCCACTTTTGCCAAAATGCGGTTTGCCAAAATATTCTTTTTCTCCTTTGGCTTATATTTCCAAAAGAAAATCGGAATTAACGTAATTGCCACAACCAGCGAAGAAAGCATTGCGATGATAATCGTATAGCCAAGCTGCGAAAACATTTGACCCGAAAGCCCTTTCATCATAGCCAGCGGCAGATAAACGACAACCGTCGTAATCGTCGACGCCGTAACGGAGTTTGCCACCACTTTCGTACCTTCAAGCGCCGCCTCCTTAAAATCAGGCTTCCTGTCCTTTAAGCGAAAACAGCTCTCCAAAACGACAATGGAAGAGTCCACCATCATACCGATTGCGATAACGAGGGAACCCATTGTCACCACGTTGAGCGAAAAGCCTGCAAAACTCATAAAAATCAGGGTTGCAAGCAGTGAAATCGGCATGGAGCTTCCGACAATCAGGCTCGCCTTAAAGTCCCCGAAAAAGATAAAGAGCACGAGCATCGAAAAAACAACGCCAAGAACAAGCGTTTCTGCCACAGATCCTAGCGACGATATAATACTCTCCGACGCATCATAAGAAATATCAATCTGAATGGCGGGATTTTTAGCCGCCGCCTTTGCCACAACTGCCTTGACCGCATTCGATACGTCCACCGTTCCTGCACTCTGCGCCTTGGAAATGCTGACGCTGATGCTCTCCGTGCCATTGTAACGGCTGATACTATCGTTTGGCGACGTCGCCATCGAAACCGTTGCCACATCGGAAAGGCGGATTACCTGCCCTCTGTTTGTAATCAGCGGTACATTCTGCAAATCCATCAGCGTTTCCGGCTTTGAGGAAGCCGAGGTGCTGATGTCCTGCCTGCCCTGTTCTACTGTTCCGACAGGGATTGTAAAGTCCGTCGTTGAAATATACGTTGCAATATTCGACATGGTCATGCCGTACTGCTGCAGCTTTTCCTTGTGCAGTGTAATGCTGATATACTGCGACTCGCCGCCCGAAACCGAAACGTCCGCAATGTCCGCGATACGGTCAAGCTCCGGTTCAATCTCCTCCTCCACAAAGGCAAGTACATCCACATCCGCCGTCGAGGTAACGGAAAGCGTTATCACCGGCATCGCATTCATGTTCATTTCCACAATCACCGGGTCCTGCGCATCATCGGGAAGCTGCAAAGACGCTGTATCCAGCGCGCTTCGTAAATCCGAATACGCTTCGCTCGTGTCCACGCCGTAATCGTATGTAAACATTACCATAGAAAAGTTCGCCGATGACTGTGACGTAATCGAATCCACGCCGGAAAGCGTTTTTCCCGTATCCTCAATCACCTTTGTCACAAGCTCTTCCGTTGTCTCCGGGTCGCCGCCCTGATAGACGGTCATGACAAAGAGCATGGGCATTTCCATGTCGGGCGTCAGCTCCAGTTTAAATCCAAGTACCGAGCTGATACCGAACACGACAAGCGCAAGAACGATTAAAAGTGCCGACACTGGTCTTTTGAGCGCTGTTTTGGTCAGGGAATTTATCATTTACCAGTCGCCTCCTATTCTTTCGCCGCCGTAATAATGGACACATCCACACCGTCGCGCAGCTGGGCAGACCATGTCGTAATCAGCATATCCGTTCCCGAAAGCCCCTCGCTGATTACAATGCGCTGCGTGTCGTAAAGTCCCGTGGTGACATAAGTCTTCTTTGCCTTGCCGTCCACAACCGTATATACATAGGCCTCCATACCGTCATAATAGACTGATTCATATGGCACAATCACCGCGTTGTTTTCATGATAGGTATCCGTCGTGACGGTTGCCTTCGTGCCCGAAAGCAATGCAGACGTATCGCCGCCCACACTCGCCTTTACTTTAAACAATCCCGTCGTCTGGTCGATTGCGGAGCCGATTTCAACAATTTCGCCTGTATATTCTTTCCCATCCTTTTCCACGCTCACGCTCTGTCCCGTAGCGAACGTGTTCCGGATATCCTCGCTCACATAAAAAGTCGCCGTCATCGAATTTTTGTTCGAAATCACAAATGCCGGATTGCTTGAGGTTGCAAAATCATGTTCGTCCACATTGACCGTCTCTATCACGCCGGAAATGGTCGCCGTAATCGTGTACGCATCCAAACTCTCCTTCGCCTGCTCAATGCCAAGCTGCGCCGCCGCAATGCTGTTCTGTGACACCTTCTTTTGCTCCTCGCGCATCTCACCGTTGCTTAAATTGCTTGACGTAACCGCCTGACTGTAAGTGTTATACGTACTGTCGATATTCTTTTGCAGCGTGTCAATTGTTTCCTCGAGCTGGTCAATCGCCGATTTATACTGGGATATTTTCGCCTCGGTCGTTCCAACCTTTGTCGCCGCATTCTGATAGCGCGTCATGACTTTTGCATAATCCGCCGCCTCTTTCGGATTATTCGGATCATAATTGTCCTCCGCATAGTCCTTAATCTCATCGACGTCATCAACGAAGTCGTACTCTTCCTTTAAATGGTCAAGCTCCGCCTCCTCGTCCTTTAGCATATCCTTATAATACTGGAGGTTATCCATTGCATCCTGAAGCTTTTCCTGCAATTGCTCCACGCCGTCTGATGCCTGCGTTAAATTGCTGTCTGTCTGCATATCATTAATGGTCGTCGCCGCATCACCGTAGGAAAGATTGTACGCGTGCTGTGCATTATCTAACTGAAGCTGCGCATTGTCAAGCTGAAACTGTGCCATCGTGTCGTCAAGCACGGCAAGCACGTCGCCTTCCTGCACGACATCGCCCGCCTCGACATTGACCGAAAGCACCTCCGCCGTTGTTTTTGGTATCACATACACCGACTCGTCGGGGCTGATTGTCGCAATAAAGCTGTTCGAGAGTTTCAGGCTTCCAATTTCGGGGTTCGACGCCTCAACCGACGCCACGTCCGCCGCAGTCTCCTCCACGACCTGCTCACCGCCGCAGCCCCAAAGGGAAAGTGACGAAATGGCAGTACACAGGAGAATTGCCAGTTTTTTCTGTCTGTTTTTCATAATTGCTCCTCTCTCATAAAAATGTTTTCACCTGCTATCATATACTTTTTTTTTCAATTAGGAAAGTATAAAATTCATTTATTAATTTTTCTTTTATATTTTTTGCAAAACCCTTACATCTTTATGAAATAAATGGAAATAATATAAACTTTTTATAATTTGACTTGTTATTTCATGCGGTTTCTTTATAATATAAGGCAGTAAAAGCATATTTTTATATTGATACATTTTTAACAATAAGAACAATAAGGAGATTATTTATGAAAAAAGGATTCAAAAGATTGATTTGTGCGTCTTTAAGCGCCGCATTCATGGTATCTGCAATAAGCGCCATGCCTGCCGCAGAGGTTTCGGCAAAAGAAAGTGTCGGAAACGGTGTGATTTTGTCGGAGGACGCCATTACACTATCGGAAAATGGCACCGCTTCTTTTACCGCAGCCTTGGGCGAAGGCTTTGACGCGTCAAGGCTTACCTGCATCGTCGCAGACCCCAATGTCGCCACGGTAACACCGATTGCATATATGGGAAATGTTGCCGCATTTCAGGTAAATTACGTCGGGCTTGGTTCAACTGTCGCGGCAGTGGTGCATGCGGACAATCCCGCGGTAGTGGCTTATACGACGATTAACGCATCGTCGGTGATTATGAATGTTCCTGCAAAGCTTGGGACGGACAAGAAGAATTACTGTGAATTGGTGAGCTACGAGTTTGTTCCGTATGATTTTACATATGCGGATTATAACGATTATAAAAGCACCTTAAAATTACAGTTTAAATGTACTTCCTATAAAGATGAAGATTTCAGAAAATGGGGATGCTACGGCTACTTCCGCGACGCGGCGGGGAATGTGCTCTCGAAGGTGCGGCTATATGCGAGTGCGATGTCTGTAGGACGTACTTATAAGGATGAATTTAACGTGCCGGTCAACGCGGTTAGCTTTACATTGGAAGGGTTTTCGAATTAAAACTTCATATATTGAAATCTTAAAAAGAGTGCCGGAACAGTTCCTGACACTCTTTTTGCTGTTTTATTCATTTGCAAGCGGTGGTCTTTGATATAACTTTCGCTCTATCTGTTTGCGCTTTTTACTGATTAGCTTCAACGTTTCCGTTGCCTGCTCTCTTTCCGCAACCTCTTCCAAGTCGTCTAAAATTGTCAGTTGGTCAAAAAGAATGCCATTATATTCTTTTTCATTGATTGGCATATCATTCACCCCCTTTGTGGAAAAGAACCATTTCTTGTGTTATGATGTCTTTAGTATAACACAAATGTATTATGATATCTATATATTATGCCTAAAATTCCTGCTTCTTTCCCCGTGCACTCCGAATCAGCTCCCGCGCGTTCTCCCGCACGGTATCGGTCAATTCATCGCTCCCAAGCATCCGCGCAAGCTCATCCACTGCCTGCGACTCACTCATTTCGTGGATATCAGTCACCGTTGTATTGTCAACAACCTGCTTTGCAATCATAAAATGCGTGTCCGCCATCGCCGCAATCTGCGGAAGATGCGTAATACAAATCACCTGATGCGTCCGCGCAATCCGCCCAAGCTTTTCCGAAACCTTCCACGCCGTTTTTCCGCTGATTCCCGCATCAATCTCGTCAAAAATCATCGTCGGAATCTGATCTCTTGAAGCAAGCACCGTCTTAAGCGCAAGCATGATACGCGACAGCTCGCCGCCGCTCGCCACGCTTCCAAGGCTCTTTAGCGGCTCGCCGGGATTTGTCGAAATCATAAACTCCACATCATCATACCCCGACGCAGACAGCTCCTGCTGCCCCCGTACCTGAATTTCATATTGCACGTCAAGAAAATTCAAATCCGTCAGCGCGTCCGTCATCTCCTTCGCAAGGTGTCCAGCCTCCTTCGTCCGCAGATCCGACGCCTTTGCACACAGGGCTTCCAGCTCTGCCTGTTTCCCTGCAAGCTTTTCGGTCAGCTCCGCCTTGTACACATCCGCGTTTTTCAGCTTCTCTATTTTTTCGGCAAGTTTGGCACAATAATCAAACACGCGTTCGATACTTCCGCCGTATTTTAGCTTTAGGCGGTTGATAAGATTAAGACGTTCCTCCGTGTCCGCAAAGGTCTGCGCATCAAACTCCATATCCGCCATATATTCCGCAATGCCGCGGTTAAAATCGCTTAGCAGTGCATCAATATTCTCAAGCTCATCCGCAAGCTCCCTTGCCTTCTCATCATACCCTTCAACGCTGCGCAAATCCCGCACGGCATGACCTACCATGTCCGCCGCAGACTGCCCGTCACCGCCTGTCATCTGATACGCCCTGCCCGCCGCCTCCACAATCTGTCTGCTGTTGGACATCTTCTTAAAAAGCGCCTCAAGCTCCTCGTCCTCACCGTCCTTTAATACCGCCTCTTCAATCTCATGATACTCAAATTCCGCAAGGGAAAGCTCCTTCGCCCGCGCACCCTCGTCGGTGTTCAGTCCGCCTAGCTCCTGTTTGAGCTGCAAATATACGGTATAATCCGCACGCAGCGTCTCCTTTACCTGCGCCAGTGCACTGCCCGCAAACGCATCCAAAATTTCCATGTGGTTCTTTTTATATAAAAGCGACTGGTTTTCATGCTGCCCGTGAATATCAATCAAAAGCGCACTCACCGCCTGAACCTGCTTCACCACTGCAGTTTCGCCGCAAATTTTAAACGTACTGCGGTTTGGCGCAATCCGCCTTTGTATCACGACAAGCCCGTCATCCTCCACGGGAATTTCCAGTGCCTTTAACACATCCCGAATCGCATCATCCTCCACCTGAAAAACCAGCTCCACAAGCGCATATTCCGCACCCGTCCGTATCAAATCCTTGTCCGCCTTTGCACCAAGGGCAAGATTAATGGAGCCGATAATAATTGACTTACCGGCTCCCGTTTCTCCACTTAAAATATTTAACCCTTCCTTAAAATGAACCTCCGTCTCCGTAATCAGAGCAAGGTTTTTCACATGTAAGCTTACTAACATGAATCCTCCATTCCCACTTACAAATTTGTGCCTTTGCACAAACTTGCCAAACGAACTTGTTCGTTTTATCTCCTGTCTTCTTTAACCTTGTATGATATTCTCTAATTTTTCCATCACTGCCTTTGTATCCTCGACTGTCTTAATTGCCGCCATAATCGTATCATCGCCCGCAATGCACCCGACAATCTCCGGCAGCTTCATCGCATCGACTGCCGCCGCCACTGCCATCGCCATTCCCTGCACCGTTTTAATCACGAGAATATTCTGTGCCATATTCATGGATACAAACCCGTCACGCAACACGCGGATATACTTGTCGCCCAATCCGCTGTCATCATTTGCCAAAATAATATATTTCTGCCGTCCGCCCCCCGCGGAAATCTTGGACAGCTTCAACTCCCTGATATCCCTTGACACCGTTGCCTGCGTCACTTCAAAGCCTTCCTGCCGCAAATAAGCCGCAAGCTCCTCCTGCGTTTCAATATCATACTTGTTTATGAGGTTCACTACCACCTCATGCCGTTCCCTTTTCATCAAGAAATCCTCTCATCGCCGCATTTATCAAAAAATTCTCATCTTATTGTGCATGATGTCCAAAAAGCTGACATCGCTAAGCTTAATAATTTTTGTAGACTTATCGGAACGGATAATCCTGATTTTATCCCCTTCATTGAGGTTTACAGGATCCCTTCCGTCAAAGCTTGCGTCAACCTCCTGTTTTTCACCGGGCTTATATCTTCCGATTTCAATGTCAATGACATCTTCCTCCGAAAGAATAATCGTCCTGTTGTTGACAAGCGTATGCGAGCATACCGGCGTCATCATAATCAGGCGCGCCCGCGGTTCTACAATCGGTCCTCCCGCGGAAAGATTGTACGCTGTCGAACCAGTCGGCGTCGATATAATCATACCGTCCGCGCTATATGTACTTAAAAGCCGCCCGTTTACATAAATATTGAAATTAATAACATGCAGGGCGCCCTTTCTGCTGATAACAATATCGTTTAATGCCGTCTGCGGTGTCATGCTTTCCCCCGACACCACCGGAATCCCGCTCAGCATCATGCGCGCCTCAATCTCATACTGTCCACTGATCAGAGCGTCAAGCGCATTTTCAAGCTCCTCCCACTCGACCTCCGCAAGGTAGCCAAGCGTCCCTAAATTCACGCCAATCATCGGAACATGGCTTCCCACGTATTCCTTTGCCGCCCTTAACATGGTACCGTCTCCGCCAAGCACCAGCATCCCTTCCACCGTTCGGTCAAGCCTGTCGCTTACGACACACCCTTTTAAATTCAGATAATCCCGGATGTGCTTTGTGCTCTCTCCTGACGGATCCTTCAATGTGTTTGTATAAATATAAAATGTTTTCATTTTTGCTCCTGTATATTATTAGTCGCCTAGTCCGCAGCGAACCCGAAAAATCTGCAAGCAGCCGATTTGGCAGCTTACATTTTGGCACTGCTTATTGCTTTCGTGCATAGTATATCATAAAACTTCCCCTGTATCCAGTTTTTCACGAGATATCCAAAGTTTTATGTGCATTTTCAACAGTATTTTCTATTAACTTCGCATAATTTTCATTGACATATGTCACGCCGTTACAATCCTCCGCTGCCATATTCCCTTTATCAATATGCATTAAATATTCAATATTTCCCTCTGGTCCCCGAATCGGTGAAAAATCCAAATGCAACAGCCGAAACCCGTTTGCAAGCGTAAATGCCAGCACCGTTTCAATCACTTCGATATGTACCTTCGGATCTCTGACAACACCTTTTTTCCCGACCTTTTCCTTCCCCGCCTCAAACTGCGGTTTAATCAGACATACCATCTGCGCGTTAGGCTTTAGAAGCTGATACGCAGGACCTAAGATTTTGTCAAGGGAAATAAACGACACGTCCACTGACGCAAAATCCGGCATATCGTCAATATCCCCTGGTTGTATGTAGCGGAAATTCGTCTTTTCCATGCAGACAACACGCGCATCATTCCGAAGCTTCCAGTCTAACTGCCCATGTCCCACATCAATCGAATATACTTTCGAAGCTCCGTTTTGCAGCATACAATCCGTAAAGCCTCCCGTCGAAGCGCCAATATCCATACAGACCTTCCCCGATAACAGGATTCCAAACTGCGCAATTGCTTTTTCCAGCTTCAGACCGCCGCGGCTTACATATTTTAGTGGATTCCCCCGAACTTCAACCGATACCTTCGTTTCGTCAAACATCGCACCCGCTTTATCTTCCTTTTGATCATTCACATACACCGTTCCGGACATGATAATCGCCTTTGCCTTTTCCCGCGACTGCGCAAGTCCCTGCTTCACAAGCAGCACATCCAAGCGTTCCTTCATGATTGATAAACAAACTCCTTTTTATACGCACTCCAATATTCTATCCACGATTGTTTCCGCATCAATTCCCACTTCCTTGCGCAGAATCTCCACGTTCCCATGCTCCACATACTCATCTGGAATTGTAATTGTTAGCAGTTTTATACTGCTCTTGACCATTCCAAGGTAATCACGCACCTTTTCTCCAAATCCGCCGCTCGCCACATTTTCCTCCATTGTGACAATCAGTTCATGGTTTTTCTGTGCTTTCTCTATCATTTCCGTATCAATCGGTTTGACAAAACGTGCATTGATAATGCTGCACCCATATCCCTTCTTCGCAAGTACGCTTCTTACGGTAAGCGCCGTCTTCGCCATACTGCCAACCGCAATCAGCACAATCTGCCTGTCATTTAAAAGCCACTCTGCCTTCCCGAACGCAATCGGTTCCCGAAATTCTTTTAGTCCGTCATACGCCTCGCCCCGCGGATACCGTAGGGCAATCGGACCGTTAAAGTTTACTGCAAATTTAAGCATATCGGACAGTTCCCACTTATTTTTCGGCGCCATAATATGCATATTCGGTATGGAGGAAAGATAGGACAAGTCAAAAATCCCCTGATGTGTCTCACCGTCGCTTCCCACAAGTCCAGCCCTGTCTATGGCAAACACAACCGGAAGGTTTTGAATACAGACATCATGCAGGATTTGGTCATATGCCCTTTGCAAAAAAGAAGAATAAATTGCCACAACGGGTTTCATTCCACCCGCCGCAAGCCCCGCCGCAAACGTAACCGCATGCTCCTCTGCGATTCCAACATCAAAAAAGCGGTCAGGATACATATTCCGAAAGCGTTTCAACCCCGTTCCGTCAGGCATCGCCGCCGTAATTGCCACAATATCCGGGTTCCTGTCACCCAGCTTACACATCACTGTTGAGAATACATCCGTATAATTGGACTTTGTCTTTGGCTTTAAGGGAAGACCCGTTTCCACGTCAAACGGCTCTGCACCGTGAAACCTTGCAGGGTGCCGCTCCGCAGGCGCAAACCCCTTGCCTTTCTGTGTAATGACATGTACAAGCACCGCAGATTTACAACGCTTTGCCTCCCGAAATACCTTGAGCATGGCATTGATATTATGTCCGTCCACCGGTCCAAGATAGGTAATTCCCATATCTTCAAAAAACATTCCGGGTATGACAAGATGTTTTACGGAGCTTTTTGCCCTTCGGATACGATCCACAACCGTATCCAGCTTTTTATCCATCAGCGAATTGTAAACACCCTCTTTGATATCAAGATACTTGTCCGCCGTCCTGATATTGTTCAGGTATTTTGACATCCCGCCGACATTTTCCGAGATTGACATATTATTGTCATTTAACACAATAATATAGTTTGTTTTGATACGCGCCGCATTATTCAAGGCTTCATATGCCATTCCGCCCGTCAGCGAGCCGTCGCCGATTACGGAAACAATGGTGCTGTCCTCCCCTTTTAAATCCCTGGCTTTCACAAGACCTAAACCAGCTGACACCGACGTGGAGCTGTGCCCTGTATCGAAGCAGTCGCATTCGCTCTCCTTGCGTTTGGGAAAACCGCTCATCCCGCCGTACTTTCTAAGACGTTCAAACCCTGCACGCCTTCCTGTCAGAATTTTATGGGTATAAGACTGATGTCCCACATCCCAGACAATCTTATCTTTTGGAAGATTCAGACTCAGATGAAGCGCCATCGTAAGCTCTACTGTACCTAAATTAGAACCCAAATGACCACCTGTAACACTAATCTTGTCAATCAGAAATTCCCTGATTTCCTCCGCTAAAAGGTCAAGATCTTCCGGCGGTACATCCTTGATATCATTTTCTTTTTCTATTCTCTCGAGTATCATGCAGCTTTTCATGCCTCCCTATTTCAAACGCGTAATCAGGCTTTTTACCAAATCCGTCAGAAATTCATTTCGAAAACCTTTGCCACCAAAAGATTCCAGCAGCTCTATCGCGTGATTTGAAAGTTCCTTCTGTTCACGTGACGCCTCGTCAATCCCCTTTAATGTAACATACGTTATTTTATTATTCTTTTCGTCGCTCCCTATAGGTTTCCCAAGCTCCTCAAACGTGCTTGTAATATCCAGTATATCATCCTGTATCTGAAATGCAATTCCAATTTCATATGCCGCTTTTTCGATGGTTTCTACTGCTTCATCATCCGCATCTGCAAGCACCGCACCAATCATCATTGACGCCTGTATCAATGCAGCCGTCTTGTGCTCATGAATATAAAGAAGCTGTGAAAGCGTTAGCGGCGCATCGGCACACTCCGCCGCAATATCTGCATCCTGACCGCCAATCATCCCGTAAATTCCCGCCTTATTCGCAAGGATAGAGAGCGCCCTTGCGATACGATGCACGTCTGCGCCATCACACGCAAAGGCTTTCAGCGCCGTTTCAAACGCATAATTTAAAAGTCCGTCACCTGCAAGAATTGCCACTGCCTCTCCATACTGCGCCCAGGTTGTCTTCTTCCCGCGCCTGTACTCATCATTATCCATCGCCGGAAGGTCATCGTGTACCAGAGAATACGTATGTATCATCTCAATTGCCGCCATAAACGGCTCGACTACCGGTTTATTTCCTCCAAACAGCCTGTAGGTTTCTGACATCAGCATCGGACGAAGACGTTTTCCCCCCGCATTCACACTGTAATTCATCGCTCTGACCACTTCCGATGCCATCTTGTCCTCATTCGGAAGATATGCATTTAGGATCCGTTCAACCGCCTCCGTGCGCTCCTTTATTTTTTCCTTCATAAATAAATACCCTGCCTTTCTCTCAACCGGCTTTTACAGGAACAGTTCAGCCTGTTTCCTTCTACTTCAGAATTGCTCCAGCTTATCGTTCTCATTCAGCTTCAAAACTTCTTTTTCCACCTTGTCAATCTTCTCATTGCAGGACTGAATCAGCTTCATTCCCTCTTTATAAATCTGAAAAGACTCTTCCAGCGAAATATCCTCCTGCTCCAGCTTTCCAATCGCTGTTTCCAACCGCTCAAAAGTTTCATCAAGTGTCAGTTCACGCGCCATAATCCACCTCCGTAACACCTGTTGTCTTTGCATCGATCCTGCCGTTTTTTACATAAATCCGAAGCGCCTGTCCGGGCTTCGCCTTCCTGATATCATTTAAAACCTGCCCGTTGTCATTCTCTAGATATGCATACCCCTGACTTAACTTTTCCAACGGCGAAAGTCCTTTCAGCTGCTGCGCAAGCAATGCCATCCTATGCCGGTTTTCCGTAAGGCACTTCTCCATCTGTCCTGAAAGCCGTCCTTCCAAATCCATACAGTACATCCGTTTTTGCTGCAATTGATTGGCAGGACTTAGATATTTAAAACGGATTTTATGATTCTCAAGCCTTGTTTTTTCCAACTCCAAACGCTTTCCCATATGATGATTCAGCGTGCTTTCATACAACCCGATTTTTTCCATAAGCAGCTCAAAGTCATATACCGCAAGTTCAGCCGCCGCAGAAGGCGTCGGCGCCCTCAAATCTGCCACAAAATCAATGATTGTAGTATCCGTTTCATGCCCCACCGCCGAAATGACCGGAACAGCACAGTCAAATACCGCCTGCGCCACGATTTCCTCATTAAATGCCCATAAATCCTCTATGGAACCGCCGCCCCTGCCCACAATCATCACATCCACGCCAAGCCGCTCCAGGGCGCGAATGCCGTTTACAATACTCGCCGCAGCATGTTCTCCCTGCACAATCGCAGGATAGAGGATAATCTGCACATAGGGATTGCGCCTCATCGCAATATTGATAATATCCCGCACAGCCGCTCCCGTAGGTGCCGTCACTACGCCAAGTGTCTTAATATACCGTGGTATCGGCTGCTTATACTCGGGCGCAAACATCCCCATTTCCTCAAGCTCCCGTTTGAGCCTGTCAAACTTTTCATATAAAAGACCGGCACCGTCCAGCGTAATCTGCTTTGCGTACAACTGGTATTTTCCGTCCCGTTCATAAACGTCAATGGTACCGCCAACCACGACCTGCTGCCCCTCCTCCAACCGAAAGGAAAGACCGGCGCGGCTGCCGGCAAACATAACACATGCTATGATTCCTTTTTCATCTTTTAGCGTAAAATAAATGTGCCCTGACGAATGATATTTACAATTGCTGACTTCCCCCTTGACAAAAATGTAGCGAAGCATAAAATCCTCAGCGAACATATTTTTGATATAAGAATTTATCTGGGCAACTGTATAAACATTACGCATTTTCGGCTGTCCTCCCGCATTTTCCCTAGACAAATTTTGCAAGCACTCCGTTGACAAAGCCTGATGACTCCTCCTGCCCAAACCGTTTGGCAAGCTCCACCGCTTCATTGATTGCCACCCCTGCGGGTACATCATCGTCAAACAGAATCTCATACACCGCAAGACGCAGAATGGTAAGGTCAACCTTTCCCATTCTTCCGGTTGTCCATCCTTTTGCCTGCTGATTAATCAATGCGTCAATCTCATCAAGCTTTTCAATAATTCTGTTCCCCTTTTGGGAGATGTATCTCGCATCCTTTTCGTCTGCCGCAAGCTCATCATCCTCGAAAAAAAACTGCTCCTGTTCGGACATCTCTTCCCGCGCGTTGAACTCCACCCGAAATATCAATTTAAAAATCTGTTCTCTCAGCTCTCGTCTGCTCATTGGTTTTTTCCTTTTTTATTTGTTTTCCTGCATTTTAATTCCGATAATCCGAATATTCACATCGGATACCTCAAAACCGGTCATTGTTTCAAGCGCACTCTTTACCTTTTCCTGCACCTTATTGCAGGTTGCAGGAATATTGTAGCCATATTCCAGGGTAAGCGCCAAATCAACCGATACCGTTCCCTCAAGGATATCCACCTTGACACCTTTTGTCTGCTTCTTCATACCGACTTTTCCCATCAGCTCGTCCGTAATATTGCCTGACATTGCGCTCACACCGTCAACCTCCGTCGCCGCAAGTCCGGCAATCATGGCAACCACGTCATTCGCGATTTTTACCGTACCAAACCCATCGGCATCCGTAATGCAGCCATTCTTGCTCTTATCCATATCCTTATCCATGCGTTTCCTCCTATTCAACCTGTTTCCATTGAATTTTTTTAGATTATATCATAATTACCAATATTTTGCCTAGTATAAATCGAATATATACAATTTATTCAATCAATTCGATTCAAAATATATTCCAAAAGCTAATCGTTCCAAGCTCCTCGTTTGAAGCATACGATACTGCGCCTTTGCTGCTTTTGATGATTGTAAAGATCTGTCTGTCATCTATAATTGCAGAAAGCATTTCCTGATACACCTGCGCATCCGAACACTTTAACGTCACATAATCCGCCTGTTTAACGCCTTCGCTTTCAAAAACAGTTTCAAGCTGCAGCCTGTCATAGCCTTCAAAAAAAAGTCCTTCCCTCACATAATAATTGTCCTGCGTACTGTCGCAGGACGGAAGATCAATCATGTCCTCAAACGAATGCGTTTTGGAAATTTCATTTGTTGTCACCAAAAAATAATCATAATTAATCGGAGGCAAAAAAGCATCGCCCTCCAAATTCTCACTGCCACTATAAGCATATGAAGCATCGCCCCACGTCGGATCCAAATAATAGTATCTGCCATTTACGCGCACCAAATTCCACGCATGGCGCTCCGTCCCAGTATACCCGGTTACCAAAAGCGACTGCAGCCCTGCCTCCTGCAGCATATACTGCATTGCCTTTGCATAGCCCTGACATACGGAACGGTTACCCAAAAATACTGAACATATATTCTGATTGTCATCGGCATCCGTATCATACTCCGTATGGTTAATCAAATATTCATACAAAAACTTAACCGTACTGTACTCATCCTCATTCAGCGGCACCTCGCTCATACATTCTGAAAGTCTGTTCTCAATCTCCGCAAGCGTAAGTTCTGCCTCCTCCTTCGTCATCGAATAGGTTCCCTCAAATGTAATTCCGGTAAGCGCGTCCCCCAAAAAATGTTCCGTATACTTAAATCCCTCCACATAAAACAATTCCGGATGGTCATTCAGCACACACTCAAAAACCCGGTCCAAAAGTACGCTGTCCAAGGTATCAACCGAAACCTCGCCCGACATCGCCGTAAGCGCATCCAGGATCTCCAAATATAGCGCCTGCTCACTCTCACTTAAAACATGATAGCCATAATAAATTTCCGGTATCGTGCGTACCGCTTCCTCCGTCTGTGTTTGTGTTTCTTCCCCCTCCTCATTTGTCTGCGGCTCATGCGTTTCAGACAGCCTTGTTTCCGGAATCTCTGAAGGTATTTCATCAAAATTCCGTTCAAGCGCCCCACAGCCGCCGCATCCGATTGCAATCACACCTGCCATCGCAAGAATAACAGATGATACTTTTATTTTTCCCACAAACTCTGTCATGAACAACTACCCCTTGATTTAATTGCGTCCAAACTCCGAAAGCACAAGTCCCTTGTTTCGGTCCTGCGTCATACCAATACTCCATTGATTGATAAATAAAAGCAATGGATTTCCCTTTAAATCCTGTATTTTTTTCATATCGGAGGTGCCTGAAAGCCTGTCCAAATCGACCTCGTCCTTATTCTCAATCCAGCGGATATACTCGTAAGGCAGCGGTTCCAGCTTAATGTCCACATTATATTCATTTTCAAGGCGGTATTTTAAAACATCAAACTGCAAAACACCCACGACACCTACGATAATTTCCTCCATACCGGTATTAAATTCCTGAAAAATCTGAATTGCCCCCTCCTGTGCAATCTGATTGACACCCTTGATAAACTGTTTTCGTTTCATCGTGTCAATCTGACGAACCCTTGCAAAATGCTCCGGTGCAAAAGTCGGTATCCCTTCATAACATATGTTATTTTTTGGCGCGCACACCGTATCTCCAATGGAAAAAATACCGGGGTCAAATACGCCGATAATATCCCCCGCATATGCCTCGTCCAAAATCTTGCGCTCGTCCGCCATAATCTGCTGCGGCTGTGAAAGGCGCATGACCTTTCCTCCCTGAACGTGCTTCACTTCAGCGCCTGCATCAAACTTTCCGGAGCAAATCCGCATAAAAGCAATCCTGTCACGGTGCGCCTTATTCATGTTCGCCTGAATTTTAAACACAAACGCGGAAAAATCATTCTCCACCGGATCGACAATCTCCCCCTCCGAAATACGCGGAAGCGGTGTCGTCGCCATTTTCAGGAAATTGCGCAAAAAGACTTCCACGCCGAAATTGGTCAGCGCCGAGCCAAAGAAAACGGGCGTCAGTTTTCCCTTTCTGACCTCTTCAAGGTCAAACTCCGCACTCGCCCCGTCAAGTAGCTCAATCTCATCCCGTAAAAGGGAAAGCGCCTCATCTCCGATTTTTTCAAGCAAAAGCGCCTCATCGTCCAACGCAATAACCGTTGTTTCGCCCTCCTTCGTTCCTTTCTGGGTATCGGAATACGTAAGCACATGGTTCTCATGTCTGTCATAAACACCCTTAAACCGTTTTCCTGAGCCAATCGGCCAATTGACCGGACAGGTCGCAATCCCAAGCTCTTTCTCAATTTCATCCAATAACGCAAACGTGTCATTTGCATCTCTGTCCATCTTATTAATAAATGTAAAAATAGGAATACCGCGCATGCCGCACACCTTAAACAGCTTCCTTGTCTGCGCCTCTACGCCTTTCGACGCGTCAATCACCATAACCGCCGAATCCGCCGCCATCAGCGTACGGTATGTGTCCTCCGAAAAGTCCTGGTGCCCCGGCGTATCAAGGATATTGATACAATACCCGTCATAATTAAACTGTAACACGGAAGACGTAACGGAAATCCCCCTCTCCTTCTCAATCTCCATCCAATCCGAAACAGCGTGCCTTGCTGTCGCCTTTCCCTTGACGCTTCCCGCCAAATTAATTGCCCCTCCATATAAAAGAAATTTCTCCGTAAGGGTCGTCTTACCTGCATCGGGATGGGAGATAATGGCAAAGGTTCTCCTCTTGTTAATTTCTTCCGCAATCTTACTGTTACTCACTCTTTACCTCATTTCCGCGCCTGTCTGGCGCAAATTCGTTCTTATGCCAAAAGACTTGTACCTTCAATACTGCCTGAAACGCCAAGATAATCAAGCACTGTCGCGGCAATATCCGCAAATGTATCGCGCGTACCGTAATTGACCGGCTTGATATTCTTTCCGTACATCAAAAGCGGCGTATGCTCCCTTGTATGGTCCGTCGTCTTTGTGTAAGCCGGATCACATCCATGGTCCGCCGTAATCATCAATACATCGTCATCCTTCATCTTTTCCATAATCAAAGGAAGCTTTTCATCAAAAAAGCCAAGCGCCTTTGCATAACCGTCCACGTCTCTTCTGTGTCCGTAAAGCATATCATAATCAACAAGGTTAATAAAACAGAGCCCTTCAAAATTCCGGTCAAGATATTCGATTGTGCGCTTTATTCCTTCTGCGTTTCCACTCGTGTATACAAAATCCGTAATACCCTTCCCCGCAAAAATATCATGAATCTTTCCCACCGCAAGCACATCCTTGCCAGCTGCTTTTATCAAATCAAGCATTGTCGTGCGCGGCGGCAAAAGGGAATAGTCATGGCGGTGTGCCGTCCTTGTATAGTTGCCTGAAGTACCGACAAACGGTCTTGCGATCACACGTCCGACGCCGTGCTCTCCCTGCAGCAGTTCCCTTGCCTTTTTACAGTAATCATATAAGGTTTCCAAAGGGACAATCTCCTCGTGTGCCGCAATCTGGAATACACTGTCCGCCGACGTATAGACAATCAAATCCCCCGTCCTTACATGTTCATCGCCATAATCCTTTATCACTTCCGTACCTGAATATGTGCGGTTACAAAGCACGCCCCTGCCCGTAATCCTTGAAAACTCCTCCAGCACGTCCTTCGGAAAGCCGTTCGGATAGGTCGGAAGCGGCTTATCGGAAATCATTCCGGCAATCTCCCAATGCCCTATCGTGGTATCTTTTCCCTTTGATGCTTCGCGCATCCGTGCCACAGCTGCAAGAGGAGCATCCACTTGCGCTATATTTTTGCCCGTTACGCCTTCAATATTAAAAAGACCAAGCTTTTTCAGATTCGGCACATGAAAATATGCGCTTTCAGAAACCGACCCTATTGTGTTCGTACCCTGATCGCCATAATCCTTTGCATCCTCCATTTCTCCGATTCCAAAGCTGTCCAATACAATTAAAAAAACTCTTTTCTTCATATATAAAATCCCCCATTCCTGCCAAAACCTGCGAATTTCATGTGAATTTTGTCCCTACTTCCTCCATGCCGCATTTCTTTATTTTTTAAGAATACCATATCTTGGTGAAAAAGGCAAACCGGATTAACGCTTCCTTATCGACACCTTACAACAAAAATCATCCGCCACATGTACAATATGACCAACATATGACGCTTTTCGGAAAAATAACTAGACAAAACAGACAATACATAGTATACTATACCCATATATATTACTTATTTGTCCTGAGCAAAAACATTATAGCAATTAAGACTATTTAGTACCATATCATACGGATACCGTACGGTATGTGAGAATGTGTAATTTATTTACCAAAAATCCCATACCATAGATACGTTCTGCGAAATCAACGTTTATTCCACTTGTATTCTTACTCGTTTCTGTGAAAGTACTGAACAGTTCCAGCCAGCCAGTCCGACTGCACAGAAGAAATAACAATATATTAGGGGGGAGATATAAAAAGCTTGTGTGTTTCATACATTCTGAAAGCATGAAGTTTTTTTGTCATCTCCGCGAAATACCACAAGAGTAAGGAGAACCAACTATGTTAAAAAAATTGAACAATCTAAACATCCGAGACCGCTTAATCAGAGCTTTTATCACAATCGCATCTATCCTATCCGTCGTATCAGCTGTTATTTTGATTACCATGTTTGTCATGTCACGGCTCTATTCCGCTACTGTCGTTGACTATGGCTTTGCACAGGGCGATATCGGAAGGGCAATGGCACAGTTTGCCGATTCCCGTTCCGCAATGCGCGGCATTATTGGCTATGACGATCAGGAAGCCATTGATACCCTGCTGGCAAACCACGAAAATTATAAAAACGAATTTACGGCAGAATTTGACAAACTGGCATCCGCAATGGTAACAAAGGAAAATAAGGCACTCTACCAGCAGGTGGCAGACAAGCTTGATGATTACTGGAGCTTTGAGGCGGAAATCATCAGTCAGGGCGCCACGACAGACAGAGAACAGTGTAAGATTGCACAGGACAAAGCGCTTGGCGAGCTTGCTCCGATGTACAATGATATTTATGACGACCTGACACAGATTATGGAAGTCAAGGTAGACAAGGGCGAATCCATGTCCAATTTTCTCGCAGCACTTGTTATTATTCTGATTATCATTATTATTGTTATTATTGCCGTTTCCATTTTCTTTGCAATCTCTATGGGCAGGGGCATTGCAGACAGCATTGCAATACCGCTTGACAGCCTTAAAGAACGTTTAGTCACATTTGCAGAGGGCGATCTTGCTTCACCGTTTCCAACGGTTGAAACGAAGGACGAGCTTGCCGAAATGGTTGGCGTAACAACTATGATGGCATCTACATTACAGTTTATCATCAACGATGTAGGCAATATCTTAAGAGAAATGGCAAATGCCGACTTTACCGTCACCAGCAAGGATAAGTCAAAATACTTAGGCGATTTTGAGCAGATTCTTGATTCCATGACAGAATTAAAAAAGCAGATGGTCGAAACGTTACAGTCCATCAGCGAAGCATCCAACCAGGTATCCACAGGTGCAAACAACCTATCCGAAGCCTCACAGAGTCTTGCGGAGGGTGCAACCGATCAGGCAGGCGCCGTTGAGGAAATGCAGGCGACCATAACAACCATTTCCGACGATATCCGCATTACTGCCAACAGCGCAGAGGAATCTTACAATCAGGCACGTACTTATTCCAATGAGGCAGACCGCAGCCGCGAGGAAATGAAGGCGATGATGGAAGCAATGTCAAGAATCAATGACGCTTCCCAGCAGGTTGGAAACATTATTTCCGAAATTGAAGACATTGCCTCTCAGACAAACCTGCTTTCATTAAATGCTTCTATCGAAGCGGCAAGAGCCGGTGACGCAGGTAAGGGCTTTGCAGTTGTTGCGGACCAGATTCGTCAGCTCGCAGAACAAAGTGCACACTCTGCCGCAGAAACCAGAACCCTGATTGAAACCTCGCTCAATGCAATTGCCGACGGAAGCAAGACAGTGGATGTTGTCAATGCCTCCATTGACCGCGTAGTAGAAGGAATCGAGCAAATTGCACAGTCATCAAAATCAATCAGCGAGATGTCAAATGATCAGGCAGAAGCAATGAAGCAGGCAGAGCTTGGTATCAACCAAATTTCCGAGGTCGTTCAGTCGAACTCCGCGACAGCACAGGAATGCTCTGCAACAAGTGAAGAGTTGTCAGCACAGGCAATTACAATGGATTCACAGGTCAGCAGATTTAAGCTTCCTACGGACATATAAAATTTACAAAAGCAACGCAGCAGTCACAAAAGGAGCTGCGCACAAATATCTGTGCGCAACTCCTTTTTCTTTTCCCATATTGATTTACTCCGCTCCGGATACTGTAATAATGATATTTTCCGGCGCAATCGACGTCTTCCTCTGCACAATGTCAATAATCTGTGCCGTCTGCGCATCCGTCAGGCTTGGAGCCTCAATCATCACATCAGCCACATCCCCGCTGATGCTTACAACCGTCTGCGTATATCCCTTCGCCTCCAAAAGAAGCTGCGCATCCGACTCTTTCTGTGCCGTTTCCGTAAGAACGATCATACTGTTAATTGCGTCCTGCTTTGCATCCTCCGTAAGTGTATCATTGTTGATAATCTCTAACAGCGTTTCCTTGTTCTGTGCCCTTGTCTGCTCCTTTAAAAGCTTTGCACCCGCAAGGGTAGAAACACCCGACGCACTTGTAAATACTGCCTCGCCAGGGATTTCCTGTTCAATCACATTTGCCTCGGCAGCATCTGTATTCGATGCAAGTACGCCATGTCCGTCCGTATCCTCCGACGCCATAAGTCCTGCCTCACCTTGCGTGACAGTGTCCATACCGCTGCTTAAATAATTTTCCGTAATACTTGCATCATCGCTGTCCAGGCTTAAAATATCCCCGTCGGTACCTGTAATCTGCGCATATTCCGAGTAATCGGAAATGGTTCCATCCGTATCTTCCCTGAGCGATATGGCATACATATCCTCGTCTGAAATCTCATATGTAAGCTCACTGCCGCTGCCGTCCACGGAGATAAAATCCTCCTCGCCAATTCGCGTGCCTGCAAAGTTTAAGTACCCTGCAACCGCTATCATTACCGCCAGCGCCGTAATCATAATCTGGTTTTTCCTTAATATTTTTTTCACCAAACCATATCCTTCCTTGTTTCTCTTTGCTATTTATATAGTATTCAACAGGCTGTGCCAATATACTTATTTTTTTATTGAATAATTGTGTAATCCCTCAATGGATTACTTCCACCTTATTTGCCTCAAGCCCGTATAGCGCCATAATCAGATGCACAAGCCTCACCCGGACCTCCTCATTTTCTGCTCCCTTTGCCATTACTGCCACCCCATCAATCTGCGGACAGAGATAACGCTTTACAAAAGGCACCTCCTGACCATATTCATTGATTGTATACACCGTCTCCTCATTCTGTATCTCCGCCCTGTTCTCATCATCCTTTTCCACCTGATACTCCCATGATGCCTTCATATATATAAGCGCCTTCACCTCACCCACTCCCGACACCCCAGACAAAAATTCTTCCAGCTCCGTTTCCATCATTTCCTTATACTCCTGCAGACTCATCTCCTCTGATATTGTTCTCATTTTCTCTTCCCGGTCGGTCTGCACGGCAGAGGGTTCACTTCGTTTTTTATAACTACTGTTATTATTCTTATCTACAGGCAGCAAAATTACAAAAATCAAAATTCCGCTCAGAAACAAAATAAGCATCATCTCCTTATTTGGTCTTTGTCCGTTAAAAAGCTTATTCTTCATCCACCCCGGCATTTTCTTCCCCTCCCTCATCATTCATTTGATACTGCTCGTACGCATCCTGCACAATTTTCCCATTCCATATCTGATCCTTGTAATACGAGTTACTCTCCCTGATGCGCTCAATATCCGTCAATGCTCCCCACTCACGTTCAAACTCATCATACACCTGCTGCGCTGACATCATACTGCTCTCAAGCTGTCCGACAAAAGAATAAATGATCCCACAGCACATGCACATTGTCAAAAAATATGAGAACAGTTTTAAATACCGATGATATACACTTCCTGCCGTAAGCTGTAAAAGACACTGGAAACATATAACCGTGTACACCAGCTTTCTGATTTCAAGTGTAAGCTGCTCCATTCCAAAACCTCCTGCTTCTTTCATAAAGTGCTGCTCGTCGCATTCGTAACAACTGCTATTGTTACAAAAAACAAGGTTGCTACCGTAATTAAAAGACGCAGCAGTAACATACTGGCATCCGAAATATATGTAACGCAATTTACCATCTGCTTTTCACCGCAGATGCTCCCCAGCGCTCCACTGACCCTGATAATGGCAATAATCATAAAGGCTTTGATTACTGGCGCCGCAATCAGCAGCACCAGTATAACAAGAATCAGCGCCCCCAAACTGTTTTTTACTGCAATCGCGGAGGCAAGCGTCACACTTGAAACGGACTCCACAAGGTCGCCAATTCCAGGAATAGCACCTGCTGTTTTATGCAGTACCGCTGTGTTTGCCTTATCCATTACAGGTGTTATTATTATTTGAAGGATACTGCTGCCCGATAGCAGTACAATCATCCCTTTCATAATCCACTGCACGGTTTTTTTCATAATCTCCATAATCGCCTTAAAGCGTCCTTCCCCCCAAACACCTTCCACAACGCCAAGCATCACATAGCCTTCCACAATTGGCACAAGCGACGCTGCAATGATACCTTCAATCAGACACAAAAAACCCAGCAAAAGCTTATAAAAAATCAGCGCCGTAAGTCCCGATCCCGCTGCGGCAATACAAATCATATATGCAGGAAGCATGATTTTCAGAAATTCGAGCATTCGCTCCATTGTCTCATTTACAATTGCAAGCACATCACGAAACGCATCGACAAGCACCAGCAGCTCACACAGGACAAAAAAAGTCCGTGCGGCATGTGCTGCCCCGTCATTTTGAAACGCCTGCATAAACCCGCCCACTACCGCTGCCGCGATAAACAGTACTAAAATTGACACAAACAGGCTTTTCCAATCTGCTACCATCCCCATCACCGCATCCTTGAGATACTGCCAAAATAAATCCGGATCCAACACCCAGTTTCCCTTTAACACATCCTCCATAAAGCTCATGGAGCTGACACTTTTTTGCGGAAGCAGCTCTTTTAAAAGGTGGTCCACCATATCAAGATCGGGAAGAATATCCTTCCATAAATTAAGCTCCTCATTCATCGCATTATTTCCTCAAGCATTTCTATCATAATTTTAATCACAGGAAGTCCCGCCGCCATAATCGCTATTTTTCCAAAAAGCTCAATATGGTTTGCAAGCGCCGAATGTCCCGCGTCCTTGCTGAGACTTGCCGCAAAATCACATACATATGTAATTCCCACAAGCTTTAATAGCAGTCTTACATAGGTTGTATTTTGGCTAATCAGCGCCTGAAAGCCCTCAAGCTCCTCGACAACTCCTTCAAGTACCAAGAGCACGCGTATTGCAATGAAAACTCCTACCAACATAATAATAAACGACGCATACTCTGGCTTGTCTTTTTTAATCACCAAGGCAGCAAACAGTCCCGTTATTGCAAACACGCAGATTTGCAGCATACCGCACAACCTCCACTTTATAACCCAAACAAATCCTGTATCATGTTAAACAGCTCATAAATATACGGAACAATCCATGAAAGCACAAGTACAAGCCCTGCAAGGCTAATCAAGAACGCATGTTCTTCCCTTCCGCTATGCTTTAGCACTTGTCCTAAAATCGTGATTAAGATACCAACCGCAGCAATCTTAAATATCAGACTTACTTCCATCCTTCCTCTCCAATCCACAATCCCTATTTAAAGGAAATCATAAAAACAGTACAATGCACAGCACACCGGTAAGCGCACTCAATGCACTAATCAATCTGCTGTTTTCGCTCCTCTTCGCGCTTAAAACTGATATTCGTTCATCAAGCTCCCTCTCAAAGAGACGGAAATACTCAATCTGCATCTTGTCCCCCTCACAGCCAAAGCACGCTCCCATACGCTCCATATAACGCAGCGCCTCCTTCGGCAGCTCACTCTCCATAAGGCACTCCAAATTTCCACTCCAAATTTCCGCAAGCATTCGTCCGCTTCTTTCCTCAAGCTGCGCTGAAGTTCTTTCCAGAAATGCCGCATACGGTTCCCCCATACGCTCTGCCGCCATACTCAAAATCTCCGCCGCCGGTCTATGGAGATACGTAATCTCGCCAATCACATAAAGCAGCAATTCCTTTTGCTTTTTTAAATGTGCAATCTCATTGCCCAGCTCCCCACACAATGCAAGTCCAAATCCTACCGCCCCTGTCATGACACAGGTCCCTGCAATAAGTTTCTGCCACATATCCTCACTCCCTCCCGATTCCATATTTCAAAATACCGCAAATCCTTCTCGTCCGAAGAAAGTATTATAAACCGGTCAAAGATTTGAAGCATTATCAGTTCTTCCAATCTCTTGTTTTTCATCACATCCTCCAGCGAATTGCCATGCGCCGTTGCAAATACCGCACATCCGCTCACGCCCGCATGAACAATTGCCGCCGCATCGCTGTCTTTTCCAATCTCATCTATCGCAATCACCCGTGGGGAAAATGTTCTCACAAGGATAGCGATGCCATATCCCTTGTCACCGCCCGTAACCACATCCGTGCGCTCGCCGCAGTCCAATGTCGCGCTTCCCCTGTACGCTCCGGCAAGTTCTCCCCGCTCATCAATCACGCCTACACTGACTCCCCGAAACCCATATTCTCCGTTTGATACAATCCGGATCAAATCCCTAAGAAGTGTCGTTTTTCCCAACCCCGGCGGCGATATAATCAGCGTGTTAAGCGGCTGTCCCCTGCCGCCTGCATCCTGCAGGTATGGTGCCACTGTCCTGGCAATCCCCTTGCACGCATGCGCAATGCGGATATTGATATACCGGATATATTTTACAAGGTATCCTCCGTCCACCCGTGTCACCTCTCCTGTAATTCCTACACGGTGACCTCCCTCCACGGACAGGTAACCCTGCCTGCGCTCCTCATCATACGCATACACGGAATCATGGCACAGATAGCGGAAGATGTCCTCAAGCTCCCGCTCACCATACACAAAAGGAAGCGTTATCTCGTGCTCCGCAACCACCCTGACCTTTCTATCCACCCTGATTCTGATTTCCCTCACCGTTTCGCAATGCAAGCCAAGTGTTGTCCAATGATACCTTAACCGTTCCGGAAAAAAATCTGTCAGCTCCAAGCACACACCACCTCTCCTGCACTTCCTAAAAAGTTACCTTATCTCAATATATGTCCACCTTTTTGAAATATTACAAAAAATCGAGCAGGGAAGATGCCTTCCCTGCTCGTCATACGCCCCATGCGCCACCTTGGCGGCATATTTCCTCTACATGGGGCTATACCATAAAAAGGACAGTCCAAACAGACTGTCCTAAAAATTATCTTTATTTTAGTTTTGTGCAACGTCCTTCATAGAGAAGCTAATCCTTCCCATTCTGTCCTTACCAAGGCATACAACCGTCACTGTATCGCCAAGCGTCAGCACGTCCTCAATATGATTAATCCGCTCCTTCGCAATCTTCGAGATATGAACCATGCCTTCCTTGCCGGGAGCAAATTCAATAAACGCGCCAAACTCTTTAATGCTCACAACCTTGCCCTTAAAGACCTGACCTTCCTCAAAATCCGTGGTAATGATGTTAATCATTTCACAAGCCTTGTCCATCATCACCTGATCCGTACCGCAGATGCTTACAAATCCGTCATCGGAAATATCAATCTTAACACCGGTCTGGTCAATAATGGCATTAATCGTCTTACCTCTCTGACCAACCACATCGCCAATTTTCTCCGGATCAATCTTTGTCTGAATAATCTTCGGCGCATATTCGCCCACAGTCGGTCTCGGCTCTGCGATGCAGGGCAGCATAATCTCATTCAAAATATACATTCTCGCATCTCTTGTCTTGGCAATCGCTTCCTCGACAATCGGTCTTGTCAGACCATGAATCTTAATATCCATCTGAATTGCCGTGATGCCGTCCTTCGTACCAGCCACCTTAAAGTCCATATCGCCAAAGAAATCCTCAAGTCCCTGAATATCCGTCAACACAATATAGTCATCGTCCGTATCCCCTGTCACAAGACCGCAGGAAATACCTGCCACGGGCTTCGTAATCGGCACACCTGCCGCCATCAGGGACATCGTTGACGCACAAATTGACCCCTGTGAGGTAGAGCCGTTCGACTCAAACGTTTCCGAAACCGTACGGATTGCATACGGGAAATCCTCCTCCGAGGGAAGTACCGGAACAAGCGCCTTCTCCGCTAGTGCACCATGTCCGATTTCCCGGCGTCCCGGTCCCCTTGAGGGCTTTGTCTCTCCAACGGAGTAAGATGGGAAATTGTAATGATGCATATATCTCTTATTGGTTTCATTCTCATCCAGACCGTCAATTCTCTGCACCTCAGACAACGGTGCAAGTGTTGTGACAGTACAAATCTGTGTCTGCCCACGCGTAAACATCGCAGAACCATGCACTCTCGGAATAATGTCCGTTTCTGCCGCAAGCGGACGAATCTGCGTAATCTTTCTGCCGTCCGGACGCTTCTGATCCTTTAAGATCATCTTTCTGACCGTCTTCTTCTGATACTGGTAAATTGCCTCGCCAAGAATGGCAAGCCACTCTTCATTCTCAGCAAACGCCTCCTCAAGCTTTTCCGTAATTTTCCTGATATTTTCTTCCCTTACCTGCTTCTCGTCCGTAAAGACCGCAATTTCCATCTCCTCGGGTGGAACGATTTCCTTAATCCTTGCAAACATCTCCTCAGGAATTGCGCAGCTTGTATATTCATGCTTTGCCTTCCCTACTTCCGAAACAATCTGATTAATAAACGCAATCAATGTCTGATTGATTTCATGACACTTGTAAATAGCCTCAATCATTTTGTCCTCGGGAACCTCGTTTGCACCAGCCTCAATCATAATGACCTTTTGGCTTGTCGAAGCGACCGTGAGCTGCATATCGCCGTTTTTCCATTGCTCCTGATTTGGATTTACGACAAACTCCCCGTCCACAAGTCCCATCTGCGTTGTCGCGCACGGACCGTCAAACGGAATATCCGATATCGAGGTAACAATCGCCGAACCGATCATCGCCACCAGCTCCGGACGGCACTGCGGATCAACGCTCATTACCATATTGTTTAATGTGACATCATTTCTGTAGTCCTTCGGGAACAGCGGACGCATCGGTCGGTCAATCACACGGCTTGTCAGAATTGCGTTCTCACTTGCCTTTCCCTCTCTCTTATTAAAACCGCCTGGTATTTTACCCACAGAATAGAGCTTTTCCTCGTACTCCACAGAAAGCGGGAAGAAATCAATCCCGTCTCTTGGCTTGTCCGATGCCGTTGCCGTACAAAGCACTGTCGTATCACCGTAATGCATCAGCGCCGCACCGTTTGCCTGTGCTGCCACTCTGCCAATGTCCACAGTGAGCGTACGTCCCGCAAGCTCCATGCTATACGCTTTGTAGGACTTATCCTTCTTTTCGCTGAATGTCATATATTCCATTGCATATCTCCTTTTTTACTTATGGTTAAAAAGAAGCGGATATTCTTACCCGCTCCTCCAAAATCTCTTATTATTTTCTGAGACCAAGCTTTTCTATCAGAGCACGGTATCTCTCAATGTCGGTTTTCTTTAAATATCCAAGCAACCCACGTCTCTGACCTACCATTTTCAAAAGACCTCTTCTTGAATGATGATCCTTCTGATTCTCTTTCAGATGCTCTGTAAGCTCCTGTATTCTTGCTGTCAATACTGCAATCTGTACCTCCGGTGAACCGGTATCTCCAGGTGTTCTTGCATACTCGTTAATAATTGCTGTTTTCTTTTCCTTTGAAATCATTTTTCATTCCTCCAATAATCATTCCTGTAACCGCCGGATACTAAGCCCGGGCTGGAGCGTCCCTGCGCTGAGCATCGGCTGTTTTTCCTTGTTTTCCTGCACGTTTTCTACAACGCACTCAAACAGTATAGCACACAAAACCCACATATGCAACCACTAACTTCAAATTTTACAGAAACCAAAGCCGTATCATATCCGCTGTTTCAACGCGTTCCGATACTGAATCGGTGTTTTCCCCGTCGCCTTCTTAAATGCCTGTGAGAAATAAGACTGCGATGAAAAACCAAGCATGGACGAAATCTGGGAAATCGAATACGATGTGGATTCCAGCAGCGATTTGCCCTCCTGTATCCTCTTTTGCAGAAGATACGTGATTGGAGAAATACCGATGTATTTCGTGAAGGCATGCGCCATATAGTACTTGTTCCTATGCGAAAACGACGCCAACGTATCCAGCGTAATATTCTCCGCATAGTTTGCATCCAAATAGTTTTTAATCTGCGTGCACTCTCTGTTGATCAGTTCATTGCTGCACTGCACGATGGACAGATGATCGTTTCTGAGCATGCAGATCATGATTACCTCTAGCAGCTTTTGGCACACTGTTTCATAGTTTTCTGCCTTCTTGTTAATCTCCTCCAGCAGAATATTTAAATATGCATAAATATTGGAGCTTTGCGTATTGTATTTGTATACATCGCCAAATGCCGTCTGCATGCAGACGCTGTCTTTTGCGGCTGCAATCTCCTCAAAGGAAAAGGAAAGCCCCTCGATTCCCAGCACAATATACTCAAGCGGCTCCAGGGGAAGCGACTTTTCCGTATGCTGCACATTAGGATTAATAATCACCATGTCATTCCTTGCCACCGAAAATTCCATGCCCTCTGTGATAAAGGATCCGCTGCCCCGCACAACGTAAAACAGCTCACTGAACGGGTGGGAATGCAGGATACTCTGCCAGTCCCCTTCATATTTTGATGTAGCGACATACAGAAGCCTGATATTATCAAAACAGGACAGCTTATTATCATCTATACAGTGTCTGGTGTTTCCCATAATTCCTCCCCCTTCTATTAATAATATCATAATAATGTCCTTACAAAAATCATATCAAAATTTATATATTTTGTCCACACAGACATCATTTTAAAAATTTCTAAAATTTCCGTGCTTTGTCAATTGTTCATAAATCACACAACAGCCTTTATTTTTTTTCAAAACGCTTTTTTCGTTTTATATATTGCATAAAAAAATCTTCTAAATATTAATTTTAGTATAAATTTTATACAACCGGCTCTTTTTGGTCCGGTTTATTTTAAATATTTTTCAACAAAAAGCAATATATCTAAAATAACCAGCAATAATCAGATTGAATATCAAAAATCATTTCGCTATACTAAAACCATACTGAAAACAACTTAATGCATTGCATTAAATTTCTTCGAACATAGTTTCGAGAGGGAGGGATTTTTATGAAATCAAAAAAAGTTATTTCATTGTTCTTAGTGACTGCTATGGCTACAACGCTTCTTGCCGGATGCGGCGGTTCTGACGTTACGCTGACGCCGTCTGACAACAACACTGCTGATACGGCACCGGCTGATACACCTGCCAAAGCACCCGAAGCGGATAATGCAGACGCGGCGCCAGTAGCGGAGCAGACCTTGAGGGTAGCTGCTTTTGAAGGCGGATACGGCGCAGACATGTGGTCCGAGGTCACGGCAGCGTTCGAGGCTTCCCATCCCGGCGTGACAGTCGAGCTCACCATTGATAAAAAACTGGAAGATGTCATCAGCCCCGCCATGAAGGCAGGCGATTATCCTGACGTCGTACATCTTGCAACCGGTCGTGAGGCAGCTTTGACAGAGACCCTGACAAAAGAAAAAGCGCTTCTTCCGCTGACAGATGTTCTCGAGATGACGGTTCCCGGCGAAAGCGTAAAGGTCAAAGACAAGATTATTCCCGGTTTCCTTGACACGCTGGCAACCAATCCTTACGGAGACGGCGTAACCTACTATGCACCAATGTTCTACAGCCCCTGCGGTCTGTTCTACAATGCAGGACTTTTCAAGGAAAAAGGCTGGGACGTACCTACAACATGGGATGAGATGTGGGCGCTTGGCGACACGGCAAAAGCAGACGGCATCGCACTCTTTACCTACCCCACAACAGGTTACTTTGATGCATTCACTTACGCGACACTGTCTTCCGCAGGCGGTTCTGAATTTTTCGACAGCTGCATGACCTACGAGGACGGAATTTGGGAAAGCGAAAACGCGACAAAGGTATTTGAATTGATTGCAAAGCTTGGTACATACACGGAAGGCACAACCGTTGCCAACGCCAACAATGACAACTTCACAAAGAACCAGCAATTGATTCTTGACAACAAGGCAATCTTCTGCCCGAACGGCACATGGCTTCCGGGTGAGATGGCTGAGGCGCCAAGAGCAGACGGTTTCGAGTGGGGATTTATGGCAATCCCTGCTGTCAATGCAGGCGGTGAAGGATGCTCTTTCTGCTGGTTTGAGCAGATGTGGATTCCGGCAGCGGCACAAAATCAGGATATGGCAAAGGAATTTGTGGCATACATGTACTCTGACGAGGCAGCACAGATTTTTGCAAAATCTACGGCAATCCAACCGATTACAGGTGTCAGCGACTCTCTTGAAGGCGACAACAAGATGTTCTACAGCATCTATGACAGCGGCGCAACCGCAGTTATGGGCGGATTTGCTTCCACTGCACCGGTTGAGGGCGTAAACATGCTCGATACCCTTTGCGGCACAGTCAACAGTATTGTAAGCGGCGATAAGACCGTTGCAGAGTGGCAGGCTGCCGTTGAGGAAGCAAGCGATAAATTGAGAGCGGCAATGGAATAAGGTTTTAGGAGCGCTCCAAAGGTTTCTGCCTTTGGAGCGTTTTTGTTTAGGCGCAGCCCCATGCAGAGGAAAAATGCCGCAAAGCGGCGCATGGGGCGCGCGGCGAGTAGTGGAGAAGGACGTTCCCCTACTCGATTTATAAAATGGAGGTATGCATGTGAAAAAAGTCAGAGAAAAATCGGTTTTTATTACCCTGTGTGTAGCCCCGGCAGTCATACTGTTTGTTATTTTTATGCTGATTCCCACCTTTAACGTCTTTAAAATGTCACTGTACAAATGGGGCGGCTACTCCAACAACAAAGAGTTTGTCGGACTGAATAATTTTAAGATTCTGATGGAGGACACAAACTTTTTCCGTTCCTTCCAAAATACGGTTCTGCTAATCGTCTGCGTGACCATCGTCACGATAGTGCTTTCCCTGATTTTTGCGGCGATTCTCTCCCGTGAAAAAATCAAGGGGCAAAATATCTTTCGCGTGATATTTTACATTCCCAATATCCTGTCCGTCGTTGTCATTTCGGCTATATTTTCAGCAATTTATGACCCAAACAGCGGACTTTTAAACAGCATTATCGGAATTTTCAGAGGTACTGACAAGACGCCGATTCTTTGGCTAGGCGATCAGAAGCTTGTCATCTACAGTTTGGTAATCGCAATGATTTGGCAGGCAATCGGCTACTATATGGTCATGTACATGGCAAGTATGGCAAGCGTTCCTGAGAGTCTGTATGAATCCGCGAACCTTGAGGGCGCGAGCAAAATCCGCCAGTTCTTCTCCATCACGCTTCCACTGATTTGGACGAATATCAGAACAACGCTTACCTTCTTTGTCATCAGCTCCATCAACATCAGCTTCCTGATTGTTAAAGCATTGACAAACGGCGGTCCTGACGGTGCAACCGAAGTATTCTTGAGCTACATGTACAAACAGGCGTACACCAATTCCTCTTATGGATACGGTATGGCAATCGGTGTCGTTGTATTCTTATTCTCCTTTGGACTGTCGGCGCTCATTAACTTCGTCACCAAGAGAGAACCTTTGGAATTTTAGGAGGGATATGATATGAGTCTGAATAAATTATATAAAATTTTTATCTATGTCGCCCTGCTGTCGCTTGCCATCAGTATTGTGATCCCTGTGGGCTGGGTGTTTTTGGCATCCATTAAGGAAAATTCCGAATTTTACGGAAACCCTTGGACACTGCCAAAAGGCGTTTATTTCCAAAATTTTATCGACGCCTTTGAAAAAGCAAAAATGGGAGAATATTTCATCAATTCCATCTTGGTGACCGGATTGGCGCTCCTAATCCTTTTGGTGGTCGCGCTGCCCGCTGCCTATGTGCTCGCGCGCTACCGCTTCTTTGGCAGCAAGCTCATCAATATCCTGTTCATGGGCGGACTGTTTATCAATGTCAACTACATTGTTGTGCCTATTTTCCTGATGTTTGTGGACGCGGATAAATTTTTGCGGCAATTGGGGACGGACGGTTTTTTCCTCAACAATCTCTTTGTCGTGGCGCTCGTCTATGCTTCCACGGCGCTGCCGTTTACCATCTACCTGCTCTCCGGTTTCTTTGTCACGATACCGCGCGATTATGAAGAGGCTGCGTACATGGACGGCTGCGGGTACTTTCGGACAATGGTTCAGATTATGATGCCGATGGCGCTGCCGAGCATTATCACGGTCATTTTGTTCAATTTCCTGTCATTTTGGAACGAATACATTATTTCCATGACACTGCTCACCAAGGATTCCAAGACGCTGCCAGTCGGTCTGATGCAGCTGATGCAGGCGCAGAAAGCAGCCGCAAATTACGGACAGCTCTATGCAGGACTTGTAATTGTCATGCTTCCGACACTGATTTTATACATCCTGGTGCAAAAGAAGCTGACACAGGGCATGAGCCTTGGCGGATTAAAAGGTTAATCAGGAGGGATATGTATGAAATATGTCATTCGGTTACTTTATGTGCTGGTTTTTATCGCCAGCATGGCATTGATTGTCACAGGACAGCGCCATATCGGTCCCGGCGGACTTGCCGCAATGCTTGTCGGGCTTTTGGGGATTTTGGCGCTGCTCTATCTTTACAATAAAAAGTTCCAATAAAAAATTTCAACCGAGTAGAGAAGATTTATCTTCCCTACTCGCCGCGCGCCCCGTGCGCCACTTCAGTGGCGTATTTCATCTGCACGGGGCTGTGCATAAAAATGCTCTAAGGAGGTGTTTTGCAATGAATACAGAAAATACAGGCAGGCTCACCCTGCCTACAGATGTGGATATGGTTGACGAAACCATACGGCTGAAAAATCTGCTGGGCGCAGATGCCCTCAGGGACTGCGATGGAACAACCATGCCCAGGGAATTACTCAGTCAGGACGCCAAAATTTACGCCACGTACTACACCACCCGCAAGGATAATAACTGGGCAATGAGAAATCCCCAGGAAATCCAGCAGGAATATCTGATTAGCGACCGCGTCACGGCAAAAGGCGAATGTCTTCGCATTGCACTGATGAAAGGCTTTCATACAGAACAGCTCAAGGTCAACACCATCGATTCCCCGAAACGCTGGTGGGAAGTCATCGACAGAACGACTGGCGAGGTTGTCCCGACCGACCGCTGGGAGTATGATGAGGAAACAGGGGAGGTTGTCATTGAAACCATTCCCTATCATCAATACACCGTGAGCTTCCTCGCTTTTCTGATTTGGGACCCCGTACATATGTACAATTTTATCACAAATGACTGGAAGGAAGCGCCGCATCAGCTCACCTACGACGTCCGGCAGCCCAAAACGCAAGTCTATGTCAAAGAAAAACTGAAGAAATGGTGCGAGGATAATCCCCATGTTAATGTTGTGCGTTTTACGACCTTTTTCCACCAGTTTACCCTGACCTTTGACGACCAGAAACGCGAGAAATTTGTGGAGTGGTTCGGCTACAGCGCCAGCGTCAGTCCCTATATTTTGGAACAATTCGAAAAATGGGCAGGCTATCCCTTCCGCCCGGAATATATTGTTGACCAGGGCTACCACAACTCAACCTTCCGCGTGCCGTCGAAGGAATTTCGTGACTTTATCGAATTTCAGCAGATTGAGGTCTCAAAGCTTGCAAAGGAGCTTGTGGACATCGTGCACAGCTACGGCAAAGAAGCCATGATGTTTTTGGGCGACCACTGGATTGGAACCGAACCGTTCGGAAAATATTTTCAAAACATTGGACTTGACGCAGTTGTCGGCTCTGTGGGAGACGGCGTTACGCTTCGCATGATTTCGGATATCAGGGGCGTAAACTATACCGAAGGACGCCTGCTGCCTTACTTTTTCCCCGATGTATTCACCGAGGGCGGCGACCCGATTGGCGAGGCGCAGGACAACTGGTTAAAAGCGCGAAGGGCGATTTTGCGCTCTCCTCTTGACCGTATCGGATACGGCGGGTATCTCAAGCTGGCTGCACAGTGGCCGGGCTTTATCGACCAAATCCAAAAGGTAGTGGACGAATTTCGGCAGATACACCAAAATATGCAGAAAACCCCTGCGTACACCGCCCCCTTTAAAGTAGCTATCCTAAACTGCTGGGGCAGCATTCGGCGCTGGATGTCGAATCAGGTGCACCATGCGCTGTGGTATCGGGAAATTTATTCGTATGTCGGCGTCATCGAGTGCCTGAGCGGTATGCCGATTGACGTGGAGTTCATAGACTTTGAGCAGATAAAAAATGGCATTGATCCAAAAATCCGCGTCATTATCAATGCCGGAGATGCCTACACCTCATGGAGCGGCGCCGAGAACTGGAAAGATGAACAAGTCGTCTGCGCAGTCCGCCGTTTTGTCGATGAGGGCGGCGGCTTTATCGGCGTAGGCGAGCCGAGTGCATACCAGTATCAGGGACGTTATTTCCAGCTCAGCGACGTGCTGGGTGTAGACCGGGAGCTTGGTTTCTCCATGAGTACGGACAAATATAATACATTAAACAAGGAACACTTTATTTTGGAGGACATTCCCGATGAGATTGATTTCGGCGAGGGAAAGAGCCGTATTTACGCGCAGGGTGAGCATTACCAAATCCTGAATATGGACGTGGGTTACAGCCGTCTGGTCGTGAACGAATACGGCAAGGGCAGAAGCGTCTACTTCACGGGACTTCCTTACTCCCCGCAAAACTGCCGTCTATTGCTGCGCGCGATTTATTTTGCCGCACACCATGAAGAGGAGCTCAAAAAGTACTATGTCTCCAATGTGGACACGGAGCTTGCCGTCTTTGAACAGACTGGTAAAATTGCTGTCATCAACAACTCAAAAGAACCGCAGACGACTGATTTGTATGTGCAGGGCACATTCTTTGCACAACTGGAATTGGCGCCGATGGAACTGCGGTGGATTTCGATGAATGATAAGGAGAAACAATGAATACAGAATATCCGGCTTGTGCCAAAATCGCGGAGGCAATTGCCGCATTTCCCATAGAGGCTGCCCAAAACGGCAGTCTCGTGGAATGCATTCCCTACGGAAACGGGCACATCAATGACACCTTCCTGCTGCGCTGCGAAACAACAGACAAAATAGAAAAAAAATTTATATTACAGCGCATGAACCACACTATATTCAAAAATCCGCCGCAGCTGATGGAAAACATAGTGCATGTCACACAGTACCTGCGCACAATGATCCTCTCACAAGGCGGCAATCCGGACAGAGAGACGTTAAATGTCCTGCAAACAAGAGACGGTGCAGACTTTTTTTGGGACAGCAGTCAGAATTACTGGCGGGTTTTCCCGTTTATCGAACGCTCTGTATGTCTTGAAAAAGTCGAAAGTGAAAAAGACTTTTATGACAGCGCTGTCACTTTTGGCAATTTCCAAAAACAGTTAGCAGACTTTCCCGTTGAAATACTGCATGAAACCATTCCCAATTTTCACAACACAGCCTCGCGCTTTGCAGACTTCCAAAAGGCGCTTTTGGAGGGAGACAAGACCCGGGCCGCGCTCGCACAGGAAGAGATTGCATTCGCCCTCGACCGCAAAGAAGACACCTTTGTCCTGACCAGCCTGCTCGCCGAGGGAACGCTGCCGCTTCGGGTCACGCACAACGATACCAAATTAAACAATATCCTCTTTGATGCAGACACACGCAAAGCGCTGTGCATCATTGACCTTGATACGGTTATGCCCGGACTTTCCCTGTACGACTTTGGCGATTCTATCCGGTTCGGCGCAAACACCGGCGCGGAAGATGAAACCGATTTGACAAAAGTGGGACTGGATTTATCGCTGTTTGAAGCGTTTACAAAGGGCTATTTGGAGGGCTGTGCCGGAAGTCTTACGGAAAAGGAAATCGAACTGCTCCCTATGGGCGCAAAGCTGATGACCTATGAGTGCGGTATCCGCTTTTTGGCTGATTTTCTGACCGGAGACCACTATTTCAAAATCCACCGAGAGCATCATAATCTCGACCGTGCCAGGACACAGTTTCGGCTCGTCGCTGACATGGAAGCCAAATGGGACAAAATGGCAGCGATTGTTAAAAAGTTCAAGAACCCTTAAATATGAGGGTTCTTTTTACATGATTTTGATTTGTTCTTCATACTATTAGGTAACGGATACTATTTGAGAGGAACCAAACCCTATATGCAAATCTACGTCGTGAAAAAAAATGACACGCTCGACAAGATCGCTGCCGCATTTATGGTCAGCGCAGAGGACATCGCCTATGATAACCAAATCGCCGCACCCTATCCGCTGGCTGTCGGTCAGGCGCTGTTGATACCGACAGAAGATGAAATCGCCCCAAAACGCAAGGTGCGTGTCAACGGCTATGCCTATCCGTATATTCGAACTGATGTACTTGTCGAAACACTGCCCTATCTGACAACGCTGTCTGTATTTTCTTATGGTTTTACTGCCAACGGAAATCTGGTACCGCCCAAAACCGATGACAGCCGTATGATTCAGGAAGCATGGACGCAGGGCGCCGCACCTATATTGGTTTTGACGCCCTTTGACCAAACAGGAATGTTCAACAATTATCTCATCAGTGAAATCACCCACAACATGACAGCACAGCAAACCTTAATTGACGAGATGCTTCTTTTGATGGAGGAAAAAGGATTTGCCGGCATTGACCTTGACTTTGAGTATATTCTGCCCGAGGACCGGATCGCCTACGCGGAGTTTGTCGCAAATGTCAGGGCACAGGCATCACCCAAAGGGTATCCCGTTTCCGTGGCGCTCGCACCCAAAACTTCTGCAAACCAAAGAGGACTTTTATATGAAGGAAAAGATTACAAGCTGCTTGGCGCCGCGGCGGACAGTGTTCTGCTCATGACCTATGAATGGGGCTATACCTATGGTCCTCCTATGGCTGTCGCACCCATCAACAAGGTGCGCGAAGTGGTAGAATATGCAGTTACGGAAATTCCAACCGAAAAGATTGACCTTGGCATTCCCAATTATGGGTATGACTGGACGCTTCCGTTTGTACAGGGCACCTCCAAGGCACGCACCATCAGCAACGTGGAAGCGGTGCAGATTGCCATCGAAAATGATGCGGTAATCCAGTTTGACCAAACGGCAATGTCTCCCTATTTTCGCTATGAAAAAGACGGGGTGCAGCATGAAGTATGGTTTGAGGACGTGCGCAGCATGAAAGAAAAATTCCAGCTCATCACGGATTACAACCTGCGCGGAATGGGATACTGGCAAATCATGCGGCTGTTCCGCGCAAACTGGCTGCTGCTCGCCGATACCTTTGACATTTACCGAACCTAAACAATCAGCCGCGCGGCAGCGACCGCTCTAAGCACAGCGTTCCCCACCCTGCCTGCGAATTCGGACGGTTTGGCGCCCCTGGGAGAACTTTCGTTCCTTTCACCAGCAGCGCCTTAACCCGCTCCCCATACAAAAAACGGTCATTTCCGCGCTCAATCCCCCACTCCATCATCAATGCCGCCGCCCCCGTCACAAACGGCGCCGCAAAGGAAGTGCCCGACACCTGTTCATAACCGCCGTTTGGCATCGGCACCATAATATTCACCCCCGGCGCCAAAAGCTCCGGCTTAACATCTGCCACAATCTGCCCCTCTCCTATCGTATCACTGCGTCCGCCGTCATAGCGGTAAACATAGCCCCGTCCTGAAAAATCCGCATAGCTGCGCAAAGACACATCATATGCCCCCACCGTCACCGCGCGCCTTGCCGTGGAAGGAATGGTCAGCGTCATTTCCGGCGTCGGCAGAAAAAAGCCTGTGCCCCTGTTTCGCGCCGCATAGCTTGGCAGATAAAAACGGTACTCCCCCGTCACCACATTGACGGGCGAGAGCACGATGCTCCACACACCGCTGTCAACATACGTGTCTTGCGGTATCATGTCAATAAAAATCTCTTGTGTCATATTATATGGAAGCGGTTCTCCCAAGTAACATAAAAGCGTCGTATTTTCAAGCCTCTGCCGCACCGTCCGCGCCGTATTCTCCCCCGATAACGGAAAAATCACGCGCTCGCCGGAAGGCGACACAAGCGTCATGTCCATAATATCCTGCGCATATTTCCAAAGCTGAACGCTCATCCCGGTCTCATAAGCGGCAATCGAAAACTCTACACGCTTTTGGGAAAGCGCCACGCCTGCCGTATGCCCGTTTGAAGTCCCCTCATTTCCGCTTCCCACCACGATAACGCTGCGCCCGATTTCCGATGCATTGTCAATAAACCGCTCCAAAAGGGAATTTCCCTGATGGTCCCCGTACGTATTTCCAAAGCTGATATTCAGCGCCACCGGACGGTTCAGCTCTACGCCCAGCTTCACACAGAAATCAATTCCGCGCATCAGCTGTGTGGTACGTGGAAATCCCTCCGGCGATGATGTCCCAAGCTTTACGACAAGAATATCCGCGCCCGTCGCCACGCCGCTGTCCGTTCCCGCCGCCACCGCCGTAACCGCCGTTCCATGACCGGAATAGTCAAAAACAGGCACCTTTTTTGCGCCCTCCTCCCTGCCTAACGCAAGCGCCTCGTTAATCATTTCCCTTGTATAAAGCACACCGATATTATACCCCTGCGGCGGCAACAGTCCTGCCTGCTCGTCGGGCGATGCGCTTTGGTCCCAAATTGCCAAAATGCGCGTTTCATTGCCTTTGCGAAATTCGGGAAGAAAATAATCAATACCGCTGTCAAGCACCGCTACAATCACACCTTCCCCCGTAAGATACGGTTCCCGCTGCGTCACCTGCGTAATACACGAAGCCGTTCTCTCATACTCATTCATATCCGCGACCATTCCTTTCCATTCTCTGCGAATTCCTACGGCATTCTTTTTCGTTCTATTTATCATATGGAAAACGGTCACGGCTGTTGCAGACTTTCCCCAATTTTAGAAATGCACATATACTATAATAAATTACAAGTAGGGGATAAACATCATGCCAAACAATGCAAAACTGGAAAATCTCCTGAATTTGGCGCTTGCCGCCACCACGGAAGAAAAAGAAAAATCCCAAATCCTTGGGACGGGATACACCCCGTCCACAAGAAGCTGGGAATTGATTGTAAAATATCACGGAAGCCTTGAACAGCTTGCGTCCGACGTAATCAGCATCGAACCGTTGATTAACGGCTACTGCATCGCCATTGTGCGCGACGATTTTATCGACGCATTCGCAGACCTTGACGAAGTGGAATACATCGAAAAACCGAAACGGCTTTATTTTGATAATTATTTGTAATCATGCTTATAGATAAGCACACTTATTTATAAGCAATAGCGTTCCAGCGAAGCTCATTCTTGAAAGTCCGAATATCCGTATTGTTATCAATGACAACCGCCTCAATGCCCATTGCATCCGCCCAGTCAATCATCTGCTCCACGCTCAAGTCATACGAAAATGCCGTATGGTGTGCGCCGCCTGCCAAAATCCACGCCTCTGCGCCGACCGTAAGGTTGGGCTGCGGCGTCCAAAATGCGGTTGCCACAGGAAGCTTTGGCATCGGCTTTTCAACCTTCTTGCAGTCCACTGCATTGATAATCAGACGGAACCGGTTGCCAAGGTCCACAAGCGATGTCGCAACCGCCGGACCTGTCTTTGACGTAAACACAAGCCTTGCGGGATCCTCCCTGTTGCCCATCGAAAGCGGACATACCTTAATTGAAATATCGCCGTCCGCAATGGTCGGACAAACCTCAAGCATATGCGCCTGCAAAATCCCCTCTTTTCCGGGAACAAAATTGTAAGTATAATCCTCCATAAACGAAGTACCCTTCGCGTCCTTCACATTCGATGCCATAATCTTCATCAGGCGCACCATAGCAGCCGTCTTCCAGTCGCCCTCCGCGCCAAAGCCGTAGCCTTTTTCCATCAGCCGCTGAATTGCAAGTCCCGGAAGCTGTTTTAAGCCGCCAAGCATACCAAAATGCGTTACAATCGCATGATAATCCCGCTCTTCAAGGAACTTCTCAAGACCAATCTCAATTGCCGCCTGTACCTCGACATGCTTTCTGAATTCTGCCTCATCTCTGCCCTCAAGCAAAATTTTATACTTACTATAGTATTCATCGGTAAGCGCCTTTGTGTCCGCTGCGGAAACAGCGTCAACGTACTCCACCAAATCATTTACATTGTAATGGTCAATCTCCCAGCCAAACTTAATCTGAGCCTCTACCTTATCGCCTTCCGTCACGGCAACATTGTTCATATTATCGCCAAAACGGCACACTCTGATATGGGAAGACTCCATCACGCCGACCGCCGTAACCATCCACTGCGCAATCTTCTTAACCACTTCCGTATTCTGCCAGTGTCCTACCACAATCTTGCGCTCAATTCCCATGCGGCTCACGATATGCCCGTACTCGCGGTCGCCGTGCGCCGACTGGTTTTCATTCATAAAGTCCATATCAATTGTGTCGTAGGGAATTTCCTCATTAAACTGTGTATGGAAGTGCATCAAAGGCTTTCTGTACTCCTGTAAGCCCAAAATCCATGACTTTGCAGGCGAAAACGTATGCATCCATGTAATCACGCCCGCACATTCCGCGTCTGCGTTTGCCTCGTTAAAAGTCTGCCGGATTACCGCATTGGTAATGAGCGTCGGCTTCCATACAACCTCATATGGCAGCAGTCCCGACTTGTTCAACCCGTCAACAATGATTTTTGAGTGCTCCGCCACCTTCTTTAGACACTCGTCACCATACAAATCCTGTGAACCTGTCGCAAACCAAAATTTGTAGTTCTTTCCTGTTTTCATGCTCCTAAAACCTCCATAAATTATATTTTAAAATGCGCTCTGCTGTTCCATCTGCGCAAGTTTTTCCAAAAATTCCGCACCGCACACCGGTCTTGAATAATAATATCCCTGAAAAAAGTCGCACCCCATTTCTTCCAAAAGCTGTGCCTGCTCAAGCTCCTCCACGCCCTCTGCAATCAATTCCATGCCCATTTCCTTGAGCATCGCAATGGAATATTTGAGCGCCGACAACGCCTTGCTATCCTCCATTGCCGACCAAACCATTGATTTGTCAAGCTTTACTGCATGGAACGGATATTTGACAACCGCCGCCGTATTCGCGAATCCGGTGCCATAATCGTCTAAAGAAAAATGAATCCCATACTCCCTGAGCTTATCCATATTATCAATCAACGTTTCCTGCGATAAAACCGCCGCCGTTTCCGTAATCTCAAGATTAATGCAATGATACGGAAGCCCAAACCGTTTCATAATATCCAAAAGCTGCATGTAAAGCGTAGACTGCATACACTGAACCACCGACAGATTGACGTCAATATATTCAATCCCGCGCGCCAGCAGATATTCCTCTGAAATAAAGCGGCACACTTCGCAAAACACAAACTCACCAATTTCCAAAATCAAACCGTTGCGCTCTGCAATCGGAATAAACTCCTCCGGACTGATAAACCCGAAATCCTCATGCCGCAGACGGATTAATGCCTCCGCTGACACATAACGCTTTTTCTTTACGGAATAAATTGGCTGATAGTATACTTCAAACTTATGTTCGTGCAGCGCATACTTCATAATCTGCACAATCTCCGCTTCCCTGCGCCCCTTCTTTAGCAGCTCATCGTTCGCATAGACAACCGGCGTTCCCGAAAGTTGGTTTGCTTCCACAATTCCGGTGTCCAAAATCGTCATAATGTCCGCCAAACGCTTTGCATTTTCCGGATAAGCCACCACACACATCGGCGCCGACATCGTTACCGATACCGTATCCGTTAAAAACGGCACGCTGAAGCGGTTCTGGATCTCCGATATGATTTCACTCCAGTTTCCGCTTTTTTCCGAAAGAATGGCAAAACGGTAACCACCCATGAAAAACACTTTTTCCTTGTCGGCAATCTCCAAAAGCAGTGCGGAAAACTGCTTTAAGAGCCGGTTTGCATTCTCCACGCCAAGCGCGTCCGTGATGTAGCGCATTCCCTCAATTTCCATGCCGAGAACCTGAAACGGCGTTTCGCTGTAGATTAACTCAAGCGCCACCTTCTCAAACGCGGTTTTGTTGTAGGTGCCAAGGTCTTTCTCCTCATAATTCAACGGATTTTCCAGTGAAAAATAAATCAACAGTACGGCAATCGATACCGCGAACTGCGTCAGCAAGAGGTTTGGCGCCGCCATCTGCACGATAATCAGCAGAAAGCAGAACACCGTATAACAGCTGACGGACACAATCTGTCCCATTGAGAAAAATTTCCGAAACCGCAGGGTATAATACTGCGACAATGCCACATAGTAGAGTGAGGTAGCATAAAGAAGCCAAAACAGCACACCATGTACATATTCACCGTTTTGATTAATATGAAACACAAGCCCGTGAAGCGGGGTCGTTATAATCATTAGCTCGCATATACTGATTGGTGCAATTATCAGGACTTTCTCTTTGCGGCTTGTTGACGCCGTCTTTTTGATAACTTTTAAAATATATGTAAAATAGACCACAGGGGTCAGATTAAACAACGCAAGATAAACCATATTCAGGACATAATGCGTAAACCGCGCGGCAGCCGGAGGATGTTTTATGGTATACACCGTCACCAAGTCAAGAAGGGACGCTGCCAGCTCCACGGTGAGCAAGAGCTTGAAAATGCGGTTTTGTATCGTACTGATGTTCTTTTTCATGTAAAAATGGATACCGATTACTACAGTTACGATAATTGCGGCTATATCATAGTGAATAATATAGTTCATGCGAATCCCTCCCTGATGTAATTTCTTGATTGCCTCTCTTGGTTTGATTTTATCACAATTCTCTTGTCAGTTCAATCATTACAAGTCCTGTTCGTTTATCAATTTGTAGCAGTTCAGCCTTCGGCTTCCTGTTACAAGCATCAAGCCATGCAAAACCACTTCGTGGTGGCTTGATGCATCTCAACCACTATGCTATTTCACGAACTTTGCAGCAAGTGCAAAGTTCTGGGCTGAACTGTTACATCAACATTCCTGACTCATCCCTGTTTTTTCTTCAAACGCTTCTATGGATTCCACCCTTGCCGCAAGCTTATGCCATTTTCTTAAAAGCTCCAAATCATCCTGCTCCATAATCAGCTTCCTTAACCTTTCAGGAATTTCTCCATAATCCTCTAAAAGTTCAAAAATGCTTTCTGCCTTTTCTTGTATCCGTCCCTCCTCCTTCATCCCTTCCACAAACACTTCCTCATCAAACTCCGTCAAACACATACTCGTCGCCTCCGCTTTATGCTTGATCAAAAACTCCGCCGTAATCCCATCCGCGATGCAGCTGTCCACCGCCGCATCCACTGCGGACTTAATGTCCATCCCGTCCCTTTGGTTATCCCGGATCCTGTTAATCAGCTCCATATACTCCGCCAACGGCTTGCACCGCCCTAACAGCCCATCATTCTTCCCCCTGTTCAGGTTATAGACAACCGCCGTCCAACAAAATCGACACGTCATTTTTCATACCGACGTAAATCACATCCTCAATCGTCGTGATGGAAAGATCCTTTGCATCCGCGTAAGCCGTCCCGTTCAGCGCATTGTACAACGACAGCATGTCCTCTTTATATGCATGCATTCCAAAGCGAAAACTGAAAAGGCGGTCCTTATATTCCCTGTTTACCTTCACATCTGACATCTTTGGTGCCTCCTATTATATCAATTATTCCAAGCACATTCAATCGTTCATATGTTCTTTCCCAAATACGGAATTGCTTGGACAATAAGATACCACAAACCACTGCAAAAGCCATACAGTTATTTCCCTGTATGGCTTTTGAAAAACTCATGCAAAATATTCAGTTTATTTAAGTTCTACATAAAGCACTCCCGTATTATCAGAAAGATTATACAATGGAAGGTCTTCATAAGAAGTCGTATAAGTTGGCTTAAACATATCTCCAGAAACATCTGTCCAATCCATGCCCTTCAAGTAACTGCATATTCGATATGTACCACTTGCACCATACGTATATCCAACCGTAATCGTTGGATTCTGTGTTTGAAGAAGCCAATGATCCGTTGACTGCAGATTCTTCACATCGGGAATCTCAACCCAATCATTGCCTACTTTCTTATAAAGAATTGCAATAAAATCCGCATATGCTGCCGGCAAATCAAACGCCGTGGGATTCATCTTAACAGCAAACCACTTTTGGGGATCTCCCTGTCCATTACCGTCTACCTGTATCGGATTAGCCTCACTGCCGACTGTCTGTACAGTACTTTCAATCGTTTGATTACCTGGGCTTGGAGCAAAGTACATTTCTGTTTTCGGTATCAGGTATTCCTGCTTACACTCAAATTTCCGTTCATCCTCTGTAAATTTACTGCTATAATCCCAATTTTTCAGTGTATATCCTGCCTCTTTCCAACCTGCTCCGCTCTCCAACAGGCTATTATCCTGTGGCCAATAGATTGCCTTTTCCGCCGTATTATACAATACATTTACAACATCAAGCTCATATTCTTTATCTGTACGGAATAAACGTGCCATACGAGTACCCGTTACATATGCATGATAATTTTCATTATCGTCCGTCTTATAATACTGACTCCACTTTCCATTTACCTCCCGATAGCGATAGAAGGTATACTGCTGAAAATCATTTGTGTTAAAATATTTAGCCTTAAACTGCGGAATAACACCTGATTCAAAACCGGGAAGCGTATAATTTTGCATTCTCGCCCGCATAAAGCCACCTAAAAGCTGTCTATTACTAATCACAATCTCACCATACAAATCATCATACTTCTTTTCTGACTTATTGTACTTCGTATCTCCCACTTTCCCGCGTGCATGAAGCGAATATGCCCTAATCTTTGTACCTGCCGGAAGCGGCTGTTTTAGCTTAAATGTAACCGTCGCCTTATGCTTATCCGGTACCGTGGCAGTCTTGGGCTTTACGCTCTCTTCCACATCAATATATTCCGTCCATTCTGCCAAAGGCTTCTCCGTACCATTAATCAAAATTCTCCATTCCATCGGATAAGGCTCTTTATATTCACCGTGCCCCTCTTTCTCCCATCTGCAAATATTCCCTTCCGAATCCCTCTGTATGTCATAGAATTCCGTACCGTTATCCCCGCATCCTTTCGGAAAGGCTTCAAGCTTAACTGTACTTCCTTCTTTGTTAATATCATTGATTTTCTTACTGTCTGCAACCTTGACAGTAATCTTATCGACCCGTCTTACCCCAAGCTCAAAATCGGTTGTTGCAATAATCTTATTTTGGGAATTATACGCATCAATATGAATCTGAATACGTCCATCGCCATTGCCCTTCTCATCCTCATCAATTAAAAGTCCCATATACCATGTACGCATCTGACCCGCACTAGTGGCATTGCCTGACATATATGGATTATAATTGCCGTTCTTATCATTTGCTTTCGGATAACTTGAAAGCTTCGTGCCTTTACTGCTATTGCCTGAAATCTTCACACTCATTCTATAGACCGCGCTGCCGTGTACCTCAATTGGCACTACCATCTCCGTGTCTGACTGTGCAGGATCGTTGGTACCCTGTCCCGGCTCAACGACAACCACCTGTGTCGGTGTATCCAGCGTCAGCTCACCCTTAATTGACACACTGTCCTTTGCCACACCATACGGCGAACCCGTCTTGTTATACGTCTTTCCCCCATCTGTAGCAATCGGATGAAGCGCTTCAATTGTTACCTTAAGCTCATAATTTGGAAGAAGCCCCGTATCCGTATTTGCCAATGGCACAATATCAATTTCAGGAAGCTGCTTGATAAACCATGTACCGTCAGGATTCTGCTCAATTCTTGAAGGCTTTATGTTCTCTATCTTATAATAGCCCTTTTCTTCTTTCTTATAGCTTCCGATGATCTCACCTTTATCGCCTGCACCTACACCGGCAAGACATACTACGGAACCGCTATACTTCGCTTTCGAACCACCCGAAGCGCTATGGTCAAACAGCTCCCAGGTAATTCTTGAAGAAAGTGTATTTTTCACCACTTCCTTATCAGGTGTTCCATCCTCCTTATACTGAATCAAATGCTGAATCGCCTTTTGCATTATAGGATCGTTGATACCCGTTGTGACATTAATCCTTGCACGGAAATCATATGTCGCAACCTTATCCGGTTTTCCGTCATTCTTATCCGCATGGAAATTATCAAAAACCTCAATTGAAAGCGCATCAACCCTGCACACATGCACCGTAATCGTCGTCTTTGTCACACCCTGCACTTTTACGTCAATCGTAAACGTGTACGGATCCCCTGCTGCTACAGGTCCGCTGCCCTTCTCATCCTTTCCAAGCGTAATGCTGACCGTATCATCTGCATCATTATATATGGCAGTTGTACCGTTTGTATTTGTGTCCGTCCTTAAATCCGTCGCATCATGGTATTCAAACGTCACATCGCTGGTCAGTCCGCCCTTCATCCCAAGATTCAATGTTCCCGTTTCCTGCGGTTCCAAAATAATCTCAAGATTCTTATTGACAATCGTTTCCCTCGGCTTCACAACATCCTCACCAAAGTACGCCGCATCGTCCTTATCACCATACTTGGAATCCGCCTTATTCACCCCAAGCGCATGCTTCGACGTTGCCCTCACTGTCAGGACAAAATCAGCCGGCATATCCTTCTCAATCTTCATAATAAGCTGGGGAATAATCGCATCTTCCTTATTCAAGGTAACACTAAGATACTCATCAAACTTCGACTGATCGCCGTCCGTGCTTTCCGCAAACTCATATCTGCCGCCCGCATTTTGGCTGCACGTCCATTCCCGTTTGTAGGTAACGCCGTCCGCCACAAGCTCCCAGCTCCATACAACCGCCTGCGCTGTCTTATAATTACTGTCATATGCATATGCAACCCTTTTTGTAAGCTCGCTTCCGGATATATTCGCATTAAAAGTATATACCGTTCCTGCCGTTTCAAGCATTCCGTCACGCGAATCCTTCGTGTCAATTGAATGGCTCACCGCCACGCCGCTGACCTTTCTGATTCCAACATTGCACGATGCCGTATCCTTTGGATTGCCGTCGCCGTCCTTATCCTTCGTGCGCACCGAAAAGGATGCAGGCGCACCCATGGAATCAATCGGGACCGTCACCTCCGCATAGTCCATCGTCAACGCACCAGCATTAACCCCTGACACGCTGTCCCATTCCAATCCGCCTTCATTAAGCTTTCCCGTTACGGAAAGCGGTATCTGATAGGTTTCGCCCGGAACCAATACCACATCATCCTCAAGGAAAATGATGACCACACTGTCCGTATTCGTAACATACTCTCCACCTTCCCCGTCTCCGTTTCTGGAAGTCATCGTATATTCCATCGGAATACTTCTGTTCGTATCACTGTCCTCGACCTTCATCGACAGCTTAATTGTCTTGCTGTTCTCAAAATCCGTCGTATCCGCCTTGAAATCAACAATATTTGTCGCCATAATTTCCGGATTTGTACGTGCCAAGCCGTCCGTCGTATTATATTCCTGATATAAGATCTTCTTATTACTCTCATCAAATGTCATCGTATACTGTATCTTTTCATTTGTGATAATCGACAGCTCCGTAAATCCTGCCGCCTGCATTTTAGGCGTGGCATCAGCATTGCTCATGAGCTCCTTACCGTTTTTAATATACTGTGCACCGCTCTCACCATAAACGACACTGCACGCATCCTTCACCATATTCCCGATATTATTCGCCGCAAGCTGCGCCTCCTGCTGGATATTCGTTTCCGAAATCCCACGTCTGTATGTACGCGTACTAATCACAATCACGCTTCCGATAACACCCGTCACAAGCGCCAGAATCGCCACGGCACACAGCACCTCCACCAGGGACAAGCCCCTGTTGTCCTGATAGGTTTTATGTAATATCTTATTCAAAATCCTTTTCATCATCATACCCAACTCTTTCCCAAACAAACTCTGCTTTTTCCAATCCACTCAGTATCAAAATCTGCTAAGTTTCCGTTGTCGAAGCGCTCACCTTCCCTGTAAGCGTTTCCATTTTCACATACCACACTTTTCCCGCCTTTGAAATGCGGAATCCTGTATAATAATCCGAATTTCCGTTTGCCGTTTTCTTCATCGCGCCGCTTCCCGAATCATACCGAAGCTCAATCGAGCTTCCATTGTTTAACGGCACATAATCGCCCGTACCGATTTTGTATTCCACCGTTACATCCTTCGCCCCTACCAAACTTCTGCGCTGGCTTGTATCAGGGGGCGTCGTTCCGTCATCGTAAATCTTAATGTAAGTATCCTCTGTAACCGTAAGTCTGCCGTCATCTTCCTTTTTTACGGTAATCACATTGCGGTATTTTCCCATCGTAGCTGTCCGCCCGTGCGAAATCGCCGCACTGAGCCTCTTTGCACATTGCTCCGCAGGCTTGCCGCTCGACAAGGACAATCCATAGCCTAACACACCAATCATCACCGACATAATTGAAACAACAATAATCATCTCAACCAGCGAAAATCCACGATTGTCATTATTCAGTTTTTTCATAAGCCATGATTTCCCCCTTTCCTCCGCCAAACCGTTTATGGGCTTGTAACCTTATTTCCAATATCAATACTGTCATAGCTGCCCGCAGCGCCCTCATCATAATCCGCCTTGCGCCAGTTGACATAAAACACATAATCCGTAAATGCGATTGTTTCCCGCTCCACTGCCTCCGTCACGGTATCCCCTGCACTGCTATACGTATCTGCCCAGTCCACCTGTGGCGGCTCCAAACAAATATCCGTATAAATAAAAGTTGTAAAAGCGCCAGAAGTATACTTTGTCTGTACACCCTTTAACGCAAATTTTTTTGCGGTTCCCGTAGATGTCGCCGTTTCATACACACCGTAATCCAAAACCCTGTAAATACTGTCCGCCTCCGATGCATACGCGCCCGTCATAATAGAACGCACTGCCGCCGCCAAATCGCCGCTGTTTAAATTCACCCGCGTTTCCCATTTTTCGTTCAATTCATGAATAAATGCATCCTGAAAATATTCATTGCGCGCCTGCGCAGTCTTTAAAACCAAAAACTGTCTTGTTGTCTTATTGTATGCCGTAACATATGCCTCCTGCACATCCCCTACCAAAATGCTTTTCAGCTCGTCAAGCGCCTTCTCCGCCCCGTAAAAGCTCTGTTTATTCTGATAGTCCGTCTGCTTCTGCTGATAGTTCATGGCTGCCATATAAAGCATCGTCGTCGCAATAATCGTAATAAAGGTCGTGACCACCAAAACAGATACAAGCGCAGCTCCCTTATTATTCAGTTTCAAATCCATCACACCTTTGCCGTTAATCTTTAATCTTTTCATTCATCGTGCTTTCAAGCTTCGTAATCTCCCTGCCGTTCTGCTCCACCTTCAGCTCAATCTTATACGAAAGCACCTCTGCTTCCTCATACTTTGCCACAAGCTCCGGCGTTGTCGTGCCTGACACCAGCTTTGTATAGCTATATGCTTTATCATACGTCCCTGAAATACTTGGGGCAGTCGTCGAACTTCCGTCTGCAATGTTGTCATCAAAATTATGGAAAACCTCAAAGCCCGATGCGGAATTATCAATATAGACATCCCCCTGATAGCTGTTTTCCTTAATTTTCGTAGTACTGTCATTAATATCCGCCGCACGCTGCTTTAAAATATAGCACTGGAAATCCGTGATTCCCGCCGCATTCTTTACCACAATTTTATCATGCCCTGCTTCAAGATTGTACTGTGGGTAATAATAAACCATCAGCCTGTTTAACCCTGCCTCCTGCTTATTTTTATAAATGTATCCGTCCGAATAGGCTGACGTGAGGTCAACCTCATATTCCAAAAAACTTCCGTCTACCGGAAAACGGTCAAGGGACTTACTCGTACCGATGGATTCCTCCGTGTTCCCCGATGGATGATCGGTACCACCGCCCTCATGATATGCATCCGACCTGGATTCCTCCTCTTCCTTGACATAATAAGGATAATCCTTCAAAAAATAACTGTATGTCATCTTTGGAGTCACCTTGTAATCGTCTCCATCGACCGCAATCTCAAACGTAAGTGTTCTCTCATACAAGTGAAGATAATTTCCCACATAAACCCCCGGCGTGCTTTCGTCAAAAAGCTTATCAATATTTCCCTGCACGGAGGTTACCGCATCGTTAATCTTCACAACCGCATGATCCTCAAAAGCCCCCTCCAGCTGCGTCATATAGCTGCGGAAATCATCCTTCATCTCGCGGACCGCATTTTTGTCATAGTCCCTGTCACCCTGAAAAATCGCGTCACGCGTTGTTTCCGTGTTCTCCATCTCAAAAATCTTCTCAACACTGTTTGGCGTGGCAGTAATCGTCACATTATATAGCTGTCCGTTGTCTGCCTCCATATCGTTAATCAAGAACGTATATTCGTCCGCTGTTTCCGTTCCAATCAGCTTCGGAACAGTTGAAAAGCTATATCCCGAATGACCGGGCGTTACGCTTTGGATATTCACGCCTTCTATTCCGGCACCGCCCGACGTAAACCGCTCCTTCAACTCATCCAAGCCATACCCCTTAAACGTCTCCATAATGCTCTCTGCCGTCAGCGTCATCTCCTGGCGGTTGCGCGCCTTCTGATTATAAACCATCGCCGTCGTCAGAGAATGCAGCACAGGCACCGCAACAAGACCGAGAATCGTAATCGCAATAATCACCTCGACCAGCGACATTCCTTTGTTATTCCGTTTTTTCACAAATAACATCCATTTACTGCGCATTTTCCTCAGCTCCGCCTTCTTCACCTTCGCCAACCATATCCTCTAACATATCCATCGCCAACTGCCTTGCAATCTCCTCCGAGCGGAACGGATCGCTTGTACCCTTAGGATACTCCGCAATGTCAGGCGCCTCATACTCCTTATCCGTTCCCGCAAGACTGTAAAAATAAATATCAATATTTCCCTCAAGGACACCGTACTCCTCGTTCTTCGTATAAACGATATTATCAATACCGATGCGGTTATCAGATTCATAAATCTGCTGAATAACAGACTTTAATTCCGTATAGGTCGTTTGGTTTACATAAACAGCATGTTTTTGTGTAAAGACCAGACTCTCGTCAAGCCCCTCGATCGCCGCCGCAGTGACAAGATACGGTTCTACTGCATAAACGCTCTCCTTCTCCTCCATGTTGATTGCGTCAAAGTCAATCGTATTGCGCTCTCCAAGCTCTACCGCAAGCATAATCGCATCCTCCTCACGTGCATCAGCAGGATACGCATCCATAATGGAATTGATTTCAGCCTTGATTTCCTCAATCTCAACCTTGTACGCTTCCATATTTGTGTTGTACTCCTCAAGCTCATTAACGACCACGCGAAGGTCATCATTCGACTTCTGAAGCTCCTCCGTACGCTGCGTAAAGTCCAAATACACAAACACATAAACGACCACAAGCGCCAAAACACCGACAAGCGTCACGCCCAAAAACGTTTTTTGGTTAAAATAACTTTTCAGTGATTTGGATTCCTTCGCCTGTTTATCCTTTTTTACGTTCTTATCTTTTACCTTTTTTTCTTTTACTTTCTTTTCCTTAGCCATGTCGCTCTCCCCCCTTACTGCGTCGTTGTGCCGGCTGCCGCATCCGCAGCGCCTTCAGGTGCAGGAGGCTGTGCCGAAGGCACAGGCGGTGTCAAAACCTCAGCCCTGTATGTACACGTCACCGTAAAATTAACCGTCTTCACTTCATTTCCCTGAGCAGTCTGTATCATAATATCCTCAAGCGTATCCTCGGTAACCTCCTCAATCAGGCTCTCAACCGTCACACTCTCAAGCGATTCAAACTCACGCAGCATCTTGATAATACCTGCCGCGGTTTCCTTATCACCCACACGGATTGTCATAACACACTGCTCGTCATCAGACGAAAAGTCTGTCAGCTCCACATCCGACGGCAGCTTTACCTCCAGCTCCTCAAAGAACTCTACAATCCCGTCATTAAAATGCTCTGTAAGCTTATTCCCATACCGAATCTGCTCAATCAAATCCTTCAGTCCAAGGAACTTGTCATGTACCTCCCTTGCGGGCTCTAACTGCTGCTGCTGCCGTTGCAAAGAACTCTGCTCCGTAAGCGCCGTATTATAGGGAATCAGCGCCATGGAAAGCACCGCGCCAATCAGCACGATAAACAGAATAATAACAAGTACGCACGCCGAAACATAATTCGTTTCATGGCGCTCCTTCTCCTTCTCCGCGTCAAAGCCCACACTAGAAACGCCCGCACCGATTGCCGTAGCGTACACGTTAATCATATTGTTATCCGCACGGCGTGTAATCGTCGAAGAACGCACATTCTCCAAAAAACGGCTTGGAATGCCCGTCTGCTGCGTCATCAGATCCGTAATGGACCAGTCGCGCGATCCGTCGCCGATAATATAAATCTGTGAAATCCTGCTGTCCTCATTGTTTGCCGAATAAAAGTCAACCAGTCGTGTGACTGTTCCGGTCAATATGCTATAACATTCTTCCTTTTCGGGGAGAACGTCATCATCCATATGCCCTACCTGATAATTGACCGTACGCTGCATCATCATGATGCCCTGTCTTAAAATCGTAACAAGCGCGTTCTCGTCCTCGACCTTCACCGTCATAATGGCTTCCGAACCGGCATTGAGCTTTGTCGCCTGTATTACGGAATTTCCTATGTAGTCAACATCCGCGATATAAAGCCCTAACGCTTCCGCAAGCCTTTCATATCCCGCAATCAGCTCCTTCTCCGCCGCCATGACAAGTACTTTGTGCTTTCCCGCATTATCTCCGTCACGGTATGTCTGAATCAAAAAGTGGGCAATTTTATAATCGCTTAAATCAATTGGAAAATATTCATTCAGATTGGATTCAATATACGCACCAATTTGGTGCTCCTTCACCGACGCAACCGTAATCTCACGGCTGATGATCTTTGTCGAAAAAACAGTAAACAGCACACGCTTCGTCCGGATTTTGTTGTCCCTGAGTGCGTCGCGGATCTGCTCCTTTAATGCCTCCGTTTTTTCAGGATTGAGATAACCGTCCCGAATTGCCCCCTCCGGCGTCTTGGTTTCCACACACCGGTATACCTTCGGTTTTTTCTTTTGGTGGTCCATCTCTACAATCTTAATCGTCGAAAAACCAACCTCTATGCTCAACACTTTTGCCATTTGTTTTTCCCTCCAATTTCCATTTGATTCTTTTGCGTTGATTTCCTATACCTCTGGCATTCCCTCCGCCGCCAAAAAGCCGGGAGCATAAGAAATCAACCCAATATAAACTTTTGTTGCATAATTATGCATAAAAACCCAAATACCACGCAAGCATTCTGTCGCCCCAAAGTGCCGCAATAAAAATCCCTGCGGATAAATACGGTCCCATTGCAAGTACATGCTCAACCTTATTTTTTGTTGCAAATGCGTCAGCATTTGTAATTTCAGATGCCCTGGCATCTGAAATTTGCATACGGATGACATGAATCACGGAACCCAAAATACAGCCAAGCAAAAATCCCAGTATCACAAGCTTCCATCCTAAGAGCAGTCCTGCCGCCGCCATAAGCTTAATGTCGCCGCCGCCGATTCCCCGTCCCTTTGTAATCAGATAGAGCAGATACAGGGGCGCACTGACTGCAAAAAAGCCGATAACATATGCTGTCCAGTTCGGTAAGTCTGTCAGTACACGTATCAGCCCGAGCGCTGCGATAATCAAGTTAAACCCAAACGGGATTTCGTATGTCCGAAAGTCTATGACGGAAAGCGCAAGAAGTGCACTTGCCATAATACAGTAGAGTGCTGTCTCAATGGATATGCCATAGACGAAAAATATGGTAAGCCACAGAACACCGTTCAGCGCCTCGATAACCGGGTACTGAACGGAGATCCGCGCCTTACATTTACGACACCTTCCTCCCAAAGCCACCCAGCTGAACAGGGGTATGAGGTCATACCATTTCAGCTGGTACCCGCAGCTTGTGCAGTGGCTTCTTGTTGTGACTATATTTTCTTTTTTCGGCAACCGGCAGATGCATACGTTGAGGAAACTGCCGATTGTGATTCCGTATAGGAATAGGATGATTGAGAAAAGTATAGTTGGGAGCATGGGGGTGTCCTTTCCTGCATTTAAATCATATAACATTCAATGTTATGGTAAATCATTTGTTACAGTTATAGCACCGTTAGCATCTACTTTTACAGTAACTACATACTGCGTCCAAGCTGTTTTGCTTGCGCAACGAGTACCACAAGTTGCAGTTCCTGTACCTATAGTCCCCGTAGCCAAACTTGCATTAATAAGCGCATCAGACACTGCACCTGCATTTGCACCAGTGATTGCTACATCTGCATTCGCTGTTACCGTTAATGTTGTACCTGTTGTATCTGTTCCATAAGAACGACCACCAGCTAAATCCGTTTCAGAAGCCCATACCTGAAGTGCACTTGAGATTGCAGCGGCATTATCTCTATCTGTTGAATTTCTTGAACGTTCAACATACTTGATGTACTGAGGTGCAAGCACACCGATCAACACTGCCATAATTGCAATAACGATGATTAACTCCACGAGAGAGAAACCTTTGTTATCAAGCTTCTTTTCCTTTAAATTGTTCATTGGACTCACTTCTCCTTTTTCATTTTAAGTTTTTATGATTTGTCCGCACAATCACCGTACCAAATATGTATACATAATGTCCTCACTGCCACCCGTATACGCCGCCCCGAAAGGCGTCTTCCTAAGCAAACACGTGAAATCCATGTATGCAAAAGCGGTACAACCGCGGCACCATACAAATACATTATAAATCAAGCCACACAAAACTACAATCTTTTTACGTATTTTTATGCACATTTCATGTATTTTGCATGTATTTTTTAGGACATTTTAAGGTATTTTTGGAGGCATACACAATACGTAAACCACTTATGTAACCAACAAATTCCAGCATTTCCACAGCCTGCCAGCTCCCCATCCATTCACCCCTTCAACAATTCCCGCGCCGCCTTAAACAGGATCCAAAAACGAATGATTTATCTTATCCGTAAAAAGCTTATACACGTCAATCATCTTTTGAATATTTTCCTTTCTGTCCAAATCTATTTCATCCAATTTTTCCACTTCATATCCTAGTTTTTCAAATTTCTCCATGCACCTCTTCATTTCATCATAATCCTTTTCTGCTGCAGCATGGTAAATTGCTTTTATATACCAATCTGCACTTTTTTCATAAGCCACAATTGCATCACTTTGCATTCCTCTGCTAAAATATTCATCCCCCATATCTCTATACCCACTAGCCAAAAGACGTTCATTTGACGGGTTTTCCCACTCTTTATGAGCCTCTTCCCTTTTATCCAAAGATTTTTGAAGCATTTCAATTCGATCCAAAAACAATGTTTCATTCTCAGTGCTTTTACCTTTGTCATGATTTCTTTGATACATATACGTATCATATTCACTGTCTGCGGTTTCTAAAAGATTCGTATAATTTTCTGATCTGCTTCCCGCCGGCATATTATACTCCAAATTATTTAATAGTATTTCAGCCCTCACATTTTTTTCGTTTCCTTTAGAAATTTCCCCTACATAATAATCTTTCAAGGATCTTTCACTCATATATAGATCTTGATTAATCTTATATTCAACAACTGTCTTTTGAATACGTTGCGAACTTTCATCTGAATTCACACTGTCTTTTGCCTCCTTATCATTTCCAAAAGATACTATTTCTTGTTCTATAGCCCCTTTTATTTTTAAAAATGTAAAAAAGCAGACAAATAACAAAATTCCTGCCATAATGCCTATGAAAAACTGCAAAAATACTATCCAATCTATTTTCTTTTCCTTTACATATGCAGCAATAGCTGAAACTAATATATCCAAAAAACCGCCGCCCAAAATTTGAATTCCACAATCTGAAATATAGTCCCAAAAAACTCCACTGCAACCATTTTTGTCAGCATATTGATAAGTCACTTTAAAAGCTAAGGCAGTAATAACGCAAAGTATAACTTCTATAGAAACAATCCATATTTGTTTTTTGTTAAATCTCTTTTTGGAAATATTATTTTGTGTACTTTTTTGTTTTTTATTACCGACTCTGCCTTTTTTATTACCATAATTCAAATTGGCAGAACCAGTTCCATGCGCAGATTCTACCATAACTTTCCTCCATATATTATGTTCTAACAAAAAATCAGCTCGCATAAACTGCTCAACATAGTATTTTGTTTTCAATCTATTCCGGTCTTCATGCCCATCCCGATTCACTAATTCTAAAAGCTCTTCCAAAGCTTCATTACTATTTGTTAACCGGACTTGCCTTTATTCAACCTACCAGTACTTTACCATAAAAACAATCAACGCGGTTTTCATCACGCTATTCAATTTATTTTTTAATATTCAATTTGTTTTTCCATTCATAATTTTATCACTTTTGTCAACAATCTCTTGCGTAAACATTTTGAATACTATATGTTATCAACAAAATAATCTGTTAATTTCAACAAATTGTTTACAATTGTGTTACGATATTATATAATATAACATGTATAAGTTAAATATTTAATCCTTACTAATTGATTTTATATGATTTTAGATAGAAAGGTGGTGGTTGCATTGTCACAAGATACGCTAAATTTCGCGCTTAACTTCGCGACACTGTTTCAATGTGCCATCGCGCCGCTGAAGTCCAAGAATCAAACGGAGTCCGTGAACGCTTTGTTAATCAATTCGGGATCAAAAATTATTTCAACCGCTTCCGGTTCTAATTATGTAACCGGAAAGCGAGCCATTCCCGATGATTACCGTTTTGCCCTTGTCTCTCTCTCAACAGAGGAACTTGCCAAACGTCTTACCTATATTGGCATTTTTGAATATGACAGGATGTGCAATGCTCTTTTACGCCTTGTGAAATGCGCTAAGATTCCTCAAGCTCAACGAGAGCGTTTAATTGACGCCTATGAACATTCCGAACAGATAGAATTCATCAAAAGCGTTATTCGAACCGCTGCTGACTGTAAAGAAGCCACTCAATTGAGTAATACAGATATTGATCATCTTGCTGAATTTGCCAGCGTGGAATCCGCAGCGGAGTTTCCAAATGGCAAACTTACTGCGGATGCCGAAATAAAAACAGACACAGACAATGCTGCCGGATTTCCCTTACCTGCGCAAAATTCCGAAGATAAATACGACCACAGCTGGATTACTGAATATGCCTCTCAAAATTTAGATACAGATGAGCTTAAAAACCGGGATTTCTTTGGCTCGCCCGTTGTCTCAATCCACCAAGAGCTCAATATGCCATATGACTTTCCAAAGCTCCTTTGCGGTTTGACACCTATGGTAAAAGGCGATCCGATAGAAGACTTCACAGTTGATGAATTTATGGAGTGTATGAGCATCAGCAACGTCAACAGTAAAATCACTGCCGGAAGCATAGAATACTTAAAGCTCACCGGTCAGGCAAAAGGTATAGTCAAGTTTATTTTAGGGCTCAATCTGAAAAAGGTGTCTGATGTTGCCTTTCTTATGGCTGGAAGGGTAAAGAACCGATATGCCGAGGAGATAAAAAACGCCATCCGCACTGCGTCTAACCAAAATGTAAACTGTATTCGCGCTATGTGGTATGATGAGAAAATCCCCGAGATTGAAGTGACAGTCATAATGCATGTATGCCCTGAAAAAGCCGAGAAGCAGTCCTCCTATGAAGTTGATAAAGATGGTGTAAAGATACTAAAACATGATTTTAGAGCAAAAGAAAAAATATAAGTATGTCCCTATACAAAATCCGAGCAGTCCTGTATTGTAAAGCAGGACTGCTATCCCATTCACTCCTTCAGCAATTCCCATGCCTAAGAGAAAAACCCCCAAATCATCCCTGACCTGAAGGTTATCCATTCATTTTTCACTAATAGTCTTATGAACATTTTTATTCATTTCATGGCTTATAATCGCATATTTGATACTTACGTAGTGAAACAAACTTCATTGTACGCAAATCTTTCAATGCTGACAAAGGACTGTCAACACATAAACAAGGCATCTTGCTCCTATCCGGTTTCCCTACGTCCATTTCTAAATATGAATATTCCTTTAAAGGATCTAGAATTGGTATTCCATTCCCTAATCGATAATAATGAAAATCAAAACGCCTTGATTCTAACATTTCCGAATACATGAA
>CAJTSD010000019.1 GCA_910578795.1 uncultured Lachnospiraceae bacterium
CAGCAAAAATGAAGCTGTCGCTTCACGAATTTTTATTCGTTAAAGCGACAGCCCCCTTTTGACCAGCAACAGTTAGTTGTTGTTATTGTTGTTGTTATTGTTGCTTGAGCTGTTCTTTGTGCTGTTGTTATAGCTGTCTGAGCAGTTCTTTGAGTTGTTCTTTGTGCTGTTGTTTGCGTTCTGTGAATTCTGAGAATTCTGTGAGTTGTTTGCATTCTGAGAATTCTGATAGCTGTTGTTTGAATTGTTGTTGTTTGTTCCAGACATAATGATACCTCCAAATTTTTTGGGGATTTTTCCCCTTTTCTTGTTTGGGATGTACTCCCGGATAAGCACAGCTTCGTGCTACAAACTTATGATTTACAAAAATGCACATTTTTATGCAAGCAAATAAATTTACATATCATGTTTACTTTGGAAACACTGCCCAAAACTGACAACTATTGTTTGTTAAAAATGTTTTCTGAAAAATGTTGACCTTTAAATGAATAGTTGCTATAATAATATCAGTAAAGAGATACTCCTTCAATCCTCTTTACAACCCTTATATATTAATTATTTATACTCCCCTTAACGAAAAGCAGCTACTTTGGTAGCTGTTTTTCATTTGTATATTCATTAACATGAAAAAAACGGATAAGGTCACATCTTTTGACCATTTATCCGTTTTTATTTCATTTTAAGATTGATTTGAACAGCCTATACACAAACATGACCACCAAGCCCACAAAAATCGCCGGCAAAAAGAACATAAACACATTAAACACTACAGTAATCACAAGGAGCAGGATAAGGATTCCAACCACCGCCACAACCCATGCCGGAATCATTGTCACTTTTTTGTTTGTACCCTGCATATCATTTCCATAGGTGGTATCCTGCCGATAATCTGTCGCATTGGCATAGCTTCTCTGCGTCCCTTCCCTGCCACCGGAAAATCTGCAGCTCTCCTCAATTGTCTTTGCAAGAAGCCTCGGATCACCAAGCTCATGAAGAACCTCACTTTCACTTTTTCCGCTATTTACCTGATTGTTAATATAGTTTCTATAATATGCGGCATTTTCACTGATTACCTGTTCCGAAACCTTTCCTGCCAGCGCTTCCCGAAACTGTCTCAAAAATTCTTCACGGTTCATTATAATAGCCATGCTCCTTTCTCAGTAGTCTCCATTCTACGCCTGCTCGTCCATGCCTCTGCCAAGTGTCATTTTTTTCACAAACGCAGCAGGATTCTTCTTCATGGCTGCCATATCGTAAAACGCATGCAAAACCATCCGTTCCTTATTGCAGGCTTCCGTATTTTTTCCCGTATCACCAATAATATTATATCTGTTCATCTGCCAGATATACAAATCGGTCAACCCATAGCCTTCACACTTCATTCTATCCAAAAGGGAATGATTCTCCAAATAAAACACAAGCTCATCCAAAAGCTCCGCGTCAAACACAATTTCCTCCCAAAGCCCTTCACACCATGTTTTATCCTCACCTGCAAGCTCTCCAAGCGCAAACATCCCCTCGTATGCTTTGATTCTTCTGGCATCATATAATATCCCCGCCATCTCAATCCATCCCTGTTCTTCTAAAGTAATAATGCAGCTGTTGCAACAGCGTTGTGCACTAGCTACGATAGTTCTATCCTATCATACTATTCCCCTTGCGTAAATGAAGTAAATATTAAATTTTTTAAAACTTTATCACCTTATGTAAAGTGCAATTTTGACCGCTCATTGCAGGGAATATTATATGATAACTGATTGGTTTTCTCACTTGACAACACTTTCCACAAAATAAATTTTCAGCAAACCGCAAAAGAAAACCACAATTTCCACAAAGTTATCCACAATTTTCTTTCCGCGTAAAAATGTACATTTTATATGACATTTGTGTCATAATGTGCACTTTTGCCGTAAATTTTATGTAAAATCATTTCAGATGCCGACCAATTGAAGACCGTGATAGTCTGTTTATGCAACTGCTATTAATGACAGCCTCCTTTTCGCCGATGTATTATTCAAATCATTATTTTACTGATAAAGTCAAATATCCCGTACGGTACTGCTTCGTACAGACAAAATGGAGGATTGTTTATGAATGTAAATACTGTTTCCAAAATGACACGTTCCGAACTGATGGAGTGTATTAGTAACCGAAAAAGCGAAATTGCGGAAAAAATAAAAACAGGCGAAACCGAGACTACGTTTGCAATCGGATCCGAATCTTATACCTGCAGGGAATGGGATAATCTCATCCGCAAATTTGATAAAACACTGGATGCCATCAAAGAAGAACAGGAGGAACGCAAAGAAGCGCTGGAGGAAGAACAAAAGGAACCGTTTTCTGTCAGCTTATTGGAGCCTGAAACCGTAAGAAGAAATTATTTTATGGAAAAGATTAACGGAACCTACAAGGGTCCGTCTGTTCCGTACGAATATCTTGCGAAAGACGGCGTAATCAATTATAAAGGAGTCATCTTTACCTGTAATTCGGATTGGAACGCTATCTGCTTAGGTGATATGAGCAACCGAAAAAACGTGCTTACCATTCCTTTGACAGAGGGCGGCTGCCTTATGGTCAACAGGGATAATTTCGGCGATTTATCGCAGGCGATTACGATGTTTTCTCCGGAAGATCAAAACCGGATTCTGCGTGCAATCGCTGACGACAAGAAAGCAAAGTCGACTCAAAATGAAATCGAAGAGGATAAAAACAGCATCGGGGATGACGCGGAGGAAAATGTGCTTGATGACGAAGATCCCCAAATGGAAATTTTATATCAGTTAACGGCAGACAGGAAAGAAGAACCCAAAGAAGAAAAGAGAGTGTAGGTTTTTACACTCTCTTTTCTTCTTTGATATCTATTTTTTTCTATTTTTTTGATTCCAGCTATTCATACGCGTTGATTAAAACCGGTTGTTCAAACTCATGGCAGTAACGCTCGGCACGCTGAAAAATTACAACATCCGGCTGGTATTCCTCATACATTGCATACTCAAATTTATCGGGATGCTCCCAATGGACCTCCTTATAGTACCCCTTGCATACTGCTGACAAGAAGCCGCCAAAGGAATCGCCCACAAACAGGAGCACCTGATTATGATATTGTGCCTTGTCTGCCGATGCCTTTTGAAAGGCATATACGGTATCAATATTAAACTTGTCCGCCAGCCCTGCAATATACGCAAGATCCCCCACATAATCCGTCGCGCCCGTTTCAAACACCACATCATCGAGTTCTGAATGGGTTCCGTACACTTCCTGAAAAAATGCCTGCATTGCCACAAAAGAGCCTTTCTGATTGCAGTGCGTATCCGTCAGATAATAAAGCTGGGCATCATTCTTGTTCTCAATCAGTGCATCCTTCGGATAGACAAACGTCACATCCGTATTTTCCGCCATATACTCCGCAAGCTGCACGCCTCTTGACACCTCACTGACCCTTGCAATCGTGTCAGGCATATTTTCCTCATACACAATTTCCTTATTTGGCATACACATCGCATAGAACTCAATTCCCTTTGCTTCAAGATGCGCCTTTGTCGCCACAAGGTTTGCCGCAATCGCCTCAAGCTGCTGCGTCGAAAAATGATCAATGCCCATATAATCCCATATGGGCGGGTGTCCGTCAAGCTCTGTTTTGTAGAACAGCATATTGTTCTTTCCCATAAGCACCTGCGTTGATTCAATATACGTTCCACCAGTCAGCAGCGACGTAAGCCCCGCATTAAATGCAATCAGCTTTGTCCTGCCAAAAAGACTGTCGGTAAAATAATTGATTTTATTTTGCAGCTTAACAAATGCAGGATCATCCGCAGGCGCAGGCTGCGCTGTTTCGTCTGTCTGCGTTTCGCTCTCCTTGTCTGTGTTATCCCCTGCATTTGTTCCGTTATTCTCAAGAATTGCTTTTTCCTCATCGCTAAGCTGCTTTTCTGACTGCGGCATCCTATTCCGCACCACTGTCACCGCCGGTATGACAAGAATAAAAATCAAAAAAGCAATTGCAATCCATTTATCTCTGTTCTTCATATTTGCTCCTATCTGTGCCCGTACGCCATATTCCACTTCAAAAATCCCGAAATCATCTGACCGCTGGTAAAACCGTTAAAAATTAAAATAAATAAACGGATTATATGCATTGTTGCTGATAAACGATACACTCACAACAAGACAAACCACAAGTCCTACGGCATAAATGGTCTGCCATAGCCTGTTTGTCTGAAGTCTGTTGTCAATCCACGGCATAAGCGGCACACTGCCTATTATTGCAAAAATAAAGTATATCCAGTTCTGCACGATATATGCCCACACTGCCTTGTCAACAATCCCCTTTGCGCCGATTCCAAACATCGCCTTGATATAGAGAAAAGCATTTCCCATTCCTGTCGAGCGGAAAATCACCCAGCCGATGATAACAAGCAGCATGGTATATATGTGTCCCCACCAGTATTCCTTTTTGGAAAGTCCGGTAAGCTTTTCAAAGGTAAGTATCACAAAGTACATCAGTCCCCACGCGATAAAAGTCCAGTTTGCCCCATGCCAGATACCGGTCAGAAGCCATACTACAAACAGATTGAAAATATGCCTTGGAAGTGCAACACGGCTTCCCCCAAGCGGGAAATATACATAATCCCGAAACCACGTCTGCATGGAAATATGCCAGCGCCTCCAAAACTCCGAAACGGTCTTAGAAATATAGGGATAACGGAAATTTTCCTCAAAGTGAAAACCAAACATCTGCCCTAATCCAATTGCCATATCGGAATATCCCGAAAAATCAAAGAATATTTGGAACGTATAAGCAATCGCACCAAGCCATGCCATCCCTGCCGAGCCTTGAAATTCACCGCCGATAATCAATCCAAACGCATTGTCGGCAACCAACGCCATATTATTTGCAATCAATACCTTTTTCGCAAGTCCCACACAAAAGCGTGAAACTCCCGCCGAAAAATCCGAAAAGTTCTCCACCCGATGCTCAATCTGTTCGGCAATGGTTTCATACCGTACAATCGGACCTGCAATCAGCTGCGGAAACAAGGAGATATAGAGTCCGACATTGAGCGGATTTTTCTGTACCTTTCCACGCTGCCTGTACACATCAATCACGTAAGACATCGCCTGAAAGGTGAAGAAGGAAATGCCAATCGGCAGCGGGACAACCGGAACCGGAATACTGGTATGCAGGAAACGGTTAATCTGCAATACCGTAAATTCGCTATATTTATACCACCCAAGTACACCAATGTTCACGGATACCAAAAGTACAAACATCAGTACGGAGATCCATTTTTTTCCACGGCATCGGTCTATTAAAATTCCCATAAGCCAGTTAAACAAAATGCTTCCGATCATCAGATTCACATACACCGGCTCGCCCCATGCATAAAAGAACAGGCTTGCCAGCAGCAAAAATACATTCTTTAACATCTTTAATTTGCGAAGCAGCACATAATAAACCACCAGCACCACCGGCAGAAAAACAAACAAAAAAACTTCACTTGGAAAAAGCATTGTATCCTCCTAAATATCGACTTCGCCGTCAAATACGGTTGTCGCCGGACCTGTCATATAGACAAGATTTTGTTTCCTGTCCCATTCACACATAATCACGCCGCCCAAAACATGTACATTGACACACGTATCCGTCAATCCGTTTAGCACGCCTGCAACTGTCGTCGCACAGCAGCCCGTACCGCAGGCAAGTGTTTCCCCCGTACCGCGCTCCCATACGCGCATCTGCACATTGCTGTTATCTATAATGCGTACAAACTCCGTATTGGTCCTCTCCGGAAAGCGCTCATGATGTTCAAAATACGGTCCCACACTCTCCAAATCAAAGCTGCGCATATCATCAATTCCTTCCACAAACACGACTGCATGCGGATTTCCCATAGAAACACAGGTCATTCGATAGATTTGCCCATTTACCGTGATTTCTTCATTAATCACCTGCTCGTGTCCTGAAACCACAGGCACATCAACTGCCTTTAAAACAGGCGCTCCCATATTGACACGCACGCGTTCAACCTGATGATTCTCTCCTACGGTAAGCTCTAACTGTTTCACGCTTCCAAAACTTTCTATTGTGATATCGGTCTTGTCTGTCAGACCATAGTCATAAACATATTTTGCCACACAGCGGATTCCGTTGCCGCACATCTGCGCACGGCTGCCGTCTGCATTATACATCTCCATTTCAAATTCGGCATTTTTTCCCCAGTTGATAAAGATTACCCCGTCACTGCCGATCCCAAAATGCCTGTCGCTGAGCTTCCGCACAAGCTCCGGCTTTTTGTCAGGTGCAACCTGTTCCTTAATGCCGTTTATATACACATAATCATTCCCACAACCATGCATTTTTGTAAATTTCATATTAAACCTCCGTTTGGTCACAGCTTTTTTGTTAATTCAGCGCCAAAAGCATCTGTGCCGTTTCCACAAGGCTGATACCGTTATCCATGCTGCGCTTCAAAAGATAGCGGTGCGCTTCGTCTTCCGTCATTTTATTTCGTTCCATCAAAAGCAGCTTTGCGTTCTTGATAATCGCCTCATCCTCTGCATTGCGCACCTTTGGCTTTTCCCTCTGCTTTCTCTTACGCCTAAGAACCTCCTGCGACATCATGCCTACCGTACTCACAAGCTCATGTACTTTCAGCGGCATTGCAAGTCCCATAATACCGGTTCCTGAAATATCCGCCAAAACCCGCTGCGGCGCCATCACCAGCAGCTCAAATCCCGTAGGAATGCTGTTTTTCAGCTCCGCGCAAATCATATCCGTAAGCCGGAATCCCGCAATAATCACGCCATAGTGAAATTCATCCGCAAGTCCCAGCGCCTGAGCGCCCGAAGTACAGACCGCAGTTACGTTAAACCCGTTCTTTACTAAAATATTTTTGATACTTTTTGCATCCTCTATCTTAGCAAATGCCACTATTATATTTGTCAAAGGTACACCTCCAATTCACACAAACGCTATTCAAGGTGTCCTAAATTTTATAAAGATACGACGCGACTTCCCATGCCGTCACCTGCGCGTCATACTCCTTCCATGCCGCAATTTTGGATTCGTAATATTGATCAAACACTCGTTCTCCAAGCAAATCACGTAAAAGAGAATCTTTTTTCATCTCATCACATGCCTGAAGCAGGTCTGTCGGAAGCTTCTCAATGCCGCGCTTTTTTGCCTCTTCTTCTGAAATACGGTTAATATTGTCGCGCACCTCTTCCATTTCAGGCTCAATCTGATTTTTAATTCCATCAAGCCCTGCCATCAGACATGCCGCAATTGCAAGATAGGGATTTGCGGAAGGATCCGGACTTCTAAGCTCTATCCTGGTATGCTCTCCCCTGATATTCGGAATCCGAATCAGCGGATTGGAGCCAAACGTGCTCCACGCAATATAAACAGGCGCCTCAAACCCCGGCTTTAGGCGTTTGTAGGAATTCACAAGCGGATTGGTCACGGCGCATATTCCCTTGACATGCTTCATCAGCCCGCCCATGAAATAATATGCTTCCTTACTCAGCTTGTTTTTCCCTCCTAAATCATGGAACACGTTTTTTCCGTTCTTTGTCAGTGACATATTGATATGCATTCCCGATCCGCAGAACTCCTTTCTTGGCTTTGGCATAAAGGTCGCATGCAGTCCGTAACGCTTTGCGATGGTTTTTACCGCAAGCTTAAAGGTCATGATATTGTCTGCCGTGGTCAATGCCTCGTCGTAACGAAAATCCACTTCATGCTGTGAAGGCGCCTTCTCGTGGTGACTTGCCTCCACGTCAAATCCCATATCCTCCAAAGTCAGGACAATGTCCCTTCTTGCATTCTCCCCGTTGTCAAGCGGTCCCATGTCAAAAAAGCCAGCCTGCTCGTCGGTGTTGGTTGTCGGTCTGCCGTTTTCGTCCGCATTAAACAGGAAAAACTCACACTCCGGTCCCACTTCAAAGGTATATCCCAGCTCTGCCGCCTGCTGAATCGCCTTCTTTAATATGTAGCGGCAATCGCCCTCATACGGCGTACGGTCAGCACGGTATACATCGCAGATAAACCGCGCGACCTTGCCCTGCTGCGGTCTCCAGGGAAAAATCGTAAAGGTATTGAGATCCGGATAAAGATACATGTCCGCATTATCCGTGGGAAGCATTCCCTCAACGAGCGAACAGTCAAACATGCAGTCATTGCGAAGCGCCTTTTCCAACTGTCCCGCCGTAATCGCCACATTTTTAAAATTCCCCTCGATATCGGTAAACTGAAGGCGGATAAACTCCACATCCTCCTCCTCGACCAAATTGATGATATCCTTTTTTGTGTATTTTGCCATATTGCTATTCTCCTTTTTCATCAAATCATTATGCATAAACCCTTTCCCTGTTTCATACCTTAGTAAAAAGAATGAAACGGAGTCCTGCCTATGAGCTCTCATACAAAAATCGTTGTCCTTCGTTCAAAGGAATTAGTTTATGCACTTGTGCTTATCGTGATAAGTGTACTTATAATAATGACAGCTGTGTCACTTTTTGTTCCGTCAAAGGAAACTGCCGCGGAGCGTACGGAGCCTGAAACCCAAACGCAGCCGCAAAGCTCCAGTGAAGCTTCTTCTCCCCAATATGTTCCCGGCGTATACAGCAGTGCAATTAAGCTTGGCAATGCGAACGTAGAGCTGCAAATCACCGTAGATGAGAATCACATTAATTCCATCACGCTCTTAAATCTTGACGAGTCGGTTTCGACGCTCTATCCTCTGATGCAGCCGACTTTGAATGAGCTTTCGGCAAGTATTTTGGAAAGCCAAAGCCTTGACGGTATCAGCTACACTGATGAAAACCGTTATACCTCCATGCTGCTGATGCAGGCAATCCGCACAACGCTTGACAAGGCACTGGCATCGGAAAACGCCGATTCCCCCGATATGAGCACTATTTACTAAGCTGCTCTAACTCGTCAAGCCATATCCGTGCACATGCATCTGATGGCATACGCAAATCGCCTCTTGGCGAGAGCGCCACGCTTCCGACCTTCGGTCCGTCCGGCAGACAGGAACGTTTAAACTGCTGCGCGAAAAATCTTCTGTAAAAGGTTTTGAGCCATTTTAAAATGACATCTGTGTCATATTCCCCCTTAAAGGTCTGTACTGCAATGCGGTATACCTTTGAGGGAGGATAACTGCATCGGAGCATATAATAAAGGAAGAAGTCGTGCAGCTCATACGGACCTACCAAGTCCTCTGTCTTTTGGGATATTTTTCCGTTTTTTTCAGGCGGCAGAAGCTCCGGACTGACAGGGGTATCAATCACGTCTGACAGTATGGCGGTCATCTCCTGATGATTGCAGGTATCAGCATAGTACTGTACAAGATGGCGCACCAGTGTCTTAGGCACTCCTACGTTTACGCCGTACATCGACATGTGATCGCCATTGTAGGTTGCCCAGCCAAGCGCAAGCTCCGACATATCTCCTGTTCCGATTACAAGTCCGTTTGTCTGATTGGCAATATCCATCAAAACCTGTGTTCTCTCTCGTGCCTGACCGTTTTCATATGTCACGTCATGATTGTCCTGACTTTGTCCGATATCTTCAAAATGCCGCAATACCGATTTTTTAATGTCCACCTCAATCAACTCGGCGCCACACGTTTTGGCAAGCCTGCAGGCATTGTCATATGTCCTGTCTGTCGTTCCAAAGCATGGCATTGTGACTGCCTTAATCGCACCTCGTTCCAGTCCCAGCATATCAAATGCCCGCACCGTTACAAGCAGCGCAAGCGTGGAATCCAGTCCTCCGGAAATGCCAATCACTGCCGCCTTTGCGCCAGTGTATTCCATGCGCTTCTTCAAGCCGTTTGCCTGAATGGAAAGGATTTGCTCACACCGTTTTGTCTTTGTCATTTCATCGGATGGCACAAAAGGCATCCGGTTAAAGGTTCTTGTAAACTCTGTTTTTTGCGTTTTTTCATAATGAAAGGAAACAACAAGATACGGATGCTTATTCTTTGGCACAAAGGTTGTCATACGCCTGCGCTCCATGCAAAGCTTCTGTACATCAATATCCGTATATAAAATTCCTGTGGTAAACGGCTTACTTTCCGCAAGTACCGTACCGTTCTCCGCAATGATGTTATGTCCGCTATACACAACATCCTGCGTGGACTCCCCGTCTCCTGCGCTCGCATAGACATATGCCGCCAAAAGTCTTGCACTTGTCGCTTTCACAAGCTCTTGTCTGTAGGTGTCTTTTCCAACCAAATCATTGCTTGCGGAAAGATTCACGATCACATCCGCTCCCGCAAGCGCATGGCGTGTACTTGGCGTATCTGCCGACCACACGTCCTCACAAATCTCGCATCCTACAACAAGCCCGTCCACATTGTCACAGACAAACAGAATATCCGGTCCAAAAGGGACTTCGTTATCCGTAGTTTCCTTTCCCGGCGCAAAATGCCTTGCCTCATAAAACTCTGCATAGGACGGGATATTTTCTTTTGGAATATATGCAAGGATTTCCCCGCCTTTTAGAACCGCCGCCGCATTATAGAGTTTTTGCTCCTGTTCCACCGGAAGTCCCACGAAAATGAGCGCGTCCGTATCCTTTGTATGCTCCGCAATTTCCAACAGCGCCTTTTTCGCCTCACGCAAAAGCCTGTCCTGCAAAAACAAATCGCCGCAGGTGTACCCTGTAATGCAAAGCTCTGGCAGCACAATGATTTTTGCGCCTGCGCCGTCCGCCTCCAAAATCAGATTTGTAATCTCATGCGCATTGTACGTGGTATCTGCCACCTTAATTTTGGGAGTGACTGCTGCCACCTTGATAAATCCGTCAACCATTTTACCGTCACGCTCCTTTCCAAGACATGCCTACTTCCCTGCCTTCAACAGCTCCTTTAAGTCTTCTATTTCAAAGTTATAAATTCTATCGCAAAACTGACATCGTACCTCCACAGGCTTTGCGTCGTCTATCATTTCCTGAATATCCTTTTTCCCGATACTGATAAGCGCCCGCTCCACATGCTCACGGCTGCAGTCGCATAAATACTGTGCAGGGATTGTATCATTGATTTCCAGTCCCAAATCGCCTAAAAGAAGTTCCAAAAGCTGCTCCGGCGTGTTTCCCGCATCGAGAATGTTTGTAACGCTGTCCATCATTTTAAGTTTTTCCTCAAGTGCATAAATGGTTTCATCTTCAGCAAATGGCATCAACTGTATGATAAATCCGCCTGCCTGTCTAACCGTGTTATCCTTCTCCATCAATACCCCAAGACCGACAGCCGATGGCACCTGCTCCGAGGTTGCAAAATAATAGGTCAGATCCTCCGCAATTTCTCCCGTCTGTATTTGAGTTTGTCCCACATAGGGCTCTTTTAAACCCATATCCTTGATAACACTCAAAATTCCGTTACCGACCGCACCGCCAACGTCTAACTTCCCAAGCGCATTCGGTGGCAGCATGACCTGCGGTTCCAAAGCCGCTCCTTTTACATTCGCATGGGAATCCGCATTGACCGTAAGCCCTCTTACCGGACCATCACAGTGAATCTGCATTGTAAGCACGTCTTTCTCCCCTTTTAACATACTTCCCATCATTGCCGCAGCCGTAAGAAGCCGTCCAAGCCCCGCCGTTACCACTGGACTTGTATTGTGGATTCTTCTCGCCTCCTCGACGAGTTCTTTGGAAGTAACTGCAAACGCACGAATCTGCGCATTTGCTGCGGTTGCCCTTACAATATAATCCTTCATGATAAATCCTTACCCCTTTCTTTTGCGATACAGTATATCCGTTCGCTTGTGTCCGTAATCCCAGAAAGCGTATCGGCATCATATGCCGCAACGAACTCCAGTTCTGCCTCCTTAAGCAATTTCTTCATTTCCTCAAGCGTATAACCTTTTTGAAAATGCTCCTCCGAAAAACGCAAAAAAAGCTCCTGACCACGTTCAGTAACTTCTTCGTTTCTCACAAACAAGGTAAGGTCATACGCATTGATACAACTTTCTTTGTCATAAAAATTTTCCCATATAAAGCTGCATTCCTCTCTGTTTTCCGCTATTGTTGCGTCGCCGATTGTTTCGTATTTATATTTGGTATTAAAGTCAAACATAAAAATCCCGCCCGGATCAAGATAATTGTTTACGAGCCGAAAGCACGCGGTAAGATCCGCATCCTCAAGCAGATAATTGATGCTGTCGCACACGCTTACCACCGCGCGCACCGTGCCATATAACTCAAATTCCCGCATATCCTGATTGAGATATAAAATATCATACCCTGACTTCTCACGTTTGCTGATTGCAAGATTCAACATTTCATCCGACAGATCAATTCCGATCATGTCATAGCCTTTTTTCGCAAGAAGCTCTGTCATGCAGCCCGTGCCGCAGCCAAGCTCCAGCACAAGCCCGTCCCTGATACCATGCCTTATAAGCTCACGTACAATATTTTCACACCACACATCATAGGGGGTTTCATCCATAAAACGGTCATACACCGCCGCAAATCCTGTATATTCTTCCATATCATGCCCCGATTTTCATTGAGATACAAAAGCCCACTGCCAACAGCACAACACCCGAAAGAATCTCAACCACGCCAATTGTTCCGACTTCCATCATAATCAGAATCGCAATCGGCGACGCCACAATCAGCCCGATAATCGCCCAATAGGTAATTGCCGGAAATTTTTTAAGCATAAACTCAATCAGCTTTGCCACTGCCACAATCCCGACTACCACACCAATGCCAAACGGCACGAGTATGACAAAGGTATCCAAAAGCGCAGGAATATCAAATGCCCGAAGTGCGTCAATGCATTCGTTAATGGTATTGATTATCGTGTTGTAATAACCCAAAACCATCATAATCATAGAGCCGCTCACGCCTGGAATCACCATTGTAGCCGCCGCAATTACACCGACAAAAAACAGCTTCAATACGTTTCCTGCACTTAGCGTAATATCCGCATCCGCACCACTGCCTTCACCCACAAATGCCAGTACGGTAACCAACACAAAAAACAGTAAAAAAGCAATCACCTGCGGAAGTCTGACTGTTACACCCTTCACCTTCCTATATATAATGGGAAGTCCTCCTAAAATCAAACCAATAAAAAACAGATTTGTCTGTAGCGGGAACCGTGGAAAAAGCACTTCCGAAAACAGCTTTGCAAAAAACGCGATTGCAAGCAGCATGCCAATCGCAATCGGCACAAGAAGCGCAACCGTTTCCTTCAAACGCTTGACAAAATGCGTCAGCACCAAAATCAGTCTGTCATAGATCCCCATTGACACCATCATTGTTCCGCCGCTTACGCCCGGAATCACATTTGAGATTCCAATAACGATCCCGCGTAAAATATTAAATATAAATTCTTTCATAAAATAAACCATTCTCCTTTCACGGTAACATTGTAAACCATTCTATTTATCTTTTAAATACTGTTCCAAAAAATCAAGCACGGTCTTCATCTCATCGTCTGTTCCGATTGAGATCCGCAGATAATTTTCAATACGCGGCTTGTTCCAGTGTCTCACATAGATTTCATTCTGCCGTAACACATCAAAGATCTCCTGTGCCGGCACACGTTTATGGGTTGCAAAAATAAAATTTGTTTTCGAGTCCAAAAAAACAAAATCCAGCTTGGATAAACGCTTTTTTGTATTTTCCCTTGTTTCCATTATTTTTGCCGTAACGCGATTAAAATACTCCTCATTCTGCACCGATGCAATACCAGCTTTTATTGTCACAGTATTCATGGTGTAGGAATTAAAAGAAAACTTTACGTCATTTAAGTATTTTATCAGTTTTTTGCTCCCCATCGCATATCCGATACGTAATCCTGCCAGCGCACGTGATTTTGAAAACGTCTGCACTACAAGAAGGTTTTCATATTTATTAATAAGGGACACGCAGCTCTTACCGCCAAAATCCACATATGCCTCGTCAACAATCACCACAGAATCCGGATTTGCCTTTATGATGTCCTCAAAAAAGGAAGGTTCTTCACATACGCCCGTCGGTGCATTTGGGTTTGCAATAACGATTCCGCCGTTTTCCTTATAATAATCGGATTTACTGATTCGGAAATTTTCATCTAAGGACTGATATTCATACGAAATCCTGTATAAATCTGCCCATACATCATAAAATGAGTATGTAATATCTGGAAACAGGATTGGTTTATCAGAGTGAAAAAAGGTGAGAAACGCCATTGCAAGCACATCGTCCGATCCGACACCCACAAACACCTGATCCTTTGAAAGGCCGTGCCTTTTTGCAAGTACCGCCACAAGCTCTGATACATCAGGATCCGGATACTTACGCAGTATATTATAGTCAAATCCGTGCAGCACACATTCCACCTCCGGTGCCGGCGGATAGGGACACTCATTCGTGTTTAATTTGATAACGTTTTTATTTTGTGGCTGTTCGCCTGCCACATAGGGTACGACTTTCCGCACGTTTTTTTCCCAACTCATTATTTTATCTCCTAACAGCAATTTCGCAAATATTATGGTAAATTTTTCTACTGCCATTAATAATAGCAAACTTTTTTACTTTATGCAATTCATAATATGATTGACTATAAAAGAATTTCATTTTACTATTGAATTACAGATTATGCCAAAACAACAAACCGGAGGTATCAATGTATCATTTTAAGCTATTTTTAAACAGCTTTCTTGCACTGTTTGCCATTATGAGACTGACAGGCATGAGCACCAGAAATCCTGTCTCAATCATTGTTTTTATTATGTTCTTATTTATATTTTCAGGCTTAAACAGTGACAGCACCGAAAGCCATATTGCATCTAAGGATCCTTTTATCGCTGCCGCTCTTGCCCTAATTTTCTGTACCCTCACACTTGCTGCCAAATATGAGTTCCTATTGGGTACGATAACAAGCACGCTTTTTTGTGCTATAATACTGCTCTTTACATGGTTTGGACTTTTCTTGGTTTATTTTTATTTTTCCATATGGCTCCTACAGGCAACAGGACGGCTGCACATCACCGGAAGCACTTATTCATCAGCGTGGCTGAGTATTGTAACCATTATCTCATGTATGTTGTGCTGGTCTTTTTATTTCCTGCATGAGTATCCCGGTGTTATGACGCCTGACAGTATTAATCAGTATGCTCAGGTAATCGGCGCTTATGAACTTAGCAATCATCATTCTATCGTGCATACGGCATTGATTGGATTCTTTTACAATATCGGTCTTGCATTCACCGGAAATGTTCATTTGGGGCTTGCATTCTACACGCTTGCACAAATGCTTTTTATGGCGCTTGTCGCAGGATATGTTGTCAGAACAATGCAAAAGGCAAATATAATAACGCCCGTAATTATAATAACGATACTTTTTTATGCGCTGATTCCTTATCATGGAATTTATGCAGTCACGATTTGGAAAGATATTCCGTTCGCAGGCTGTTTTACATTATTCTCGGCTGCACTGATGCGTTTTTTTCTTCGTGGGAACGCGGCAGTCACATCGGGACATGCACCAAAGTTATATTGGGGAGAATATTTTTCCCTAGTTCTCCCATACATCTTTTCAGGCATTATGCTTTGCCTGCTTCGCACCAATGGCTGGTATGCGTTTTTAGCATCACTGCCTTTTATTCTGCTGGTATACCGCAAAAGCTGGCGCACGATGCTCCCAATCCACGCAATCATCCTGCTTCTTGTTCTTTTTGTAAAGTATCCTGTAATGCAGGTTTATGACATTAAGCAGGCGGACTTTGTCGAATCATTGTCTGTTCCGATACAACAGATTGCACGAGTTGTCGCTCTGAATGAAAGCATGGATGAAAGTCAGATTACATTTGTTCAAAATATTATGGACGTAACAAGGGTTGCCGAAGTATATCAGCCGGATGTTTCTGACGGCATTAAAAATCTAGTCCGAGAGAACGGAAGCGACTATTTTGAAACACATAAGAGTGCTTTTTTCAAAAATTGGTTTATGATCGGTTTATCACATCCTAAGACATATTTTGACGCATATGTGGCGCAGACTGTCGGTTTCTGGTATCCGGATGTGTCTTACCGGGCGGGACTTGCAGACGGTATTTACCCGAATGAATTCGGACTCTCCTGGCAGCCTGTTCTAAGCGGAAGCGCAATTGTAAAAATCAGGGAAATCCTGTTTAAACTGCATGATCTGATTCCGCTCTACGGAATACTTTGGAGCATGGGCTTTATGCTGTGGACTTTAATTCTGACAATTGCCCTTAGCATTCGCAATGAGCAGACTGCCAATGCATTAATCGGACTCCCCGTGTTTTTGCTAATGCTGACATTCATAATTGCCACACCTGTCGCCACGGAATTTCGATATGCATACGCATTATTTTTCGGCATGCCGATTTTCCTCACCGTTCCGTTTGTCCATGAAAGAAGCCAACTTTAATAAACGACTGCGATATTTACAATCTCATTATCAATGACATCGAAGGCTATGATATTTTTGTCCGTCCTATGATGTGTCATATAATACCTGCCTTCCATTTCATTGATGTAATAAGGCGTTCCCCCATGCAGTCCGAACTGCGCATAAACGTCCTCATAAGCGCCTGTCTTTAAATCCTCCAAACGCTTCGTTCGGACAATCGTTGCATATTCCTGATTCTCCGTATTGTCGGTTGATACTGTAATATAATAGTAATCCTGTATCTTATAAAGCTGTACCATGCCCGCAAGATTTGACGGCACTTCATATCTGTTTGTAACCATAATCTTCGCATTATTCCCGCTTCCGTCAATCTGTGCCTTTAGGATTGTTTGATTGTTATGACCGGAAACAAAATAAATTTCATTCTCCAAAACAGTAAACGAGCGGACATACACACCATACAGTTCGTCTATTTTCAGGATATTATCAATATATAACGGATATATCCCCTGTTCATTTGGCATATTACACCGCTTCAGCAAATAGAGTTCTCCCGTAATGGAACTCCATGCCATAAATTCCTGCCTCTTCTCATTATATTGAACAAAATGAGGCTTCATTCCAATCCCTTCTAAAGTCTGCGTATGTGCATACCCTTTGTCCATTTTTTGAAAAGCGAGCAGTCTGTTGTGTTCCGTATCATCAACAAGAATCGTAGTTGCATCAAACGCAATTGTATGCGCATAATGTACTTCCTTTGTAAGGATATTCCACTCCGTCAACGGTTTATCTAATGTATCACTGTATATAATCTGATCGTGGTAACAGTCCGCGATAAAATAGGTATCGTCTACCTGTGTGATATAAGTTGCAACATTTAAGGTATCATACGTGTTGTGCTGTGAAAGCGGCTGCGGATTTTCCACCAATCCGTCATATACAGCATCATTATTTTGCGGACTTTGCGGCTCTGTTTCCTGTGCGGGAACTGTTTTATTCTCCGTACAGGCTGCCAATGTGATGCATAGCAATATTAGCAGAGCAATGCGTTTTACATGTATTTTTAAGTTAACCATAATACGCCTCTCCATTTAACAAACATTTGTTTTTATTATTTCTTATAAATTATACAAATTGCTTAATCTGTCATTTGATTACTATTATCATAGTACGACCACTGTCAAAAATCAACAAAAAAGAAACATTGTTTAATGCTATTTAACGATTTCCTTATTGAAATATGCACAAAAAAAGTGCAGTTTATCAAACTTATGAACAAATTGTAAACAATATTTGAACATTTTATACTTTTTTTATTGACCTTCTTCCGAATTTATGTATAATGATTATTTGTAAGGCACAAACATACCGCACCATCAGGTGCACAGCTTAGACTTGATGATCCCCCAACCGGGCAAATCAAATCGGGCACGCGCATAACGCGCAAGGAGGAGAATAAATTATGAAAAAGAAAATTTTGGCAACAATCATGACACTTACATTAGGCGCAGCTATGCTTACGGCATGCGGATCTTCATCAGATGAGATCGTTGATACAAACGAGTCTGTTGTATCTGAGTCTGAAACAACACCTGCTGAAACAACTGTAGCGCCTACTACAGAGGCACAGGACGCTACAGAAACTGCAACGGCAACTGAAACAACTGAGGTTGCTACAGAGGTAGATGTAAATGCTGAAGCTACAGAGGCTGAAACAACGGATGCCGCTACAGACGTTGAAACTACAGAAGTTGAAGCTACAGACGTTGAAACAACGGATGCTGCTACGGAAGCTGCATCTGAGACTGCTGCAAACTAATTTGCAAAACAACAAAAATCCCTGCCGCAAAATGGCAGGGATTTTTTATTTACCTCTTTTTGCTAGTCCTTGATTTGTCTGCCCTCATGATCCATGTGATACCCGTCCCGATAAATTAATTCCGAAACCGGCACAAATGTATAACCGGAATCCTTTAAGGCAGTAATCAGCGCATCAAGCGCTTCCGCAGTGTATTTTGCACCATTATGGCAAAGAATAATGCTCCCGTTTCCAAGATGTTCGTTTTGCGTTACTGTTTTTAAAATGGATTCTACTCCATAATCTTTCCAGTCCAAGCTGTCAACATCCCACTGGATGGTATAATAACCACACTTTTTTGCAGTTGATACTACTGCGTTATCATAATCACCATAAGGTGGTCTGAAAAGAAACATTTCATAACCTGTAAGCGCTTTTACTTTATCGTGAACGCTCATAAGTTCCGTTTCTTTTTCGGAATCGGAAAGCTGGCTCATATTTTTGTGGTTTTGACTGTGATTTCCCAAATCATGACCTTCGGCAAGTATCATTTTTACGTCTTCAGGGTAAGTGTCCACCCAGCCCCCCGTCATAAAAAATGTGACCTTAACATGATGTTTCTTTAATATTTCCATAATTTTCTGCGTGTCCTGATTCCCCCATGCAGCATCGAACGTCAGTGCAATTTTAGGTTCCTGCGTCTGCACACAGTAAATTGGCAAGTCCCTTTTCGCAGCTGCTGCGCTTGTTGGAAGCAATGAGCCGGATGCCCTGTAGTGCACTCCCACAAGCCCTGTCAGCATCAGCACCGCTACTGCCATTGTCACAGCCTTCCTGGATAAATTGCGCTCTTTTAAATAATCACTTAATTCATGAAAATACTGTATCAGCACACCGCTTGTCTGACGATCGTTTTTATCATTGCTTTTCCCTAACATGAAATCTCCAACAATATTTTTTATAAAATATATTAATATGTGGTAATTTCTATGCCTGTACCCTAACAAAACAATGAAAACCTTTTACTCCCTTCCATCCCAACAGTACGTACATAGCTTACACCGCTCAAGCCCTGTCGCATCTAACATATCATCCAAACGGTTAAAGCGAAGCGAGGTAAAATTCAGTTCCTTGCGAATCTCCTCTACCATTTTCTCATACTTCTCTGATTCCGGATCTGCATATTCCTGCAATTTCTCATCCGTAACCTCTCCATTTTCAAGCCGTTCTATCACACGTCTTGTAATTAAATCCATTTCTGACGAAGAACGTGAAAAATTAAGATATTTACATCCATATAAAAGAGGCGGGCACGCCGGTCTGATATGAACCTCCTTCGCACCGCTTTGGTACAAAAATTCCGTTGTTTCCCTAAGCTGTGTTCCTCTCACAATTGAATCATCAATCAAAAGCAGGCTCTTATCCTGAATCAACTCATCCACCGCAAGCATCTTCATTTTGGCAATCAGGTCACGTTTACTTTGAATTGTCGGCATAAACGAACGCGGCCATGTAGGTGTATATTTGATAAACGGTCTTGAAAAAGGGATTCCCGACTCATTTGCATACCCCACCGCATGCGCAATCCCCGAATCCGGCACTCCTGCCACTGTATCCGGTTTTACATTGTCACGTTGTGCCATTTTCGCGCCGCAGTTATAACGCATCTGCTCTACGCTTACTCCCTCGTAAGAGCTGGATGGATAGCCATAGTACACCCATAAAAACGTGCAGATTTTCAAATTCCCATCATTTGAATTTGAAAGCGTAAGGCAATCCTTCTCTGTCAGAATGACAATCTCCCCTGCACCTAATTCCTTATAATCACAATAGCCTAAATTCTTATATGCAAAATTTTCAAAGGACACACAAAAACCATCTTCCCGCTTTCCGATTACAACAGGTGTTCTTCCATGCTTATCCCTTGCGGCATAAATACCCGCTTTATTCATAAGAAGAATGGAAAGTGAACCGTCAATTACCTCAAGTGCAAAATTGATGCCCTCTATCAGGTTTTCCTTACGGTTAATCAAAGCGGCAACAAGCTCCGTAGCGTTCACTTCTCCCCCGCTCATTTCCAAAAAATGTGCATGTCCTACATCAAAAAGACGTTGTATCAGCTCCTCCGTATTGTTGATTTTTCCGACAGTCGTAATTGCATAGGTGCCATGATGTGAACGGATAATCAACGGCTGCGGCTCATAATCCGATATACATCCAATGCCGTAATTTCCTTGCATTTCATGAACATCCTTATCAAACTTTGTCCGAAAAGGTGCATTTTCTATATTGTGAATGGCACGATTAAAGCCTTCCTTACCATATACTGCCATACCGCCTCTTCTTGTTCCCAAATGAGAGTGGTAATCAATCCCAAAAAATAAATCAAACACACAATCCTGCTGTGATACTACACCAAAAAAACCGCCCATTTTTAACCTCATTTCTGTTTCTTCTATTTTTATAAATCCAAATAAATCCTACACTTATAATTAAGCCAAAAGAACACAAAAATGTCAACAGCTTTTTATACATATGATATTCCACATATGATATCACAGATAAGATATCACAATCAAAAGAAACAGGATTCCTGCACTGACCGCCGCAAGAAGGATTCCCGTGTGCCCAAATTCCTCACCGTATATTTCCTTTCCGAATTTTTTGACCAAAATCCGTGCTTTCATGATCAGATATGCGAAATACAGAAAAAAAACTCCCGCTATTAAGCCCCCCCCAAAAGGATATAACGGTATTCCATAAAAAAGCTTTAACAAAAGCGCCGTATCCGCCATCCACACAATGCTGTCGACCAATGCCGCAAGCAATGCTGCTTTTTTTATGTCATGCTCTTTTTTCTTTTTGACGTGCTCTCTGTCAACTCCGATTTCTATTTTTATTGTCACCATTATCAACCCTTACCTCTGAATATACGCAGTATAGTCAGGCTTTTCTTCATTATTTTCCGCAATTTGTTTTTCGTACTGGGCATCATACTTCCCATAAAAATACACCTCTAAAAGCTCCTTAAAGTCCGCCATTCTTTTCGTGCCATGAGCAACGCCGTTTTCATCAAGATACCCTGCTTTTTCCCAGTCAAATTCCGTTTGGGCAAAGCTGCAAAGCGCTCCGTTACTCAAATCAATGCAAAGCATTCCATCCCACTCCCCAATCGGAACAAGCATGTTGACACTCTCCAGGTCAAGTCCCACCAAATCCTTATTTGTACAGACCTCCCGAAAGCTTTCCATCAGTCCATAAAGGTTTTTCAGCGGGTCTTCCCTGGGAAGCGCGATAAGTTCTATCCACCAAAGTCCTTTTTCACAATTTTCCTGTACATTTTCCAGACCGTCCACAGGGATTGGTGCGCAAATCACCGAAAAATCATAGCAGTACGATAAAAGAAATGCTCTAAAGAGCGACGGAAGTCTGACATGAAACCGTTCCTCAAATGCATCAATTTCCCCGTCTGTCACCGTGGAAGGGACAAACATATTCTGTTCTGCCACACCTCTGCGCACAAGCTCCTCAAATGCCCCACTCACAAAACGCAATTCTTCTTCCTTTGTCATAAATGTCCTCCTAATTTTTGTCCATCTTTTCCGTTTGTAACACTATAACACAAAAAATGCGCTTTGTTTTAGGATATTCGAAATTCACATACGTTAGGGCGAAATCCGTTGTTTTTCCTCAGATACATACAAGACTGCCTTTACCTGAAATACCTGATTTTCATCCCTGATTTCCAAATCGCCATCATATTTTTCCACAACTGCCATCACATTTTCTATCCCCAGACCATGTGCAGCCGCATCATCGTCTTTTGTAGAAATATAACGTCTTCCCTCTTTCCTTAAATCCCCTGCATAGCTATTCTCAATATGAATCAAAAGCATTCCTGTTTTATAACTGATTCTGACCTTCAGGTACTTTTCATTTGTCTGTTTTGCCGCAAGGATTGCATTGTCAAGCAGGTTTCCCAGCATAACATTTAGGTCGAACGGATCCATGGCGATCTCTTTTGGAATGCTAACCCTGCACGATACATTGTCAAGCTCTTTCTTTGCGATATCAAGCATTAAATTTAGCAGGCTGTCAATATCCGTATTCCCACTGGAAACATACTCTTTGGAATACGTCATAAAATCATCCATACGCTTGATATATTCCTTGATTTTCGCCGCTTCATCACGCTCAGCCAAAAGCATCAGCTCATTTAAATGATGCTTTAAGTCATGACGCAGTCTGCTAATTTTTTCCTCCGAATTTTTTATGACATCCATCTGATTCGTATAGCCTGCAAGCTGTCTTTTAACGTTTTCGCTTTCCGCAACCGCCATCTGTGCCTTTTTGAAGCGCTCTTTAATAAACTCCGCAGCCTGTTCACACGCATACATAAAAAGAAGCATCATAATTGCATACGCTGTCATAAAGGTATCCGTACGCATATTTTGGTCAAACATCACAAGCAGATATCCAATGAGCATCTCGCACAAAACATATGTTCCATAAATCAACAAAGTAAGCGAAAGCTTTTTGATAAACCCTGCTTCATACTGCCATGTCAATAAAAAAATAATCAGAAATACCGACAGACTTTCTAAATGCTGCGGAAGCAGAGGATTGACAAAAATAATCCACAACAGCATAAAAAAATAGGTTGCCATTTCTTTCCCAAAATGAATTTTATCCGTGTTCAAAAAGCAATGCATATATTTATAAAAAATATAGAGAATCATGAAAATCCCCCCCAGTTAAATTCTGCTATTTGTCTGCGGACTTCTTTCCGATACGGCTGACTAATATTGAAAACAACCTCTCCTGACATTGTTACGCAGTCATAAGTGCAGGAAACCATATGGTCAAGATTAATAATGTAAGACTGGTGAATCTGAATAAAATTTTCTGGAAGCTGTGGCAGAATATCGCGCAGACGCCCATTAAATACAATCACAGAAGAAACCGTCATGATATTTACTTTTTTGTTGTCACTCGAAAAACAAATAATGTCCCTATATTGCACCTTTCCGTAAACACCCTTTGAATGATACTCAAAGATCTTCTTATTTCGACGGTAAAACTTGAGCGACTCCGCAATAATTTCTGCCACATCTTCATATCTTACAGGCTTTATCAGAAAATCAATGGGACGTATTTTAAACAGTTCCATCGCATAACTGCTCTTTGATGAAATATAGGCAATTGCAATTTCATGATTTTCCATCTTGTTTCTGATATATCTGCCTACCTCTATGCCGCTTGTAGTAACAAGCTCTATATCCAAAAACAGTAAATCAAGCCGCAACTCACCTATTATTTCACAGAGTTCTTCTCCTGTATGCCAAATCAATGTCTCCAAATCAAGCATATTCTGTTTGGCATACTCTCGAATCATTTTTTCAAGTTCCATACAAGTATTTCTTTCGTCATCACAAATTCCTATTCTATACACACTATCACCTCAAATCCCTATCCGCGCTCCGGTCACCTATAAGCTCCTGCTGACATATTTCCTTTTGGTGCCCGTATGCATAAAAAAAGCCGGACAATTCCGGCTTTTATTCAAAACTTTTCCAACGATTATTTAACCACCATACCAAGAGTTCCCATAATATACTCTATCTGACTGTCCAAAACCTTTGCCGACACACCAATTGTCTGTGCAGCCACTTTCATTCCTTCCAGCGTATATACAATATTTCTTGCCGCCTCCGAAGGGCTTTCACAAATCATCCACTCCTGACCGACGCCAGCCGCGATAAGTTGCTCCAATGCCTTCACATTTTCCTGAAAACGCCTTTTGAATGGCGTTTCTATATCCAAAAGCTCATTTTCAAACATATATTCATATGTCGCTACCGCAAGATTATCTTTCTTTTTTAAAATCTCTTTTTTCTGTTCATTAAGATACATCAGAAGAATTTCGCCGGGATTAGCCTTTTTTGTCATAGATGAATCGAATATGGATTGCACTTTTTGATTTTCCTGCTCCAGTACTGCTTCAAAAAGCTCTTTCGTATTTGCAAAATAAAGATAAAGTCCCCCCCGGCTGATACCGCACGCCTCCACAATGTCTTTCATGGTCACCGCTCTGTATCCCCGTTTGAAAAAAACTTCTCTCGCTGCCTCTACAATCATATTTCTCTTCTGTAATGATTTGTCGCCCATAGTTACAGCCATGCTCCTTTCTAAGCCTACCTGTTTAGATTTTTAATCACAGCCTCTGTGTTCTTTCTTTATTATGCCCGGGGATTTCTGATATCCATCAAATCCTTTAATTTTAGCAGCAATGCTAAATATACACCGTTTGATACACCCTCTGACCACACTGCCCCCTTCACATCGCCGCGGAGCACATATTTGGAAAGAATGTCACCAAGAACGGATATCTCCTGCAAAGAAGATGCATCAATCAATCTAAGTTCATCTTTTGCCGTTTTGATACGATACCTCGAATAGGTATATACATAATTGCGGTTTATGAAATCCGTTGTTCTTATTTCTTTAATAAAACCAAGAAGTGTAGAATCATAAACAGGAACCGCCATTGAACTGTTTTCAATACCCTCTCCACTATAAACGCCCGATGATACCCCTCCGCTTGTCTTCTCAAGCCACGGCAAAAACTTTAACAGCCGTTCTACGTCTTCTTTATAGCAGATTATAATTTCTTCTCTTGAAAGTTTTAGGCTTTCCGCCATGTCATTTCCCCTCTCTTCCGTTTTATGCCGATTGTTTATTGTCTGTCAGATTTGTGCACAAGCACTTCCCACTATCGCTCATTATATCACACTTTAATCAAAAATACATCAAATATTGTCACTTTTTCTAAAAAAACGGTAACATTAATATACTAATTTTGTACTTTTGCCTGCTCTGTAAGCCGCCCTTCTCTCATTGACAATTTCCTGATACCCTGCTTTGGCATAATCCTCTGCAAGCGCATCATACAAAAGTTCAAAATCTTCCGGATTACATTTTGTAATTTGGCTTCGATATTCTTCATATAGCTCCAGCAACACCGTTTGATACTTTGATACCGACTCAAGCACAACTGCAAAATTACAATCAGATACCGCATAGCCTGCCTGTGCCGCCTCTAACTGCCCATAGTAATTTTCAATCATCTCTGGCGTAAAATCGTGTGGAATATTCTTAGGAGTACTTGCCGCCACAATATCCTCAATACTCCCTGTTGTCCTTGTTTCCGTTACAATACACCAATAGTCCTTATTGTTGCCGACCCCCTGTACGAAATCGCCAGTGTATTTCGCAACAGGTGTTGGCGATCCGTTTTTGGAAAGGATATAGTTTTCTCCTGCAATTCCCCATTGCATTGTAAACAGATTTTTGTCCAGCGCCAGCCATTCCATGTACATCCATGCAGCTTTTATCTGATCCGCGTCTGCCTTGGAGGAAAAACCAATCATCATGCCAAAAGGATTATTCGCACGCAGCGCCGGAACGGTGCCGCCCTCTCGATCCACTATATTTTTTGTAATTTTTACCGCAAGTTCGCCATCCGGATTGTTCTCATAAAAAGCATTTACCCAATCCAAATCAGCAGCCACATATCCCTGATAATAGAGCGTCCTGCCATGCACAAAATTATCTCTTGCCGTTTCCTCGTCAATCATGTCAAAGTCCGGTTCAATCAAACCTAAATTGTATTTTTCATTTTCCCGCTTCAACAGTCTTTTATTTGCCTCATCCCCAAGTGCAGGAATCGCATAGTCACCATAACACGCCCAGTTTTCCTCGTCAAGCGGAAATGTCCTATACTCGTAATTTCGGTCCACACCCGAACCGGATATCATCTTTCCGCCACAGGGATATTGACAAATACCACTCTTTTTTAGCTTGAGCAGCATTTCCTTCTCATCCGCCCAATTATCAGGGTAAATATCATAACCGATTTGTTCCAGCCAGTCCTTTCTATATAATGTTACATAACCGTAATCCGTATTATAATAGGGTCTTTCCGCCAGTGCAAAATATGTTTTTTTGTCAAGAACAGTATAGGAAAGCAGCCCCAAATCTACCATCCGCTGATAATAGGTTGGCGCAACCTGCATAAACGCATCATAATCGAACTCCGTAAGATACCCCTGCGCAGCCCACTGTGCAACCTTTGGAAAATCATACTCCATTAAGATTGTTGGCAGCTCATCCTTTGCTGCCAGTGCCTCATAGCTCTGCAAAACATCGGTTCGATTAATTGCAACATATTCCACCGTAATATTATATTTATTCCCAAAATGTTCCTGAATCCAGTTTGTCCAGTAATTATCCGTAACATCAGGAGTATCCTTAATATGTCTGTCGTACACGGGAATCTTTATCGTCACATTCTCATCAAAGGCACTCCATCCTTCTATCCCAACCACAATATCGGATAAGTTGTAATCTGCTTCTGTTTCCATAGGATTCTGTTGCATGTTTTTTGTACTTTGTTCCTGCTTTGTGGTTTCTTCCAAAAATGCTTCTTCCCTATTCTGTCCACAGCCCGTAAACAACGTGACAGATATTACGCTAATCAGTACCGCCATGCTAAGCCTATTGATTTGAAGCATATTCATAGGCATTTCTCCTTAATCAATATCACATGTTATATTTAATCCAGTTTCTGCACAGCAAAATCCACTGCTCACACTGCGGCTCCACGGCATTCTTGTCAAGCATTGTTGTTTCCTGTGTTGCAAGCGAAAGTCCGTGAATCCCATGTGGAAATACATGATACTCAAAGCTTACGCCGGCTTCCCTTAACGCTTTTGCAAACAGGATTGAATTTTCAAGCGGTACGGACGCATCCTCACAGGTATGCCACATAAAGACAGGCGGAACCTTATCCGTCACTTGCTTCTCAAGGCTTAAAAGCGTTGCTAATTCGCCTGACGCATGGCTTCCCATCAGCCGCTCAAACGACGGTCTGTGCGCATATTCTCCCGAAGTAATCACCGGATATGCCAAAATCAGTCCATTTGGTTTATACCATTTTTTGCTCATACAGATTAAATCGGAAAGCCACTGCCTGTCCCAAAAGCAGCCAAGGCACGCCGCCAAATGACCGCCTGCTGAAAAGCCCGCCACAATAATTTTATCCGGATCAACAGCATACACATCTGCGTGTTTCCTGATATAGTAAACTGCCCATGTAAGCTCTAAAAGAGGCAGCGGGTGCTCCATACCGTCACCCACTACATCATATTGAAGAACTGCCGCATGACAACCGGCAGCAAGAAACTGAAAAGCAATCGGTTCCCCTTCGCGGACAGACAAATGTTCATAACCGCCGCCCGGACAAATCAATATCATTGGACGTTTCCTGTCCCCGTATGTTTCCGGATAACTCTCCTGTATATAAAGTGACAGCTGTGCTTTCACCGCATTTTTTACATCTATCTTGACCTGTTCAAATTTCATTGTTGATTTCCCCTAATGATAAAGCGCTGCTCTGCCCTTTTGTGCAATTGCAATATAAGTCTTTCCCTCATTCAACTGAATCTCATTTCCAAAATCATCATAATAAACAGTTGGCAGATAATCGCCCATTTTTTGCCATGTCACATGAATACACTTGCCTTTTGTAAAGTAATACCCATCCTCCGTATTATCAATATTTTGGAACGCAAGATATCCCTTGGCATCCAGTCCTACCCATTTTGTATTCTGCACAATCACGTTTGCAAACTTAAGCTGCTCACCGTTTAAACCGTCCGTCTGCGGCTTTCCGTGAAGGGATTTGTAATATAATCCGTCCGCAGGATTATAAGTAAACGCACTCTTTGTATAGGTAAAAATCTGCGACAGGTCAATCACATTCGCCGTTGCCGCAGCAGCCCCGTACTGCTCTAAGGTATTAATGCCCTGTGCAAAGGTAAAGTGCTTTGGATTGTAGACACCTTCCCTGATATTCAGCGGATAGCCCAACTGCGCACATGCATTCACAATCCCCGGTGCACTGGTATACGCATTGTGCGGCGCTTTTCTGTCTGTCGTTCTAAAAAATGCTTCCGCTCCCGGCGTTCCCCCGGCTACGCCATACTGCTGTGCTCCGGTAATGTTGTTGATATCCGGCGCCATAATCCTGTCCTTCATATAGACAACGCCGCCGAAATGTACCAAAATCGGATCCCACTCCGTAGCTTCTGGCAGATAATAGGCACGGCAGCTTCTCACATTTCCAATTTTGGAAAGCCCTGTCCAATTATCAATAACCGCCATCTGTCTTGAGATTTCACCTTCCTCCATGATTTCATACAAAATTTTAGCATTACTGATTCCATAAGACGGCTGTGCAATCCGGTCTGTCGGCATCATTACTGCAATTGGTCTGATTGCCGCCTGCTCCGCAGGAATCCACTCATTTGTATACACGCTCCTGACAAAGCCTGCCGCAGCATATGCTTCCTCCGTTGTCGGCTGTGGCAATGCCTGCGGAAGCGCTGCCTGTGCGCCTTCCTCAGCCGCGTATGCAACGCCTGCTGGCACTATTCCCGTTCCTGAAAGCGATACTGCTACTGCCGCCGCAACAACTGCCACCGTAATCTTCTGAATCCATTTTCTTCCCTTCATCAATAAAACCTCCATTTTACAGTTTTTACTTCCCTATGCTGTTTTTTCATAACTTGTACAATCATCATCAACAATAAATGCTGTGTACTGTTTAAACAGACAATTCTATTTCTATCATAATACATCTTAACAAAATAATACAGTTCTTTTTTCATCCATTTCCGAAAATCATCCAAAAAATTATTTTTTCGTGTCTTTTACCGGAAATTGAATCTTAGCATGCGCTTTCACGGTCATTTCCCCAACCTGTGCCTCGTTCTTATAATGCTTAATTTCCGTTAAAAATTCAGCTCCGTACTTTTCATATTTCGCTTCACCCACACCGTTGATCTGTAAAAGCTCTTCCTTGTTTTTGGGAAGATACATGCTCATTTCCTTTATCGTCTTATCCGTAAAAATGACATACGCAGGTACAGCATTTTGCTTTGCAATGCTATTTCGAAGCAAACGCAGTCTGTCATAAAGCTTCGGATTTTCAGAAGCCGGTCTCTTTACAGGCTGGGGCTTGCGAATCTTTAGCCTCGCGTCATATGACGGATATTTATCCAGCTGTTCCTGGTACTCGTCCGCTGCAAGCTTTTTCAGACAGTTCCCGCAGTTCCCACAAAAGCTCTCCGCCCTTTCTCCAAAATAATTGAGCATAAACTTTCTGTAGCAATACCTTGTATGACAGTAAAAGGCCATCTGCTTAAGCCGCTCCCTGTCCTTTTCTAAGACCTGTTCAAGCTGTGTCTTAGACAGCTCCTCGTTTTCACGGTTATTCTCAATAAAATACTGGTTTGTATGTATATCCTGCGGATTGTAGATTAGATAACATGCCGCCTTTTCGCCGTCACGTCCCGCACGCCCTGCCTCCTGATAGTAGCTCTCCATGTTTTTCGGCATATTATAATGAATAACAAAGCGCACGTCCGGCTTATCGATTCCCATGCCAAACGCGTTGGTTGCCACCATAATGCGCGCCCTGTCCGAGGTAAACGCATCCTGATTTCTTACCCGCTCCTCATCCGTCATTCCTGCATGGTATTTTGCCACCTCAATTCCACGCTCCGCTAACAGCCCGTACACTTCCTCGACAAGCTTTCTGGTAATACAATAGATAATCCCGCTCTCATCATAGTGCTCCCGCAAAATCTGAAAAAGCGCTGCTTTTCTGTCCTTTGCATGTTTCACAAAAAAAGATAAATTGGTTCTGTCAAAGCCTGTGGTAACAATTTCAGGATTTTCAAGTTGTAAAATTTTCATCACGTCATTTCGCACCTGAGCAGTAGCGGTCGCCGTAAATGCCCCAATCACCGGACGCTTTTTTAACTGTTGTACAAAATCCACAATTTTTAAATAGCTTGGTCTGAAATCCTGCCCCCACTGTGAAACACAGTGTACCTCGTCCACGCTGATAAAGGAAATGTCCGCATTTAGGGCAAAACCAAGAAATGACTCCGTCAGCAGTCTCTCCGGAGCCACATAAATAATTTTATATTTTCCGCCCTTTGCAAAATCCAGCGCTTTAAAATACTGTCCCTGCGTGAGCGAGCTATTTAAATATGCCGCATAAACGCCCGCCTGATTCAGTGCCGCCACCTGATCCTTCATCAGACTAATCAATGGGGAAATCACCAGTGTAATGCCAGACAGCATCAGTGCCGGAATCTGATAGCACATGGATTTTCCCGCGCCAGTCGGCATAATTCCAAATACATCCCTGCCGCTTAAAACCGCGTCTATCACGGATTCCTGACCGATTCGAAAGGAGTCGTAGCCAAAATATTTTTTTAATACCTCATATTTTTCCTTGTACTTGTCATCCATTGTTGCATTAATCCTTGTCTCTTTTGTAGTCAACGGCACGCCGAAGCTTTGCTTTGAGCCTTTGCAGCGCGTTGTCTGTTGACTTTTCGCTCCTTGCAAGCACCTTTGCAATCTGCGAATAGCTCATTCCCGTGATATAAAGGTCAAGCACCTGTTTCTCAAATCCGCTTAGCTCCTTTTCGATAATCGCCTCAATCTGCGCAACATTTTCCTTGTCGATAAACAGCTTTTCCGGATCGGTTTCAACCTCCGATTCAAGGATATTGACAAGCTGCGTCCCGCGCTCGTCACTCTCTGGCTCCGCCATGCTTGCATATAATGAAATATACGTATTGAGCGGCGCGTGCTTTTCCCTCCGTGATGCCTGTACCGCATTGTACATCTGCCTTGATATGCACAAATCGGCAAACGTGTAAAAGTTGGCGTCACGCCCCGCATCGTAATCCCGTATCGCCTTAAACAGCCCGATCATGCCCTCCTGTATCAGATCGTCATTATCCGCGCCTAAGATGTACATGGATTTCGCTTTTTTGCGCACAAGGTTTTTGTACTTGTCCATAATAAAATCCGTAATTTCATTCTCGCCCTGCCGCAACCTGTCAATCAGCTCTTCATCGGATAATCCTCTATAATTTTCCGTCACAGTTTCCTCCAATAAAGAATGCTTTTTCGGCATTCTTTTGCCTGACAATCTCATAGGCAAGTACGCCTGCTGCCACCGATGCGTTCAGGGAATCAATATCCCCTTTCATCGGAATCGATGCGACAAAATCGCACCGCTCTTTCACAAGCCTGCCCACGCCATCGCCCTCGTTGCCGATTACAAGACCGATTGGTCCTGTCAAATCAAGCTGATACATGGAAGTTCCGCCCATATCGGCACAGACAAACCACAAGCCCTCCTTTTTCAAATCCTCCATTGTCTTGGAAAGATTCGTCACTCTTGCTACAGGGGTATAGTTCAGCGCTCCCGCAGATGCCTTCGCCACCGTCGCGGTCAGTCCCGCCGCACGGTTCTTTGGTATAATGACGCCATGCACTCCCGCAAGATTTGCCGTTCTGATAATTGCACCCAAATTATGCGGATCCTCAATATTATCAAGCAGTATCACAAACGGTGGCTCGTTTTTCTCGCGCGCCGCAGCGAGGATATCCTCCACCTGGGCATACTCATACGCCGCCGTATAGGCAATCACGCCCTGATGCTTTCCCGTTTCACTTAGCTGGTCAAGGCGTTCATTTGTCACAAATTTCACAATCGTGCCGTGCTTTTTTGCCTCACGCTTAATCGTCTGTATCGGTCCGTCCTGCGCCCCGTCCAGTATCAAAAGCTTATCAATCGGTTTTCCTGCACGGAATGCCTCTATCACGGCATTCCTGCCCTCTATCGTAAATTCTTCGTATCTCATACCTTATTCCTTTTACAGTTCAATTTCTGCTATGTCCAGCGCTCTTTTGACAATTGCAATCACCCGTTCCATATTGTCTGATAAATAAAGATACCCGCAAAGCGCCTCAAACCCCGTCGCTTTTCTATAATCCGAAAGGCTTGCATTTTTTGCCATAGAATGAATCTTTGCATTTCTGCCACGCCGGTAAATATCCTGCTCCTCCCCGCTCAGCTCCTCATAAATGGCATCCAGCATTTTGGCCTGTGTTTCGGCACAGACAATTTTCGCTTTGTGCTTGTGCAATACGTTTGCGGGGCGCTGTCCCTGTTTCACAATCACAGTCCGTATGATAATCTCAAACACGGCATCGCCAATATAAGCAAACGTGAGCGGAGAATATGTTCTGAGATCCGTTTCCCCCCTGCCAAACGCAGCGCTTATTTCCGAAAGTATATCTCCCATATGATGGTCCCTTTCAACCTTCCTAAATCTTATATTTTTTTCCACTTTACGCCCTCGCGCGTATCCTCAAGCGCAATGCCCTTTTCCAGCAGTTCATTGCGGATTGCGTCTGCCTTCACAAAGTCCTTTTCCTTCTTTGCCGCCTTGCGCTCCTCAATCCTTGCAAGCACATATGCCTTAAGCTGGGCATCTACACCGTTGTCCGCTTCCTTTGCGGCATGCGCAGTCGTAAGGTCAAGCGAAAGCACCTCGTCAAAGCTCTTTGCAAGCGCGTATTTCGTAGCGTCCGCCATCTCATCTTTAAGCATATCATAGAGCACGGTAACTGCCATAGAGGAATTCAAATCATCACAAAGCGCATCCTCAAACCTTCTTCTGTACAAGTCAAATTTCCCTTTGTCAACCGCTCCCTCCTTGTCAAGGGTCCCGATTTTTTTCACAAGCTTATCATATGCCGCGCTCATGTTGTCAAGCACCTCATACGAAAACTCCAACGGCTTCCTGTAATGCGACTGTAAACAGAAAAAGCGGTATACCAAAGGATTATAATCCTTTTTCTCCAAAAGCGATACCGTAAGAAAATCGCCCTTTGACTTGCTCATTTTTCCCGACTTATCATTCAGATGATGCACGTGGAACCAATAGTTGCACCATTTATGCCCCACATAAGCCTCACTCTGCGCAATCTCATTTGTGTGGTGCGGGAAAATATTATCCACGCCGCCACAATGAATATCCATGTATTCCCCCAAATGCTTCATGCTGATGCAGGAGCACTCAATATGCCAGCCCGGATACCCTACCCCCCAAGGGCTTTCCCATTTTAACTCCTGCGAATCAAATTTCGACTTCGTGAACCAAAGCACAAAATCGCTCTTGTTCTTTTTGTTCGCATCTTCCTCCACGTCATCGCGCACGCCGACCAAAAGCTCCTTCTCGCTTTGGCTGGAAAACACATAATAATCGTCAAGCTTTGATGTGTCAAAGTAAATGTTTCCGCCGCTCTCATAGGCATATCCTTTTTCCAGCAGCACCGTTATCATATGGATAAACTCCGCAATACAGTTTGTCGCAGGCTCGACCACATCAGGCGTCTTGATATTGAGTTTCTGGCAGTCGCTGAAAAAAGCGTCCGTGTAAAATTTTGCAATCTCCATCACCGACTTGTGTTCTCTTTTCGCACCCGCAAGCATTTTGTCCTCGCCCGTATCCGCATCGCTTGATAAATGCCCTACATCCGTAATATTCATAACACGCTTCACATCATAGCCGATATAGCGCAGCGTCTTTTCCAGCAAGTCCTCCATGATGTAGCTTCTCAGATTTCCGATATGCGCAAAATGATAGACCGTCGGGCCGCACGTATACATTGCTACCTTCCCGTCCTCATTCGGAATAAACTGTTCTACTTTTCTAGTCAGTGTATTGTAAAAGGATAATCTGTTTTCCATTTTTGTAACCATGCTCCTTTCAATGTTCGCTTTTTTGTGGCTTTTCACAAATTTTATGTATTTTCTCCGTTATGTTGAAGCTCTTTTTTTAACTGCTTCATCTGATTTTCAAGCTCAATAACCCGGTTCGCAAGCTGAGAATTTTCGTATTGCAGCGTCCGGATATCCTCATTTACGGGATCGGGAAGGTCAACCTGATTTAAGTCTTCGCGGACTAACTTCTGATTGTTTCGTCTTACCACCCTGCCCGGCACGCCGACCACCGTGCAGTTTGGCGGCACCTCCTCAATGACCACGCTTCCCGCGCCCACCTTGGAATTTTCGCCCACTTTAAACGAGCCGATAATCTTTGCGCCGGCACTAATCATGACATTGTCGCCGATGGTCGGGTGACGCTTCCCATGTTCCTTTCCCGTACCGCCAAGCGTCACGCCCTGATAGAGCGTGACGTTGTTTCCCACGACCGCCGTTTCTCCAATAATCACGCCGTTTCCGTGGTCAATGAAAAAATTTTCTCCAATCTCCGCGCCCGGATGGATTTCAATGCCTGTCTTTCGGACGGCACGCTGTGAAACCCATCTTGCAAGGAAATAATGTCCGTTTTTATATAGCTTATGTGCAATCCTGTAATGGAGCATGACCTTAAAGCTTGGATAGAGAAAAACCTCCATGTTAGAGTGAATTGCCGGATCACGCTCCCTGATAACTTTGATTTCATTTTGAATGTTTTTAATGAATCCCATTTTGATGTCCTTTTTTGACAATATTTCATTCAATGTAACAGTTCAGCCTTCGGCTTCCTGTTACAAGCATCAAGCCATGCAAAACTACTTCGTGGTGGCTTGATGCATCTCAACCGCTACGCTGTTTCACGAACTTTGCAGCAAGTGCAAAGTTCTAGGCTGAACTGTTATTGTTCAATACATCTTAATTTTTTTCAACATTGACTGCTGTATTGAGGGCAATCTCCATCATCTGTGTAAAGGAGTTCTGCCGTTCCTCTGCCGACGTTTCTTCCCCGGTCACAAGACTGTCCGAAACGGTAAGGATTGCAAGCGCATTTTTGCCGCAGCGCGCCGCGTTCATGTAAAGCGCCGCCGCTTCCATTTCCACACAGAGCACACCCATTTTCTGCCAGCCCGCATTCGCGTCCTTGCTGTCGTTATAAAATACGTCTGACGAAAGAATATTCCCTACATGGTAATTTGCCCCGACTGCTTCTGCCTGCGCAATCGCTTCCTTCATCAAAGGATAGCTTGCAATCGGTGCGAACGTACCGCCAAGACCGTACTGGCTTGCGTAGTTGGAGTTGGTACACGCGCCCATGCCAATCACAATGTCGCGCACATGGACTTTTTCCTGCATTGCCCCGGTTGAACCAATCCGCATAATGTTTTCCACATTAAAAAAGTTGAACAGCTCATAGGTGTAAATTCCGGTTGTCGGCATTCCCATACCGCTAGCCATGACGCTGACTTTTGTTCCTTTATAAGTGCCTGTATAGCCCTGTATTCCCCTGATATTGTTTACAAGCTGCGCATTTTCCAAAAAATTCTCCGCAATAAATTTAGAACGCAGCGGATCACCCGGCATTAACACGGTTTTCCCAAACGCATCTGCCTCGGCATTAATATGCGGTGTTGTAATCATTGACATAACATATTCCTCCATTCTTTTATCTGTCGTTTTATTCCCGCGAGCAACGAGCCAAGTGGCTGCTTGCAGACATTTGGCGACTGCCGCGAGGGTCAAATCCCCCCACAGCCTGCTGCGTTTAATTTTGATGCCCCGTAGCTTGCTGCGGGGTTTTTGACTTTGTATTTGTATAAGGTTGCAACAGTGTAAATCATCGAAACAAAAAGCTTTGCATTTTGCAATCGGGTGCGCTGGAACCCGATTTTTATTCGTAAATAATCTGCGATTTCTTACAACCGTTACAGCTTTCGCAGCCCTGTGCTGCCGACTGCCTTGTCGTTTCCATCGTCGCCATCTCCCTTGGACTTGTCAGCATACAGATCGCTTGTGCCGAAATGCCCTTACCCTCACCTGTAAAACCAAGTCCTTCCTCCGTCGTCGCCTTCACATTAACCTGATCCAGCGTAAGATGCAGCGCATTCGCAATATTCTCCCGCATTTGATCAATATGCGGGCGCATTTTCGGTGCCTGTGCGATAATCGTGGCATCAATGTTTTCAATAAAGAACATATTTTCTTCCAGCAATGCGCCTACCCGCTCTAAAAGCAGGATACTTGAAATTCCTTTGTACGCCGGATCGGTGTCTGGAAAATGTTTCCCAATATCCCCAAGCGCCGCCGCCCCCAAAAGCGCGTCGGCAATTGCATGGAGCAGCACATCCGCGTCCGAATGCCCCAAAAGTCCAAGCGCATATGGAATTGTCACGCCGCCGATAATCAAATCTCGTCCTTCCACCAAACGGTGTACGTCATACCCCATTCCTATCCTCATCTAAACCCTCCCTGCTTTTTGCCGTCCTCTTTTTTTAATCCCCCCATGAGTTAATGTTTCCTCAAATCCCAATTCAGCCGCAAATTCATGGCTTTAGCAAATTATCAATTTCTATCTGTCAGGCACCATTAACTTATCAAATCCTTTCAGCAACTCCAGTACAATATCAAAGAGTTTATCACAATCGCCCTCTCGCGCGCCTTCAATATTGAGCGGCATTTGCGGGTCATGCAGCGACATGCGAAGCAAAAGCCACCCCTTTACCTCGTCCGAATCAAACGTAATGCGGATACCCTCATACGAATTGAGCGCAATCTGATACCCTTTCGCTTTTGCCCTTTCCTCGAATGTATTCAGCGCATTTTGTCCATATTCCTTAAAATTATCACAATCAATCTTAAAACGGTACTCCCGCTCCTCAAAGCCCTTTTCCAGCGTTTCAATAAACGCCGCAAGCGGTTTGTTTTGCTTTGCTGCCTTTGCAAGTGCAATCAAAAGCTTCACCGCCATATACGCCCCGTCGTCAAGGAAATAGTTCTCGCTCAACGCGCCATGTCCGGACGTTTCAATCGCAAGCGGTGAAACCGTTCCCGCATTGTTGAGGCGAATGGACTCATTAATCACATTTTTATAACCGCGCATATACCGATGATGCTTCATGCCAATGCTTTCGATAAAACGCGTCAGACGATCGCTTGTGACAGAGTCCGTAACAATCGTACCGCCCGGATAATCCTCCGCGATAATCGCTGTCATCATTGCAATAATCGCATCCCTGTTCACCTCGTCGCCGTTTGGAAGAACTGCCGACATTCTGTCAACGTCCGTGTCAAAAATAATACCCAAATCCGCCTTATTCTTAAGCACTGCCTGCCGGATAGACTCCATCGCCTGCTTATTCTCCGGATTCGGAATATGATTCGGGAAATGTCCGTCCGGCTCTAAGAACTGACTTCCCGACGTGTCCGCCCCAAGCGGATTTAACACCTTCTCCACAAAAAAGCCACCCGCGCCGTTCCCCGTATCAACCACAATATGTAAACCTGCAAGCGGCTTCTCATAATCTGCGGCGTTGATACTCTTTCTTATCTTATCCTTTAAAAAATCACAATATACCGAAATCGAGTCCACTTTTTCCACGCCGCAAAGACTGGCGTCCGCAACCGAAAGCCCTGCGGCAGTTTCCAAAATTTTTGTGATATCGTCATGCTCCAAACCGCCGTCACGGTCAAAAAACTTATAGCCGTTTCGGTTAAACGGAAGGTGGCTTGCCGTAATCATAATCGCACCGTCAAAGCCAAACTCGTCAAACACCGTCGTCATAAACATCGAAGGTGTGGAAACCAGTCCGCACGCATAAACCTTCGCGCCTGCTGCCACAATGCCCTTTGCCGCTGCAACAAACAGCCTGTCCGCCGTAATGCGTGAATCATGCCCGATGCCAATCCGAAGCTCCTGCGGCTTTTTTCCCTTTTTCTCGGCAAGCCATCTGACAAACCCTCCGCCAATCAGGTTTCCCGCATCCTCGGTGAGGTTCACATGTTCTCCCTCCACGCCCTCACACGCAATTCCTCTGATATCGCTTCCGTTTTGAAGCTTTCTGATATCCTCCATACTAATAACCATGCTCCTTTCTCAGTTTGCGAATTTGTGCCCCAAGCACAAATTTGCTGTGTGAAAAATTTATTTTTCACACTATCCTCCGTTTCCCTGTTTTCCAGTATTTTGTTTTCTATCACTCTGTTTTAATACGCAGCCTTGTTGTGAAAAAAATATCAAACTTTTCCGCTCTTGTTCTTATCTTATCATAAACCGTCTTAAAAAGAAACCATATTTCCCAAGCAATTTAAAGCCAGTCATTCCAAAACTTTTCCACACGTCCCGCAATTTTGTCAACACTCACAACCTCAAAACTTGCCCATTCCCTCGGAAACAGGCGCCTGTAACGGTATTCCAAAAACCGCTCGTCCAAAAGCGCCACCACGCCCACATCCTCCGCCGTACGAATCACACGCCCCGCCGACTGCAAAACCTTGTTCATTCCCGGATAACAGTATGCATAATCAAACCCGCTGTCTCCCCGTTCATTAAAATAGTCCTTCAATAGCTCCCGCTCGCAGCCCACCTGCGGAATGCCCGTTCCCACAATCACCGCACCAATCAGACTGTCCCGCTTTAAGTCAATCCCTTCCGAAAAAATCCCTCCCATCACACAAAAGCCAATCAGAATGGAATCCTGCTCCTCCTCAATTTCAAACGCAATGTTTTCTTCCAAATCACAGCCCGCATTCCCCTGAAACCGCAGCAGAAACTCCTCACGCTTTGCCTCGCTCATATAGTCCTCCTGCACGATACACTCCATACACGCCGCGTCAAAATAATCCTCCATAAAGCAGTTATATACCCGCTCCAAAAACAAGTGTGAAGGCAGAAATACCATATAATTCCCATAGCGTTGCCGGACAATCTCATGGATATAGCGCGCAATGCGCCGAAACTCGTCCTCGCCCCGTCTTGTATATTTGCTCGTCACATCATTGGCAATAAAAAGCGCCTTCTTCTCCTCCTGAAACGCAGACCTTGCATACACCTCATAATCCTGCGCCTCACCGCCGAGCAGCCTCTTATAATACTGGATTGGCAGAAGCGTTGCGGAAAAAAGGATACTGCTTCTGCCTTTTCGCATACAGGCTTTCAGATTTTCGGCAGGATCGACACAAAAAAGCTTCAGCATAAAATCCCCATCGTCCATAAGACGCCCGTACACCACATAATTTTCATCCATCAGCTCATACATATTCAAAAAATGCGACACTTCAAAATAAAATTCCAAAATTTCCTTTTTATCGGGAAGTGTGTCATGCTCATCCAAAAAATCGTCCATCGCCGCATACGCGCGTGTCAACGCAATGACAAACCCGTCAATCCCCTCCTGCTTTTGATAATCCTCACACTGGCGTTTCATCGCCAGCAGCTCCTTATTGCACTTGTCCAGCAGCTTCGCAGCCTTTGGCGCCTGCTCCTTCATCAGCCGTTTCACCGCCAAAAACGATTTTTTAAACAGCGCCGCACTATACATCTCTCTGCCACGCTCCAAAAGATTGTGCGCCTCGTCAATCAAAAATACATAATCTTTCCCCACGTTCGTTTCACTCAAAAAACGCTTCAAATAAACGCGCGGATCAAAAACATAATTATAATCACAAATAACGGCATCCGAAAAAAGGCTCATGTCAAGACCAAGCTCAAACGGACAAACCAGATAGCGTTTTGCATATTCCTTCACCTGTTCCCGCGTAAAATGATCCTCATGCGTGAGCAAGTCATACATGGCGTCGTTCACCCTGTCATAATGCCCTTTCGCATAAGGACAGGCATCCGGATTGCACTCCGCCTCACCTTCCATCTCGATTTCCTTCAAAAAACAGATTTTATCCCTCGCAGTTAGCGCTACCGTTTTGACGCGCAAACCGTTTTGCTGCAAAAGCGAAAAGCACTCCTGCGCCACCGTGCGCGTAATGGTCTTTGCCGTAAGATAAAAAATCTTCTCCACCATTCCTTCTCCCATCGCCTTAACCGTAGGAAACACCGTGGATATGGTTTTTCCGACCCCCGTCGGCGCCTCCAAAAACAGCTTCCTCCGATGATAAATCGTGCGATACACACCTGCCGCAAGTTCTTTCTGCCCTTCCCTGTAGGAAAATGGAAATACAAGATTTTTTATGGACTCCGTCCGGATTTTATCCCACGCAACCTGAAAATCCGACCACTTTTGATACTCTGTTAAGAGATTGTCAAACCATTGCTCCAACGCATCGAAAGCATACTCCTCCTCAAAATGTTTACGCTGCTCTGTTTCAATATTACAGTAGGTCACTCGCACGCCGATTGTCCTAAGATTATTTTCCTTCGCATAAATATACGCGTAACACTTTGCCTGCGCAAGGTGCACTCCCGCCGCCTGATGAATCCGACCAAGCTCCCGGTACGTACCCTTAATCTCATCAATAACCACCTTCTGCTTGGTATCCGCGGTTTCCGGCTCATCATGGTTTGCATAATTGAAGTCAATAATACCATCCGCCCTGCCTTCCACCACAATGTCATACTCCCCCGCGCTCCATGCAAATTTAAGCCCCACCTCCGCATGATACTCGCTTCCCATTTCGCGCTGTATCATGCGGTGAATGCGGCTTCCCTCCTGCATCGCGTTCCCCGAACCCGATGATTTCCTGTTATCGATATCCCCCTCTCGCAGAATAAACTCCACAAGCTGTCTGACCGACACATGTATTTCCATTCTTATTTGTTTCCCCTATACCGTAATGTCCGCATGGCATTCAAAATCGCAATTACCGCCACGCCCACATCCGCGAACACAGCCTCCCACATACTTGCCATGCCAAGCGCGCCCAAAATCAGCACCAGCGCCTTCACTGCAAGCGCAAACACAATATTCTGCCTGACAATGCCAAGCGTCTTTCTCGCAATTCTGACCACCGCGGCAATTTTGCGCACATCATCATCCATCAGCACGACATCCGCCGCCTCAATCGCCGCGTCAGAACCCATACTGCCCATCGCAAAGCCAATATCCGCCCGCGCAAGTACAGGCGCATCATTAATCCCGTCGCCCACAAATGCCAGCCGTTCTTTCTGCGTACGGTTATTCAGCAATGTTTCCACCCGCGCAACCTTGTCAGCCGGCAAAAGCTCCGCGTGCAGCTCATCAATGCCAAGTTCCCGCGCAACTGCCTCCGCCGCCTGTCTTCTGTCACCAGTTAACATAACACATTTTTTAACGCCAATCTTTTTCATATCGGCAATTGCCTCGCGCGCGCCTTCCTTTATCGTATCGGAAATAATCACCGCGCCTGCGTACACGTTCTCACATGCCACATAACAAACTGTACCACGTTCCGTAGCCGATGTATAGTCCGCATTCCCTGATTTCATCAAATTCGGGTGCTGCTGCTCCAACGACTTTAATTCCTTGCAAATCGCGCAGTCAATTCCATTTGCCTGCATCAGCTTTTCATTTCCAACCAAAACCTGCTTTCCATCCACCGTTACGCTGATTCCATGCCCCGCCTGCTCGCTTGCCTCACCGACGCGTCCCAAATCAACCTCTTTTCCCGTCCGTTCCAAATATGCCGCCCTGACAGATTCCGCAATCGGATGATTGGAATACCCTTCCGCGTGCGCCGCAAGCTCTAAAAGCGCCTCATGCGAAAAACCGTTCTCCGCATAAAGACCGGAAACCTTAAATTCCCCTTTTGTCAATGTTCCCGTCTTGTCAAAAACAATCGTCGTCATCTCTGCAACCGCCTCAAGATAATTGCCGCCCTTTACCAGCACGCCAATGCGCGATGCCGCACCAATACCGCCAAAAAAGCCAAGCGGAACGGAAATCACAAGCGCACACGGACACGAAATGACAAGAAAGATACAAGCCCTGTGAATCCACTCACTCCATCCACCACCCAAAAGAAGCGGCGGCAAAATCGCCAGTACCACGGCGGCAATCGTGACAATCGGCGTATAGTAGCGTGCAAACTTCGTGATAAAATTCTCTGCCTTCGCCTTATTGGAGCTTGCATTCTCCACAAGCTCAAGAATTTTCGAAACAGTGGAATCGTCAAACTCCTTCGTTGTACGCACCTTTAACGTACCGCTACCGTTCACGCAGCCGCTGATAATCTCATCACCCGCGGCAGCCCTTCTTGGCACGGATTCCCCAGTCAGCGCCGCCGTATCAATCAAAGACTCACCTTCCACGACAACACCGTCAAGCGGCACACGTTCACCGGGCTTAATCACGATAATGCTTCCAACCTCCACATCATCCGGATCCACCTGCGTCAACGTTCCGTTTTCTTCAATATTTGCATACTCCGGACAGATATCCATCATATCCGAAATGGACTGACGCGATTTTCCCACCGCGTAGCTTTGAAACAGCTCCCCAACCTGATAAAACAGCATCACGGCAGCCGCCTCGGAAAAATCCCGCGCCCCAAACGCGCCAAAGGTCGCAAGCATCATCAGAAAATTCTCGTCAAACACCTGCCCATGCCGAATGTTCCTTGCCGCCTTTAAGATAATATCATAACCGATAATCAGATACGGCACTACAAATAAAACAAGCTCTATCCAAATGCGTTCCGGCAGTATTCCAACATGCTCACTGATCATAAGCGCCGCCAAAAGCACAAACGAAACCACGATACGAAGCAACATCTTTTTCTGTTTTTTTGTCATTCCAATCCCTCCATTTCCGTCATCCAAAATTCGTTCGGATATTCAAAAACCCCAAGCCCATAAATCGCTCAGGCTCAGGGCATATTTGATAATGATTTCACAATATGGCTTTACATCAGGATTTTGCAATCCGGCTCCACCTTCGCACAGACTGCCTTTACTTCCTCCATAATCGCGTCAAACCGCTCGTCAACCGCATCAATTGTCATTTTCTGCGCCAAAAAGCTCACCGTCGCATCATTTACGCCGTCAATCTTCTTAATCGCCTCCTCCATCTTCGCTGCGCAATTTGCACAATCCAAATCCTCAAGTTTAAATTTCTTTTTCATCGTTTTTATTTCCTTTCCTTATCATTATACTACATTACTTTCAAGCGGCGAAGAATGCCGCCCTTGCGTTCTTCATCCTTCCTCAATATGTTCACGCCCCTGCGCGATAATACTGCGTACATGATTATCGGCAAGTGCATAAAAAATAGACTTTCCTTCACGCCTGTTTGTCACAAGCTTTGACTGCTTTAACACCTTAAGCTGATGGGATATCGCCGACTGCGTCATATTTAAAATCTCCGCCAAATCACAGACGCAAACCTCTGACTCAAAAAGCACAAATAAAATCCTTAGTCTTGTCGCATCCCCAAACACCTTAAACAAGTCCGATAAATCCGAAATCTCCTGATTGTCAGGCATCTTTCCGTCCACCTTCTGCAACAGCTCGCTATGAACCAAATGTTCCTCACAGCACTCCACTTCATATACATTTTGTTCCGCCACATCTTCACCGCCTTTACTCACATTTACTACACATAAACATATGAACAATTATTCATATGTTTATCATAAAACAATGCCTGACATTTGTCAAGCATTGTTTCAAAATTAATTATCCCATTTTCAAAAAACCTAAATCCGAAATCTTCCCATCAAATCCACCATCGAATCAACCTGCGATTTTAACTCCTCGCCGACTGCCGCCGTTTCTTGGGAAGTCGCGGAATTATTGTCCACCAAACCTGCGATGATATTGATCCCCTCCGTAATCTTGTCAATACTGCCCACTTCCGTCTTGAGGTTTGCAACGATTCCGTCAATACGCGACGCCGTTTCTTCCGCACCCATCTGAACATCTTCCATGCACGAAGCAGACTCCTTTGCAATCTGCATCCCTTTATCCACCGCGCACGTTGTCTTATCAATCAGTTCACTGGTCTGTCCTGCTGCCTCCTGCGACGCCTCCGCAAGCTTCTTAACCTGCTCTGCTACCACGGCAAAGCCCCTGCCTGCCTCTCCCGCCCTCGCAGACTCTATTGATGCATTCAGAGAGAGCATTTCAATCTCGTCGGCAAGCTCTGAAATCGAAGTCGTCACCAGCGTAATCTGCCTTGAACACTCATTAATCTCATTCATCGCCGCATCAAGCTCACTCATCTTCTCACCTGCTGCCACAAGCGTAGAGCTGGCAAGACTGGAAATCTTCACTGCTTCCTCAGCCTCTTTTTCATTATAGCTGATGCTTTCCTGAAGCTGGGATATCTGCATTACCATTTCAGAAACCTGACAAGCCTGTGAGGTACATGAATTTGCCAAATCCCCAGCCGCAGCCGCAAGCTGACCGGAGCCGCTGTCAATCTCATCCGTCGCTGTCGAGATATCACTGATTGCCCCTCTCATTTCATGTATAATCTTTTCCAAAGACTCTTTAATCTGAATGTATTCGCCTACATATTCCCGCTCAACACAAATCTTGTAATTACCCTGTCCCATCTGTTCCAGTGCAAAACCGATTTCCTCGATAATTCCTACAAGCGTGCTCTTCATGGTGGTGATATCCTCCACCATCTTTCCAACCTCGCTGTCATCCGGCTTCAAGTCAAGATCCGTATGTAAATTACCTTCAGCAAGCGCCGTCATCTGCTCTGACACCTTGACAATCGGAACCAAGAGCTCTTTGTTTGCAAACCCTACCGTCTTTGTACACTGCATAGACATTTTAATAAAGCTAAAGAGAAACAGAACGGCACATACCGTCTGCAAAACAAGCATTGCATTCTTTCTGTCCTTTAACCTGTCCTGTACTTCCAAAATCAAAGAATCCGTGAGGTCACTTATGGTAGTCACCGTACTATTGTACGTTTCTCCAAACACATAATCCGTAGCCGACTTCAAATCTCCGGAAGAAACGGAGGTCATTGCATTTTCCTCAAGCGGTACTAAACCGTTTGAGAGGGACGCGATTTCATTCAAGGTCGCCCACTCTTCATCTGTCAGGTTATTCTCTTCCAGTCCTGCCCATGCAATATCCCTGTTCTTGTCAACCTCAAGCTCCTGCATATACGCATCATAATACTGCTGATTGCCCGTAACAGCATATGCGCGAACCGCCGATGTCAGCGCCTTAGAACCCAGTCTGTACTGATTCAGGTACATCGTACATTCCACCTGATGCGTTGACTCCACCGCAAAGATAACCATTGACACAAAAAACAGTCCCAAAAGCACAATCCCGATTCCAAGTGAAATTTTTGTTTCCTTGGATATCCTCCTTAGTCTTGCGATTTGGCTGTTTTTGCCAAGCGCCATCCCTTGCATTACGTCATTTGTAGTATCTTTTCCCATCCCACAACCTCCATAAGAGCCCCATTATACACAATTTGTTTAATACTTTATGTAATCCTGAGTGATTTTTTAGTAATTTTACACCATAATTATACTTTATGTGGGACAATTGGTCAACAAATATTACGAAAAAGAATCAGACCATTCTCCCAACCACCCGCCGCACCCTGTATGCCGCCGCGCCAATCGCGGTTCCCGACACCGCTCCTGCCGCAATCAGCACAGGCAGATACGAAAACGGCGCAACGCTCTGCACAACAGCCACAGCTACAATCAACTGCCCGATATTGTGACTGACACCGCCCGCCATACTCACGCCAATCATCGAAACGCCCTTTATTCTTTTTAACAAAAGCATCACCAAAAAGCTCAGCACTCCACCCGCCATACTGTAAATGAGCATTGACACATTGCCAAACAAAAATGACACCAGTGTCACTTTTAGCACAAGCACCAAAAGCACCCACCCCGCAGGCAGAAAATAAAGCCCTGATACCACCACAAGATTCGAAAGCCCAAGCTTCACCCCGGGGATTCCGACAGAAAGCGGAATCAGCGCTTCAATATAGCTGAAGATCATTGATAGTGCCGTAAGCATTGCACAATATGCAGTCTTTTTTGCGTTCGTCATCATCTTGCTATCCCATCTGTTTCCAAATATTGCGTCCCTTCCACCTGTACCACAAGCCGATGCGGAAGACAAATGATACTCTGATTTGTTTTTGTAATCGGCTGATACGTCATACAGTATTTGTCAGGACAGTCAGCTGCTTCCATATAAGCGCTTCCGTCTTTGATTACAATCCGGTTTACCCCAAACGCATTCTCCACGTCAATCACCCTGTCTTGGGAAAGAGGATACATGCCAAACTCCTCACCGTCCACTGTCACAACAATACGCTCCCCGGCATCTTTTCCCAAAACATTAAACCAAACCGCTGTGACTGCCGCTGCAATCAGAAAAAATGCCAGCAAATACCCATCTCTTTTTTTCATCACAATTCCCAAATTCCAACACGAATACTCCTAATAAGAAATAATCTCATATCCGTCCTCCGTTACCAGCACCTGGATCTCCCACTGCGCCGACGGCATCCCGTCCTCTGTGTAAACAGTCCATCCGTCCTCATCCGATATATAAATTTCGTCTTTTCCCATATTAATCATCGGCTCAATCGTAAACATCATCCCCGGCACCATCAGCATCCCCGTATTCTTCGGACATACATAGCTTACCCACGGATCCTCATGAAATTCAAATCCCACGCCATGTCCGCCAATCTGCTTCACTACCGAATATCCGTTCTCCATCGCAAACTCGTGAATCGCCGCACCCATATCACCAATTTTGCGCCACGGCTGCACATACTGCAAGCCCACGTCAAGGCTGCGCTTTGCAACTTCCACAAGGCGCTTTTTGTCCGCAGACACTTCCCCAATGCAATACATTCTCGAAGAATCGGAAAAATATCCGTTCAGGATTGTTGAAGCATCTACATTAATAATATCACCCTCCTTCAATACCACATCTTTAGAAGGAATTCCATGACAGACAATATCATTTATGGAAGTACACACGCTCTTGGGAAATCCTTCATAGTTTAAAGTTGCCGCAATTGCGCCATGCCGCTTTGTAATATCGCACACCCACTCGTCAATTTCCAGTGTCGTGATTCCCGCCTTAATATGCGCTCCGATATAATCCAAAATTTCAATATTAATCTTTGCACTCTCGCGTATGCTCTCAATCTGCGCAGGATTTTTCAATATGCGTCTTGGTGGCACAAGAAATTTGTTTCTTCTGTATTCGTCAAGCTTTGCATCAAAATCATAATGACACTTTTTATACTTTTTTCCGCTTCCACACCAGCAGTCGTCATTTCTGCCAATCTTTATCTCCGGCTCTATGGCAAACGACCTTTCCATTTTTCCTCTCATTGTAACCTTTCATAACCTCCTCATACTCAATAATCCGCTTATCCGACCAAATCAAACAGACTAATCTGATTGGACTCCGGTATATCTCCAAGCAGTCCCAAATCGCTCATCAGATCAATCACCGTCTTTGACACCTTTGTCCTGCTTCTGAAATCATCTTTTGATAAAAACGGTCCGTTCTTTGCCGCCTCCATCACAGCGTCCGCCGCCTTCTCTCCAAGACCGTCTATGCTGCTAAGCGACGGCATAATCTTCCCGTCCACAATCTGAAAGTTCCGCGAGTGCGCCCTGAAAATGTCAATCGGCTCAAATTCAAAGCCCCGCGCATACATCTCCTGCACAATCCGCATATCCCGTACCGCGTCCTGCTCCTTGTTGGTAAGCGTATCCGAACGTTTTCTGTAATCCGCCAAAATACGCTCCAAATGCTCCCTTCCCTGACACATCATCTCGTATGAAAACGCCGACGCACGGATGCTGAAAAACGCACAGTAATAGGCAAGCGGATAATTCACTTTGCAGTAAGCAATCCTCCAGCCCATCATAACATACGCCGCCGCATGCGCCTTCGGGAACATATACTGTATCTTCTCGCACGACCATACATACCAGTCCGGCACGTTATGGTCAAGCATATCCTTCTTCCATACATCCCAGTCCTTGCACTTGCCGCGCGCAACCATTCCTTTACGCACCGCTTCCATAATCTTAAACGACTCCTCCGAATCAAGCCCCATGCCAATCAGATACGTCATAATATCATCACGCGTACAGATTGCCGTAGAAATCGTCGCCTTTCCCTCCTGAATGAGCGTCTGCGCATTTCCAAGCCAAACATCAGTTCCATGGGAAAGACCCGAAATCCGCACCAAATCAGAAAAATGCTTCGGCTGACAGTCGATAACCATCTGCATGGCAAAGTCCGTTCCGAACTCCGGTATGCCAAGACAGCCAAGCTTACAACCGCCAATATCCTCCGGCATAATCCCAAGAGCGGATGTATTTTGGAAAAGCGACATTACGCCTTTATCGTCAAGCGGTATCTGCGTCGGGTCAAGCCCCGTCAAATCCTGCAGCATTCGAATCATCGTCGGATCGTCGTGTCCGAGAATATCCAGCTTTAAAAGGTTATGGTCAATCGAATGGTAGTCAAAATGCGTCGTTACCGTGTCAGTTGTCATATCGTTTGCCGGATGTTGTACCGGCGTAAACGAGTTAATCTCCTCCCCAACCGGAAGCACCACAATCCCGCCCGGATGCTGCCCTGTCGTTCTGCGGACACCGACACACCCCTCCACAATGCGGTTAATCTCACTTGTGCGCTTACTCACGCCCCGTTCCTCATAATACCGCTTCACATATCCAAACGCCGTCTTGTCCGCCAGCGTACCGATTGTTCCCGCACGAAACGTCTGCCCGTACCCGAAAATAACCTCCGTATATTTATGCGCCTTGCTCTGATACTCACCGGAAAAATTTAAGTCAATATCCGGTTCCTTATTGCCCTTAAACCCTAAAAACGTTTCAAACGGAATGTCAAACCCGTCCTTTACAAGCTTTTCGCCGCACTGCGGACAGATTTTGTCCGGCATATCACACCCCGCCATACCTGCAAACTTCTTCACTTCCTCTGAATCAAAGTCACTGTAATGGCACTTTTTGCAATAATAATGCGGACTGAGCGGATTGACCTCCGTAATCCCCGCCATCGTCGCCACAAAAGAAGAACCGACAGAACCTCTCGAACCTACTAAATAACCGTCTTCCACCGACTTCCACACAAGCTTCTGCGCAATGATGTACATCACGGCAAAGCCATTGCTGATAATGGAATTGAGTTCTCGTTCCAGTCTTGCCTCCACGATATCCGGCAAAGGCTTTCCATACATCTCATACGCCTTGCGGTAGCAGATGTCACGCAGCTGCTGGTCACTGTTCTCAATCACGGGCGGACATTTATCAGGACGTACCGGTGTGATTTTATCACACATATCGGCAATCAGGTTCGTGTTCGTCACCACGATCTCCTCTGCCTTCTCGCTTCCGAGATAATACGCAAACTCGTCCAGCATCTCCTCCGTCGTGCGCAAAAATAATGGTGCCTGATTATCCGCATCCTTAAAGCCCTTTCCCGTCATAATAATACGGCGGTACACCTCGTCCTGCGGATCCAAAAAATGCACGTCGCATGTTCCTACCACAGGTTTATGGAACTGCTCCCCAAGCTTTACGATCCTTTTATTCAGCGCTATCAAATCCTCCTCTGACTGGATATCCCTGTGACGTTCCGACTCAATCATAAATTTATTATTGCCAATCGGCTGAATTTCCAAATAATCATAAAACCGCACAATCTGCGCAACCTGCTCATCGCTTCTGCCCTCCAAAAGCGCCGAAAACAACTCCCCCGCCTCGCACGCACTCCCGATAATCAGCCCTTCCCTGTGTTTCTCAATCAGGCTCTTTGGAATCAGCGGTCTTTTATAAAAATACGTCAAATGAGACTCCGAAATCAGCTTGTAGAGATTAATCCGTCCCGTCTGATTTTTTGCCAAAATGATAATATGGTACGAATGAAGCTTACGCACCGCATTCACACTCGCTTTTCCCATCTCATTGAGTGCCGCAAGCGTCTCCACATCTTCCTTCTTCAACATTGTAATAAATTTAACAAAAATATCCGCAGTGCACTCTGCATCGTCCACTGCCCTGTGATGGTTTTCCAATGAAATGCCAAGCGTCTTTGCCACTGCGTCAAGCGTATACTTCGCCTGACCCGTAAGCAGCGTCCGCGCAATCCCCACCGTGTCCACATACGTGAAATCAACGGCGATTCCCTGCCGCTTCGCATTCTCCTGTATAAAACTTACATCAAATCCTGCATTGTGCGCAACAAGAACCGCATCTCCCACAAATGCAAGAAACTTTGGCAGAACCGCCTCAATCGTTTCCGCTTCCATCACCATGCCGTCATTAATACCTGTCAGCTTCTCAATCTCAAACGGAATCGGAACCTCCGGATTGACAAACGTTGAAAACCGTTCCGTAATTTCACCGCCCACAACCTTCACCGCGCCAATCTCAATAATACGGTTTGTAACAGGTGAAAAGCCCGTCGTCTCAATATCAAACACGACATATGTCCCGTCAAGCGTCTGTCCCTTGCCGTTTGTCACAATCTCTTTTGAGTCATCTACAAGATAGCCCTCCACACCGTAAATAATTTTAAAATCATCATCCGGCGACACACTGTGATTTGCGTCCGTAAACGCCTGCACACAACCATGGTCCGTAATCGCAATCGCCTTATGCCCCCACTGCTTTGCGCGCTTGATAATGTCCTTTACATCCGAAACGCCGTCCATATCGCTCATCTTTGTGTGGCAGTGCAGCTCGACACGCTTTCTTGCACTGTTGTCCATACGTACCGTCGTAAAATTAGGGATTTTCGCCACACCAATTACAGATCCGATTGTCAGCTCCCTGTCAAACGTATCATTTACTGTAACACCTTTCAGCCTGTAAAAACCACCCTCTTTAAGTTCGTTCAAAAGCTCATCAATCTGCTCGTTGTGCACAAACATCTTTACCTTAATCGTGTCCGTAAAATCCGTGAATTCAAAAATCACAAGCGTTCTCTCATTCCTGATTTCGCGCTTATCAAGGTTACGCACCTGTCCACGGATGGCAACCTCACCCATCTCACCCCAAATATCTTTAATCTCAATTGTTTCATCTTCAAAATCGCGCCCGAAAATAACACTCGGATTATCGGAACGCTTCAGCGGTCTCCTCTGTAATCCTCCGCTACCTCCATTATCAGATTTGCGAAATGCCTTTCTGTTATCAGAAAATGCCGCTGTCTGCGGATTCACAGATTCTGCAGAAGACTGCGGTTTTGAAGCCAGCTTATCCACATTTCGAACATCAGTTTTTTCTACAGGTAAAACAGCCTCCTGTATTTCTGCACCGGTTTCCGCCGCAATGACACGGCTTGTGATGTGCTCCACAATTTTGCGGATTCGCGTTTCATCGTCCTCTTTATATTTTCCTGCCTTCGCCTCCTTATAAGAAACCGAAAACGTCACACGAAACCCGCACCGTTCATTAATCACCTTGTCCAAAATACCAATCAGCTCATCCTCTTTTGACTTTGCAATTACGCCGTCCTCAAGAATAAGCTCCATTGCATTACCTTCCAAAAAATTGATGTCCGCCTGACGAAACATCGTATAAAGCATATGCTCACAGGCTTTTAGCTCAAGCAGAATACTGTCCTTATAAATATCCATAAGCTTTTCCGGCGTATACTGCTCCGACAAAAGAAACCGTTCATAAATCTTTATGGCAATCTGTTCCTGTGGGAAAAACTGTTTTTTAATCTCCCTCTCAACATGATAAATATGTTCTTTCTCAATCAGGCGTTCGCACCTTATATAAATGCGCAGCAAATCCTTTCTTTTCGTGGCAGTAATTTTCTCCACTACCGCCTGCTCACACAAATCATGCAAAACACCCTCCAGCTTTAAATTCGGAAATGCCTCAAAAAACTTCTTTTCCATGTGTCCTCATCTCTGTCTTATTTAACACAGAAGAATGCCCACACTTGACATTCTTCCAAAAACTTAGAAATCTCTTAAGCAGCGTCCTTTGCTGCTTTTTAGGGTATCTTAGTTCTTTTCCCATTTATCAAGCTCTTCCTTCAGCGTCGCCAAAAGTGCACTTTCCGGCACCTTTCTCACAATCTCGCCTTTTTTGATTAAAAGTCCTTCACCAATACCGCCCGCAATGCCGATGTCCGCTTCCCTCGCCTCTCCCGGTCCGTTCACCGCGCAGCCCATAACCGCAACCTTAATGTCAAGGTCATACCCCTGGACCATATTTTCCACCTGATTGGCAAGCCCGATTAAGTCAATATTCGTCCTGCCGCACGTCGGGCAAGACACCACCTCAATCCCGCCTTTGCGAAGCCCAAGCGTGCGCAAAATCAGCTTCGCACTCTTAATCTCTTCAACCGGGTTTCCCGTAAGTGATACACGAATTGTATCTCCAATCCCCTGGTTTAAAATAATGCCAAGCCCCACAGCCGACTTAATATTTCCGCTTGTGACCGTTCCCGCCTCCGTAATGCCCACATGGAGCGGATACTTCGTCTGACCTGCAAGCAGCTCATGCGCCTTTACGCACATCATCACATCGGAAGACTTGATACTGATTACCAAATTGTCATATCCCAAATCCTCAATCAGGCGCACCTTATCAAGCGCACTCTCCACAATGCCCTCCGCAGTAACACCCTGATATTTCTCAACAAGCTCCTTTTCAAGTGAACCGCTGTTTACCCCGACACGTATCGGAATGCTGCGTTCCTTCGCCACACGTACAACTTCCGCCACCTTATCCCGGCTTCCGATATTCCCGGGATTAATACGGATTTTGTCAGCGCCGTTCTCCATTGCCGCAATCGCCATCTTATAATCAAAATGAATATCCGCAACCAGCGGAATGGAAATCTCCTTCTTAATCTGTGCAACCGCCTTCGCCGCGTCCATATCCGGCACTGTGCAGCGGATAATCTCACACCCCGCCGCCTCAAGACGATGAATCTGAGCCACCGTCGCCGCCACGTCATTCGTCTTTGTATTTGTCATCGACTGGATTAAAACCGGATTTCCGCCGCCTATAACCTTATTTCCTATTTGAATTACTTTTGTATGATCCCGAACCATCTTTTCCTCCAATATGCTATCTTTTACCGTTATTTTGCAAAAATACGCGCAATATCATTGTAAAGCACAAATACCATAAGCATCATCAATAACACAAATCCCACAAAATGCACAACGCCTTCCTTCTCCGGCGGCACCGGCTTTCCGCGCACCACCTCCACAAGCATAAACAGTAGCCTGCCGCCGTCAAGCGCCGGAAGCGGAAGCAGATTCATCACACCCAGATTCACGCTCAAAAGTACGGCAAAATTAATCATCGTAAGCACTACCGATGAAATCCCGTACGGCTTTACCGTATCAATTGTCTCATCAATCGTCACCGCAATTCCCACAGGTCCTGACAAATCATTTGCTGAAAGCTTCCCCTGAACAAGCATAATCAGACTCTTGACCGTCGCCTTGAGCCAGTAACGTACCTCAAGCACGCTATACTTAATCAGATCAAACCCTTTACACTCAATCGTTTCACCGATGGTAAACCCGATATAATAACGATTATCCTCATCACTGAATTTCGGCAAAACCGTTGCCGTATGCTTTTCATTACCGCGCCGATAAACAATCTCCATCGGCTCGCCCTTGTTCATCGCTGAGGCAATCGTCACCTCCCCCTGCAAAAAAACCCGCTCGCCGTCCACATGCGTAATCACGTCCCCTGGAAGAAGCCCCGCCTCCTGTGCAGGGTATCCTTCGGTAATCGAATGCACAACCGGAAGGATTTCACCGGAAAAACCGACCACAATTAGCGAAAGCAAAAACGCTAGAATAATATTAAAAAACGGTCCGGCAAACACCGTCGCAATCCTTGCCCACACATTCACCTCGTTAAACGCCTTCCCATACGTCTCGTCTTTAGCAGGCGATTTAACCTGTGCGTCCTCCTCCTTCTTCTCATAAACGCCGTCCTCGCCCTCAAACATACACGCCCCGCCAATCGGCAGAAGCTTTAGGACATACTGCGTTCCCCCCTTTGTAAACTTCACAATCGAAGGTCCCATGCCAATCGCAAACTCAAGTACCCTGATTCCGTTAAGTTTTGCAATCAGAAAATGTCCCAGCTCATGTGAAATCACTACGACACCAAATACAAGTATAAATACAATTATTGTCACTACCATGCTTTCTTTTCTACCTTTCCGTCATACCGTTTATGCCATACAAGCAATTAAAATTTTGTCCGAATCAATTCATACGTTTCCTGCTCGCTTGCAAGAATTTCCTCCACATCCGGCGACGCAATCCGTTTATGTGCATTCATACACATCTCGATAATCTCCGGAATTTGTAAAAACCGTATTTTTTTATTCAAAAACAGGTTCACCGCCATCTCATTTGCCGCGTTAAACACCGTCGGAACGCTTCCGCCCTCACCAGCCGCACGCATGGCGAGCTTTAACCCCGTAAACGTTTCCATATCCGGCTTCTCAAACGTGATACTGCCAAGCGCATAAAAATCCACCCGCTTCCCCGTCATCGGACGCCTGTCAGGATAAAACAGCGCATACTGTATCGGCAGCTTCATATCCGGCATACCAAGCTGCGCCATAATGCCGCCGTCCACATACTCCACCATGGAATGAATAATGCTCTGTGGATGGACAACGACCTGTATCTGCTCCAAATCCACGCCAAAAAGCCATTTTGCCTCCATAACCTCAAGCCCTTTGTTGACAAGCGTTGCGGAATCAATTGTAATCTTATTGCCCATAGACCAGTTCGGATGATGAAGTGCATCCTCAAGCCGCACCGTCTCAAGCTGCGCCCTCGTTTTTCCCCGAAACGGACCGCCCGAAGCCGTAATCAAAAGCTTGCTCACCTGTTCCCTGTTTTCTCCCTGCAGCGACTGGAAAATCGCACTGTGCTCGCTGTCAACCGGAAGGATAGACACGCCCCGCTCCTTTGCAAGCGGCATAATAATATGTCCCGTTGTCACAAGCGTTTCCTTATTTGCAAGCGCAATGTCCTTTCCCTTGCGAATCGCCGCAATCGTCGGGCGAATGCCAATCATCCCCACAATCGCCGTTACAAGCACCTGCGCTTCCTCCATCTCGGCAATCGCAATCAGTCCGTCCATCCCGCACGCAACTTGAACCTGCATATCGGCGAGCCTTGTTTTTAACTCCTTACACGCGTCCTCGCTCTGCAAGGACACAAGCTTTGGCCGAAATTCGCGCACCTGCTGCTCAAACAAATCAATATTGGTACCAGCCGCAAGTCCCACAACCTCAAGGTCAGGATTTTCCCGCACAATCTCAAGTGTCTGCGTGCCAATTGAACCGGTAGAACCGAGTATCGCAATTTTTTTCACTTTTGTTATCCTCCATATAGTATATTAAATATTTCCGAGCATTATAATCAAAAAATACGTAATCGGCGCCGTAAAAATCACGCTGTCAAACCGGTCCATAATCCCACCGTGCCCCGGAATCAGCTTTCCATAATCCTTAATCTCATGATTTCTCTTAATCGCGGACGCCGCTAAATCACCAACCTGTGAAATCACCGAGCCCACACCGCCCACAATCGCAAGCAAAACGGCAAAATGCTCCAAAAAAAGCGCACGGTCCAAATACGCGCCAAACAACGCTCCCACCGCCGCCGCACCGAGCACGCCGCCCACAGCGCCTTCAATCGACTTTTTCGGACTAAGCACCGGAGCCAGCTTATGCTTTCCAATCATCACACCCACCAAATACGCACACGTATCCGAAATCCAAGAGCTGATAAAAATCATCCACACCAAATAAATCCCATTCTCCAACTGCCTTGTCAAAAAGACAAACGACAGCATTACCGGCGCATAAATCAGCGAAAAGTACGTATTCATCACCTGATTTGCATGATACTTTGAAAAACCAAACACATACACAAACATCAGTACGATTAGCATCAATATCACAAGCGGCATAGCGTACGACGTATCCTGTACCAAATACGTCACTCCATAGTACAATGTAATGCACCCGATGCCTGCCCACTCAAGCATGTTCCTTTTTCCGTAATCCCCCGACACATCGCGTTCACGAACTCCGCATGCCTTCGTCAGCTCCAAAAAACCGATAACAGACACCACATAAAGCGTTAACGCAAGAAGCAGTCCCCCTGGAAGAATTGCTGCAAGCGCCACAATCACCAGCACAACCGCACTCATGGTCCGCTCCTTGCTGATTTTTCCCAAAATATTTCCAGACATTTAATCCTCCTTTAGAGGACTTTCCTCCTTTAGAGGATTTTCCTCCTTAATCAGTCCAAATCTCCTGTCTCTATTATTATAAGCCAAAACCGCTTTTTCAAGCTCTTTTTTATTAAAGTCAGGCCACGGCACTGATGTAAAATAAAACTCCGCATACGCAAGCTGCCAAAGCATATAATTGGATATTCTCTGCTCCCCAGAGGTACGTATCATTAAATCCGGATCTGGCAGCCCCGCCGTATCAAGTTCTTCGGCAATGCTCTGCTCATTAATGTCCGCAGGCGTAATCTCCCCTGCCGCTACCCGTTCGGAAAGCCTTTTCACAGCCCTTACAATTTCATCACGGCTGCCATAATTAATCGCAATCTGAAAATGAAGCCCCGTATTATCTTTTGTTGCCTGCTCCAATTCATAAATACTTGTTCGAATATCCGCCGCAAGTTTTGACTTATCCCCCAAAACCCGCACGCACATATTATTTTTCTGCGCACGCTTTAAACTGTTTTTCATATAATCCCGCAACAGCTTCATCAAAGTCTCAACTTCCTTTTCAGGACGGTTCCAATTCTCTGTTGAAAATGCATATACTGTCAGATAATTGATGCCCATATTGTAAGCATCCTCGCAAATTGCCTCCACCGTTTTGGCTCCCTGAATATGTCCTGCGGTACGCGGAAGCCCTTTTGCCCTCGCCCAACGCCCGTTACCGTCAAGAATAATCGCCACATGATTCGGTATCTTCATTTCCATATCCGCTTTCCCTTTCACACCATTTCTATGTAAACCATAAACAAAGCAAAGAGGGCGCATTTTGTGCCCTCATTTTTGCTCCCCTCATTTCTATACGGTAAGAATTTCTTTCGACTTTTCCTCAACAGCCTTATCAACATCCTTAATATATTTATCCGTACTCTTCTGAACTGCGTTCTCCAAATCCTTAATTTCGTCCTCTGAAATTTCCGTCTTTGCAAGTTTCTTAAACGAATCGTTCGCGTCGCGTCTGATATTTCTGATTGAGACCTTACACTCCTCACCTTTCTTCTTAACTTCCTTCACAAGTTCCTTCCTGCGTTCCTCCGTAAGCTCCGGGAATACAAGACGGATTACCACGCCATCATTGCTCGGCGTAATCCCTACGTCGGAAGCCATAATCGCCTTTTCAATCTCCTTAATCAGACTCTTTTCCCACGGCGCAATCTGTATCATCCTTGCCTCGGGTACCGTAATATTTCCGACCTGCTGAATCGGTGTCGGCGTACCATAATAATCAACTTTAATTTTATCAAGCACGTGCGGATTTGCACGTCCCGCACGTATGGTCTGATAATCCGATAAAAGAAAATCCAATGCTTTTTGCATCTTGTCATCATATGTCTTTACTCTTGCATCCATTGTTTTATCCTCCTGATTTATACTAATCTCTACACTTTATGATACACCTACACTGTAATAACCGTTCCGTTTGAATTCCCCTTCACAGTATTGATAATGCTGTTTTCCTCATTCAATCCGAAAATTGTCATCGGCATTTTATTTTCCATACAAAGAACTGCTGCCGCCAAATCCATAACCCCCAGCTGTTTTTCCACCACTTCCTTTATTGGAATGGTATCATACTTTTTCGCGTTCTTATTCAACTTCGGATCAGAATCGTACACACCGTCGACCGCCCGCGCAGACAATATCATATCCGCCTCAATTTCGACTGCCCTCAGCACGGTTCCCATATCCGTTGAGAAATACGGATGTCCTATTCCGCCCGCAAAAAAGATAACCTCTCCTTTTTCAAGTGCATCCAGTGCCTTATCCTTGGAGAACAGTTCCGTAAAAGCAGCACATTGAAACGGCGTGAAAATTTCTGTTTTCATCCCCACAAACCGGAAGATTTCCGATGTATAGATACAATTCATCACGGTTGCCAGCATTCCAATCTGGTCAGCCTTGGTACGGTCAATCGTTTCGCTGGTGCGTCCACGCCAAAAATTGCCTCCGCCAATTACAATTCCCACCTGCACGCCGCTGTCAGCAATTTCTTTTACCTGACGCGCCACCGCCATGACAGTCGGTTCATCAAAACCAGTTTTCTTATCACCCGCAAGTGCTTCACCGCTTAATTTGAGTAAAATCCTTTTCATGTTTTCGCCTCATTTTTGCTTAAGCCTGTTTTCTGTTTTTCTTCACATCATTGAAGAATGAAGTCGGGCTGACATCTGCATAGCACTGTGAACACATACCCTCAATAACAGCGCCATTGTTAATCTGTACGGACTTCGACTTAATATTGCCCATCACAATCGCGGATGTATCAAGAATAACAGGACCATGCACATCAATATCGCCCTTTACGGCACCAGCAATCACAGCGCTTGTGGCAAAAATGTTACCGATTACAACAGAGCTCTGTCCAATTTTCACGCTTCCCTTGCTCCTTACCTCGCCATTAATCTGTGCAGACTCCGCATAAATTTCCGCTGCTGATGAATTTCCGGTAATCCCCCCTGTCACATTCAGTTTTCCGAGAATCTCAATATTACCTGTTATATTTCCGATTAAGTCCATATTACCGCTGCTTGTTACATCACCTGTAATATTCATGCCTGACGTAATCACTGCTGTATCCGTCGATACTGCCACACCCGTTTCCATATCTGACTGCTGTGTTTCCTGCGGCGCATTTTCCATAAATGTAGATTCTTCTACATTCTGCTCTACTTCATTTAATAATTCTTCCATTTCTGCATCTGCCTCACTTATATCACTATTATTTTCTTCCTCTACAACAGGTATATCAATATCAGAAACAATACCCTCAGAATTATCAATACCTGCATTAAAATCAGTTTCCGATATATCCGCTGTTTTCTCTTCCGTCTGCTCATCAGCCTCGGTCTTTTCTTCTGAAATGACCGCATCTATATGATCCATTTCGCCAAGACCGCTTAATAAATCTTCTGATGTACTTTCTTCCAATGCTGCTATAGGCTCCTCATTCAGCGTCGGAATTTCCTGTTCAAGCATAGCCTCGACATCCGCAAAATCTTCTCCTGCCACACTGCCAAACAAATCCTCTGATGATGCAGGCATATCCGCGTCAAGCTCCATGCCGTCCAATACCTCATCCGTATTAATATCTGCCACTGTCTGCGATAAATCCTGCTTTAAATCCTGAAAAAAACCCATTGTATAATCTCCTCCACTTTTATATTTTTAAGCACGTTGTACCAATGCCTTGTCAGCATTGTATCCAGTCAACGTATATGCTGTACTCTTACTGTATCCTCAGAAATCGGCAAAAGAACCGTATCCTCCGACTCCAGCAGTTTTTCTATAATAATCGGCAATGCATCCACCGTAGAGTTCTTCCCCGCCGCGTCATGCATTAAGACTACCGCGTTATTATACTTATCAATATTGTCTAAAACGTTTGACGCAATCTGATTCGCACTCCTTTGCGTCCCAGTCGCATCACCGCTTGAAACATTCCAGTCAAAATATATCATATCCTCACTGTCAAGATATTCTATCAGAGTATGCATATCAACTTTACTGGTCGTATTACTGCTGCCTCCCGGAAAACGTACAAGCTTACATTCAACTCCTGTAACCTCATACAGGAAGGTACGCAGTTTATTCAAATCCTGCTTATATGCATCTAATGAACTATAAATATCCTGATACACATGACTATAAGAATGCATCGCTAAAGTATGTCCATTTTCTACAATACGCTTATATTGTTCTGTATAATTATCCTTGCCTACTACAAAAAAAGTTGCCTTCACGCCATATTGATCCAAAATGTCAAGTATCCTGTCCGTATTGGAACTTGGACCATCATCAAAAGTCAAATAAACCCGCTTTATTCCGGAACTCGTATCTGTATTCCCATCCCAAACAACTTTATTTTCAATTGCCGCCGCTTCCACAATATGTGCCGCCTCAGTTTGGTCAACGTTGCTTCCGTTGATATCAGAAACACTTTCAAGTTCCTCTTCCTCCAGCTCCATATAACGGTTTGCTTCCTGCAATGCCATTAGCTTTATATTGATATTTCCAACTTCCTTATTCAGATTCACTACCAATACCAATAGCACTGTGCAAATACACAGCATCATAAATACCAATATCAGCAGAAATGCACTCAGCGTGTTTCCTGTATTCTTGCTTTCTCCAGCATACCTTCGTGCTGTTTTCTCTTCAAGTTCTATGCTTTCCTGCTCTTGTGACATTGATTATCCTTTCACTGTTATTATTTACTTCCATTTCCGTCATCGAATATAAATGGACATACTTCTCTACATTATAGATAAAACGATTATAACATAAAACAAATACTTTAGAAAGGATATTTTAAAAATTTTATGCCATTTCCTTATTATAATGCGCACGCTCACCGCCAATATATTTCGGTCGGGTTCTCGCGCACACAATATGTGCCCCTCCGATCGTCGGATGCGCTATCCTAACAGGGACCGCCACCGCTTTCAAATGCATTCCAATCAAAGTATCACCAATATCAATTCCTGCATGCGCCTTTATATGCTCTACTGCCACAGGATTTTTCATATGGTTCCATGCCGCTGTCGCAAAGGAACCTCCTGCCTTTGGCATTGGCATCACATTCACAATTTCATAACCATATTGCCCGACAGCTTCCTCTTCCATAATCAACGCCCTGTTTAAATGTTCACAGCACTGCGCTGCCACGTAAAGTCCACGCGCACAAAATTCCTCATACATTGCAGTAAAAACTGCCTCTCCAAGTTCTGCACTGGAATAAGAGCCAATGCTCTTGGACGCAATCTCACTTGTAGAACAGCCAATTATGACAAGATTTCCTTTTTTCAAATCCGCCTGTTCCAAAAATTCATTGACAACTCTTTTTGCATCAGATATCTCATTCTCAAACATCATAATCCTCCCACTTATCAAACATATTATAACCACATTCGTTCCTATCTATTTGGACAACATTACTTGATAACTCTCCCGATTAAACTTACCACACTCCAAAGCAGAATGCAAGTTCGATTTTACATAATTTCCACACACGCTCTATATATAATTGACAAATGCATAAAAAACAGATAGAATTACCATAGTGTTTCTAATAAGAACAACTACTATGTTTTAAGAAAACAATAGAAAGGAAAAGTACTATGCCAAAATTAAACGAAAACTATTTAAATCTCAAAGAAAGCTACCTTTTTTCCGAAATTGCACATCGTGTAAATTCCTATGCATCCGCACATCCCGACAAAAAGATAATTCGTCTTGGGATTGGAGATGTCACACTTCCGATCGGGTCCAAAGTCATCTCACAGCTACACGAAGGCGTGGATGCACTGGCAAATGCCGAAACCTTTAAAGGATATGGTCCAGAACAAGGCTACGCATTCCTGCGTGAAGCAATCGTTGATTACTATATGAGAAATAACATCGTAATAGAAGCCGACGAGGTGTTCGTTTCAGACGGTGCGAAAAGTGACACCGGAAATATTACTGACCTGTTTGATAAGGATAATGTTATCCTTATTCCCGATCCCGTGTATCCTGTATATGTTGATACGAATATTATGAATGGCAGAAATATTACTTACATTGATGCAAATGCAGAAAATAATTTTCTCCCCATGCCTGACCACAGTGTACATGCGGACATTATCTACATCTGCTCTCCCAATAACCCAACGGGTGCTGCCTACAACAAGGAACAGCTAAAAGAATGGGTTGACTATGCATTGGAAAATAATGCAATTATTCTCTATGATTCAGCATATGAATGTTTTATCACTGATGAAACACTTCCAAGGAGCATTTTTGCCATTGAAGATTCTAAAAAATGTGCAATCGAATTTTGTTCCCTCTCAAAAACAGCAGGTTTCACCGGCACACGCTGCGGCTACACGATTGTCCCCAAAGACTTGAGCTTTACGGCGTCAACCGGTGCCAAACTATCCTTAAATGCCATGTGGAACCGCCGTCAGACAACAAAATTTAACGGTGTATCCTACATCGTCCAAAAAGGTGCCGCTGCCGCCTTCTCCGTTGAAGGTATGGCACAATGCAAAGAAAACATCAAATATTATCAAGAAAATGCCCGCATTATTGCCGAAGGACTTGCACGTAAAAACATTCTTTATTTTGGCGGAATTAACTCCCCATATATATGGTTTGAATGTCCAAACAATATGGATTCATGGGATTTCTTTGACTATCTCTTAAACAATGCACAGGTAGTAGGAACCCCCGGCGCCGGCTTTGGTAAAAACGGGCAAAAATTTTTCCGCCTTACATCCTTTGGAAACCGTGAAAATACCATCGAAGCAATAAAGCGCATTGAAAAACTGTTCTAAAAGTAAGAAAAAATCCCTGTAAGTTCACTTCTTACAGGGATTTTTAAACTCTTTTTGCGAGACGCATCCTGCTTCTATTTGCAACACCTATCTGTAATGGCCGGACTGACATCTGATCAAACGCATACCAATTAAGCAATTGTAACGTTTGCTGCTCTGAGCTTAGCACTGTTCTTCGGGTCCTGCTCGATATCAAATACAACCTTCTGACCTTCTTCAAGAGTCTTATAGCCATCTGTATTGATTGCCGAGAAATGTACGAAAACATCTTCTCCTGTGCCTTCATTTGTGATAAAGCCATAACCCTTCTGAGCATTAAACCACTTTACTGTACCGTTATTCATTCTTAGAACCTCCATTAAAAAATATTTACGTATTCGTCCTTACACCTAAAAAAGCTGAAATTATTAAGTATCTTCATCGTTACAGAAAAATAACTTGCACTGCAATTCAAAAGGAATGATTTGCAGAACAAGTCAGCTAATAGTTCTAATTGAATACTATAAAATTCTATCACTTTTATAATTTAAAGTCAACAAATTTTTCAGAAAATATCAAAAAAATGGTTACAGTTTAGCTTTACCAAACTGTAACCCTCAAGCCATTCATAATCACTTCATAATAATAACAGCCCAATCATGTCCAAAAGCATAACTGGACTGCTACAAACAGTAGCGAAGGGGGGACTCGAACCCTCGACACCACGGGTATGAACCGTGTGCTCTAGCCAGCTGAGCTACTTCGCCATTTTCTCTGAGAGGTATTCCCTCAAAACCGGACACAGAAACCTTACCTGTCCTATCCTTCCCACAGCACACTTCCGTGCCTTCCAGGATAAGCTTTCGACCTATTAGTGGCATTCAGCTTAATACATTGCTGCACTTACACCCATGCCCTATCCACCTTGTAGTCTTCAAGGGGTCTTACCGCTTACGCAGCGGATAACTCATCTCGGGGGGGGCTTCACGCTTAGATGCCTTCAGCGTTT
>CAJTSD010000020.1 GCA_910578795.1 uncultured Lachnospiraceae bacterium
ATTTCCCCAGGGCGAACCAGTAGTGGCCCGTCGGCTCCATGCCGGGGATCACGGCGGTTTTGCCGTGCTTCTCCGCAAGCTCCTCCATCCATGCCTTGAATGTCTGGAAACCGGCTTCGGTGTTGCTGAACTCCAACGGTCTCTTTGTATACTCGTAGTTGCGCCAGTCAAATGCTCTTGCGTAATGGGTCTCGCTTCCTACATCAATTCCTACGATCAAAGTTTTTTCAGTTATGGATGCAATTTTTGCGTTTTGTGTGTTACAATTCATCTTAGGATACCTCTCTGTTCAATAAGATTTTTACTAACCGTGCAAAGTCAGTAATCTTATTTTACTCTGAGGTATCTTTTTATCAACCACTCTTCTTGGAATTCCCTATATTTGAATTATACAGGAAGCTCCTTTGATTAACAAAACGGTTGGCGAACCTGTTTTTATTATATCAAGGGAGGTTTTTTACACAACGCTAAAGCTATTCCAACCACCCGCAGAGCAGGTGGTTTATTTGTTCTCCAAAGTTCCGTTTTTCGGATCAGCGAAAAACTCCTCAATGGAGAACAGGGCCATGCCCTAACAACAAAAACATCCCCACCGGAATACATTTCCGGTGGGGATAATTTTTATCTTATTATTTTTTCACTTTGAAAGTAACCTTAAGATCTGCTTTGAGCTTTCCTGAGTATACCTTTACGCCGGTAGTCTCATTATATCCCGTAATTTCAACCTTAAGCGGACCATTCTGAACCTTCAGTCCGTTCGGGTAGTTCACAGTAATATTATCCGGGTTAATTTCCTTGTTATTAACAATGAGATTCTTCGCAATTGCTGCCTTTAATGCTGCCTTTACTTCTTCTGTATCTTTCTTGTCTGTTATTGTAACAGTGATGTTTTTGCTCGCAAATTTAGCATCTTTCAGATTGTAAACCTTGTTAATAATCTTGTAATTATAAACTTTTGTACCGCCAAACAAACCTGTACCATATAAGGTCATGCTCTGCTTTCCAGCTGATGCTGCGGTTATTGTGTAATCATACGTATAATCTTTCTGATTTTCAGTACCCTTATTTACAAGGTCTGAATATTCAAGATTACGTCCTAACTTAGAATGTGATAACACAATGTAATAATTGCAGTGTGTATCCTTGCCGGCTTTGTACAAAGTTTCATTATACAACTTATTACGTACCTTGCTTGTATCTACGGCATCATCATAGTATATCTGCGTAACTTTCTTCGTTACCGGATTAACTGCCTTGATCTTTGCCTGTGCAATATTGTAATAAGCGATACGGAACCTTGCTACCTCAACTCCGTTCTTCTTTTCGTCTTCTGTTGCGTCATCTGAAAACTTATAGTTATTACCAATCGGTCTTGCATATGCAGTCACATAAAGTCCTGTCTTCGGTACCTTAATCTGTGTCTTTGTTGACGCATCATACGGACCTACCTGTGTATCAGGTTCTTCCTCTTCACCATAAGTATATACAAGCGTATAATCATGATTCTTAGTAAGCTTTTGGTTATTGCTTGTTAATACAATATTGGATTTATTCAGTGCAGAAAGCTGTATCGTCGGTTTTCCGTTTGTAAATACATCAGATACTGATTTCAGCACAACATTGTCAAAGCTGCAAGCCTTTATATTGTATTGAATTGTTGTCTTGCTTGCACCCTTCAGGCTGTTTCTCCATGAAATAATTGCTGAGGCGGTACCTGTCTTCTTGTTGTTCTTATAAGAAATACTATAGTTCTTCTTATTTACCGTATTACCATTATACTTGACAACGATATTCGGTTTTGCTCCACTAGGTGCAAATTCAACATCATTATAACCAACCTCTAAGCCGCTATTTTCAAAGTCATAGCCCTTCCGGATTTCTGCTTTTGATACGCGTGCCGGTGTAATCTTATAACGGTAGCTTACCGTGCCTGAACAGTTATGAATACCCTTAAGAACTAATGTTGCATTTCCTGCTTCAACATTTGCCTTGTATTCATAGGTGTAATCATACAGATAATTGCCGTTACCGTCTTTCTTGTTAACGTCCTTGCTGCCCTTCTTAATACCGCTTAAGGCTTCACCGTTTCTCAGGCTTACAGTAACTGCTCCCTGTACACGGGCTGCTCCGGTATACGGCTTATCTTTTACGCCTCCGTCAACCTTAATGCTTGCGTTTTTGAGTGCTGCCTTCCTGATTGTAAAGTTCAATACTTTGCTTCCGGCAGTACCTTCTTCAGGAATACCTGTAATAACAACAGATGCTTTTCCTGCGTTAATATTGTTAATGTATGCAATATCCAGCTTATCTGTCTGGTATCCGGTTACCTTCGGCTCAATTGCGTTTCCAGTATAAGCAAATGATGTTTCTGAAAGCTTTATTGCAGCTTTGCTGATATCTTTTGCATCCTTCTGGCTAATCAGTCTGAACTGTGTTTCCAGCTTACCAGTATAGTTCCTGCTTGTGCCCTTTGTTGCGTCAATGACTACGTCGTAGTCTCCTTCTTTCGTGTAGTCCTTTGCTGTAATTACATAATCCCTCTTCACCGCAAGCTTTGTTCCGGTTGCTTTGTTAATCAATGTAGGATTAAATGTTTTCTTCTTTCCGTCAGCTACCACACTTAAACCTGATACCTTTACATCCTCATCATCCGTGATATCAACAGGAAGAATATTAAAGAAATATTCATATGTTCCCTGATATGCACCCTTGAGTGTAAGGATCATTGTCGGTCTCTTTTCGTCCGGAATGTCCTTATAGCGGTCATCACCGTCAACATATGCATTCACATTATTCTTAAAGCTTACCTTGTAATCCGCAAATGAGGAACCATTCATGTAAACTCTAAAGTCTTCCGGTACAACTGCCTTTCCTGTATAAACATAAGGATACTCCGTCCACTCATTTGCTTCATTATTTCCGAATTCGCCGAAGCCTGTAACGATAAGACCCAGTTTTCCGTCCTTCGTTGCCATATTGTTTACGAATTCTTTTTCTCTGTCAATTGCAATGGACTCATTACCGTCATCAACATTATCGCCGCCTGAGATGTCACCGCTTGTATCAGAGCTGTCTCCGATCAGGTCTTTCTCGTCGTCTGCAGAAGGTTTTCCGCCAAGTCCGACATTGTCTTTTCCTGCCGCTTCTGTCAGCTCAAGGAAGCCGTCCATGTTGATTGTACCGTCGGAATTTCTTCCTAAAAGCACATGATTCTTATCGGGATAAATTGTATTTGTTCCCTTAAATGTCGTTGATTTAAACCAGTCAGCGCCTACCTTATTTCCATCTGCGTTGACACCCGCTTTTTCCTTTGTATCCCAAAGATAAGTCGTGCTGTTTGTATAATCTGCTGCATTCTGGTTCTTTGCAGAAATTTCATCGGCAACACCCCTGTTCTTTGTTCTGTAAGAAATAACGTTCTCTGTCTTATAACCTGTAGTCTGTACGTTTGAATATGTATACAACGCTACGTTTGAGCCTTCATTGTTAAATGAGATTGAGTTGTATACCTTGTTGTTTGAACAGCTGTTCGAATCAAATCCCTTTGACTTATTCGCAAATGCTACGGAATTGTAAAGCTTATGTCCTGAGTAAACCTTATTAACCGCATCATAATCGTCGTCATAAATACTTCCGCCGGGAAGACCGTCGCCGCCCATCTTAAATCCGTTACCGTTTCCGGCATTCTTCTGCGTACCTTCCAAATCAAGCTCATTCTTGTCATTTACAAGAACATAACCGTTCTTATAAGCCACGCAGTTCTTAATTGTAACAGAACCAATCTGTCCTGATTCAATCTTTGCAAACAAATCCCATCCGTCATCAGCGTTGTATGCTGCGATACATCCATCAAATACGTTGCCGCTGCCGATTGTAAGCTTTGCTGCAAAACCATCAGCATCCTCATAACCGTGGTCTGCATTCAGGAATGAAGTACAGTTCAGGATAAGGTTGCCCTGCGGCCAGTAATCATAGGTGTCATTTCCAGAACCGCTGACCTGAATACCGGTATTACCGTTTTTGTATGAGTTAACCTGATCCAGTACGTTGTATTTTCCTGATACCTGAATACCCTTCTGTGCATCCTTTGAATTTGTAACGTCAAATCCCTTGAAGTACCAGTAGCTTCCTGACAGCGTCATACCTGTGTACCTGCCGCCGAAGTCGAATACAGGTCTGTTCGCAGGTTCTTCTGCTATCATCTTGATATAATTCTTATAGCCGTCGCCAGGCTTACCGTCAACGCCTCTTTCCGTTCCAATTGTCTTGTAAAGGTTGTATGTACCACCTGCAAGAAGAATTGTCTGTCCAGGCTGTGCATACTTCATTGCTGTGTAAACGTCAAGACGGTCTTCCTTTGTACCGGTAGCGCTTGCCTTGCCGTCAGGCGATACATAAATCTTCTCGCCTTCCTCGCCGTACTTTCTGTATTCTACAGTATGTACGAATGTTACAGGTGAATAATCCTTAAGCTCTGTAGCAATCGGAGGATTTTTCATCTTCTTGTTTGGTGTATAGGTTACGTTAAATACATTCTTCCCAACCTCAAGTCCCTTGATTGGAATTGTAACCTTTGTGTCTTTTTCCATGTTTCCGCTTTGAAGCTTTGCCTTCTCTGTGTCAAGGCTTCCGGTAACATCGCTCTTTCCAAGAAGCGCATTATTGCTGTCTCTTACTTCCAAAACGCCATCCCAGTTACTTGTGAAAACAAAATCATAATCACTTGAGTTTGTAACGGAAGAAGATACAACCTGTTTTGAAAGTGCGATATATGTTGTCGGACGCGGCTCTGCGGGAGCGTCTTCTTCCGGAGAAATGGTTGTAAATGAAATGTCCTTAAAGGTAACATTTGCATTTCTCGCTGCAAAGAAACCAACATAAACCTTATCTTCAATAATATGGTTGAGCGCTTCTGTATCATAATACTTCTTCGTCATGGTTTCGCCGTTCGGCATTTCATAGCTGAGGAAGTATCCTGTATTGTTTTTCTGAAGTGTCAGTTTGAAATCCACATAGGTTTCTGCACCGACTGCATCCGTAGGAGGCATATTCTCTACGAATTTCTTCTGCTTGCTGTCCCATGCTCCGGCATTTCCTACCATGTTACATGTAACAGTGCCGCCTGCTCTCGCATACTTCGCAAATGTTGTATCAAGTGCAGACTGTGTTGCTGACCAAACTGCCGGCTTGTCAGCGTCGCCAGCCATAATCTTATCTACGTCTTCTTTTGTCGCGCCGATCTTTTCTGTCGCGCCGACACCGATCTTCATGGCAACCTTCGGGTAAGTCGTATCTGTTGTAACTGCTTCACCATCCCAGTTGTACTCAATCTTGGAAACAACTGCCTGGTATGAGTTCGTCCATAAGTAATCGCCGTTACCGTTCTCACCAACCTGGTCTGACGCCATCAATCCGAATCCGTCCTGACCGTTTGAAAGTACCCACTCATTTACATGAGCAGTTGCTGATAATGTAAAGTTCGTTGTCTTCGGGTCAATTTCCGTATAGTAGAATGCAAGACCGTCAATGGTATTCGGAACAATCTTTCCTGCTCCGCCCATAGACCATACCGTTACTTCTCCATCAAAGAAGTCTCCGCTAAAGCCGTTCTTTGGAACGGTCTTGCCGTTTCTGTCTGTTGTCGTGCTTGTAATGCTTGTTGAAGAACCATAAGCGGCAAATGCCCACTTATTCTGTTTTTCAGCTGTAATTTCTTTCTTATACGGATCACAAGGTTCAGACTTGTCTTTCATGTCCTTGCCTCTTGTAGCCAATACTCTGAAGTAGTATGTATTGCCTACCGTAAATCCGTCCATTTCTACGCTTGTTTCTGCTGCTTTTGTAACAGTTGTTCCGTCTTCTGCAAATTCAGAGTTTACGCTGACTTCCTTAAATAGCTTTTTGCATTCTTCATCCTCGTATACGCTGACTACGTATCCGGTTGCTTCGTTTGCAGCAACCCAGTCAACTTCAACTTTTCCTTCGCCAAGGTTTGTGACACTGCTCATAGCAGGTGCGCTCAGCGGAAGAAGAAATGCAAACGGCTCAGTCTTAGCGCTTTCCTTGGGTTCGAAATCCGTCTCAACGCCGTTTTCGTCAATTTCCGTTTCACGTGTCAGGGAAGCTACAAATGTATAGCTGTCTGACTTCTTCGGAGAGAGACCGATTGTTGTCAGATCTTTCTCTGATGTTGAGGTTGCTGTACCGCATGATTTTCCTTCAGAGTCAAACATTTCAATGTTGAGTGCGTCTGCGCCATCCGGTCCTATAACAGCGTCAACAGTTACATCAATCTGTTTCTTATCGGAACTTAATTTCACATCCGTAATAACAGGAGGCTCAACCTCGTTCCACGCAATCTTGTCAATTGCGAAATGAAGTCTGTACTGAATGTCGAAAAGCTTTACCTTTGATCCTTCAAGATAGAAGTAATAGGTATAACCTTTTTCCGCCACGAATGCCAATGAGCCCTCTGGAACACGTACATCCGTCTTGTCATCAACAACTTCATTGTTTTCGTCAACTTTAATAAAGTGATAGATTTTGTCAGCAGAACCTGTTATAAATGTAACCTTTACGGTATCTGCGGCTTTCATTTTAACAACCGCACCTGATGCGGGAATTGTACCCTTTGGTGTTGTTTTCCCGTCTTCTTCACGCGGATTGTTTGCACCCTGAACAGACATGGGATAGTTTACGCCGCCTACAACTCCACCGGTCTTTTTAGTCATGTCCTCAAGCACTTCAAAGGTCATCAAGCTTGGATCGCCATAGGTCTTTCCTGCTTTCAGACCAGTACCGTCTTCACCGGCAACATCTACATTGTACTTCTGTGTATCTGCATTTTCCGTAACTCTGATTCGAATAAAAGCACTGTATTCGGAAATATTGTCGCCTTCTCCGTCGCCTCTGATTGCGGCAACCTTAAAGTAATACATTTTTCCGACTGTAAGCTCGTTTGTGAAGGTGTGAGATGCCATCTCTTCCCCTTCTGTAGCAGCTGCTGTCGCCTCAACTACAGCAGTAGTACATGCCTTATCGGAATATCCAATCAGCTTGTAGCTCGTCGCTTCTGGAACAGCTCCCCATGAAATCTTTACGGCTCCGCTGCCTAAATTCTCTGCACTCGCGATAACCGGAGTTGCAAGAGCGAGCACGAAGGGAACGCCATTGGATACGTTACTTGTCTTCTTTGACTCTTCTTTTGAGCGGCTTCCTTCTGCCTTAAAGTAAAATGTGCCGCTTGCCTTCGGTGTAAATGTCGCTGTTGCTTTTTTATCTGTAAGATTGAGTGCTCCGCCTGCAGCTTTTACTGTCTCAACTTCCTGTGTGCAGGCTTCGTCACTGTACATGGTAACATTGATTGTTTCACATCCGGTATCTGCATTGATTACTGCACCGGAAAGCGAAACGACAATCTTGTCTTCCTTCACAGCCGCAGAGTCAATATTTATATTTGGAACATCCGCCCATGCAACCGGCTGAACCTTTGATAATGTTACACGGAGGTAGTGGAGCATGGTATTTCCATCAACCTTAGCACCTCCATATTGGATATCGGCGCCATTACTATCTTTTTTCACATTTCCTATGTAATATGTACCAGCACCGATGCCTGAAAATTCGGCAACCGTTGCAGTTTTTGCCCCATATGCCTGATAGTTTAAAACAGCTAATTTATCTTTGCCTGCGTCATCTTTGCTTTTGCCATACAAACCAACTGCTGCATTTTTGCTTGCGCCAACACCAGCAACAATTTCTGCCATATAGCCTGATGGAACAGTAAAGCCTACAGAAGCATATACAGTACCATCATCTGCAAGGCTGGGACTTCCGCCCCACTTAATACCCTGACCAGTGTATATCGTTTCACCGCCTAATACAAATGTAGGGTCGCTCGTATCGTTTCCTAACGTAATATTAGTTGTGGCATTTTTTCCCGCAACTGTGAATTTCTCATCTGTTCCGGCTTTTGTTGTGATAACACCTGTTGTAACTTCGCTTGCTTTCAGCTCGTATACGATTGGTGTATCTTTGTCCTGGTCATCGCCGCTGTCGCCACCGCTGCTTTCCACATCTTTAATTGTCATCTTACTAACTCTAAGACCGTTCGCACTAGTTGGATTACATGCTAAATTATATGTACCAGCACTCAGATTATTATATGTTACTTCTTGTGCATCTTTTAATCCTTTTGAAGCTGTTGAATATGCACTTCCCTCGGTACCATCTGTGTTAATTACCGTTCCGTTCTTTAATAATGCATATGAACTTTCTTTTGTACTGCCAGTACTAAAAACGGATACTGTAATTGTTCCGGTTCCCTTTATTGTTATATCAAAGCTAGCTGTGCCATCTTTTTTTAATTCGACACTATCAACATCCGTCGCACTACTGCTAGATGCCTTCTTTTTTGTTATACTTCCGGTAATTCCAATAACTGCTTTTTGTTCAGCAGTCAAATCACTTTCTGTCAAGGCACTGCCAGCCTCGCTCAATGTAGTTGGATCAAAAACAATTGAGCCATCATCCGCTTTTACGGTTTCCTGCTTGTCAGTTTTTTCCTCAGTAGTTTCCTCCTCAGTAGTTTCTGTTTCAGTCTCTGTTTCTTCTACTGATGCCGTCTCTGTCACAGAAGCTTCCTCGGTTTCTGTTGCAGAATTTTTCTCTGTTTCAGCTTCCGTCTTGCTTTCGGTAGAAGCTTCTTCCGTCTTCGTTTCCGTAGCTTCCTCGGATGTGGCAGCTTCCGATTTCACCTCTTCAGCCCCGACTTTATCAGTCGTGCTTTCACTGCTTTCCGCGGCAGGAGATTCTGCTTCGGGTTTTTCATTATCCGAATTTTCCTGCGTTTCAGCAGCGGCGGTTTCTTCTACTTCTGAAACAGTTTCCGTCGTTGTTTCCGTAGAGAGCTCCGCAGCGTAAGCAGACATATTCGACATCACCATCGCGCCTGACAGGACGATTGCCATAATACGTCTTGCTAATTTGCCTTTCAATTTGCTCATACGTTCGCCTTCCTCCCTTGTGCCCTTATATCCCAACCCTCTCATCCAATCCTTGAATTTATAAAAATTTAATGATATTTTATTAAATTTTTATAAATTAAGGGGGCGTTAAGGATGCCTTGATATAACGCACAGTTTTCTAGTTTTATTGTTTCGACCGGTCTTTCTTGTCCAAATATAGGAAATTCCCGTAGCAGCTTCCGGATTTTTCACTATTTTTGAGCAAAATTAACCAAGTACAATCATTTTAACAAATATTTTTATTAATTTCAATATTGGATTGTCTTTTTTCTTTATTTAATTGTTTTTTTTCCGCCAATCTTTTAAACAATTTTTTGTGTACTTTGTATACTCCCATCAAATGCTCCAAGGTAAAACAGGACGCTGTCCACCTTATAGGATACATTATAATCAGCACCATATTAAATTACATTTTCTTCATATATTGTTTCAGTTGGTCATAAAAATTTTCTCTTGTACCAGCCATGATTACAACTATAACCATATTTTCTAAATATTCCACCGTATATGCAAGTTCATAATTTGTTTTGTTATAATAAATGTCATACCCATATACACCAGACAAATCTCCCGTCTTAGCTTCACCAACAGTATAGTCTTCCCGAATTTTATCTACTGCCGCCTGATATAAACTTTTCAGCTTTTTGTCTCTCAGTTTCTTTATAAATTTTGCTGCCGGAGGAAGAAAACGAACCTCGGTCATATTTTCTCCTCCCCAAAAACATCCTCATAAGACACATATCCCGATTCCAAAGCCGCAACTCTCCCTGCTTCTCCAATCATTTTCTCTACAGCTGGCCGCACCTGACTTTGAGCCTGTTTAAAATGTTGAAGCAGTTTTTTTCCGCTATATCCCTGCTCAATTAAATCCGCCAATATCTGTTCTGCAAACTCCCCACCTGTGTTTGTTTTTGCAGGACGTATAATCAGTTCATTCCCGCGCACCATACACTCCGCTTCTGTATCAAACCCCAACATGGCAAAAAATTTTTTGGGAATTGTTATCTGTCGTTTTGCCGAGATGCTCACTTTTTTCATTTCCATAGGAATACTACCTTTCATCATAGTTGCTGACATATCTGTATCCTCCTTATCATATTCAACCCAAAGGGAAACTATTCTTGGTTTCTTTGTATCTAGGATAACTGTATTAAATTTTTTTTCATCTGTCAAGCTCCCTCATCCCTAGCTGCGCAATATATTGGAATACCACGCCCAGCTTTCCGACATATTTCGTTTGGACACCCATGTACATATAAAAACAGAGAGGATATAAGATCCTCTCTGTTTTTATTCCATATTTATATGCCTCTGATTATAATGCTATTCCGCAATCCTCATATCCTTCCCAGCGAACGGATTCCATTCGCCCAAGAATGCCGCGACAACCGTATTGTCGTTTACAACTGTCGTTTTGTCTGCGAGGGTTACGCTGCCGTCGGCGCCTGCGCTCAGGACTGCCGCCCAATCTGCGCGTGCGCTGGTGTCGGATGCTGCCCCGGTTGCTTCCTGGGAAGCATACTCCTGCATAAATGCCGACTCGCCGCCCAGGGAGTTGAGCCAGCCCTTTGACTGGATTAGCGATTCGCTTGCGCCGTTGAAGTCCGTCTGCTCTATAATGGTCTTATAGAAAAGCACTTCGCTGGTGTCAGCCTTCCACGGTCTTCCGAGCAATCCCGGTTTTGACTTTAGGGATGACGCTGTGTCAACGCCCGGTGTCGTTGAGGTGATGGTACAATTATACATCAGGTATCCTTTGTCGCCTGCGTTCTGCTGCGCAGCCGTGATGTAGCCTGTGTCGTTTGCATCCTCGCTGGTGTTGAATACAAGGTCGCACTTTGCAAACACTGCGGTCATGCCGCCATAGATATAATCCACGCCGCCGTAAACCGAACAGTTATAGAATCCTGCCGTTACGCCATTACCGCCAAACAGTGTATCCTGTCTTCCAATAAACTTGCAGTTGTCAAAGAAAATCTGCTGATAGCCATTGCCGATGCCAAGCGCAGAAGCACGCTCTACCATAGACTTATTCTGTACTGCCGTGCTGCCAGCCTTCATGGAAGATCTTGGTGTTTCCTTTTCGCCCTTCGGCGCGTCGCTTAAAGCCACAACGGTGTCGTTCGCCTCTTTTTCTGAAATATACTGGTTAAACGAGTTTTCAAAAATAATGCCTTCCGCCTGGAAACCGTCAGCATTGACTGCCACTGTTGCATTCCACATCTGATTGGTATTCTTGTAAGTCGCATATCCGTTCTCCGTACTGACGTTCAACACGCGCTCGCTCCAGCGTCCGTCTGTATCCATACTATAGTAATTGTAACCATGACCATAGTATGATGTAATACGTACTGCATTCTTATCAATGTCCACGCCCTTGTTCAGTGTCTGAAGACTCGGTGTATCACTTGCATTCTTGAGTGTGATGTTCGGCATTCCGATAATCAGCATCTCCTCATAATTGCCCGGCTCAATCTTGATTGTAACGCGCTCGTTGTTTGGTCTGTCCATGTAGTAAACTGCAATCAGCGCATCGTTGATTGACTGGAATTCGCAGCCTTTTTTGCCAACCGTAAGCACAGGTCTGTACGCTGTTTTTTCCTCATCGGTATCCTGCGCAAAGCTGATTGTCTTAATCTGATTCTTTCCCTCGACTTTTACATTCGAAGTAAGTTTTTGTGTATAAGTGCCGCTCTTTACCTCTACGCCGTAAACACCGTCGCGAAGCCAAATGCGGTCTGTACCCGTAAACGTATATACATAGCCCTCCTCATTGAGGTTCGTGAAGACAAACTCCGCTGTTGAAAGCTCATTTTTTGCCGCTCCGTCTGCTGCAATCGTGATCTTATATGTGGGCTTTTTGTCAAATACAAGATTCCTTGTGCCGTCCTCCAAAGCCGATATGCTCTTGCGTGAAAGCTCATAGTCATTGACCATTCCCGCATGAATATCATACTTTACGCCCTTTTCAAGCTGAAGTGTGTATGCATTTCCATCAATACGGATTTCAGGCTTGTATATCTCATCTGATACGAAAATAAGCGCAAGTTTGGAAAGCTCCGATGCGTCCAAGCCCTTGATTTCACCCTTCAGCGTCACAAGGTCAACCGCGTTTACATTCACATCAAAGGCAGTCGCTCCTGCTCCCTTTGCAAGCGCAAGTTCTCGTGCACTATGAATCACATATGCATTTGCCCCCTCGAGGGAAACGTCATACGTGTACTGCTCACACAGGTTTACGGAATATTTTCCATCCTGAACAAGCGCTGTCTGCGCCAATCCGGATTCCCTGCTCGTGAAGACAACTTTATATCCAGAAGGAATGTCTGCCGGAGCCGTCACGGTACCTGCCACTGAAACTGTCGCAGGATGCTCTACCGTAACTCTTGCAACGACCAGTTTTTCCGTCAGCGTATAGAGCTTGTACATTCCGGTTTCAGCCGCATAAAACGTAAGGATTGTTCCGTTCTCCACACCCGTATGGTCCTGCTGTGTTTTTACGCCGCTTGGGCTTTCCAGCGTATAGGTGTTGACGCTCTTTGCGGAGTTTGCGCTTACCGCAAACGTAAGAATATCGCCTGCCTGCGCATAAACACTCAAATAAACCGAATCCGTCATGGACTTATTGGAGTATAAATACCCCTCATATGTATTTCCGGCAAATTTCAGAGATTTCTCGTCATATCTGGTCACGTCCTTGTTGGTGGTGCGAAGCCTGTGCGTATTCTTGTTTCCACCGTCATCAAATGCAAAGAGGGTATCTCCCGCCTTGTTTTTTACGGCAAAGGACGTGATATTCTGGCTTACCGTACCCGCCGCTTTTCCCGGATAAAATCCGTTTAACGTGCTCTTGGTCAGCATATTGTTGTAGCCTTCCCCAAGACTTGCCGCGCCAAAATCATAGACATCAACGTTTCCGTTTTCATTCTTGCCCTCGATTTGCTTCGGCAGCTGCGCCGTGTTACCGGCAGGCTCTGCAGCAGTCACTGACATCCCCGACAAGAGCATTGTGCCCGCTAAGAGCATTGCTAAAAATGATTTTTTCTTATGCGTTCTCATCTCTACCTCCATCACAAAATAGTTTTTATGTTACCTTTATACAATATAACAAATTTTGGCAAAATTTTCAACACAGTTTTGGTTAAAATATCAAAATTAAAAAGCCCCGGGGTTCTCCCCGGGACCTTTTGTTTGTTGTGTTTTATGTCTTATGATGACTTATAACAGATTGAAATACTTTTCCAACAATTTCACTGCACCGCCAAGGCTGGTTGTATTTGTGGTAAGAGATAAATCTGATACCGATACTGCCTTAATCCGAATTGTTGCTTTCTTGCTTCCGACTGCACCATCGCCGTTTCCATTGATGATTACGGTAGCTGTGCCTTTCTCTGTAGCATTTGTCCATGCTACATCGTAAGACGCCGGATCAATTACCTTTCCTGTCTTAGCGCTTGTCAGTCTTACATATACTGCATTCTTGTCGTCAGAAGCAGCCCCATTCTCCGGTGTAAAGTACTCTCTGCCAGTGTAGCTCAAGTAAGTAAGCACGTTGCCATTCTTGCCCACAAACTGTACTTTTGCCTTGGAAATGTCTTCCGCGTCTGCTGATGCAGGCGCCACTTCATAAGTGCCTACGCCCTGATCTTCCGCCAAACGGTAATTGTTGTTTCTCATCTTAATTGTTACCTTAACCTCTGCGCTCTTATCACCCTTTGCCAAAGTAACGTTAACCATGTCATCCTTCTTATAGTTCTCCTGTGATGCACTCTTCCACTCATAACTTACCGTATAGTTTGAAGCTCTGAGCGTTGCTCCGTCCACCTTTACAACAGGCACTGACTTATATGATTTTCCGGCTTTCGTATACACCTTATTCGGTGCAATCACTTCTACCTCTGAAAATTCTGCAGGCACAACTGTAAAGTCTTTCGTAATTGCAGTGCTTCCCTTATAATTTCCAACGAAGGAAATCGTAACCTTCGCAGCTTTGCCAAGCTTTCTGTTGTTCTTGTAAGAAACCTTGTAGTCTTTTCCAAGTACCAGCTCTTCGTCCAGTCCTGTATAAACAACTGTCAGGTTCTCAACCTTTGCACCCTTATCGCTATAAGCTGCTTCTTCGTCATACGTAATATCAAACTTCTTTGAATCCGTAACCTTTAACGGGCTGACACTAAATGACCTTGTAATGCTGCCTGTATACTCGCCGATACCTACAACCGTAAACTTAACAGTTCCTACCTTGCTTGTATCATTGCATACTACATCAAAGTTCTCGCCCAAAACAAGTTTCTTTGCGCTCTTTGAATCCGTAACCTTAATCAGTCCCTTATCAATCAGCTCATCAATGTCCGGATTATCGCCGTAAGTAAATTTGCAGTTTCTGTCAACTGCTACTTTAATCGCCTTGGCATTTCTCTTATCAACAACCTTTACATTGACTTCAACTTCGCCCGTATAATTGCCTGTACCTGTAATTGTCAATGTATTGTAATTGTCGCCGGTCGTAACTTTTGTATATCTTCCATTTGCAAGTCCTTTTCCTGCAAGAGTGTACGATTTGCTTGAAAGATTCTTGTTGTTATGTACAATAACAGGTGCTACCTTTGTATTGACTACTACTGTCATCTCTCTTGGGATAAATACTGTTTCATCTGCGATATCCCTCTTGTTAATCGTAAACGGAATCTCGCTGGTATTTCCTGCATAGTTGCCCTTACCTGAAACGATAACCGTTGCATTTCCAACGTTTATGTTATTCCTGTATTTTACAGTGTAATCTACATCCGGTATCAAAAGTTTTCCGTCGCTATATACTTCCATATTCGGCTGAATTCTGCTTCCTGTATAAGCACAAAGCGCATCACGCTGTGCTGCAGTTACCGGAATACCCCACTCATCCACAAAGCGAACGTACATTCCTGTTTCTGTCGGGATGTTATTCACAACTTCCGAAGAAGGTGTATTCACGATGCTCATATCCTTGCCTGCAAACGGATTCCAGTCGCCTAAGAACGCTGCTACTACCGTATCATCCGTAACAACTGTGTTGCCGTCCGCAAGTGTTATCTTGCCGTCCGCATCTGCCTTAAGCACCTGTGCCCAGCTTACACGCTTATCTGTATTGTCTACGCCTGCAAGCTCTATTGACGCATATTCCTGACTCAGCTTAGACTCTCCGCCAAGTCCTGAGTTCCAGCCTACTGCCTGAATCAATGATTCATTCTTTCCGTTAAAGTTTGTCTTTTCAATAATTGTCTTGTAGAATAAAGCTTCTCCTGTATTTGCCTGCCAAGGTCTACCGAACTGACCCGGCTTTGACATCTTCTGTGACGCAGAGTTTACGCCCGGAACTGTCGATGTTACTGTACAGTTGTACATGAGATATCCTCTGCCTGAGCTCTGCTGCGGAGCAGTAATATATCCTACATCGTTCTTAACGCCTGACTCTGTCTGGTCATTTGTGTTAAATACAAGATCGCACTTTGCAAATACTGCTGTCATACCACCAAAGATATAGTCCGTGCCGCCGTAAACGTCACAGTCATAAAATGCTGCCGTTACGCCAACGCCACCATATAATGTATCCTGACGGCTGATAAAGCTACAGTTATTAAAGTTAATATTCTTGTAATTGTTCATAATGGCGAGCGCTGCTGCTCTTTCCACATAATCCTTATACTGTACGGAGGTATCTCCCGCATTCAAAGAATTTCTCGGAGCAACCTTTTCGCCCTTTGCACCTGACAACGGTACAATAATATCATCCGCTGCCTTCTTTGATACATACTGGTTAAATGAATTTTCAAAAATAATTCCGTCTGCTTCAAATCCGTCTGCACCGATTACGACGGTTGCATTCCAGTAGCTTCCTGAAGTCGTACCGGTTCCGGGATTTGTAAATGACATATATCCGTTCTCTTTGTTTGCCTCAAGAATGTCTGCATTCCACTTGCAGTCCTCACCCATTGAGTAGTAAGCATAGCCATGTCCATAGTATGATGTCACACGTACGGAAGAAGGGTCAATGTCTACACCTTTGTTTATGGGTGTAATGCTTGCGTTTGCTTTTGCGTTCTTAAGTGTGATGTTCGGCATGTCAATTACAAGCATTTCCTCATAATCGCCCGGCTGAATCTCAATCGTTACGCGCTGGTCGTCTGTTCTATCCATCTTTCTCACGCCGTCAAGTGCATCGTTGATTGATGTGTAATCGCAGCCCTTTGCGCCTACTGTAACTTTTGCTTTGTACTCTGTCTTACCATCTTTTGCGTCTACTTTGATTTTCTTAATGTAGCTTGTAAAATCGCTTCCCACAAAGATTACAGCTTTTCCTGCTTCTCCTGTGTACTCAAAAGTCACATCAATATCACCGGAATTTGTCTTGTCCGTATATCTTACATCGCTGCCTTCCATACCAATATCCCAGTTGTAACCAACGCTTACGGTAATTGTAGAAGGTCCGGAAACAGGAACGGAAACGCTGCCCACCTGAACAACAGCTCCGCTTTGATCCTTGACACAGCCAATCATCATTCCGTACTGAGATCCATGCTTCTTACCATTTACAATTGTCAATCCTCTATAAGATGTCGGATTTGTCTTTGGATAATCATCCAGTCTGAAATCCCATTCTGTTCTAGGATTTGGATCAAATCTGATTATTTTCTCTGTATCTGCTCCATTTACCTTAAGATCAGATGTTACCTTCTGCGTATAAGGGCACTCCAGACCTACTGCCACTTCATACTGTCCATCTCTTAATACAATTCCTTCTGTTCCTGTAAAGGTATATACGTAGTCTTTCTCATATTCCTTTACATTATCCTTCTCATGCACTCTCGAGAAGATTAAGCTGGTTGATGCAAGATCTTCTTTTGTAATGCCTTCCGGCGTAATTGTTATATTGTAAACAGGCTTTGCTTCAAATACAATATCCTGTGCGCCGTCTGCTGTTGCGGAAATCTTTTCCGTTATCAGCGTAAAATCATCTACACCTTCCGCAACGACTGCATACTCAACTCCGCTTTCAAGCACTAATGTGAAATCACCTGTCTCAGCAACTGTAAGCTCAGGCACATAAATGTTATCGCTTTCAAATGTAAGCTTCAAGTTCTTTAAAGGCTCTGCCACGCCGCCTGCGACTGCAGCAAATCCTGTAATCTTTCCTGTAACGGTTGCGAGCTGAACCGCCTCTACTTCGATGTCATATGTAAAGGTCTTTTGGTCGTTTTCTACTTTGACGGTATCGCTGTTGAGCGTGAACGATGCGGGATCATTCTTAATGATGTATCCGTTTGCATCACCTAATGAAACTTCATATGTGTAACGCTCATTCAGGTCAATTGAGTAGGCACCGTTTGATACCTTTGCGCTCTTTTGCGCGCCCGTTTCCTTGCTTGTAAATACGATAGAGTAATCCTTTGTAAGGCTTTCCGGAGCATTTACCTTGCCAGATACTTTTACATAATCTGTCTTTTCTACGGTTACTCTTGCTACTACGAGCTTCTCATTTACGCTATACATCTTGTACTCTGCGTCATGTGTTGCATAGAAGGTAGCAATCCCTGCATTTCCTGCGACATACTCATAAGTCTGCGCGTCACCCTCACCGTCAAGCGCCTCAAACTTGATAGTAGAATCATTACCATTGCTGCCTACTACTGCTGTTACAATATCGCCTTCCTCAAGTGCAAGTCCTAAATATACGGCATCTGTAGACGAGCTGTTTGAATAAACATATCCAAGATATACATTTCCGTTTGCATCTTTTAATGACTTTTCATCATGTCTTGTTATCTTCTTGTTCATTGTACGGAGACGGTTATTTGTTTTGTTGTTTCCGTTAAACTCCATCAGAACTTTTCCGTCGTCATTCTTCACTTCAAATGAGCCGATTGCTCCGCCGGAGCTTCCCGGTTCTTTTCCGCTGGCAATGTTCCAGGTGTTCATAACATCTTCTGTAAGCATGTTATTGACATCCTGAACTTCCTGAATGTATTTGGTCGGCATACCGTTTGAATCAACTTCGATTGCGCCTGCCGCGAAATCCCATACGTCGGGCTTTCCGTCTTTGTTCTTGCCGGTAACGCCTGCAGGGGTGTCGCCACCATCAACATATTTAACATTGATACTATGAATATAATTCGAATGTGTATAGGTTAATGTCAGCTTACCCGCTCCTGCTGTCAAAGTATATACTGGATCTTTATCTTCTGACTTTGTTGGCTCTATGGCTGTTTCGCCTGATTTTGCACTTATCGTACCTCTACTATACTGGCAACCATTTATTGTGATATCAGCCTTCTTTTCCAAGTTCAGCACCATTGTCGCTTCGCCGCCCTGGGTTGTTGCGCCATGATCGTACTTTTCACCGTTCAAACCAAATCCTGTGCAGGTAAGTCCCTTGGTATTTTCAAGGGTAGACAACAGATCCGCAGTAGCAAAATTGATAGTTCCTTCTGCTATGTATTCATCTGTTTGGTCACCGCCGGGGGTGTCAGAGCCTGACGCTGTCTCAACAACTTTTATGCTCATAACCCTTGCCCCACGCGCATACGCTGCATCTTCTGGAGATACTACTTTATATGTACCTGCTGGTAATGCCTCATACTTTATTTCTGTCGCAGCAGTTCCTGTAACAGTTGAAATAGGGTCACCTGTATTCGTTTGAAGGTCTCCCCCATCCTTACGCAGCCCTACTGCAGACGTATTGCTACCACCTGTAGAACTCATACTAAGCGTTACATTTGCCGTTTTACCTTCTGCAACAGTAAATTTAATTGAGCTTGATTCGGCTGAACCGACCTCTACGCAAAATATTTTTGGATCCGTAACAGTTTGACTAGTCTTATCATATTTCTTTACACGTTTTTTTACTGTTCCGTCAACAGAAAAATAACTGTCAAAATTGGATTCATTCTCCGGAACTAATGCCACATTATCTGCCTCTGTTTCATCCTTCAGCTGCGTCGCATCAAAGGTATGCTCATTCTCCGCCTTTAAATCCTCATCCGCTTCCTTACTTTCCGTTTCCACAGCCTCGGATGTTTCAGTCTGTGTTTCTGTTTCCTCAACCGAAGAAGACTCCGTCTCAGAAGTCTGCTCGTCCTTCGCTGTCTCGGTTTCTGTCGTTTCCTCTTTGGTTGTCTGTGTTTCCTTTGTTTCAGCCTCGGTCGTTTCCGCCTTGGCTGTTTCGGTTTCTGTTGCCTCTACCTTTGTTGTCTCTGCCTCTGTCTTTCCGGCTGCCTCCGACTCGCCGGAAGCATTGTCGTCATTCTTGGAAGCTTTTTCCGTTTCACCCTCTGCCTCTTCGCCTGCAGTAGTGTTGGATTCGGGAGCTTCCTCGTAGTACGCGTCCCCGGTGTCTTTGGGGGCTTCGCTTGCGAAAGCGGTCATATTAGACATAATCATCGCACCGGAAAGGATGTATGCCAAAATGCGCTTCCCAAATTTCTTTTTAAAATTACCCATAGTTCTCCCTCCATGTTGCAACTGTTTTTCCAACAGTTAAACCATTTGTCTGCAAAGTATTTTCGACCGCACTGCCGAATCCCGCCAACACCCTTCCTCATTTCTTTCCATGTCAGTTTCCCCCGCAAAATGCTCAAAAAAATACTTCTTATCATTAAATATAGCAAAAAAGATTACCTATTTCAACCATATTTTAATTTTTTGTTTATTATTTTTGTTTTTTTATAACGGTTTTTCTCTTATTTTTTTATGAAATTTCCACAAAAATAGCTTTTTATAATAAATTAATGGATAAAAACGAGTTTTGGCGTTATATAAATATCTTAAAATGGTAAACGACGAACAGAATGATTACTGTCCGTCGTTTATGTATTACAATTTATTCACAGATTCTATTTCGTTATATATAGCAGTTGCTATCTTTTCTACATCATCAATATATGCTTCTACATCATCACGTTCAATATCTATTTTTTCGCCGGTTTCATGCCTGCAGTCAGCCTGATGTGCAATTTGATTCCTACGCTTAAATAAAGATTTCAACACTGATTTAACTTTCTCATTCATGTAAATTGAGACTTTATTGATGCTATATTATTCGTAAACCGATTAAAAATATCTTCCAAATCAAATTGTTTCGTACGATTAGGACGTCTGTCACGCGTTTCAATATTGCGTTGCGCAAGGCGAAGATCTCTTTCTTCTGTATCGGGCATTAACATTCCTCCTCTGTTGAAAACTCAAGCGGAGTTTTTTTGCGATTTTTTTGCAAATTCTATGTTTTGAGCATAATTTCGCCTTAATTCCTGTGTTAAATTGAAAAACACCACTCCGCTGCACGTTGCACAGCGGAGTGGTGTTTTTATTGGTACGTAAATATTTAAATTTCAGTTCTATGTCTTTTTGTCATTTTAGTACTGTGTCTTTACCCACTGCTCTGCGGTCATGGTAAGTTTTCCTGCTCCTGCATTCGGCATTACAACGGTCTTAAGGCTTTCTGCGTCATAAGTAGTATAGTTGTCCTTGTATGGCAGGTTTGCCTTAAACTGAGTCACGTCAGTTACAAGTGCATCTGTTTGACCCGTTTCATTTGATTCCGGTTGAAGCTCTGTCTTTTTGCCATTTATATAATAAACGCTATCGACTGCATTAATATAACCTCTCGGACTGCTGCTATTTCCTGACATCAAAGGGCGTTTGATACCGTCTATATAACAGTTTTCCAATAGCATCTGTCCATCGCAGGTTGAAATCGCACCGTTGCTGGTGACTTTTTTCTTTCCATATATTTCACTCGAATCAAGTATGCAGTTATACTCATGCACTGTACCCCGGCGAAGTCTCGGCAATCTGTCCATAGAATTCTTATAATAGTTGTTCGCAAGTGTTGCCCTGATTACTTCTGATGTTGTATCATCGTCATCGTGCCCGAACAGATGTGTCTTTTTCTGTCCATACGCGTACGTTCTGACATCTTCCTTGCTCATGCCGTCGTCGTCCCGCAATTGCTTATAATATGTCGTGTCCGCCTTATGTGTTTCAAGCCAATCTATCTGCGCATCAAAGAACGTATCGTTCTTGCTGCCCGGCAGGAATTCACACCACGAAATTGTTACACGCTGATTCGTCTCGCCGCGCTTTATGTCAATAACACCGTCATATGCCTTGTAGAATGTGCAATGGTCAATCCATACGCTGTCTGACTTGTCATCTATTGACATGTAGTCCCAATCGTTTATATCATAATCTCCAGGCTTCTTGGTTTTACCATCTATTGTACCGCCTTCATCCCACTCCCAAAACTCATCAAAAGTAAGATTTCTGAAAATGATATTTTTAGAAGAACCTTCTATAATAATTCCTGCATGCTTTATCATTGCACCATTCTGTGAAAAAATTGTTACGTTCTTAAAGCCGTTCATCTTGATGCAGGAAACGCCAGTTTCTTTCAGTGTTGGGTGCCATTTCGGCTGCTGCTCTGCTTTGTATGCCCTTACAACACTGCTATACGCACCACTTCCATCAAGCACAATACCTAAGTCCGGATTCTCCTTATCGCCAAGATTCAATTCTTCTGCCGTAATCTCAATTACAGTAGCAGCTCCGGTCTTTGACCGTTCCGCCGCTGTCTTTAAAGCCTTAAGGAATTGTTCCTCGTCAGCTGCCGTATAATATCCTTCATCGCCGTCCTTAAGCGTTCCGCCGCCTGTAACATTTGCTGTCACCGCGAAGCCTTCCATGTTGTATTTTGCAAGATCCTTGTCGTCATCTCCTCCAGGTGTGTCTTCGCCTACAATCGTCTTTCCGTCCACGATAAGCTTAATATCCGTAAAGGAAACATCCGCGTTTCTTGATACAAACATACCAACATAAACATACTCTGAATCCACTGCGGTAAGCTGATAATCAAATCCGCCTGTTAAAGTTCCTTCTGTATCAAAGGTTACCGCATATCCGTCAGAATTGCTTGTAATATTTAAGTCATACGTTCCGCCCTGTACAATCTTGCCTGCTGCCAGGTTGCTGCCCTTCTCAAGTTTTCCGCTCTTACGCTTAAAGCAATTCGTCCAGTTTCCATTCTTATCAGCTCCAAGGGAACCTGCCACTACATAATCACTTGTTATGGCACCGGTAAGCTGAGCTCCCTTTGCACTGTCAATATACATGTCATCTCTAGCCATAAGACCAAACGCTACCTGATTCACATCCGCACCTGTCGGGATTGTGTTCAGTTTTGCTTTTGCGGAAATCGAGAAGTTCTGTCCAACCGGCACTTTGTAATAATACATTGCAAATCCGTCTTCACTGCTTGCGACCTTACTCTTATTCCCTGACGCTTTCAGTCTCATAGAGCCGTCTGTATCCGTACCTACAGAATAGAATGTCATGTCCGTACCTGTTGTTCCAAATACAGTTCCCTTGAATACGCCGTAATCCTGCCAAAGTTCACTTTGCTTTAAGTTATTATCATATTCCAAAGGTTTGTAATCCGGATTCGGTTTCAGATCGTTTGCCTCTGTCGGTTCTGCTCCCGTCCAAAAATGATTTGATACGCCTTCAATCTCTTTTGCCTGGATTTCTTTTGCAAGCATATAGGCAATCTTTTTTGCTCCGTAAATGTTCAGGTGTGTATTGTCTACACTTGTATCTTTATCAGAGAGCCATGCATGCAGTTTCAGCGTCCCGTCTGCGCCCAGCTCTGTATACAGATCTTTTGTAAGCGCCGTAAGGTCAACTACCGCTACATTTACTGCTGCACCAAGGTCACGAATCGCTTTTGGATAATCGCCTCCGGGATAACCCGTTGCATCCTTTGTAATATGGCAATCCGCATCCGAAAGTGTTCCTGAAGCATTTCTTCTTACAATCGGCGTACAAACGATTGGCGTTGCGCCTGCATCAAGTGCAATCTTTACATAGTTGTCATACAGGCTCTTTGCAAACGATCCATCTGTTGTATAACTGCCGTTCGGATTTGTATAGCGTTCTGCTTCTGCCTTCTCGTCATTATGACCAAATCCAATGATCAGCACGTCGCCTGCACCAATGCCTGCTGTCAGTTTTTCATATAAAACTTTTGAATCTTTATCCGTCAAATAGCTCTTTGAGCTGCGTCCTGACATCGCAAGATTTTCTACTTTATAATATCCTGTTTCATAGTTTTCAATCTGCGTGCCGTATCCGTAACGAGGATAGTAGTAAGCGTCATTAAACGCACTTACTGTCGAGTCTCCGACAACCCATAGCGTCTTTTCCTGCGTTTCCGTCGGTTTTTCAGGGTTTTCGGGTTCTGTCGAGCTGCTTTCCTCCGTACTGCTTTCCTCTACGGAGCTTCCTTCCGTGCTTGCTCCTTCCGAACTCTCTTCTGTACTGCCTGTTTCCGTAGAGCTCTCTTCCGTGCTGCCGGAGCTTTCCTCTGTGCTGCTTTCCTCGGATGCGCTTCCTTCCGGCCCGAACTGAGGTTTGTCCTTATATGCCTTAATCTTAAACTTAATCGTCTTTGTACCGTAATAGATACTTTCAGGCGTTCCCTCAATTTTCACTGTTGCCGTGCCAATTCGGTTGTTATTCCGATATGACACGATACGGATATCATCGTCTTCCACACCCTGAAGTGTTTTCGCGATTTCCGTTGTTGTAAGCGTTACGGAATTTGCACCGTCAAAGTATTTTACAATTCCTGTCCCCACTGTCTTTACACCACTGAGCTTTCTTGCCACATGACATGCCAGTTCTGTTTCATTATAGTACTCCGTGTCTCCAGGAATGACCTTGATTGTCGCATTATCAATGATTTCAATGTCTTCCAAATCATTTGCCTTAACCTTCACGCCTGCCGCGTCGGTTATCCTTGCCGCATTGATGATTGTCTGCATCTCTTTTATTTTGCTGCCCTTAAGCTTGGAAACATCCACAACCGCGTTGGCACGTGCATAATAGTTGCCCGGAACTGTTACGATATGTACCGTTTCATTTTTAAAGACATTCCTATATGAGCCTTTACCTGTCACTTTTACATCAAATTCTTCACCGATTTCGATGTACTTTGACTTGCTTGCTTTACTGTAGGTTACTTTGTAGTCCTTATTCTCTGTAAGAACCGCATCGCCGATTGTAATGGTCTTCAGTCTTACACCCCTTGAAGAGTACTCTGCGGGAATCGGATTGTCTGCAGAATCTTTCAAAACGTCCGTAACTACGTCGGAATCCATCCTCGTAATAGCATATGTTATTTTAATCGTTCCGGAAAGGTTATTAACTCCCTTGATTATTGCTGTCGCCGTACCGATCTTTGCGTTATTTTTATAAGTAACCGTATAGTCCTCACGCCATCTGAGTTTTACATTGTCAATCGCCAATGTAAGGTCCTCCAGCGTAATCGGGCTTCCTTTGTATACAAGCTCTGTTGATGCATCATCCTTTTCTTTTGCAACATAATTCTTTGCCTTTACGCGTCTGATATCAACATTTGACGCCGTAGGCACTTTTATCTTGGAAAGGTCTGACTTTTTAATACTGAACGTCAGTTCCTTTCTGCCATAATAGTCGCCTGTACCAAGAACAATAACACTTGCTTTTCCTGCATTGACATTGTTCTTGTATTCGAAGGTGTAATCATCGCTGTCCAAGCCGTTCAAGCCTTCCACGCGAGGCGTAATGGCTTTGCCTGTATAGACTGCATTCTTTACATCTGTTTTGTTGAGCCTTAACTTTAATCTCGCAATGTTATTGTTCTTGTTTACGCTTGCCTTTGACAGGATTTCATAGGAAACGGTCTTCTTACCTATAAATCTGCCGAAGTCCGTATCTACTCCGGTACCTGAGATAATAATCTCCTGTGTTCCTACGGATTTACCGTCGCTGCCCTTTGCAAGCGATACTCTGTAGTGCACGCCTTCTATCAGCTGGTGCACGTCTGTTTCGCCGTCCTTATTGATGTAGGTGCAGGTAACGATTACTGCGTACTGCGGCTTATTTGTCGATACAAGGTTCGCTGCCTTAATTGCAACTCTTTCTGTATCACTGATTGATATATTCTTAACATCTGAAGTAATCTTATCGTCGTCTGGTGTGCCGGGGGTTTCCGATGTGTCAGAGCTTTCTGGCGTGTCAGAGCTCTCTGGTGTATCCCCACTTTCCGGTGTATCTGCACTTTCCGGTGTGTCACCACTTTCTGGTGTATCTGCACTTTCCGGTGTGTCAGGCTCTTCCGGCTTTGACTGGTTCGCTTTTTCTCTGATTGCATCAAACATCTTCTGACCGATGTTTTCCCAATATGTAGCTTTTGTTGTATAATCCGTAAGAATATCGTTCGCAGTCAGTTTTCCCTGTCTGTTTACGCTGAATACTTCTTTTCCTTCCGGAGTTTCACCAAGGACATTCTCAGGCGCTTTCACTACAGGCGAAATACTCAAATTCATATTCTGAATCACTGCTGCAATCAGTGCTGCCTCAATCATGCCGCCCAGCTTATTGTTATGTGTCTTGTCTCCCTCCGCCATAATCTGCTTGCCGTAGGTGTCATTATTATTTCCGTCTGCTGTCCATGCTTCCTCAAACAGATTCTTAGTCAGTTCATATCCGTCAACCAACAGAACCTTTTCTTCTTCTGCTAATTGCTTCACTGCCGTGACATAAGCATTATTTGATGAAAATGCAGAATCATGGTGTGTCCTGATTTTTCCGTCCGAAGTATAGTACAATCTTGCTACCGGTGTCACAAGTACCGGAATTGCACCTTTTTCCTTTGCAACATCTATATACTGCTTCAGGAACCACTTAAATGTTCCCTGACCGCCATTCGGATATTCGCCGTTCGCATCCTTAGTTCCTTCTGTCAGTGGATAAACGCCATTTCCATCAGGATCTCCTACCGGAACATAACGATCGGGATATGTATCCGCACAGTCATTGTGTCCGAACTGAATGAAGAGATAATCGCCTTCTCCGATCTTTTCTCCAATGTCATTGAGCTTGCCTTCATTAATAAAGGTTCTGCAGCTTCTTCCGCCCTGTGCGTAGTTCTGAACTGTTACTTTTGACGAATCGAAGAAATACTGGATAAATTCGCCCCATGCACCTTCCTTTAATGCCTTTCCGCTATTATACATTCCGTTTGCGGAATAATCCTTTACCGTGGAATCGCCTGCAAGGAAGATGTTGACGCCATCACCAAGCGTAATATCCGAGCCGCCTGACGGGTCATCCCAGCCGTCCCTAACAACCTCTTCTACCATGTATTCTGCCGGTGTGCCGACTTTTCCACTGACAGTCTGAGGTGTTACCTTTACTTTTATAAATTTGCCAATTGCTGTTTTCTGAATCTGATACGTCTTATCCACAGAAGCAGTTGATTCTTTTACCAATGTTTCTGTGCCATCGCCGTTCTTATCCACAATATACCATTGGATTATGGACGCATCATTCGCATCGTTTGCTGCACCAAGGGAATATTTTGCCGTCAGTGTATGTCCCGGATATGGCGCATTAATATCGCCATTATCTGTAACGCGCAATGCCTCCACAAACTCTACGGTATCTGCTTCCGCCACGTAATAAGTAGGTACCCAGCTGCCAAAATAGTCTTCCGCCTTAACTTTTGCTGCCTCATCCGCAGTCATTACCTTGCCCTTGCGGCTACTTGTATCAACAGAGGCTCCTGCCACTGTAGTTGTGTTATACTCTTTAAAGTTTGCAGCTTCCGGCTGATTGCCGCTCATCTCATTCCAGCCTGCAGCAGTAATCATATCCGCATTCTGCAGCTTGGTATTCATAAAGATAACTGCTGCGTCTGCGCCCCAAGGTCTTCCGAAATACCCCGGTGTTACTGTAAGTTTATTGTGATTGTTTGCTGTAACTGTACAGTTTCTGAACAGATAGCCTTTTGCTCCGCTTGCCCTGGGTGCGGTAATGTAACCACCCTGGCTGTTAGCGCTATATCCTTTCCAGCTCAGTTCGCAGGCATCAAAGACAATATTGCTTGCCTCACCAAAAATATAGTCTGTCTGTCCTTCTATTACACAGTTCTTGAAATATGCCTTAACTGCTCCTGTGTATACTGTATCCTGACTGCTATAGAATCCGCAGTTTTTAAATTCTGCCTCATCGCCTTCCACCGCTATCGCCGCAGCACGCTCCGTAGCGGCTTTGCTTGCCACGTCGGTATTACGTTTTCTCTCAACCTTGAGCGTTTCTCCGGTAAATTCCACACCGTCGTCAAGCTCTTCATCCGTGATGTAACGGTTAAACGAGTTCTCAAATGTGATTCCCTCTGCGCGGAATGCTTTTGCCGTACTCTTTACATATACTGCAACGCCCCATCTGTTGGCAATCTTCTTCTCATATTTATCAAATGCATTTTCAGGATTGTAGTAACCGGTTGAATCAGCACTATAATATTTATATCCAATACCATAATACCATGTCAGTAAAACTTCCTTATCTGTATCGTTTACAAAGCTGACATATGGTGTTTTTACTATAATCTGCTCCCTGTAAGTTCCCGGGGCGATATGAACCGTTACGCGCGAATCGCTTGTCGGCGCAGGATTCATCAATTCACATGCCTCCATGGCTTTGCTTACGGTTTCATAATTATTCGCCTTGCCTGGATATCCTACATAGATATCAGCAGCATACGCAATTTTATCTTTCGCTGTGGTTGAAACAAACAACAGATCCCTGCTTACTGCAGCACCTTCCACAATGACATGTGTCTGCGTGCTGAAGTTATTGACAGTTGCCGACGCAAGGTATTCACCGTCCCTGAGTTCAACAGAATACCCCTTACCGTCTGCGTTCACAGCTGCTTCATAAACATACTTATCCTCTACATTTGTAAATTTCAGCGCAGTTACCTGTGCAGAATCATCCAGTCCGATAAACGCACCGGTTACTGCATACATCGGTTTTAACTGTACTGTTACCGTCTTATTTGTGTAATCGCTTCCGTCCTCGTTATTTACGCTAGTTGGTTCTTTCACCTCATAATCATTGACGCCTTCCAGTGCAAAAGTATATGCAACATCCGGCTGCAAAGTCGTTTCAAAGGTTATCTTATTACCTGTTTGCGTAATTGTAACATCGGTATCCTCTGCCTCGGAATCCTTATCCGCAACCATTGTCATTGCAAGCTTAGAAGTATCATAGCCTTCTGCAAATCCGACAATCTCACCGGAATAAGTGTAGACGGTCTGCGTTACAACCTTAAGCGTTATACCGCTCTTTCCTGTCTTGTATTCTTCGTCCTTTGTTTCAAAGTTCTTGGTTGCGGAATCAAAGCCGTATCCCATTGCGCCGGACAATACTGCCCTGTATTCAAATCCGGGTGTAAGAATTGCCTTAAAATTACCGCTTGCATCCACTTCCGCTTCTGTTTCTGTCTTAGTTGTCAGATTCTTGAACTTTACAACGGCATTGGCAACTGCATCCTTATGACCGTCGTAGTCAATCGTACCGCTTACTGCAATCGCTGGCACTCTCACAAACCTGTGGTACATCGGTTTTCCGGCTCCATCTGCCCATACCTTGTAAGTACCTGTCTTCTCTGCAACAAACACACATTTTTGAAATACTCCTGACGCTATTGTCACAGAATCACTTTGACCTTCTGCTCCGCCCTGACCTTCAAAAATGAAATTGATGTCACCGTTCTGAGCGCTGCCCATGTATGCGATAAGCTTATCCCCTGCCTGCATTTTAACTGTCACGTATCTTCTAGTAGCGCCGCCTGTACCATTACAGTACCATGCGCCTGCGGGCTCAAAGTCCTCATATTTATACTGGGCATTTCCATATGATCCGGCATTATAATCGCTCAATGCCCCTACAGTGGTATATAATCTGTCTCCGCTGTTGTAAACCATTGTTAAATCGCCGAACGCCGTAGTGCCTCCCTTATATTGACCCTTTTTATCTCCAGTATTAACAATTTCCTTTAATCCATCTGCAGTAATATTGTTGTTGTATTCAAAGGTATCTGTATTATCCTGCGCCAATGCGCCGAAATCCCATACGTCGATATTGCGTGAGCCTGCCTCAACCTCGCCTGGGTATTCTACCGCAACAGAATGAATCCAAGAGCCTCCACCAAAGGTCAAAGTAAGCTCTCCTGTTGCACCTAATACGGTAAATTTTTTACGGTTTTTCCCCGTGTTTGGTTCCTCTTCCACTATATCACTGGTTTTACCTGAAGAAGCTTCCATAGTCACACTTTCACCACTGCCAAAGCAACATGATGTTACAGTGATATTTGCCTTTTCCTTCAGGTTAAGTGTCATTGTTGCGCCGTCAGAGAACTGACATCCATGCGAGTTGCCTTCATGATTAAAACCATTAAAAGTAAAACCATCAACTACTAACGTTTTATAATCCGTTCCAAAATCATATGTCCCTTCCGCAACATAAATCGTTTCTGTCGCTTCAAAGACTGCACTGACTTCCACGTCATCTGCCGGCATGGTAAACGTAAATTTTGTATCATCATTTGCATCAGGCGTAATCGCTAGATTTGCTGGAGATGTTATATCCCATTCTTTAAACGCATATGAGCTATTGGGCTCTGCGGTAAGTGTAACAGTATCCCCTACCTGTGCATACACTTTGTCAGTGGTTGTCGTACCATGACCATCGTTAGCTACTGTTACTAGATACTGCTCTGCGGCATCTGCATCTAAATCAGTAACCGTAATACTGTGAATATATTCCTGACTGGGTATTTTTAGCTCAACAACACCTTCTGCTCCTAATATGGTATACAATGGAGGCATTCTCTTACTGCTATCCTCGTCTGGTCCATCCTCTTTCGCCACTTTATACTTCTTTATGCCTGTTTCTGTCTTTGAAGTGGCAGTTATTTCGGTTGACTTACCATAAGAACAGCCTAATAATGCTATGTTCGCTTTATTTTCCAAATTCAGCTTTAACGTTGCACCACTATTTGAAGTCAATGCACCATGCTTATTGTCAAAGTATGTAACCTCAGCCGTATCTTTATTAACCAGCAAACCTTCAATATTTGCGTTGCTAATATTATCACCTTTTGTAAGACCTGTTAATGTTGTAAAATCTACTATCTTAAAATATTTACCATTAAAATCAGCCGTTTCATCTCCAGCATTTCCTAAATATTCTACTTTAAGGCTGTGGACATAGTTATTTTTCGTCTGAAAAGTTAATACAAGTTCACCAGTTTTGTCAGTGGTTACAGTGTATATTTTTCCACTTCCACTACCTTCAGTAAAAGATGTTTCATCAGGAGTGTACGATGTGCCTTCTATCGCAGCTGTCATGCCAGCGCTCGGTGAATTATATACACATGTTTCTACGGTGACTGTCGCTTTATCTGACAAAGTCAACGTCATTGTGGCATTTTCTTTGCTTAAATAAAAACCATGAGAATTGTCATTATCACCAAAGCCGTCAAAAGTAATAATTCCGTAGTCTGTCAACTGTGAATTTTTACTTCTATCAGTCTTACTCTGCTTTTGAAAGTCATACTCAAATCCATCTTTTGCCGCGCCTGTAAAAACAGGTATTACATATACGTCTCCGGCAGGCATACTGAATTTGCCATTTGTGACTGTAATATCTGTAGTTGCATTATCGGATGTCTGTGTTACATACCAGCTCTTAAAAGTATAGCCCTCATCCTCTGTAACTTCCACAACATCTGCTATTATAACTTCATCATCTTTCGCAATGCCTGTACCTTGTCCTGTTTTAAGGCTTGCCGTACCATGATAACCGTTTAATACATGCACGTCATATGTTGCACCCACGTCCTCAACAAAAGTTGCACTTATCTCTATATTGCTCGCAGGCATGGTAAATGTTGCCTTATTTGCATCATTTCCGTCTGTTGTAATCGCAGGCGCGCCACTTGTTGGAGATGTTACTTCCCACTTTTCCAGCTTATATCCGTCAATAGGCTTTGCAGTCAAGGTAACTGTATCGCCTGATGCCGCATATACCGGAGAAGCACTAGCTGTTCCATTATTATCACTGGACACATCTATTGTATAGTATTCTGTACCAGCATCCCTTAAAGTCGCCGTGACAGAATGAACATACGTTCCGCTTTGTCCAAATGTTAATACTATTTCAGAGCCTCCCGTAACTCCCAGTACAGTATACTTTGGCGCAGGATTAGAGGTAAGATTGCTCCCCTTGTCATCTTCGCCTACGGTATCCTTAACTACTGTTCCTGCACTAGCTGTCATAGTTGCGTTTAGTTTACTACTACTATATGTACACAAAAGGACATTAATATCTACCACTTTATCGCCCTCTTGAGGTACTGTAAACGTTATAGTAGCATTTGCTGCATTCGTTTTTGCACCATGATTATCTGAAGCAGCATTTGCTTCAAAACCCGAAAAGTTAAAGTCAGGAGCAATTGTACTTAACGCATCACTTTTGTTACGGAATGTTATTTCCTGACCACTTACAACCGCCTTATTATCAGCGTCTGTAACCTTTTCTTCTTTTTCCTCTTTCGGGGCACTCGAAGATGACTTCGTTTCAGAAGCCTTTTCCTCATCCGATGCCTTCACTTCGGAACTCTGCTCGCTGTCTTTCTCTTTCGTTTCCTCAACAGCCTCGCTGGAAGATTCCTTTACATCCTCATTTTCGTCCGAAGTATTTTCTCCGTCTTTTAAAACCTCATCCGCTTCCGCCTTCTCCTCAGCATCATTTGCCGTGGCATCATCCGATTCCGACGTTTCTTCATAAGCGGATTTCCCGCCTGTGTCGCTGGAAGCTTCGCTTGCGAAGGCTGTCATATTTGATGATGTCAGACTTGACAGAATCATGGCACCTGAAAGCAGATATGCCAATATGCGCCTTCCAAATTTCTTTTTTAACTTACTCATTGTTACCCTCCTATCCCATCTATAGCAGTTAAAAATTTGTCCGAAAAGTACTTTTTGAAGAAAATCCAAACATTTTATCAAAAAATACTTATTAATTTATACTATATCAGAAAATATAAACAAAGAAAAGGGAAATTTTACATTTTTTAATTATAAATTTTGTTTTTATATGACGAATTTTAAACAAAATTTTTATTATATTTGCACAAAATACCCTGCCTGCGAAAGTCATAAACAGGAATTGGAGCATCCCACTGAAGTGGGATGCTCCAATTCCTGCTGCTAACATTTAACACTTAGTCCTGTTTTTTCTTCAAATTCCTCCATCATTTCTACCCTTGCCGCGATTTTAAGCCATTTCCTTAGAAGCTCCAAATCTGTCTGCTTCATGATTTCGGTTCGCAGATTCTCTGGTATCTCACCGTAATCCTCCAAAAGGTCAAAAATTCCTTTTATCAGCCCTTCATTCATTCCTTCCTCCCGTATTCCCTTCACAAATACCTTTTCATCAAATTCCGTCAGACACACACTTATCACCTCCGCCTTATGTTTTATCAAAAATCCCGACATAATCCCATCCCTGATGCAACTGTCCACCGCCATATTAATTGCAGTGTTTATGTCCATCCCGCTTTCCTGGTTATCCCGTATCCTATTAATCAGCTCCATATATTCCGACAGCGGTTTACACCGTTGGAGCAGCTCATCATTTTTCCCCCTGTTCAGATTGTATACAACTGCCGTCCATTCAAATCCACCCTTGCTTTCATGCATAAACGCATCTGACAGCTTCAATTCGGCAACCGCCTCGCTCTTATCCGTTCCGTTATAAAATACAACATACTGCGGCGTCGGTATTTTTTGCAGCTTTGTTCCATATATATTGAGCTGGTTTGTCTTAATGTAGCTGCTGTACAAATTCCCGAAATACATCAGTCCCCTCACTGGCATATTTGGATTCAGCGTACTCTGCTGCTCCCACAATGACAGGTTTTCGTCCAGCAAAATGGATACATCATTTTTCATGCCAATGTATATTACATCTTCAATCGTTGTAATTGTGATATCTTCCGCATTCTCATGCACCGTTTGGTTCAGGGCATTGTACAGGGACATCTCTTCCAAAACGTAACCGGAAAAGCCTGTCCTTGTACTCCCTGCTCATCTTCATTTCCATCATCCTTGGTACCTCCTATTATATCAATTATTTCAGCCACATTCAATTCTCTTTTGCTTTATTCGAATTTCTTTGAATTTGCAGCCTATATCCATTTTACCCTGCCTTTTCTGTTTTTTCATTGGACTCTTAATCCAAAAAAAGCATCCTTTTTAGAGATGCCCTAAACATTATCAACCAATCAACACATTCTTCCCCTCAAACGCAAAGCCGTATTTTCTGATGCGCTCTGTCGGAATGCCTTTCGCCGTCAGAATGCCGTCATATTTGTTTTCCTCTATTTGCAATAGCGCTACTTTCAGCGTTTCCTCCAAATTCTTTTCTTTTTTGGGATGGCGCACCTTAAATTCCAGGATAATCGCATCATCCTTTTCACCTCGGACGGGTAATCAGCGTCACGTCATCTGCATTTTCCTACCACTCCTTAATAAACAATGTTTTATCCACATAAAAACGGTCATTCGCCACAAGCTTTTCAAAATCCTGCACTCCGATTGCCACTGTCCTTGCCATATGCTCCGCCTCCCCTGAACTGTTTTCATTCTATACAATCCCGCTCACGATTATTCAAAATCAGCCGTCACTACTGTTCTGATTCCAAATAGCGACGGCTGTCCTGCCAACATTATCCTTCTATTAATACGCCCGACCCCAATAAACCATCTTGTTCGCCGGTTTCCCGCAGCACACGCAATTTGCGCTCAACTGCTCCTGCTCAAACGGCATACACCTGCTGGTCGCCGCAAGCTCTTCCTTAATCTTATCCTCACATGCCTGCTCGCCGCACCACATTGCCTTCACAAAACCGGGCTTATTGTTAATCGTATCACAAAATTCATCCCATGTTACCGCACTGTATATATGCGACTCCAAATGTGCCTTTGCTGCCTCATACATATCATTCTGAATTGTCTCAAGCAGCTGCGCCGCCTTTGCCTCAACATCATCCAGCGCAACCTCTATCTTCTCTCTCGTATCGCGCCGTACAAAAACACACTTGTTATTCTGAATATCCTTCGGACCAATTTCCACCCGGAACGGAATACCGCGCATTTCGCACTCACTAAACTTCCAACCTGGGCTCTTATCCGTATCGTCCACCTTTACACGGAACCCGCTCTTTAACAGGCGGTCACGCAGCTCATACGCCTTATCCAGCACACCTTCCTTTTTCTGCTGAATCGGAATGACCATAATCTGTGTCGGCGCAACCTTCGGCGGAAGCTTCAGTCCCGAATCATCGCCATGCACCATAATCACCGCGCCGATAATACGTGTCGATACACCCCAGGAAGTCTGATAGCAGTACTTCAGCGTATTGTCCTTATCCGTATACTGAATGCCAAACGCCTTCGCAAAGCCATCGCCGAAATTATGGCTTGTGCCGGACTGGAGCGCCTTGCCGTCGTGCATGAGCGCCTCAATCGTATAAGTCGACTCCGCACCTGCAAATTTCTCCTTCTCTGTTTTCTGTCCTTTTACAACGGGAATTGCAAGAACATCCCTTGCAAAATCAGCGTATACGTTGAGCATCTGAATCGTACGTGCCTGCGCATCCTCGGCAGTTGCATGCACCGTATGCCCTTCCTGCCACAAAAATTCACGGCTTCTCAAAAACGGACGTGTGGTCTTCTCCCAACGCACAACCGAGCACCACTGATTATATACTTTCGGCAAATCCCTGTAGGACTGCACTTCATTTTTATAGAAATCACAAAACAGCGTTTCCGACGTAGGACGCACACACAGACGCTCCTGCAATGGCTCCAAACCGCCGTGTGTCACCCACGCAACCTCCGGCGCAAAGCCTTCCACATGGTCTTTTTCCTTTTCCAAAAGGCTCTCTGGTATAAACATCGGCATGTACACATTTTCAACGCCTGTTTCCTTAAACTTCGCGTCAAGCTGCTGCTGTATCTGCTCCCACAACGCATAGCCTGCGGGCTTGATAATCATGCAGCCTTTCACGCTGGAATAGTCACAAAGTTCCGCTTTTTTTACCACGTCCGTATACCACTGGGCGAAGTCCTCCTCCATCGAAGTAATCGCCTCTACCAATTTTTTATCGTCTGCCATTTTTTCACAATCTCCTTTTTCTATACCAAATTCTGCTTTATTTTAATGCCGCAAAGCGGTTTTGTCAACCTTTTGCACGCCCCTGTTTCACTATGAATACACATGTTATTTAATGCGTCACCTGTTGCTTCATTAGAATGCGCTTAATCTCCGCCTTCACAAACGTAGGCTTATACGGTCTTACAATATACCCTGCCGCCCCCGCTTTCCTGCAGCGCGCCACGACGCTCTTGTCATTTGTATTAATGACAGAAAGCACCGGTACCATATTGCCTACAATGTCGCGTATCTTTTCCATCAGTTCAAACCCGTTTACCCGCGGAATGTCCATTGACAAAATAATCAAATCGGGCTCTGTCTGCCGTTTCAGACACAGAAGCGCCTGATCCGCGGAGGTAAGCAGCTCCAAATCATACAAGTTCCGCAAAAAGCCTCTCATGGACTGCAAATGAACCAGCATATTATCAATAATCATGATTCGATAACGCCTTGAGGGGGTCAGCATTTTCTTGCGGTCCGCCTCGCCTGCAATCGGATCCATTACCTGTTCGTTCGTTTCATGCAAAATCGTAATTATAAAGTTTTCGTGCGCCTGCAGGTCAAGCATCGTCCCGTCAAGCAGCCGTAATAACGGACGTAAATTCCTTGTTCCGGAATTTTCAACGATAATCCCGTCCCTGCCGTCAGAAAGCTTTACCTGCGTGCCTTTCGGGTAGAATGGTACACAAAGCATCAGCGACTCAACAACCTTCGAATCAAACATAATGCCTCCCGCACCCATCAAATATTCACATGCCTCATAAGGGGAATACGGGTTTTTATATGGTCGTTTTGACACAAGCGCATCATATACGTCCGCAACATGCAGTATTTTCGTAAAAAGCGATATCTGATCGCCTTCTTTTCCGTCAGGGTATCCGCTTCCGTCAACATTTTCGTGGTGATAGAGCACCGCCGCCTTCACTCCGGCGGAAATATCCCACCGCTCTTTAATCAGTTCATAGGAAAGTGTCGAGTGTGTTTTCATCAAATCATACTCTTCATTTGTCAGACGCGCCGGTTTATTCAAAATTTCACGCGGTATGACAAGCTTTCCAAGATCATGGAGAAGCCCTGCCGTAACAATCTGCTCCAGTTCCTCGCTTTTTAATTTCAGCCCGAACCCGATGATGCAGGCAATGACTGCGACATTCACCGAATGTGCATAGGTATAACCGTCAAAGCTTCTTAAATCCGTAAGGTCGAGTGAAAGCACGCCTCTGTCCAGCACCTGCTCCACGATTTTCTTTGCCACGCCCTTGCAGCCGTCGATGTTGCTTTCACGCACTCTTACCAGCCCCTCGGCACGAAGCTCAGGAGTAATGACCGGCTCAATTTCAATGTCCTCAGACAGCTCGTCCGTAATGTACACGCCATCAAAGCCATAATCACTCAGCCGCTTAATATAAAACTCAGAAAGCACGCTGCCGTTGCAAATCAGCGTGTGTCCGTCCGTGTCGTACATATTATATGCAAGACACATGCCGGGTTTGGCATCTTCAATTTTGATATAGCGCATAGATTTTGATTTCCTTTGTATGTATTACCTCTATTCTATCGTGTTATTCTATGCGTGTAAAGCTTTTCTTTTGACAAAGAGATTTATGATCGGGTATTTTCAGAATCTTCTGAATGTTCGGGTTGAGAAATGATAAACCATATGATATAGTAAAGTGGTATATTGAACGGAAAGTGGATGTGATGTTCCGATTACGATGCCCTCTAGTCTTACGAAGGAGGGTGATACTATGGACACAATGGAAGTTTTAACATTGGTGCTGGTCATTTTTACAGCTTTGTCTTACATAGAAACACGTCGTAAAAAGAAATAAGCATCCCCCGCCCAAGGTCGATGCTTGTTTCTTTAACTTAAATTAAAACTGAGGGCAATCGGATATCACATCCGGTGCATCTTTCTAAGTAGATTATACACTAGGGCTGCCTGCTTTGCAAGCAGCTCTTTTCAGAAATCACGAAAAAACATTACAAAAATAAGGATTACCCCATGAAAATCAAACAAATTTCCATACTAAAACAATTCCACTGCACCGGCGCCGCATGTCCCTCCAACTGCTGCCGCGGCTGGAAAATTCCGATTGACGACGCGGCTTATGAAAAATACATTACCGAAAAAGGCTTTTTTGGCTTTCTTTTGCGCTGCTTTCTTGTCAAAAAAGAAGAGCTGACCTCATTCCGATGCAGCAAACACCAGTACCGCTGCCCGTTTTGGGGCTTAGACCGCCTTTGCACGCTGCAGAAAAACCACGGCACGGATTACATGCCGCGCGTTTGCGTCGAATTTCCGCGCCAGCTCTCAAACTTCGGCACATTCTGTGAAGAAACGCTCTACCTCGCCTGCCACGAAGCAGCAAGGCTTTTTCTCGATCAGGCAAGGGCTGGAATCCCGTTTACCTTTGAGGAGAAAACAGGCACAGCGGGTTACGAAGAAAACACGACAAATGATGATTTGGATTTCCTAAATTACCTCCTAAAATCGCGCGACGAGCTAATTACAATGCTCACGGACGGGTGCGGACTAACTGCAAACCTTTTAACCTACGCAAAGGACGCGCAGGAAAAATGCCTTTCTTATGGCGCAGTCAATACCGGTATCAACCTAGGCTCCGAGCAGTTCCCGCTGCCAAGCCCGTTTGACTATTTTTCCGCAGAAGGCAAACCCTTTACCGTAAATGCCTCCACAATGTACACTCTCTTTTTCAAAGGCTTTTACCACCCGTCTCTAAAGCATTCTTCGCCTGTTTTATACAAGCTGTGCCAAAAATATATCCGTGAATTTTACACGCTGACCAAAGCAAATCCTGCGCAGGCGGACAAAAAGTTAAACGCCTTATACAATCTCACGTACGAATACGTACCTGACTTCGATGCACTAATGACTTCTTATTATATATACTACCTGCAGAAAAATTTCCTCGACATCTATGAGGACTACTGTTTTGTAAAACACATATTATGCGGCATGGCGCAGGCACAGATGCTGGGACTCTTTATCGCGCTCTACTGCAAAGACCGCCGCGGAAAAAAGAAAGGTCCGCTCCCGACGGACGAGCTTGCGCTAATCCTTGCCGTATACGAACGGAGAGCGCCCCAAATTGAGGACGCTCTCAAAGAAATTATTGTGTCATTGCCTTTATCCTGTTAATCGCGTTTTTCACGGGCGGCAGCATAATAATGATGATTGTCAATATCGCTTCCGCAAAAACATAGATGCCGTTATAGACAAGCGAATACGGCAAGACCGCCCAGCCTTCCCAGGCATACTCACCAAAGAAAATCCATCCCGAGATTACAACAAAAACATATCTCCCCATAACACCTGTTATGTATCCTTTCACAAGCCCGTTTTTCGCGTTCGCAAACAGACCCGAAAGCCCCAACGCGCCAAATGCAAGGAAATAGTCCACGACAAGCTGCAACGGGAAAATCACATACGGGTCAATAATCAACTGCAAAGCCCCATACGCCAAGCCCGTAATCAGTCCCGCACCAAGTCCGTAAAAATACCCCGGCAGCACGATGACAAGCATCGAAAGCAGCGTAACCGAACCGCCCCACGGAAAATCAACCAGCTTAATAAGCGATAATACCGTTCCAAGCGCAATCGCCATCGCGCAGAACGCCAGCTGCTTCACTGTAAATAATCTCCTGCTGTTCCCTGTAAGTTCCTGTTTTTGTGACATAAAAAAACCTCCTTAGTTTTGTTTCACTAGGAGGGTGCACCACAACGCACAGCTTCGCAGCATTGTGTTATTTAGGAAGAATGACTCCGTCATTCTTCCCCCGTGAAGAGCGGTTTGCTTTGCAAACACTAGAATTTCATAGGTGAAACTTGTTTCACCTTGTTTGCGTCTTTTGCAAACTTAGAAATTCTCTTCACGGTTGCTTCCCTACGCCGGTATTATCCGGGTCAGGTAATGAGGGTAAAGTCTCAGCATATGCGCACCCCTAGCAGTTTCCGGGGCTTTCCGCCCCGAAATCATTATGTAATTTAAAATATCTATGTTTAAATTGACCTCTCAGTCAATCTTAAACCGTTGTACTTCTTCTCTCAGGCTGCTTGCAATTTCGCCGTTCTGAACCATCTCGGAATTAACGACATTCAGCTCGCCGACAAGCGTCTGAATGCTTTCCGCCACGTTCGTCACACCGTTTGCACTCTCGTCAACGGCTCTCGTAATACCGTTAATCGACTCCACAATCCTGCCAACCGTACTCGTAATCTCTGCCGAATGCGCCGCATACATCGTCATTTCCGTATCAACGTGCTCCGCATCATCCCGATACTGCTTTCCGCTTGCAACAAAGTTGTTGTAATCATTCAATACCGTTCCCTCAAGGTAACCGGTAATCTCTTTTGAGTTGTCAATCAAATCCTGCACAAGCGCTAAAACCGTACTGTTAATTTCCTGAATATTATTTGCTGTCGCACGGCTCGAATCCGCAAGCTGCCTGATTTCATCGGCAACCACCGCAAATCCCTTGCCTGCCTCGCCTGCTCTTGCCGCCTCAATCGACGCGTTCAGCGCAAGCAGATTCGTCTGACTTGAAATGGAAAGGATTTCACCTGTCAAAGAACTGATTTTCTCAATTTCCTTACTGTTTTCAATTGCCACTTTAATCTTTTCGATAATCGGAGCCACCATCTTAATTGTATTTTTCTTATTTTGTGCTGCCGACTCCTCCAGTGCAGTCGCACGCTCCTTCATCTCATTCGCATACACCACAATATTATCCGTGGCATTCTGCATTTCGTTCAGCTCATTCATAACGCTGGACGCATTCTGGTCTACACCCGCAACGGTCGCTGCAATTTCCTCCATTGTAGCGGAGAGCTCTTCGGTCACCGCCGACACATCGCACGCATTTGTATTGGCATTTGCCGCCTTCTCCACTACGTTCGTCACAATACTGTCAAGTGATACGGAGTCTTCATTGAGCTTCTGCATTACATGCTCCAAAATCTCCATTAAACGGTTCATGTTGACAGCAAGCCTGCCAAGCTCATCGCCGTTTGATATCGTAAGCCGCAGTGACAAATCGCCTTCTCCCTGCTCTATACTGTTGATAATTTCATCAATCTTTACCGTATGCCTGCGCAGACGTGCCACCACAAACTTCTGAATAATAACAAGTGTTATAATAAACATCACGATCAGCATCGCAATCATTACGCCCGAGATTACCGTTGCAAAAATATACACTTTATGCTGATAGTCGCTAACCTCCTGAATGTCGGAATAGTTTATGTTGGCAACTTCGTTGATGACCGCCTCCGCATTTGTTGAAATCGTATTCATATCCGACATGACAATCTGCGCTGCCCCCTGCGCATCCCCGCTGTCCACTTCTTCCTTTATTTGTAACGCCAAAGCATATAAATCATTTGTGGCAGCCTCAATCGCGTCCAAGCCTTCCTGCGCACCTTCGTCCGGTAAAAATGATCTTGCTGTTTCAATCTGTTGTTTTATTTTTGTATTGGAGTCCTCAACCATCCCCCAAACAGCGTCTTTTCCTTCCCCTTCAAGCTGCGTATAGACAAGCGCCATTTTTTCCATCTTGTTTGCCTGAATTGACACCTGGTCAAGTGCGCCAAGCGCAGCAATCCCGACCCGTTTGAGCTGCGTTGTTCCGTCCTGCATTGCTCCCATGCTCGTATAGCCAAACGTAGCAATCATAATTGCAAGTATCCCCAAAATACAGACGGGTATCAAAATTTTTAAGCGTATACTGATACTCTTTTTCATCTTTTTACCTCCAAAGTGCAGTTACTGTTCACTCCGTTCCAGTAACAAGTAAAAATCCATGCAAAATCACCTTCGGTGATGGATTTTTACTTGTCTGCGATACGTTTTTTCACGGACTTAGCAGTAAATGCTAAGTCCTGCTTGAACAGAAATTTATTATAATAAATACTCTACAAAGTATCCTTTCCTATTTTACAACTTTTTTGATAAATTGTCTGTATTTTCTATTAAATTTTTCGCCCGCATTTTGTATAAAATCCATGCGTTATTTTTGTAAAAATTTTATTTATTCCTACGCCTTTTCTCCAAGATATTTCTCCACCGACGCAAGCTTTACGCAGAGCACAAACACTGCACATGCTTTTGACAGCTCTTCCGGTGTTGGACACGTCGGCGCAATACGGATGCTTGTGTCCGCCTCATCCTTCTTGTACGGGTACGTTGAACCTGCCGGCGTCATCACCACGCCTGCATCTTTGCAAAGCGCAATTACCCGTTTCGCGCAGCCGCCTAATGTTTCAAACGCAATAAAATATCCGCCGCGCGGCTTTATCCAGCTGCCGATTTCCAGTCCGCCAAGCTCCTTCTCAAGGCAATCAAGCACCGCGTCAAACTTCGGTCTTAAAATCGCCGCATGCTTCTCCATATGTGCGTGAACGCCCGCCGCATTCTTGAAAAACAGCACATGGCGCATCTGATTGACCTTGTCATAGCCAATTGTCTGAATGGTCACTGTCTTCTTCACATCTGCTATGTTTGCAGGCGATGTAATCAAAGCCGCCACACCTGCACCCGGAAATGTAATTTTCGAGGTCGAGCACAGCTCATAATACAGATCGGGGTTTCCCGCCTTTTCGCACTCCTCCACAATATTTAAAATCCGCGCTTTATCTTCCAAGTAAACGTGATGCACTGCATACGCGTTGTCCCAGTATATCCGGAAATCATCCGCCGCAGGTGTTAAATTCGCAAAACGTCTGACAACCTCATCCGAGTACACCACGCCTGTCGGATTGGAGTACTTTGGAATATTCCAAATTCCTTTTACGGCAGGGTCGCTGTTGACGTATTGTTCAACCAAGTCCATATCCGGACCGTTTTCGTCAATCGGAATATTGATCATCTCAATCCCAAAGCTCTCCGTAATCGCAAAATGCCTGTCATATCCCGGAACAGGACATAAGAATTTTACCTTGTCAAGCTTGCACCACGGCGTACTTCCGCAAATGCCATGCACCATTGCCTTCGAAACCAAATCGTACATCACGCTCAGGCTTGAATTTCCATACACCATCACATGATCCACAGGACATTCCATCAACTCCGCAAAAAACGCTTTCGCCTCATTCGTTCCGTCCATCAGACCGTAATTTCTGAAATCAATATTATTAACGCCCTTAAATGCCGATTTACTGTTTAATACATCAAGCATCGGCGCGGAAAGGTCAAGCTGATCCATCCCCGGCTTTCCTCTTGACATATCAAGCTTAATGCCCATTTCCTTTAATTTGTCATACTGCTTCTGAAGCTCTGACTGCAGCGCAAGCAGCTCATCCCGATTCATGTCCTTGTACGCTTTCATTTTCCCATAACCTCCATCGCCAAACGGCATCGCTAAAAGCCTCATATTTTCCTACAATACTACAACTTATCGGAAGCTGTTCTTGCTTCCGATAAAAGGCGCGTACTTTGCGCCGTGCATCCGATTATAAATAGCTGCTTTTGCTTTTTATAATATATCCTATTCTGTCTGATTCTGTCAATATGTTAACATCTTAACAAAACATTTCTTTTCCCAATTCCACTAAAATCAACAAAGTTACCGGACCAAGGACCACTCCGCCGATTCCGTAAAACAGCACGCCTGCATACACCGCAATCAATACCGCAACAGGTGAAAAGCGCAGTCCGTTTCCCAAAAGCCTCGGTTCTAAAAGCTCCCGAATCAGTACACATATAACATATGTTATAATCACTGCAATTCCGCCAAAAATCTTCCCCCGCAACAGATGGACAACGCCAATTGGAATCAGGACAATTCCTGTTCCGATGAATGGCAGAAAATCCATCACTCCTGCCAAAATTCCGTACGAATACGCATCCGAAACACCCCCGATATAAAGCCCAACCGTTGCCGTCACGCTGATACAGACAAGAATAATGGACTGTGTTTTTGCGTAGGTTTTAATCATACCCCCAAGTTTTTTCCCAATTCGGATTAATATGGAAAGAATACGGTCAATTGCAGGCTCCAATGCAGCAAGATTTAAAAGACCCTGCTGCCACCGCTCCACTTCACGCGCAAACAAAACGACACAAATAAAACTCACAAGGATAAACGTACCGATATGCCCCGCCACGGACAAATACCGCAGACTCCCGCTTAAAAAGCCGTCGCCTGTGTGAACAAGACTTCCTGTAAAATCAGAAATCCATTCTTCAAGCCAATTACTGATAAATCCGTTTTCAAATCCCCAAAACGATTCAATTCTGACACTTGTTTCAGAAACAATTCGGGAAATATTATCCGTGATAAATCCGACATCCCGTACCACGTCCCTTGCCCTGCTAATCAGGAAGGTCCCAATTCCTACAATCACCAGCGCAACCGCAAGAATAATACCGAATAAAATTCCGCCTGCCATTACACCCTTGCCATTACTTTTATATAAACCACAGCGTTTCCCCTTTGCACGTCTCTTTTCTTCCGCACGAATGCAGAAACGCTGCAGGGGTACCACAATTAAAAGCGCTACCGCTAATGGAAGAAAATAAGGCAGGATATATTTTAACAGAAACAAAACTGACACGCATGTCATAATGTACAGAACCACTCTTTGGTATCCCCTCTGTTTCCAAAACTCCATGCTCCGTTCCCCCCTCATTTTTAATCTATGTACGTGCCGGTTTCCGGTGTATTTTCCAGTGCCGCATGAAAGCAAAAAAGTGCAGCCATTTTCTGATTTCCAAAAAACCACTGCACTTATTATCGTCATTATGATAAAACAATATTCGTATTAATAGATTTCTGCATTATGGCTTAACAGCCAGCTTCCATCCTCACGCTCCTGCGCCGTCACACTCATAATGCAGCTGCTTCTGTGTTTCTCAACCAAATACCGTTCAATGTATCCGTCCTGAACATCACCGTCATCATATGCATCATAAATGTCATCCCAAAGGTCCTTGTCCGTAATAATCAAGTCAAAGCTTACATTGTAGTCGTCCGTTGCCATCATCTCTTCAAAGCAGGCAATATAGTAATCGTAAATATCTCCGATATAGCCTTCCTCACTGCCGCGCACGGTCTGCACTGTAATATTTGCCGTGTTGTCAACAACCGGCGCTTGCGTTGTTGAACCATTACCTGTCGTCGTGGTAGTGGTTGTAGTACCCGTAACGGTTGTTACCGTTGCCGGTCCTGTAGTCGTCGGTTTTGTCGGCGGCTTCACTGTCGTGGTATCAGAAGGCACGGACGGATTCACCTCAAGTCCGCTATATCTGCTTCCTCTGCATGCCGGAAGATAAATCGACAAATCCCTGCGTACGTGGTTTCCCGCGTAATCTGCATCGGAACAGTTGAAATAATCATACGTATTCGGATTGGTATCATCCCATGTACTGTCAACATTATAATATTGACTATCCTCAAGCTTTACGATATTCCAAGCATGGTTCTCCCCCGCGTATCCCATCACATAATAACAGGGAATGTCCAGCTGCTGAAGGACATACTGCAGCGCCCTCGCATAGCCTGCACAGACAGTTCTTCCATATACAAGCGCACTATATGCACTCTGGTTCATCGGCGCATTCGCGTCATACCGCACGCTGCTGATTAGTGCATCATGCGCCTCCCGCTCTTTGTCATAGTCCGTATACTGACCATATGTCCTGTCTAAAATTTTCTTTGCCCCATCCTCAAACTTTGATTTCGAGCCGTCAATATCGTTTGCTGTCATGTTGAATACAAGCGTAATATCCGCCACCTGTCCTAACGGCGCATACTTATACTTGTACGCAGTATCCACCCAAAACAGCTCCGGATGATCGCTTACTACCGCAGTAAACGCATTCTTTAAATCATTTGACGTAATGTCCGTTACGGGCGAAAAGTTCTTTGTCATGTCATCCGCGTTTGCATAAATCTGTCGGTAAAGCGCTTTCTGCGTTTCGTTGAGCATTGCATAATACGGATAAAACTCCTCGTCAAACGAAAGCCCGCTTCCCGTCTTTCCCTTGCTTAATGTTTCAAGGATTTCGTCCGCCTTTTCCTGCGTGATTTCCGTCCCTGTTGATTTTATGGGAATATATCCCACAAGCGCAGCCACCTTATTCGGAATATTCAGGTTTTCCGCCGGCTCCGCGTCATCGGTATTCGGACTCTCCGCCGCGGGCTGCTCTCCCTGCATGACAGTCGTCTTTATCACATAAGAATCCGCACGCAATTCTCCGTTATACTCTGCCCCGGACATTCCTGCCTCGAGCATCTCATTGGCATCTTCGTCCGATTTTCCCAAACGTTGCCCAATTTTTACAGCTATATCGGGATTGTGGCTGCAAAGCGCAATAAAAAGGAGTATAAGCGCAAGCAGACCACCAACACCGTATAGCAGCTTCTCTACTATACGCATAATGGTACCTCCTCTTTCTACTTATACTCCCCCATGAGTCTAAGCCAAACGCCGGCGCGCCTCGCACACCGTCTTATTGGTCCAAGCAGCACCTCCATATGCTGCAATTGTCGCTTTTATTTGAACAAAGCGGTTAATTTATTTAATTATAAGACTTTTTAAAGGTTGTGTCAATCGGTTAATTTGTATATAATAAGAGAAAATAAGAGCACAAATTTGCCCAAATAGTATAACCAGCCGCTTGAAGTCAACATAACAAGGCTACGTACTCTATTATATGAAAGAGGGAAACATACGTGAAAATTTTAGGATTAAATAAAACCACCCTGCTTGACTATCCGAACCGGGTGGCTTGTACCATCTTTTTAGGCGGCTGCAATTTCCGCTGTCCGTTTTGTCACAACAAGGATATTGTGCTTGCTTCGGATTCCATTGCCGAATATTCCCAAAAAGAAATTTTTCAATTTTTGAAAAAGCGCAAGGGCATTCTAACCGGTGTATGTATTACGGGGGGAGAACCGACGCTTCACAGCGATTTACCTGATTTTATTGCTGCCATTAAACAGCTTGGTTATCGGATTAAGCTTGACACTAACGGCTCGAACCCTCAAATGCTGAAACAGCTTATCGAAAACCGCTTCATTGACTACTGTGCTATGGATATTAAAAACTGTCCCGGAAAATATGACATGAGTGTCAGTTTTTCGTCTTCACCCACACCTTCCAAATATCATCTCTCAGATATCCGGCAGTCGGTGGAGCTTCTCATATCACAGCCCTGTACTGACAGAAACGGATTTTCCTATGAGTTTCGCACAACCCTTGTAAAGGAACTGCACGAGGAAGCGGACCTCCATGCCATCTGTCAATGGATTACAGGGGCAAATGCGTACTATCTGCAATCCTATGTGGAAAGCGACGGTGTGTTCTGCAAAGGCTTTCATGCGTATGATGAAACTACGCTTGCACATTTTGAAAAACTGTGTCAGGCTTATGTCCCTGACACGCATTTGAGAGGCGTTTAACCTAAATCTCCACCTGCTTCATATAATATCCGAAACATCCTTCATAGATTTCACGTTTTTCCTCCTCACGCATCCGCGCCTCTCCAATATCAAACCCCTCAAACCCAAACATCTGCGCAATTCTTTTTTCCCGCTCATAATAAATACCCGGTACGCCAAGATAATATTCCACCGTAGAACTGCCCTCATTTGCCGCCTGAAGCTTACTGTTTGACAATTGCCTTTCCTTAAAGCGAAACAGCAAAAGCTGTCTGTAATTATAATAGGAATGCAGGACAAAGGAATTGGAAATCAGGCTATGGTACCGCTGCGTCAGAATTACCAAGTCCTTGGGTTTTATCAGCAATGACTGTGCTTCCGGGAAAATATGCACCCGCGGATAGGTATCGGCAAGCTGTTCCCACTTATCCTGCGGAAGTTTTTCCGGTAAATCATAGCTGACGCTGTCAGGCTCATATATCGTATCTTTCGGTCTTTCGGACTCCTGCGTCCTTTGCGGCTCTCTCTCCGAATGCTGTTGCACTGGCTGCTCAAAGGACGCGGCACTCGGTGCTGCGCTGCTTTCCCGAAGCATACACACACCCTTCCGGTTTGCGTAAAACGGAATTTCCACCCGAACACACTTTTCAAAGCCTTTGACGTTTCCCCATGCAAGCTTTTCCATACCGTATCCGTTTTGTATTTCCACTTCACCTATGCGCCATTTTTCACCATCATCCCCGACTGCGTACACGCTGCACCTGTGTCCGCACTGCTGAGGCACGCCGCGCAGTCCCACACAAATTCCATTGCGCTCCACTCTCAAAAATCCTACATTGCGTTCCTTCCGTTCTCCATTGATATAGTCAATATAGAAAAACTGCATACTAAAACCCCCTTCTGTTTCAAGGCGGTATCCACGCCATACATTAATGTATGTCCACAGAAAGGGGTTTAGAACTTATTCCAGCGAATCAATATAACGCATGTAATTCACAACCATAAGCGCAATTTTAAATGTCAATGCATCATCGAACTTCCGAATATCAAGTCCCGTTGCCTGATGCAGTTTTTCAATTCGATATACAAGCGTGTTTCGATGCACAAAAAGCTGTCGCGAAGTTTCTGACACATTCAAATTATTATCAAAGAATTTCTGCACCGTTGTGAGTATTTCATCGTCCAAATCCTGAATTACATTATCCCCAAAAATCTCCGCAATAAAAATACGGCACAGATTAATCGGAAGCTGGTAAATCAGCCTGCCAATGCCAAGCGTATTGTACGCATTAATCGGCTTCTCCATATAAAAAATCTTACCTACGTCCATCGCCATCTTCGCCTCTTTGTAAGACTTGGACACTTCCTTAAGCTCACCTGCAATCGTACCATAGGAAACCCTTGTAATCAGCATCGCCTCTGAGTTCATCATATCAACAATAACCTGTGCTTCCCGTTCTACTTCCTCATAGGCATCTAAGGAACTCACTTCCTTTATGACAATGATATTTTTCTGCTCCACTGCCGTGAGATAGTGCCCTGGCTGCTCTCCGAAAATATTCTTCAAAAGCTCCATTGAAACATTGTCATTATCATTCTGTGCTTCCACCAAATAAACCACACGCGGCGTATTCGATACAATATGCAGGCGTTTTGCACGGTTATAGATATCCACTAAGAGAAAGTTGTCCAACAAAAGGTTTTGGAAAAAATTATTTTTATCAAAGTGTTCCTTATATGCAATAATCAGATTTTGGATTTGACTGACTGCAATCCTTCCAATCATATACGCATCAGCGCCTGTGCCTTTTGAAATCAACACATACGCCACCTCACCATCTTCCAGTATTTTCAGCATATGATAATCTCCGACAATCTGGCTGTCCGCAGGAGAATCAATAAAATTATGAATCAGCTCCTGTGAAACGTCCTTATTGTCAAACGTTGCCGCTGCCACAATACCCTCCATATCAATCACGCAAAAATCGACCTTTGTAATACTTTTCAATTCATCAATGCTTGCCTGAATCATTTGATTTGAAATCATAATTAACCCCCATTTGTCCGTAGCCCACAAGTTTGTGCGCATGTATACAAAACCCCCGACAGAATAACCATCGGGGGTATATTATCACATATTATGCATACAGATAATTAGTTTGTAATAACTTTCTCTGTTTCCTTATCAAATACATGAATCTTCTCAACATCCATAGCAAACTTAACCTTATCGCCAGGTCTTGCTGTTGTTCTAGGATCAACTCTCGCTGTAATAGGGAACTCAGCAATATCTGCATATAAGAATACTTCTGCACCAAGAAGCTCGTATACACGGATTGTTGTGCTGAATGTGCTCTCAGCCTTTGCTTCTACCATCATCTGAGAATCATAGATATCCTCAGGTCTGATACCAAATGTAACAGTCTTTCCGTTATATCCGCCGTCAACTAACTTCTTAGACTTTGCAGGAGGAAGAGGAATAGAAAGGTCAGCTACATTCAAGTAAGCTGTATCACCCTTAACTTCTACCTTTGCATCAATGAAGTTCATCTGCGGAGAACCCATGAAACCTGCAACGAACAGATTCTGCGGTCTGTCATATAAGTTCTGTGGTGTATCAACCTGCTGAACAATACCATCCTTCATAACAACGATACGGGTACCAAGTGTCATAGCCTCTGTTTGGTCATGTGTAACGTAGATGATGGTTGTTCCAAGTCTCTGATGAAGCTTTGCAATCTCAATACGCATCTGTACACGAAGCTTTGCATCCAAGTTTGAAAGAGGCTCGTCCATAAGGAATACCTTAGGATTACGTACAATCGCACGACCCATGGCAACACGCTGTCTCTGACCGCCTGACAAAGCCTTCGGCTTTCTGTCAAGAAGCTTCTCAAGATCAAGAATCTTTGCTGCGTCGCGAACCATCTTGTCGATTTCCGGCTTCGGTACTTTTCTTAACTTCAAACCAAACGCCATGTTGTCATATACTGACATATGAGGATACAGAGCGTAGTTCTGGAATACCATCGCAATATCTCTGTCCTTCGGCTCTACATCGTTTACGACTCTGTCACCGATTCTTAACTCACCTGAAGAAATATCTTCCAAACCTGCAATCATACGAAGTGTTGTAGACTTACCGCATCCTGAAGGTCCAACGAAGATGATGAACTCTTTATCTGCGATTTCAAGATTGAAATTCTTAACTGCCTCAAATCCGTTCGGATATACCTTGCAAACGTTCTTTAATGATAAACTTGCCATTTTAAACAGCCTCCTAATATTATTTTTAAATTTACCGATATTTAAGATATATCAGTTTTTTACATAGTCTTAGTATATATGAAAACACGAAAAATTGCTAGTGCCATAATTCAACAAAGATTTTTATACCCTTATGTAAAAATTGCTCACCTAATATATACAAATCCAAAATTTACCATATGGCTTAGACAATTTAGACAACTGATGCCACATATCCTATACAGATTGACTAATTATTGTTTTTCTTGTCTTTTTTTTCATTCTCCATCCGCTCACTTTCGGCAAAAATACCTCCTTCGGTATCCTCCTCTGCATTCTTTGCACTGTCATCCTCCACTGCCCCTTCATACCTTCTGAACACGCGCAGGAGCAAAAAACTCTTAAAATAAAATATTCCGCCAAACCCAAGCAGAAATACTGCCGGAAACAGCTGCGGCACAAGCCATAAAACCAAATACGGAACAGCATATATTAATATAAGAAGAAATGCACTTGGAAGATGGGAAAGCGCCATCAGAAACGCATTCTTAATCGTGTGCTTTACCGTATTCTGAAAGCGTGCCTGAAGCGGAAACAGAAACACAACCCCAAGCGCGGCAACCAGCGTAGCAGATACCATTGCAATGCGGATCCATGACGCAAAAGCCAGTCCGGAATAAAGAATAATCTGATAGTCCGCAGCCATCACAAGCATAATAACCAGCACAAAAATCCACAGCGCTGTCGCCTGCTTAAAGTTTTCCTTAAATGCCTTGAAAAAACCTTTTACAATATAGGTTTCTTCGTTCTTCACCATCTTAAATCCCATGTAATATGCCGCCGTAAATGACGCCCCCACAGTAATCATGGGAATGCATGCAATCATAAACACAATACCCAAAATCATAATATCAGCTAACTTATTCAGAAAATTCATCAGCGGACTATCCAGTTTAAACATAATCATAGCTTCCTTTCCAAAAAATCAGACAGGACGTTTCTTTTTTTCGTCCTGTCCAAAAATTATACCATTATACAAGGCTGTTGTAAACTTGTTTATAGTTTCTTAACAGCTTCTGATACATCACAAGCGCCATATCCGCCTTATCTTCCGCCAGCTCAATAATATCATCATAATTTTTCATAAAGGTATCCGCAACAATAGCATCATATCTTCCTGTAATAATACCATTATTTAAATTGTCTGCAACTTCATTCTTGGTGTGTGCCATTCTGTATGGTTTTTCCCGCAGTGCATTTACCACATATTCAGAAATCTGCAGAATCGCTTCCTTATTTGACATGGAACTTGATTTCAGCCCTCTCGGATAACCGCTGCCGTCAAACCGTTCATGATGTGCTGCCGCTATTTTGATAATATTGGGCGAGATTTTGCCTTCCAGCATCTCCTCCATAATTTTCACGTGTGTCTTGATGAGGTTTTTCTCCTCCTCGTTCAAATTCCTCGGTGCATTCAGAAGCTGGCTCGGTATCGCAAGCATTCCGATATCATGCAAAAGCGCTGCATAATATATTTCATTTTTATCATTCTCATTCATTCCCATCTTCCGCACAAGTTCACGGCTCACTGAAACAACTGAAATCGTTTCCGCCACCATTGACTCATCCTTCAATCCTGTGAAATACATGAGCATCTTGAGGTATTTTTCTTTCTCCTCGTCCGACAAAAGCACATAATCTTCATACTCATCAACTTCTTCCCCGAAGGTATTGTTTTTTATCTTCTCAAAAAAGTCGTCCTTCTCAACGGTCTGATCAAGGATTGCAACCGCCTCCGGATCAAATTTTGTCCCCGAATATTTGTTTATCATGGAATACTCAAATTTTTCACCAAATGCCTTATACCATATGTCCATCATTTCCGCAATCTTCAAAAGCTCCAGTTCAAAGCGATAACGGTAGTCTAAATCCTTCGTCTTTGTATAATCCATATGGTGATACAGAATCATCTTGGAGCGATCCTCAAAGGGAGCAAGATATTTCAGGAAAAGATAGCCGTATATCGAATGCGGCAGCGTTCTTTTTGCCTCATAAGTCAGCTGCTTTCTGACATCATCCGTTTTAAAGGCGCCAATATCATGAAGCATCGCAAGAATCATAAAATCAGCAATCTCATACTTTTCATAGGACCCTCTTGTTTCAAGAAGCTTTGCCATAATATAGCCGACACGCACACCATGGTGTGCAACGCTCACATTCAAAACCCGCATTGTTTCATAAATCAGGCTAATCATATTCCTGCTTGTAATATATTCTACTGCCATTTGGAAACCCTCCTCATTTGTTTATTCCTATCTGTTCAGTACTCTTCAACGCTTTTACGCATCGGTGTGTACCATATTCCATCATTAAACTGTTTGGTATCCGTGTCCACAAATCCTACACGGTGATAAAATCCCACCGCATACGGCGCTGCATTCACCGTAACAAACGAATGACCTTCCTCCCGGAATACATAGTCACCCACATACTGTATGAGCAGTCTTCCGATTCCCCGCCTATGATACTTCGCATCCACAAATAACAGGGAAATATGCGTTTGGTTCCGAAGGCTTATCATGCCAATCATGCGCCCGTTATCATATGCTGCAAAAAGTTGGTATTCTCCCATCAGAAACATGCGGTAAAGCATGGAATCCGTTATAAAATCCTGAAAGCTTTCTATTCCCTCAGGCGGATAGTCCCGCGCTTCAAACTGCATAAAAACACGCCATGCAAGTGCCATTGCATCGTCCCATTCACTGCGGTACGCCGGTCTGACCGTCACTCTCACAGGCTTTATCACATTATTTTCCAATTTCAGCTCCCCTTTTGTTGCAAACACATATTAATATCAGCCCATGTCTGCTTTCACAACATTGACAAGCTCCAATCCGCGGTTCACCGCGTCGGCATTTTTGAGCGTCACATCCGCAATCGCGTGTACCGCTTCCCTTGTAAAGAATCCCATATGCGATGTCACAAGCACATTTGGAAATGTCATCAGACGTGCCAGGTTTTCATCTGCAATAATCTCATTGGAGCAGTCCTCATAAAAGACACCGCCCTCTTCCTCATACACATCAATTCCCACGCCGGCAAATTTTTTCTGCAAAAGACCTTCTATCAGATCATCTGTTCTGATTAAATCCCCCCGTGAAGTATTAATCAGATACACATCACTTTTCATCAGCTCAATTGTTTTCGCCTGCACGATGTGCTTCGTTTCAGGAGTCAGCGGACAATGCAGCGTAATCACGTCCGCCCTTTCAAACACTTGTTCTTTGTCGCAGTACTCCACGTCAAGCGCACTGTTCGGATACGGATCATAAGCCAGGATTTCCATACCAAAGCCCTTTAGAATGTTAATCATCGCCTGCCCTATTTTTCCTGTACCAATAACACCTGCTGTCTTTCCATGCAGATCCGTCCCCATAAAACCATTGATGTTCATGTTAAAGTCGCGCGTTCTCGTATAAGCGCGGTGCGTCTGCCTGTTCACCGTCAAAAGCATCGCCATCGCAAACTCCGCAACCGCCTCAGGCGAGTAGCTTGGCACCCTCAAAACAGGAATATTGTTTTTTGCCGCCGCCTTAATGTCTACATTATTAAAGCCTGCGCTTCTTAATAAGACTGCGCGCACGCCCATTTTGGCAATGCTGTTAATCATGTTTTCATTTAGGTAATCATTTACAAAAATGCAAAGCGCGTCATGTCCTGCCGCCAACGGAATTGTTTCCTCGTTGCAGGGTACCTCAAAAAAATGCAGCTCTATGCCATACTCATGGCTTAATGGCTCAAAATAAACTTTGTCATACGGTTTTGTTGAATAAAATGCAACTCTCATATCATTCCTCCAATTCTGAACTATAAGGTTACATTTTATTGTACACATTTTCTTTTGCTTTATGCCTGCTTCATCAAACATAAGCTTTGTTAACAGTATAACACAAATTTTCACATAAAAAAAGCCCAATCACAAAGATTAGGCTTATTATCTGAAAATTTCTCAATTCAAACGTTATTTATTGACATTGCAGGAATTTTTCAAGCGTATCCACTGCATCTGTCTCATCGTTACCGTCAGCGGCAATTGTCACATTCATGCCGGCAGAAGGATTAAAGGCGATAATTCCCATGATACTTTTTGCATTGATTCTGTACTTATCGTATTCGAGCAGTATCTCGCTCTTATACTGGCTTGCAATCTGAACAATCTCAGCCAACGGATGATCATACTTCCTATCAATGTCCCTTACCATAACTTCTTTCTTTAACACACCTATTCCTCCTATCAGTAAACTATCTGTTTTAGTTAGTCTGCACTGCCTGTTTATCAGTATCTGCTTTTTTTCAAAAAAAGTCAATGATTTTCCGTCCAAAAAAGTAAAATCCATTTAAAAACCGTCTATTCCACTAAAATTCTCTTTATTTTAAATATTTTATTAGTATTTTTTGCAAAACATCAATATCAATTGGCTTTGTCATGTAGTCATCAAAACCAAGTGCAATGTACTCTTCCCGCGCTCCGGCTATCGCATTCGCCGTGAGCACCACAATCGGCGTGTCATGGCTCACACTGTCTTTATTTTCATGAATATGACTCATCACCTGCCGTCCGCCAACCTCTGGCATCATGTCATCCATGAGAATCAAATCAAATTGTTCCTTGTCAAGACGGTCTATCGCCTCTTGACCGCCTGCCGCTTTCGCCACTTCAATGTCAAGCATTTCCAAAAGCGATACAATCACATCCAGGTTCATCTCATTATCATCCGCCACAAACACACGTTTTCCTGCAAACTGCAGGTTTTCCATGTTGTTCTCCTGCTCTTTCTTTTTCTCATTGGACAACATCTCAAAACGTCTTTTATAGTTTCCGATAGGATCATATTTTGTAATTCTCTGTGGAATTTCCACCGTAAAGACTGAGCCTTTTCCGTAAACACTGTCTACACTGATCTTACCGTCCATAAGCGTCACAAGCTGCGCCGTAATACTTAAGCCTAGCCCTGTGCCTTCAATATTCTTTGTTTTCTGCCTGTCAAGACGTTCAAACTCTTTGAAAAGTTTATCTTTTTCCTCCTCCTTGATACCCATGCCGCTGTCGGACACGCTCGCAATGAGCACAAGGTTGTCGTCATCCAAATAATGCGACACCGCCTTCATTCCTACACTGAGTTTAATCCACCCTTCCCTCGTATATTTAACGGCGTTTGTCAGCAAATTAATAATGACCTGTTTTACCCGGATTTCATCCCCAAACAGCGCGTCCGGGATATTGCTGTCCACTTCAACCCGAAGCTCTAATCCTTTTCCTTCCGCCCTGCCCTGTATCATTACAACAATATCATTAAGCAGCACGGAAAGCAAATAGTCTGAATTGATAATATCAATTTTTCCTGTTTCAATTTTCGAAAAATCTAATACATCATTGATAATACCCAAAAGCGTATTTCCCGCGTTTTGAATATTATTGGAATATTTCTTTACATTTTCGTTTACCGCCTCACGCATAATCAGCTGGTTCATGCCAAGGATTGCATTGAGCGGCGTACGGATTTCATGTGACATTTGTGACAGAAAACGGCTTTTCTGCTCGTTTGCCTTCTCCGCCGCCTTCATATCGCGCTCCATGAACACATATTCTGCATCGCTTCTAAGCCGCTCCAGTTCATAGCGGCTTCTCACAATCCACACCAGCATACACGCACTGAATACCAAAATTCCATATCCAAAAAATACGGATGCAGGCTCTGCGATTCCGCTCCAATAAGTAATAATCGTTGCTGCCGTTCCTGTCAGTATCGCGCCAAATCCAATGACAACTTCTGCAGAAAATACGGTCTTTTCCTGTACAAAGCTTACAATGCAGGCTACGGTTCCCACAGCAATCAGAGTATGCAGCTGCGGGAAAGAATCTGTCATGCTGTCGGCAAAAATCATGTAACGCACAATCCCCACTACCGCAATCGCAAAATTTAAAAAGGTTAAAACGTCATATCTTTTATGTCCAGGGAAAAATGCAGTCTTGGTAAAAAGGATAAGCGGTATGGGCAAAAGCAGCTGCGCTATACCGTTCAGCCAGCTTACCATTCCTGTTTTCTCAATAAATATCTCCATACATCCGGAATCCGTGCTGACATAAATCACGGATAAAACCAAAAAAATCGTCAGCCAGTGAAGCGATTTTAAATCATATAACTTTTTCGCCAAAATCGGAGAGTGCCGTATAGCAAGATTCATAACGATAATAATTGCCGCAGCAATGCAAACAAAAAGGCTGCTCCGTGATTTTAGCAACATATAACGAACTAACGCATATCGGTCCCCAATTGCAGGAAACTGCATATTAAAAAATTTTGCTCCCTCTGAACGGATTTCAATGGTAAGGACATCTCCCTTCTGTATACCGTTCATTGGCACCTGATGAAGTAAATACAACTGCTTTGCGTATTCCCAGTACTGGTCTTTGTATATCTTTTCATAGAACAATTCCCCATTGACATATAGGAAGAGTTCCTGTGCCTTCACGCGAAAACTAAAATATTCATCCGCCGAGGGTGTATGATCCATCGTTTTGGTGATATCAATTCTCCCATCAAGAGCGTTTATTTTCATGTACTGCTCATTCTGTGTATCTACGAGTGCACCATCTCTGACATAATGCCACCCATCGCCAAACCACACATCATTATTTCCCAGCAATCTGAAATGTCCTTGTATGGGCGCATCAATATATACCCATAAAGTAGCTAAAAAAAGCACTGTCAAAAAAGCGCCGTACACAAATTTTGTCACAAAGCCTAAATCTGCTTTGTTATATTTTTCACAAATACTTTTCCACATTGTTACGCTCCACCATTACATATCCTTATAGGCTGTCCACATATATCCAATTCCAAATATTGTCTTGATATATCGGAACGCATGCAGTTTTTCCACCAATACCTGTACGGTTTCTCCAAGCAGGTCGCTGTCAATTTCTTCCCCTCTCTCTGCCTGCAGCCGTTCCAAAAGTGTATGTTTTCTGAGTACAATGCCTCTGTTTTCAACAAGAAGCTTCAGCAAGGACTGCTCCAAATCGCCAAGCATGATATTATTTTCTTTATATTTATATTCTTTATGGTCAAAATCAAATTCATATTTATCAATATAAACGGTTTTGTCTCCTGCCATAAATTCCGGAAACGCTACTCCCAGTGCATCAAAGCAGGCGCTTGAACCGACTTTGCAGCTCAATTTTTTCTTTTGGAGCTGTGTTCCGACCTTTGCCTTAAGGACGATTGGATTAAACGGCTTTTTGATATAGTCTGCCACTCCATATTCCTGTAGCCCGACTTCACTTAATTTTGTATCTTCAGCAAGAATCATAATCACGATAATATTATCGTTTAAATCTTCAAGCAGCTCAAGACCGCTTCCGTCTGTCATTTTTTCGTCAATCAGCAAAAGCGCCCACCGTTCGCAATTAAGCATTGTGCGCGTCTTCTTTATTGTATCACAGCTCATAGGATAATTATTAACATCCGCAAAAACCCTCTTTAACTGTGATGCCAGTTCCGTATTACTTTCTGCAATTAAAATCCTGTCCATATGAATCGTCCTTCTACCTGCCACATTACAATTACTTGAAAAACCCCCAACCATTTTCCTTCTGATGATTGGAGATTTTATTAAATTATATAACACCGTGCATAAATATTCAATTATTTTGCAGAAATTTGTCACATTTTTACCGTTCTACATTATTCCCGCAATAATGACACTTGCTACAAGCCCGGCAAAGGTAGAAAGCATGGCGCCTGCAAAGGTCCAGCGGGTTTTTGTCACTTTTGCCGCCATAAAATACACGGACATTGTATAAAACACGGTTTCTGTACTTGCAAGTGCAAGCGAAGTCGCAAGCCCGGCAAAGGAATCGGTACCGTATTGCTTAAAAATGTCAAGTGCAAGCCCTGTTGCTGCAGATGCCGAAAACAGTTTTACAATAAAGAGGGAAATCAATTCATTTGGAAAATCCGGAGTAATGCGGCTGATTACGGATCCCATAAGCCGCCCGACAAATTCAAGAAACCCTGATGCACGAAGCACGCCGACTGCAATCATCAGCCCAATTAGCGTGGGGACAATCTCTGCCACCGTTTTCATGCCGTCCTTTGCGCCTTTTGTAAAGCTCGCGTAGATATCCTTCTTTTGGGACAGACCCATTGCAATGATATAAAAAATAAGTGCAGGTATCAGGATTGTTGACAGGTGTGCCATTTTCTCAGAGCCTTCTTTATATGATATAACTTAGTCTATGTATATTTCGTTTTTCAGCAGTTCATGTTTGTTAAATTATTGTCATGCAATATTATATTTGGTACTTTTTTCCTATTTACCCAGTCTTTCTTTTTGCGTATGATGCTATTTGTGATTTGTTTTCATCACATTCTTTTGGGCAGTTTCGTCCGTTTTCCAATTTTTATTTTATATTTAATAGAGGAGCATCGTTACAATTATGATTAATATTGCACTTTGTTTTGAAAATGACGCAGAGCTTTCTTTTATGCGCATGGAACTTGGCAAATGCTTTGACCGACGGGGTATCGACTATAATATCAACTGTTATCACAATACGGCGGAATTGCAGCGTGGTATCCGGCGCAGGCTTCCTAATTTGTTTTTCTATGATATTATGGGAGAATACGGACTAATCCGCATGGCGGCGCTCTCCTTAAAACAAATGAATCCGAAGCTCGTTTCCGTTATCTTTCACAACCGAAACTATATTAAACCGCCAAATGATGCTTTTTTGGAGCCACTTTACACCATCCCAAGCAAGAGCACAAAGCAGCTTTGGAGCTATGCCCTTCTTGCCTATGAGGCGACGCTTGACAAGGAAAATGCGTTTTCCTACTATAAACGCCCATTCTATCTCCATACTCCCTACGACAGCATCAAGTATTTTGTATCCGAAGGACGCCGTACACATATTGTCTGCACGGATGAAAAACAGAATCATGCTTTCTACAAAAAGCTAAACGATGTGGAAACGCTTGTTTCCTCAGGACAGCGCATGTTTCTGCGTATTCATCAATCCTATCTGATTAACGCAAAATACGTGGCTGCCTATAACCGCAGCCACGTACTATTGACGACCGGAGAACATCTCCCCATAAGTAAGTATGAATATTATAAAGAAGTCTGCAATTGTATCGCTGAAAAGAAAACGCGTTGTATTAATGAAAACAATTCATCTTTGCGATGATTACCGGTTCCCGCGCCTCTCCGTCGCATACCTGCGCAATTGCAATAAGCCTAAGCACAAGCACGCCAAGCCATATGGCAACTATCATCACAAGTACAAGTTTAAAAATAATCCCCACAAACGGTATCATGCCAAACAGTGCAAGAATTGCCGCAATGATTTCAAGCGCTACGCTGCATACTGTGAGCTTAAGCGCCTGTCGCACATGAAATGCAGTATATGCGGAATCACGGGCAATCAGCAGTGCGATAATGATTCCTAGCGGTCCCAAAAGATATGCCGCCATTGCTGATACCTTGTTTTCGGAGATGTCTTTTGGATTAAATTCCTGTTTTGCGTTCTGCCTGTTTGTATCTTGGTTTTGCTGTGTATTTTGTACCGGTATTATTTGCTGAAAATCATTTTGCCGGTGTTGGGTCTGCTGATAACCTGTTTGCTGGTACTGTGTCTGCGCAAGTGATGTTTCATTTTGCGGATTTGTGTTTTGTGTTGGATTTTGCGGATTATCAACAAGAATGAAATTATTAGTTGTATTTTGCATTGCATCCGCCTGTATCGGATTGTTTTGCACTTCTATTGTATGTACCTGTGTACAGTTATCTGTGTCGGTTGGTTTTACATGATTTTGTGCCTCTGAATTGCTCATGGTTTCCGTTGGTTTTACATGATTTTGTATCTCTGTACTGCGCTCTATATCGGTTGGCGCTGCGTTCTTCGTTTCATCTGCCGTATCCCTGTATACAAGCGAAACCCTATGTTCATCCTCGTTATCCCAATCCCAAAAATTACTGTTATCCATCTTTCGTTCCCAGCCTCTCACTATATTTACCTAATTGTTCTTAAAGATTGTAATATAATCCGTATGTTATGTCAAACGGTTTGCACGATTTTTCCCCTCTTTCCGCCGATACAGCTTTGCCGGTCTATGCCCTGCCCCTGTTGTATACTCGTCCGTTTCCACCACATAGTCGGCAATTTTCCTTCGGAAATTTGCAGGCAGTAACGACACATTCAAAATTGTTTCCTGTACCTTCTGCAACGCTGTCAATGTAAATTTTTCCGGCAGGAAATCAAAAATCGCCTCAAAACTTTCTGCTTTATCGCGCAGGCATTCCAACGCTGAAGCAAGAATTGCCGCATGATCAAACGCAAGCCCTGTGTTGTTATTAATCTCAAATGCTGTCCTCCCAAACTGTCTGTTCTTTATCGCAAGTTCTGCCTCAAGTGTTACACTGTCTCCAATAAGCCTTAGAACATGAATTCCCTTTTCGTTTTGCTCATAGAATACGTCAAACCACTTTGCATCAACCGCATCATCACTTGCCATAATACGTGCCGATTCCTCGCTGATTATGGTCGTAAATGCAATTGAAATAATTCTGCCTCTCGGATCACGGTCACATGCGCTAAAAGTACCTACAGGCATTATAGATACCGGCGTGACGCCCGCTTCCTCTGTAATTTCGCGCAGTGCGCATTCCTCGAGCGTTTCATCCATCCGCAAAAATCCGCCTGGAAGCGCCCAATGGTTCAGAAAGGGGTGCTCTCCCCTTTGAATGAGAAGCACGGAAAGCCTGTTCTCCTTGCTGTCCTTGCGCCAGCTTTCATCTTCCTCGCTTCTGACCGTAAATGCCACAACATCCGTTGTGACGGACGGTCTGTCATAATCCTCCATGCTATAGGATGAAAGAAACTGCGCTTCATTTATGTCCATCTTCGTTAGCCCTCCCTTAAAACATTTCCTTGATAATTTTATATCTGATATATATCATCATGTGTCATTCCATCAGACCCATAAATTCCAAATTCGTTAAATACTTTCCTTAACTCCTCTTGATTCACTTCATATTCATTTATATGTGTAACAGCTAATGATTTTGTTGCGTTTACATTCCCCAAATCGGAACAAATCCTGTTTTTTAAATCTTCCAATACCAGCATACCATATCTTATCGAATCTTGGTATGGGTTTGGCACATTTGTTAAATCGATTATTTTTTCATTGATGTCGGATTTGCTGCACTCTGTATCAAACCTGCCCGCACCGTGCCTTGTCATATAGGTCCTTGATACATAGCAGACTTCCAGCTCAACTGTCCTATTGCCAATCATATCCATCGAATTTTTGATTCCGGTATTACTCGGCGTAAGATGTGGCATATACTCTAAATTATTTTGGTCCAGCAGCAAACCCTGCGCCCCTTCGAAAATTACAGTATCATATGCATCCACAATGTCCTCTCCTACTGTTTGTACATGCTCCAGCATTTCCAAAAAATCATGGATATAGTTTTCGATAATAATGTCCTTATTCCCTAAAATCTCTGCCCATTTTGCAGGAATATTTCTGATGCCAAACTGTTGTAACCGGTCGGGAACATATTTTGTTACAATATTGTCAAGCAATTCTCTCATAGCAGGAACGGACCTGTTGGCAAACCCATAGACCGTATCACTCTGATCCGTTCCTGACCGCACTATCGTTTCAAATATCCCCAAGCCACAACTTCCATGCTTGGCATCACCGCGATATTCCTCAGCAATCTGATTGATCATCATATCAAACGGGGTTGTAAAACGACAATTCCTGTCGATAAAACACTTTGTTATGATGCCTTTTTCTCTCAGTTCTGATAATTCTTTCTGAAAAATAATCGGGTTGACGATAAATTCAGAGGACAAGTAGGTATCCGCACTTTCAAAGCTGCCCGAACCAAAATGGTGAAAAACGTGCCGGATCCCAAAAGGAGAAACAACCGTATGTCCTCTTTGGCTGCCACCGTTATGGCAAACCACAAGGCACGATTTGCCCTGTTTTTTTGCCTCATGCGCAAAATAATCCGTCATAAGCCCCTTGCCCTCATCCCCAAAGTTTGCACCTATCACAATTTTTGCGGTCTTCATACAATCCTTTCTCCTTTTCACATTAAAATTCCACTAGTGTACTGTCTGCTTCATATCTGGTAAAACTCCGCAGAATATTTTCCTGAGA
>CAJTSD010000021.1 GCA_910578795.1 uncultured Lachnospiraceae bacterium
TTTTTGCAATTAATTTTGCGATTGTACTTTTTCCTGCTCCTGCAGGACCGTCGATTGCAATATTATAACTCATTTCTATACTCCTTTCAAAGTCTGCAAGTTTGTGCTACAAGTGCAAACCTGCCGGTTGAAAATTTTAATTTTCAGCTCCCCATTTTATCTATTATTTCAATTTCCATAAATTTCATACATATTGTGCCGGACAAAAATGTGCTGCACTCTCCCCTGCAAGATGTCCTGTAGACCACGCAATCTGCAGATTAAATCCCCCGGTCAAAGCATCTACATCCAAAACTTCACCAGCAAAATAAAGCCCTTTTACAAGTTTTGATTCCATTGTGGACGGATTAACTTCTCTTGTCGCTACACCGCCCTTCGTAATAATTGCCTCGTCATATCCACGAAGTCCTGTAACCGTAAGCTCAATATGCTTGATAACAAAGCCAAAATGCTCCCGTTCCTGCCTCGTAATTTCATTTATTTTTTTATCAGCCGCAATCAATGAAAGCTCAGGCATTACAGACACCAGCTTTGCCGGAAATAAAGCGCCTAACACATTTTTAAACTGCTTGTTCTTATTCGCATCAAATTCCCTCAAAATCCGCTTATCAAGTTGTTCCTGCGTAAGCGCAGGCTTCAAATCAATGAAGAGCTTTGCCTCACTCCTCCCGTGGTTTTTTTGCCTGTCATGTGCATACACGCTTGCCGCGCTCAGTATCAGCGGACCACTTACACCATAATGCGTAAAAAGCAATTCCCCAAAATCAGAATAAATCTCTTTTTCCTGAAATATTAATGAAGCTTTTACATTTTTCAGGGACAATCCCTGAAGTGCATGGCACCAGCTTTCTTTGACGGAAAACGGAACCAGCGCCGGTGAAAGTGGCGTAACCGTATGTCCCAAGCTTTTTGCAAACCGGTAACCATCTCCTGTAGAGCCTGTCAGCACATATGAAATGCCGCCTGTCGCTATAATTACACAATCCGCATCCATCATCTGTTTTTTATTTGCCGTCTTGTCAAACAGCTCAAGAGAACACACCTTTAGCGCCTGTTTGGACTTCTTCGTTCCATCCTTTTCCAAAACCGCAAGCTTTTGTATATTTATTTTTCTTACCTCTGTTTTCAGAAGTACGCAAACACCGCTTTTTTTCAGTAATTTCTCTAAAAGCTTAATAATATCCGAGCTATGATCCGACACTGGAAAGACTCTCTGCCCGCGTTCAATTTTCAGACTGCATCCATTCGTTTCAAAAAAATCCATTACCGCTTGATTGTCAAAGCCATATATTGCACTATATAAAAACTTGGAATTCTCCAAAACATTGCGAAACAAATCCTCTACTTCACAGGCATTTGTCACATTGCAGCGCCCTTTTCCCGTAATATAAAGTTTTTTACCAAGCTTTTCATTTTTTTCCAACAGCGTAACATGATGTCCCAAATTCTTTCCTGCCTGCGCCGCTGCAATCGCCGCCATCATTCCCGCTGCACCGCCGCCTATTATTACTATCTCAGCCATTTTATAACCATACTCTTTTCTCAGCCTTTACACCTGTTTTCTTCTTCTTTGCTCCATTTGCGACTGTAGCGAGGTATTGAGCATCTCCTCATCAATAAAATTAATCTCATCCTTCAGATAGACCTGATAATTATCCCACACATACTCCAACGTTTCCAAATTCTTCTTAACCTCATTCGGACGTTTCAGACAAAGCGCCACAACAAGTGCGTTAATCAAGCTAAGCGGTGCGACAAGCGAATCCACAATCGACACCATATCACTTCTTGCCATAAGATTACACGACGAGTAAAGACACATCGGTGAATGAATCGTATCCGTAATAGTGATGACCTTTGCGTTTCGGTCTGTTGCCATTTCCATTGCTTTGAGCGTACGCATGGAATATCTAGGGAAACTGATTCCAATGATAGCATCTTTTTCATCAATACGAAGCATTTGTTCAAAGATCTCCGAAGTACTCGTTGAATCTAACAGAATCACATCAGGACGTATCATATTAAGATAAAAATGCAAAAACTCCGCAAGTGGTTTGCAACTCCTAAGACCGATAATATATACATGTTTTGCATTTAATATAATATCGACAGCAGCCTCAAATGCCTGCGGATCTACATGATCGATTGTGTCGTCAATTTTTTCTATATCTGCATTCAACACAGATGTGAGAATTTCTGATTGTGTGCTTTTTCCATATTTTGCACCAATCTTCTGCACAGAATTGAGCTTATCCTTAACCCATTCCGCCAATGCCTCCTGAAACTCAGGATACCCCTCATAATCAAGCGCATACGCAAAACGCACCACTGTGGACTCACTAATACCGACTGTTTTTCCAAGTTTTGAAGCAGTCATAAAAGCAGCCTGTTCATAATGGTCTATAATAAATGTCGCAATCTTTTTATGACTTTTACTCATCCTGTTGAATTTATCATTAATTCTTGATATTGTATCGTATTTTACTTCCATACTGATCCTTTTCATTATGAGCAGCTTTTATAGATATCGCTCAAAAGTTCTACCGTCTCTTCCTCTGTCAAATCATAGTCTCCTGTGAGCACCATGCACGCACATCCATAGATAAAAATCCACATTTTCATAAAAAGCCCGCTTGGATTCTGGCAGCCTGCCGCCACGGCACGGTTAATTTCCTTGTTTACGGCACCAACTTTTCCGTTCAAAAGCTCATAAAGACTTCTCTCTCCTCTGTTTTCCGACTGAAAAAGAAGCTGGAAAAGCCTTCTCTCTTCTTTTGCATAATTTATATAAGCAAGTCCAAGATGTATAAACGGCGTATCCACATCAGACCTGAAATTTTCATAGTAATCGCCAAAGGCATTAATCGCCCGATCATAAATCTCCGTATATAGCTCATTCATATTGGCATATACTCTAAATATTGGCTGAGTAGAGCACCCAATCTGTGCCGCAAGCTTTCTTGCAGTCACGCTCTCAATACCCTCAACTCTTGCCAGCTCAAAAGCCGTTTCCAGTATTTTATCCTTTGTTATTAATTCTTTTCTCGCCATAGTTCAGTATGCCTTTCTAACGAAATTTCCATTTCTTATTAAAACAGTATCGGGTTAATGTACCGCATTAACCCGATACCGACAACATCCAAAATTATACAGGATAAGCTCCATTTTTCGTATCAGCCTGAGTCATATCAATCTTCTCCTGCTGTGCCTGACGATATTTAAAGAAGTCTGTTGCAACCTGTGGGAACAAAGCATAAGATAATACATCCTCATCCTGCTGTTTCCACTCTTTCATCTCTTCCTCAATCTTCTTCAACTCATTCGGAAGTTTGTCCGCAGGACGGCATGTGATAATCGAAGCCTTCTCTTCTGCGGAAAGAACTTTGTCCTGAATTTCCTTATTAAACGGCTTTACAGTTTGACCATACTCACCACGAAGAACGGCATGGGTTTCCTTTGTAGCCATCTTATAACGCTCGCCCATCAATACATTAAATACTGCCTGTGTACCGACAATCTGTGAAGACGGAGTAACAAGAGGCGGCTCTCCCAAGTCCTTACGCACTCTCGGGATTTCCTGAAGCACGTCATAATACTTATCCTCTGCGTTCTGTTCCTTCAACTGGCTAACCATGTTCGAAAGCATACCACCCGGAACCTGATACATCAAAGTCTTGATATCTACGCCAAGCACCTTCGGATTAAGCAATCCGCTCTTTAAGCACTCCTCCCTGTAAGGTCTGAAGTAATCCGCAATCTTTGCAAGCACGTTCTGATCATAACCCGTATCGTACGGTGTGCCCTTAAAGGTTTCAACCATAACTTCCGTTGCAGGCTGTGAAGTACCAAGTGCAAACGGTGAAATTGCACAGTCAATCACATCAACCCCTGCCTCTACTGCCTTTAAGTATGTCATGGAAGCCACACCAGACGTATAATGCGTATGAAGCTGAATCGGAAGCTTTGTCGCAGACTTCATCGCTTTAATCAGCTCCTCTGCCTTATACGGCACCAAAAGACCTGCCATATCCTTGATACAGATAGAATCTGCGCCCATCTCCTCAATGTCCTTTGCCATCTTCATCCAGTATTCAAGCGTATAAGCATCCCCTAATGTGTAGGAAAGTGCAATCTGCGCCTCACCGCGTCCTTCTCTTTTCTTCACGGCATTTGCCGCATTTACCGCGCACTGTAAGTTTCTAAGGTCATTAAAGCAATCAAAAATTCGAATAATATCAATACCGTTTGCAATTGATTTCTCAACAAACTCCGTTACCACATCATCCGCATAATGACGGTATCCTAAGATATTCTGACCTCTGAAAAGCATTTGCAGCTTTGTATTTTTTACTTTATCCCTGATTTTGCGAAGACGCTCCCACGGATCTTCTTTCAGGAAACGAAGGGAAGCGTCAAACGTCGCACCACCCCAGCACTCTAATGAATGATACCCGACAGAATCCATTGTCTCTAAAATCGGAAGCATAAACTCGGTCGGCATTCTTGTCGCTATTAAGGACTGATGCGAGTCACGCAGAACGGTTTCAGTAATCTTAATAGGCTTTTTTACTGTTTCTGACATTTCTATTCCTCCTTGTTTTTCGAAGAAAAATGCGAGTTCCCCTAGCGAGCAGAGGAATTTTCCTCCTAAAATTTTTTCTTAAATGATTATGAAATGATATCTACAACTTAAAATACTCCAAAGATTGCCATAAACGTACCAGCCGCAACCGCAGTACCGATAACGCCGGCTACGTTTGGTCCCATCGCGTGCATTAACAGGAAGTTTGTCGGATCTGCCTCCGCACCGACCTTCTGTGACACACGTGCTGCCATCGGAACAGCGGAAACGCCTGCAGAACCAATTAACGGATTTACCTTTCCCTTCGTGACAATGCACATCAGTTTACCAAACAGCACACCTGCCGCCGTACCAAACATAAATGCAATCAAACCTAAAACAACAATTTTAATCGTATCCGCATTCAAAAATGCCTCCGCGCTTGTTGTCGCGCCTACTGACGTACCAAGAAGGATAACGACAATATACATCAATGCGTTTGAAGCCGTATCTGTAAGCTGTCTTACCACACCTGACTCCCTAAAAAGATTACCTAACATCAGCATACCTACAAGGGGCGCTGTAGTAGGAAGAATCATACATACAACAATCGTAACGACAATCGGGAAAAGAATCTTCTCAAGCTTTGACACCGGTCTAAGCTGCGCCATCTTAATCTTGCGCTCCTTCTCTGTTGTCAGAAGCTTCATAATGGGAGGCTGGATAATCGGAACAAGGGACATATAAGAATATGCCGCCACCGCAATCGGTCCGAGAAGTCCTGTCTGTCCAAGCTTTCCGGCAAGGAAAATCGAAGTCGGACCATCCGCACCACCAATAATTGAAACTGCCGCTGCCGCCTGATCGTTAAATCCAAGCGCAATCGCACCAAAATATGCTGCAAAAATACCAAACTGTGCTGCCGCGCCAAGCAGAAAGCTCTTGGGATTCGCAATGAGCGGACCAAAGTCTGTCATAGCGCCTACGCCCATGAAAATCAGCGAAGGCAGAATTGCCCACTCATCAAGCAGGTAGAAATAATACAGTAAACCGCCAGGTGTCCCGTCACCGCCGATTGGCGCAATAATGTCGGGATAAATATTCACCAGCAGCATACCGAATGCTATCGGCGTTAAAAGCAGTGGTTCATACTGCTTTGCAATAGCAAGATAAAGAAATACACAAGCCACAGCAATCATGATCAGGTTCCCACCGGTAATATTGAAAAATGCCGTCTGGTGAATCAGATTGTTGAGGGTATCTGCTATATATGACATTTTGTTGACCTCCTATTGTATTTTTTGATCTCAAACATTCTTGTGGAAACGCTGATAGAAGCGTTTCCGCGCTGAATTTGCGCTACAAAACAGTAATTTCCTTTGCAAATTCATGCGCATTCTGCAGAGCATCTAAGGAAGCGCTGATTACTCAGTGCTTTCTTAGTTTAAAGTTGCAAGTAAAGCACCTGCCTCAACAGCGTCACCAACTGCCACATCAATACTTGCTACTGTACCGTCCTGCGGCGCCACTACGGGAATTTCCATCTTCATTGCCTCAATAATAACAATGGCATCGCCCCTCTTTACCGCCTGTCCTACATTTGCCTCAATCTTAAATACTTTACCTGCTGCACCTGCTTCTACTTTAACACTGCCTGCGCCTGCTGCTGCCTTCGGTGCCGGCGCAGCCTTAGGCGCCGCTTTTGGAGCCGCCTTCGGTGCTGTGGCTACTGGAGCTGCTGCGCCCCCGCCTGCACCCTCTTCTACTACTACATCATATACGTTGCCGTTTACGGTAATTGTATAATTTTTCATTTTAATCCTCCATTCTTGTTTAAAAACCTGCAAGATTGAAAAATCTTTTTTCAATCTGTCCTTCTGTATTTATTACAAATCTATCAATCTTTCCTATTCTGAATTCTTTATGCCCTTTTCCATTTTCCTGCGTTTGAGCGTCTGATGCTTCTTACCTGGAAGCCTTCTGCACTGGTGCCCTCATATGCCGCAATTGCCGCCGCAATAACTGCCACAAGCTCCGTATCATCTGCAAGCTCTTCCTTTGCTTCTTCAACAGTCGGCGCCACTGCGGGTGCAGGGGCAGGAGCCTGTGCGGGAGCTTCTTTCTTTGCAAGCTTCTCCTGCATTTTCGGAATGAAAGAAAATACGGAAATGATAAGGCTTATGAGTATCAATACAACAAACACCGTTCCCATGCCAAGAAGCGTATTCAAAGCCGCCTTTGCCATGAGCTGACCCTTTGTCTGATCCATATTAAGCGTGCATGAAGTCATGACCAAATATATGTCATTGGTAAAAATTAACTCAACGGAACCGCTTGCATTCTCGCCGGTAATTGGAATCAATACCGTTATCGTATCATCTGATATGGTCGATACAGGCTGTCCAAATTCCTTGATACTGCCCATATCCAAAATTCCTGACTCAAAGGAACTGAATGCAGTTCTCACCGCCTTGCCCTCACAGGCAATTCCGGCCTCACCTGCACCTGTCGCGCCCCTTGTATACTCGGCATACAGGGAGCTGAATACATCAGCGAGCTCCACATTATTGTATTCCGCAAACATTGCCGACGTATTATTCTGTGACAGCGTAAGCGCTGCTACCATATGCACGACATTCTGAGCCTGAGCTTCCGCATTTTTCTGCTTTAATTGCTGGTTTGCCGATATGACCTCATCTTGTCCACATGCTGTCAGAGCAAAAACACAGGTAAGCATTAATAATGTCTTTAAAAATTTTTTAGTGAAATTTTTCATATTAACGTTCACCCTTTCCTAGACCGTTCCATGCTTCTTTGAAGGACGGTCCTCTCTTTTTGTGAATAACATCTCAAATGCGCCAATTACATACTTTCTTGTGTCGGCGGCTTCAATAATCTGGTCTACATAGCCTCTCTTTGCCGCACCCTGTGCACTTGTCTGAAGTGCTGCGTACTCTGCTGCCTTTTCCTTGATGACATCTGCGCCCTTGCCGTCATACATAATCTTTGCCGCAAGATTTGCATCCATCGAACCAATCTCGGCATCAGGCCATGCAATCGTGATATCCGCGCCAATCGCCTTGGAATTCATCGCCACATAAGCGCTTCCAAGTGCCTTTCCGATAATGACGTTTACTTTTGGAACAGTTGCATTGGCAAAAGCGTATGTAAGCTTCGCCACTGCCGTTGCAATTCCTTTCTCGCTGCCGATAGTCGCTTCATAACCCTTCACGTTTGTAAGTGACAATACCGGAATGTCAAACGCATCACAGAAATTAATAAAGTTCTCTGCCTTATAACAGCCCTTCGGTGAAAGCACTGCATCAAACTTCTCGGCAACCTCACCGTTCTCATCATAAACCTCTGTACGGTTTGCCACGCAGCCGACTGTCATGCCGTTTAACCTGATAAAGCCTGTTACCATATCTTTTGCATAGTTTTCCTTGATTTCAAAAAACGCGTTGTGATCTGCAATCTGAGAAAGCGCAAGCACCGTATCACCTGCACAGTTTGCAATATCCGCGCACACTCTGTTGAGGTCATCTGTACAATCGTCTTCTACTGCATCTTCTTCATTATTTGCGGGAAGCATTGATACCAAATCCCTGATTTTCGCATAAATTGAAGCCTCATCCGCGATAACATCAACAATGCCGCTCTGGCTGCCCTGAAATTCAGCCGATGCCGTATCGCACTTTGCGGCGCTGTTGCCGTCAAGCGCATTCGGAGCGTTCACAAAAAGCTTAGCCTTTTCCTTCTCCATAAATGTAAAATCCGTCAATGTAGGTATCAGTGCAAGACCGCCGCCACAACTGCCAAATATAGCAGTAATCTGTGGAATTACACCTGACGCGAGTGTCTGCTTTAAGTAAATCTCACCAAAAGCGTTCAGCGCATCGGTTGCTTCCTGAAGACGCAGACCTGCCGAATCGATCAGACCAATGACAGGCGCGCCCGTCTTCATGGCCAAATCATAAAGGTTCGTAATCTTTTTTGCGTGCATTTCGCCTACTGAGCCATTCAAAACAGCGGCATCCTGACTATACACGTAAACAAGGTTGCCATTAATTACTCCGTAACCGGTCACAACACCGTCCGAAGGAGTCTCGGCCTGTTTCAGATCAAAATCCGTCGCTCTTGCAGTGACAAGGGCACCGATTTCAACGAAACTGTTTTCATCAAGCAAAGATTCAATTCTTTTACTTGCCAGACTTGAAGTAGTACTCATTTTTTGACCTCCATTTTATATTCATTTTACTTTATAAAAACTTGTTTTTGCAATTTTTTATGCAAAAATTGCACTAGCTAGAGTATAACATATATTATTCTTCTCGCCTAGTGAAATTTTGCAAAATTTTTATATTTTTTCAGCCTGTCAAATACTCCACTTTTCAAATACCTTTTTCAGACACCAAGTAAAATCAATTGCTTCTTTTGCCTGCGCGGCAACAAGCTCCACCCGTTTCCATTCCTCGTCCCCTACCTTATAACTGAGATGTCCTACTTTCTGTCCTTTTTCAACAGGCGCGCTAAGTCCTTTCACTTTATGAAGCGTTACGGTGATTTTTTCCTCACCGCTCATCAAAATCCCATCCGTTTTGCAAAGGGATTTATCCTGCGGCTCTGCTGCCTCTACCCCAATTGTTTCCAATCCGCCGATTGTTTCACTTTTTGCGCCTGTCACCAGAATATCATCAAACGCACTTTCGGGAACCGCCGCCTCCTCAAATCTTCTGTATTGATAATTCGCTATCCCGAATTCCATAAGCGCACGGGTATCACTCCACTTATAAGTTTTGTGATTGGGCCAGCCGCATGCCAAAAGCGCTACCACAAAAGTCTTCCCGTCGCGTTCCAACGCTCCGACGTAACAGTATCCCGCTTTGTTTGTAAAACCGGTTTTTCCGGAAAGCGCTCCCGTCATCATGCCCAAAAAAGCATTATGATTCGTGCAGCTAAAGCTTCTTTTCCCCGAAGTGTCCGAAAATGAATGAGAAGGTGTTCTGGTAATTTCAAGGAATTTTTCTTTTTGAGGTGATTGCTTAATGCAATAGGACATGACAAGCGCTAAATCCCTTGCCGTAGTAGAATGAAACCTGTCGCCGTCCGTGGCGTCAAGTCCGTTTGGTGTAATGTAGTATGTGTTTTCGCAGCCAATCTCTTGCGCCTTCTGGTTCATAAGCGCGGCAAATCCTTCCACGCTGCCGCCTACGTGCTCCGCAATCGCTACCGCCGAATCATTATGGGATTCCAGCATCAGGGAATAAACCAAATCCCCAAGACGGTAATTTTCCCCTTCCCTGATGTTGAGCTGCACATCCGGCATTGATGCCGCATATGCCGATACCGCCACTGTATCGTCAAGGCTCGCATTTTCAAGCGTCACAATCAATGTCATAATTTTTGTCGTGCTTGCCATCGCCATCTGTTCATAACCGTTGCGTTCATATAAAACGCGCCCCGAATCAGCGTCCATGAGCACTGCCGACTTGGCATAAAGCATCATCTCATCCGCATATACGTAAGCGCCCCCGCACCACTCCGGCATTGCCAAAAAAAGATTTACCGCGACAAGCAACGCCATAATTTTTTTCCCCATATTGTTGCTCCCTTTTTATAAAGGTTTCATAAAAATATATTTTGGAAAAAAGATAATTATGAGTTATGCGCCAAGCTTTTTATTCAAATATGTAACCAGCATATCAACCCCCGGCGCATTTTCGCCGCCTCTTGGGATAATAATATCCGCATACCGTTTTGACGGCTCTACAAACTCCTCATGCATAAGCTTTACTGTTTCGCTATACTGCGCAATAATGGATTCAATGCTCCTTGCACGTTCTATCATATCACGCTTGATACGCCGTATCAGGCGCTCATCAGCGTCGGTATCAACATAGATTTTAATATCCATTAAATCCCGAAGCTCGCGGTTTTCAAGCACTAAAATCCCCTCAATGATAATCACTGTTTTCGGCGCAACACGTATGGTTTCGTTCGCCCTATTATGGTTACAGTAGTCATATGTCGGCATATCAATCGGCTGTCCCTTGAGCAGTTTGCGCACATCTGCCGCCATCCGCTCCGACTCAAACGAAGCAGGGTGGTCATAATTGAGTTTGCACCGCTCCTCAAAGGGCATGTCGTCATGCGCCTTGTAATAATTGTCGTGGCTGATTACGGCAATGTCCTCACCGAAATATTCCTGAAGTTTTTTGATGATTGTCGTCTTCCCCGACGCGGAACCGCCCGCCACGCCAAGAACACATATTTTCCTATCGTTTTCCATAATGCTGTTCTTCCTCTCGTAAAACCAATTAAATCTCCAGCCTGACTCCTGCCTCGGCTTCCTCCTCCGCCTGCTTTTTAAAGTCCTCCAGCTGTTCGGAATTAAGCGTCGGTAAATCTCCTATGGATTTCACGCCAAAGGTCCGCAAAAATTCCTCCGTCGTGCCAAAGAGAAGCGGTCTTCCAGGAGCATCAAGACGTCCAAGCTCCTGTATCAGATTAAATTCCAAAAGCCTGTTCACCGCATGGTCACAGCTTACCCCTCTGATTTTTTCTATTTCAAGCCTTGTCACAGGCTGCTTGTACGCAATGATGGAAAGCGTTTCCAACAGCGTGTCCGACATCACATATTTTCTCGGTGCCTTTGCAACTTTAATCAAATATTCATAAAGTTCAGGCTTTGTACAAAGCTGGAAGGAATCCTCAAGCTCCGCGATATAAATCCCCCTGTCGCTCTTTTCATACAGTTCATTCATTTGGGCAATCACCTCGCGTATTTCCTTCTCGCTTTGTTCCAAAACATGGACAAGCTTGCCCATCTCCACGGAATCACCCATTGCAAAAAGAACAGCCTCGATTACTGCCATTTCTTTTTTATGTTCATTTTTTATCTCTGTCTTTTTTTCTTCCAAAACTGACCTCATTTCCGCTATGCCGCAAGACTTGACGTAATAATAATGTCTGCAAAGGCAGTTTCCTGCTCAATGGAAATGATACCCTGTTTCATCATTTCCAACACAGCCATAAACGTCACAATGACTTCCATTTTGCTGCCCTGCTTTTCCAAAAGCCTGCGAAAGCTGAACCGTTTATGGTTTTTCACAAAATCCTCAATATAGCTTTGCTTCTCCTCAAGATTGATTTCATCTTTTTCTATTTTTCCAAAACGGCTTCTGATGGGATCAATCTTGTCCTCCTGCCGGCGCATGACAGACTTAAAAATCTCGTTTAATTTAGTAAGATTAACGTCACCCACAAGTGTTTGATAATCAATTGGAACCCTATAGTTTTGCACCTCTTTTGGAAGCATTGGTTTCTTATACCATGTTTTTGCCGCGTCAACCTGCCTGTCCCGCAATTCAAATGCCATATACTTGTACATCTTGTATTCCAAAAGTTTTTGTACAAGCTCCGCTCTCGGATCTTCCTCCTCGCCTTCTTCATTGACCTCCTTAGGCAGAAGCATTCTGCACTTAATGTCAAGAAGCGTCGCCGCCATCACAAGAAACTCGCTCATCACGTTCATATCCTGCCGCTGCATATTTCTGATATAGTCAAGGTACTGCTCTGTTATGATCACGATTGGAATATCATAGATATCAATCTTATTCTTTTCAATCAGATATAACAAAAGATCAAGCGGACCTTCAAAGACCTCAAGTCGCACGGATAAACTCATGCCAAAAACCTCCAATTCCATCCAAATCTTTTTTATTTTACATGGAATCGGAGGAAAGTGCAAGGCAAACTGTTATTCGCTCCTACACGGTTTCAGCGTCACCACATATAACTGCGCAGGATTAAAAAAACGAAACGGAAGCGTGTGGGAACCCATGCCGCGTCCAAGCAGCATGACGGCTCCGTTTTCCCGATAAATACCGCCGTCATATTTTGGAAACAGCCTGTAAGAAGGCGCTATCACACCGCCCAGCAGAGGAAGGCGCATGATACCGCCGTGAACATGACCGGAAAGCACAAGATCCGCTCCCCATTTCGCATATTCAGAGAAATAATCAGGATTATGGGCTATCAGAATATTACACATACTGTCGTCCGATTTTCCGACAGTGATTTCAAGATAGCCCTCCTCCATTTTTTTCAATTTAAAATGCGCAAAGTATTCCAGTGAAAGTTCCAGCCCTGTTATCCTGATATTATATTCCGGAATTTTCACACTCCTGTTTTCAAGCAGAATCATATTCTCAAGCTTTAATTCCTTCTTTAGCTGTTCAAACTGATTTCCGAATTTATCGCGCTGCTCCTTTATCTTTGACTCATGATTTCCAAGCCCGTAATAGACCTTGAAATTCCTGCAAAGAGCACGTATCAATTCAATTCCCGGCATCATATCCTCTCCGGCTTTTGATGTCACAAGATCACCTGCCAGCACAATAAAATCAGGATTTATCTTCTTTACCGCCTTAATAAACGGCTTATTCTTATCTCCATAGACCTTGTTGTGTACATCCGAAATCAGCACAATCCTGCATTCCTTTTGCAATTTAGGAAACACCAGTTCCTCCTCAATTATTTCAAAGCGGTTTCCGTCGATCAGCCCTATTGCAAGGAAAAACACAAAAATCAGTACCAATATCACCAAAATAATCAATATTATATCCCTTCCTTAATCGCTGTGTTCTCTAAGTATATCAAATGCTCCAATTACAGGCGCCTTAAATCAGATATTTTAAGAATATTCTTTTGAGATAATCAAGATAATATGCCCGCTCTACCGTTTCTGCGGCGATAACCGCCACACTCCCGATTTCCTTCTGGTCCAATGTATAAACAATTTTTCCGACCTCTGTACCTTCTTCAACCGGTGCCTCAAGCGTTTCCCGATACTGATAGCTTTTCTCAATCTTAGAAAAATCCGCCCCCGACACATCAAGATAACGAAATACTTCTTTTGGAATAATCATGACCTCATCCGACTTTCCGCCTGTCACCTTTAACGGCGTCAGAACCTCCCTGTTTTCGTCCGTATAAATCCTTGTCATCGCAAAGCCATACTCCAGCATACTTCTTGCCTCGGCAAACCGGATTTTAAAGTCAGGCGCTCCCATTACCACTGCAATCAAGTCAATCCCTTCTTTACTTGCCGTCGCACTAAAACAGTATTTTGCCGCATTCGTCGAACCGGTTTTCAATCCCGTTGTCCACTGGTACTGCTTTAAAAGCTTATTGGTACTTGACAGCGTAAAATTCTTTGTGCCCTGCCTTGTCACATGGGTAATGTCCTCCATCCAAATGGTTGTGTAATTATAAACCTGCGGATAACGCGTAATCAGCTCTCTTGACATCACTGCCACATCTCTTGCCGTAGTATGATGTGCGCTGTCCGAAGTCAGTCCGCAGCAATCGAGAAAATGGGTGTTTGTCATGCCAAGCGCCGCAGCTTTCTCATTCATCTGATTCACAAACTCTGTCTCGCTGCCTGCGATGTACTCCGCAATTGCAACAGACGCATCGTTTCCACTTGCCACGGCAATACATTTGATGAGGGTATCAACCGTTTGGATTTCTCCTTCCTCCAAAAAAACCTGGGAACCGCCCATTGATTTTGCATAGGCACTTGTGCTTACTTCATCCTCAAGCTTAATTCTTCCCTTTTCAAGCGCCTCAAAGGTAAGCAGCAATGTCATAATTTTAGTAATGCTCGCAGGACTTCTGACCTCATCCGGATTTTTCTCAAACAGCACGGTTCCCGTCGATGCTTCCATAAGAATTGCCGACGGTGAACTCAGGCTGAGCGCCTCCCCCTCCGCATATACAGTATTCCCATATAAAAAAGGGACAATCATCACAAAAGCAAGTAAATTGCAAATAAAACGTTTCCAACGAACCATAAAGCTCTCACATCTGTTTTGTTTTCTTATAGAAATTTATGCTTACCCAGCCCGTTATATGCATCAAACAAAAATGCAGACTTTTACACCTGCATTTTATACATTCAACCTTATTTATCTTCTAATCAGCCTGTGATAAAACTCCGAAATTTCCTCTCTTGTTTCTTCATTGATCTTTACTGATATTGCAAAATGGTATCCAAAATCAATCGCAGCCATCACACAGATCAGAACAATTGTCTTTATTCCCCATTCAAACGGCCATCTGTCCACAAAGCTCATCACCTTATCAAACAGGAACGTAATGATAATAACTGCATAGAATCCCCATGCAAGTATACTTTCAAGACATACAACCCCCTTGTAATTGCAGAACTTTTCATTATAGTCCCACCATACCTCACCAAAAAGCTTCATCATAAGCCTTGCCACCAAAAACTCAAACATCGTTGCAAGCGCTGCACCTACTATGTATAGCATAATCCAATTCTGGGCAAGCGGATGCAGGATAATATATCCAAGCGTCGCTCCCACACCGTAGATCGGGCAGAACGGTCCTGTCATAAATCCTCTGTTTGTAAGCTTTTTATTGCAAAATGACATATAAATTGACTCTACCATCCAGCCGATAATACTGAATAAGAAAAAGCAGGCAATCAAATGATATAAATCATATCCCGCCAGATGATACTTATATAACCACATCATTATTCCACTCCTCATAGCACAGAAAGGTAAAAAATCCTTGACAAAACAGCCAAGGATTTTACTTTCATAACAAAACAAATTAATTATATTTGCGCTTTCTAGCCGCTTCAGACTTCTTCTTACGTTTTACGCTTGGCTTCTCGTAATGCTCTCTTTTACGGATCTCCTGCTGGATTCCCGCCTTCGCACAGCTTCTCTTAAATCTACGCAAAGCGCTATCCAAAGTCTCGTTTTCTTTTACGATAACATTTGACATACTATCACACCTAACCTCCCTCCAGTCCTATTATTGTGTGCAAGACTGTTCGGGTATACTTAATCGCACATTAAGAATTATACCACATATTATGCATACGTCAATAGTTTTTCAAAATATTATTAAATATTATTAAATTTCTATGATTTTACCTGCCCTGCAAGCACTGCCTTCGCCTCGGCAACCGCCTTATCAATCCCTTCCGGATTTTTGCCGCCTGCCTGCGCCATATTTGGACGTCCGCCGCCGCCCCCGCCGACAAGCCCTGCAATGCCTTTAATCAGATTTCCGGCATGTGCGCCCTTTTGCATTGCGCCGTCCGTTGCCATTGCCACGAGATTCACCTTGCCGTCCGCATCGGATGCAAGCACAATCACGCCCTCGCCAAGCTTTGCCTTCAACTGGTCTCCCAAATCGCGCAGACCGTTCATGTCCACGCCGTCCACACGCGCCGCAAGAAGCTTTACGCCGTTTACGTCAGCAACCTTATCCATAACATCGCCAAGCGCATCTTTTGCAGCCTTGCTCTTTAACGACTCATTTTCGCTTTGCAGCGCCTTGATTTCTGCCATCATATGCTCAATCTTCTCCACAAGGTTTGCAGGCGTCGCCTTTGCCGCCTTCGCCGCCTTGTCAAGCTCGTCCTCTATTCTTTTATAGTAATCAAGCACATTCTCGCCTGTCAGCGCCTCGATACGGCGCACACCTGCCGCCACGCCGCTTTCCGAAACAATCTTAAACGCCGCAATCTCACCCGTGTTTTTCACATGTGTACCGCCGCAAAACTCTTTTGAAAAATCGCCCATCGAAACAACACGCACCGTCTCGCCGTACTTCTCGTCAAACAATGCCATTGCGCCCGTCTTCTTCGCCTCGTCCATCGTCATGACATTCGTATCCACCGAAATATTCTCGGCAATCTTGTCATTGACCATCTTCTCAACCTTTGCAAGCTCCTCGTCTGTCATTGCCTCAAAATGGCTAAAGTCAAAACGCGTCCGCTCGTCGTCCTGATAAGAGCCTTTCTGCTGCACATGCGAACCAAGCACCTCGCGCAGCGCCTTCTGCATCAAATGCGTCGCCGAGTGGTTTTTACAGGTCTTTGCACGGTTTGCTGCATCAACGCTTAACACCGCACTGTCGCCGACCTTGAGCATTCCCTTTGTCACCGTACCGATATGCGCAATCCGGTTTCCGACCACGTTAATCGTATCCTTTACCACAAACTCCGCGTCGCCTGCCGTAATCACACCCTTATCGCCTGCCTGACCGCCCATTGTCGCATAAAACGGCGTCCGTTCCACAATCACCGCGCCCGTCTGCCCATCCGTAAGCGCGTCAACAATCTCGTCCTCCGTTGTGAGCGCCGTAACCGGCGTTTCAATTGTCAGGCTGTCATAGCCTTCAAACTTACTTGTTATGCTTTTATCAATCTGCTCATAAATCGTGGCGTCCGCACCCATATAATTCGAAACCTTGCGTGCATCATGCGCCTTTTTCCTCTGCTCGTCCATCGCCTTATGAAAGCCGTCCAAGTCAACCGAAATCCCTTTTTCCTCAAGAATTTCAATCGTCAAATCAATCGGGAAACCATACGTGTCATAAAGCTTAAACGCATCCGCACCGGAAAGCGTCTTCTCTCCCTTGTCCGCAAGCGCGCTCTCCATATCGGCAAGGATATTCAAGCCCTGATCAATCGTCTTGCTGAACTTCTCCTCCTCCTGCAAAAGCACCTTGAAAATAAAGTCCTTCTTCTCCTCAAGCTCCGGATAGCCGTCCTTAGAGCAGTTAATAATCACCTCTGCGATTTTCGTCGCAAACTTGCCCTCGATGCCAAGCAGTCTGCCGTGACGCGCCACACGTCTGATTAATCTTCGAAGCACATAGCCCCTGCCCTCATTTGTCGGCATAATACCATCCGAAATCATAAATGTTGCCGAACGCATATGGTCCGTAATCAGACGGATAGAAACATCTTTCTTCTCGTCCGTTTCATAAACAACACCCGCAAGCTCACATACCTTATCGCGGATTGCCTTCATCGTATCAATATCAAACACCGAATCCACGTTCTGTACAACCACAGCAAGACGCTCCAAGCCCATACCGGTATCAATATTCTTCTGCGCAAGCTCCGCGTAATTGCCCTTGCCGTCGCCGTCAAACTGCGTAAATACGTTGTTCCAAACCTCCATAAAACGGTCGCACTCGCAGCCTACCTTACAGTCCGGCTTTCCGCAGCCATACTCGATACCCCTGTCGTAATAAATCTCCGAACACGGTCCGCACGGTCCCGCGCCATGCTCCCAAAAGTTATCGCACTCGCCCGTTTCAGGGTCCCTGTAAAAGCGCGTAATCTTCTCTGCAGGCACGCCGATTTCTTTTGTCCAAATGTCAAACGCCTCTTCATCCTCACAGTAAATCGAAGGATAAAGACGCTCTGGGTCCAGTCCGACAACCTTTGTGAGAAATTCCCAGCTCCACGCAAGCGACTCATGCTTAAAATAATCCCCGAATGAGAAATTGCCAAGCATCTCAAAAAACGTCAGATGTCTTGCCGTCTTGCCGACATTCTCAATATCACCCGTGCGGACACACTTCTGGCACGTTGTCACTCGCCTTCTCGGCGGCACCTCCTGCCCTGTAAAATACGGCTTTAACGGCGCCATTCCCGAATTGATAATCAGCAGACTGTTATCATTGTGGGGTACCAAAGAAAAGCTTTTCATTGCCAAATGCTCTTTGCTCTCAAAAAATTCAAGAAACATTCTTCTAAGCTCATTTACTCCGTAGTTCTTCACGATTCATTCCTCCATATTTTATATGATTTATTTTCTGATTTATTGTTTAACCGTTGAAAGGATACGGTCATTATCAAGCTCCTTGCCTGCGCGCTTTGCAAACTCACTCAGCAAATCCTCCACCGTCATGCGCGCCCGCTCATCGCCCGACACATCCAGCACAATCCTGCCGCCATCCATCATCAGCGTACGGTTGCCAAGCTCTAACGCCTGATGCATATTGTGCGTGACCATGAGGCATGTAATCTGCCGCTCGGCGACAATCTGCTTTGTCAGATTTAAGACCTTTTCTGCGGTCGCAGGGTCAAGCGCCGCCGTGTGTTCGTCTAAAAGCAGGATTTTGGGCGTCACCATCGTCGCCATCAAAAGCGTGAGCGCCTGTCTTTGTCCGCCCGAAAGCAGCCCGACCGGATTTTTCATGCGGTCCTCCAGCCCCATGCTCAAAAGCGCAAGCTGTTCCCTGAATTTCTTTTTGTCCGCCGCCCTAATCCTGCTAAAATACGCATTCTTTGACGTCGACGCACGCAGATACGCAAGCGCCATATTCTCCTCAATTGTCATATGCGGCGCCGTACCCTTTAACGGGTCCTGAAACAAATGCCCAATCACCTTGCTCCGCACATATTCTTTACGGTATGTAATGTCCTCGCCGTCAAGCATAATCAGTCCCTTGTCAACGAAAAACGCACCCGTAATTGCATTAAACAGCGTGGACTTTCCCGCGCCGTTGCTCCCAACAATCGTCGCAAAATCACCTTTTTTCAGCACAAGCTCCACATCGTCAAGCGCACATTTCTCATTCACCGTGCCGGGGTGAAAGGTCTTACTGACATGCTTCATAAGCAGCATATTTTCACTCTTCATGACCTGCCACCTCCACAAGCTCCTTGATGTAGCGCTGGTTCTGCTCCCGCGACAGACGCCTTGCCTTGTAAAAGGAAAGTTTTGTCTTTAAATACGGAAACGCAATTGCAATCGCCACAATCAGCGCCGACACCAGTTTCAGACACTCCGCAGGCACATTCATCCGAAGCGCGATTGCAACAATAAACCGATACAGGCAACTCCCCAAAATAACACCCGTTATCCGTTTCAACATCCCGCCCTTTCCAATCAGCGTCTCTCCGATAATCAGACTTGCAAGCGCAATCGTCACCATTCCCGTACCAAGATTGATGTCGCACGACTTCTGATACTGCGCAAGCAGACCGCCCGAAAGCGCCGTCAGCGCATTTGCCACACAAAGCCCGATCGTAATCATCATCGATGTGTTGATACTCGACGCACGCACCATGTCAGGATTATCTCCTGTCGCGCGAATGGAAAGACCAAGCCTTGTATTTAAGAATACCGACACCAGTATTCCGATAACAATCACGATAACCGCCGCCACAATCAGCTTATACCAGCTTGTCGGCATCGCAGACTTCGCCCATGTAAAAACCGAATCGCAGTTAAACAGATTTAACTGGGACGCAAAACCCATCACGGCAATATTAATCGTATAAAGTCCTGTATTGACAATAATACCCGCAAGAATGGACTGAATACCCATTTTGGTCTGCAAAAAAGAGGTCACAAACCCCGAGCAGATGCCTGCCGCCATTGCCGCAAACAGCGCAAGCACAGGATGTCCCGCAATCGTCACGGACGCGCACACCGCACAGCCAAGCGTAAAACAGCCGTCGGTGGACAAGTCCGCAATATTTAAAATCGAAAATGAAATAAACAGCGCAAGCGCGACAAGCGCATAGATAAATCCCAGCTCAAGCGCGCTCTGCACAATGGATAACGTAATAATGGAGCCCATGCTTCCCCCTTACTCAATCACTTAGTCCGCGAATTTGTGCCATTACACAATATTTGCAAAACGAATAATTTCGTTTGTAAAATTTTTAATTTTACACTATTCAAATTCTTGTGCCGTAACAGTTTCAATCAGCTCGGAGCACATGCCCTCAAACACCGAATAGTCAATGCCGACTGCCTCCGCTGTTTCCGTGTTTACCATAATAATACCGTCAGAAAGCGTCTGTACCGGCATAGTCGCAGGATCTGCTCCGTTCACAAGCACATCGACTACCATATCCGCCGTAACCGTACCGAGATTTTCGTAGTTGACGCCAAACCCGCAGAACGCTCCGTTCAAAGCAAACGAATCGGCTCCCGTATAGTGGGGAATTTTCGCTTCCGTAAATTTCTCAAAAATTGCAAGCTCCGCCGTCATAATCGTATTATCCTGCGGCGTAAAAACTGCGTCTACCTGCTCTGCAACAAGTGCATCCGCCGCTGCCTGAACCTCTGCGGAGGTTGTTCCTGTCTTTTCGACATATGTAAGCCCGTTTGCGTCGCAGTACGCCTTTGCATCCGCAATCGACTGAATCGAACCTGCCTGACTCTTGTCATACAACAGTCCGACCTTTTTGGCATCGGGATTTCCCGCCATAATCAGTCCGAAAATCGCCTCTGTGTCAATCGCGTCCGATGTTCCTGTAATGTTCGCGCCCGGTGCGTCATTTGATGCCACAAGTCCCGCTCCGACAGGGTCGGAAACCGCTGAAAACACAACTGGTATCTGACTATCCTCCGTCGCATTCTGCATAATCATTGCCGCAGGCGTCGCAATCGGAATAATCACATCAACCTCGTCCGCCACCAAATCCGTCGCGATTTGGTTCAGCACAGAAGAATCTGCCTGACCGTTGTGCGTATAATCCGCAAAATCAAACGTCACGCCAAGCTCCGCACCCTTTGCGTTAAGCTGTGCCTCAATCGCCTTTTCAATCTGATTAAGCGACGCGTCATCCACATACTGCACGATGCCGACCTTATAGACCGTACCGTCTCCAGCCTGCGCAGGCTGTGTTTCCTCCACCGCGTCTGCCTGTTCCTGTGTCTGCGCAGGTGTCTGTCCGCCCTGCTGTGGTTCCTGCGTTCCCGCGCCGTTACTGCTTCCGCAGCCTGCAAGCGCCGCCGTCATGACTACAGCCATTACCAGTGATACCGCTTTCTTTTTCATAATCATTCTCCTCCATAGCCTTTATTGATATGCATGAATTTGTATCTTGGCACAAATATGCAACACAAATAAATTTTTTTTGGTTTCTTAAAAACGGGCAGACATTGTCCGCCCATATAAGACCTCTTTTGTTTTAAAACGTAAACTTATCCGCAAAATAAGCGTCAAGCTCATCAATCGGAATACGAACCTGCTCCATCGAATCACGGAACCGCACCGTAACCGCATGGTCCTCTTCCGAGTCAAAATCATACGTAACGCAGAACGGCGTGCCAATCTCGTCCTGACGGCGGTAACGTTTACCGATATTTCCTCTTTCGTCAAACTCACAGTTATATTTCTTGGAAAGCTGCGCGTAAATCTTCTCCGCACCCTCATTGAGCTTCTTGCTCAGCGGAAGCACACCGATTTTCACGGGCGCAATCGCCGGATGGAAATGCAGCACGGTACGGACATCGCCCTCTCCAATCTCCTCTTCATCATATGCAGCGCAGAGGAATGCTAACACAACACGATCCGCGCCAAGCGAAGGCTCAATTACATATGGTATGTATTTTTCCTTCTTTTCATCATCAAAGTACGACATATCCTGTCCCGACGTATTCTGATGCTGTGTCAGGTCATAATCCGTTCTGTCCGCAATGCCCCAAAGCTCACCCCAGCCAATGGACGGGAACAAAAATTCAATATCCGTCGTACCCTTCGAGTAAAAACAAAGCTCCTCAGGCGCATGGTCGCGCAGACGCATTTCCTCTTCTTTAATGCCAAGGCTGATCAGCCAGTCGCGGCAGAACCCTCTCCAATACTGGAACCACTCCAAATCCGTACCCGGCTCACAGAAGAACTCCAGTTCCATCTGCTCAAATTCTCTCGTACGGAACGTAAAATTACCGGGCGTAATCTCGTTTCGAAACGATTTACCAATCTGTCCGATACCGAACGGAATTTTCTTTCTTGAGGTTCTCTGCACATTTTTAAAATTTACAAAGATACCCTGCGCCGTCTCCGGTCTTAAATACACCGTATTCTTTGCGTCCTCCGTCACGCCCTGAAACGTCTTAAACATCAGGTTAAACTGACGAATGTCCGTAAAATTGTGTTTGCCGCAAGTCGGACAGACAATCTGTTTCTCCTCGATAAAGTTCTTCATTTCCTCCTGTGAAAACGCATCAATCGGCTTTTCTAACGTAATGCCGTTCTCACTTGCGTAATCCTCAATCAGCTTATCCGCACGAAAACGCTCGTGGCACTCCTTGCAGTCCATCAGCGGATCGGAAAAACCGCCCAAATGACCGGACGCCACCCAAGTCTGAGGGTTCATTAAGATTGCACAGTCCACGCCGACATTGTAGGGATTTTCCATAATAAACTTCTGCCACCATGCGCGCTTTACGTTGTTTTTCAACTCTACGCCCAAGTTGCCGTAATCCCAAGTGTTTGCAAGACCGCCGTAAATCTCCGAACCGGGGTATACAAAGCCCCTGCTTTTTGACAATGCTACGATTTTGTCTAATGTCTTTTCCATGTATCTTTTCTCCTTTTTTGTCTTTTCCTATATTATATTTATAATAGCTCTATTGAAACACAATGATACCGTATCCGTCCATCGCGTCAACTGTCGCGCTCTTTTTGCCGGTAACGCTTACGCCGTCGCTCACGTACATAATTTCACCAAAACATTCCACCGTAACCGGCTCGTCGTCACTGCCGCGCTCCAAAATAACTATATGCGTATCGCCCAAGCCAAGCAGCTCGGATTTTGACACAGTCTGCACCGCGTTTTTTTCCGACACTGCATTTAAAGTAACTTCCAATCCATAGCCTGCATTGTAAGCGTCTGAAATCGTCCCCGCGAAAAATCCGTCCGTGCTGATTTTAATCGCTGCGGTATCCATTCCCATCTCCGAGGCATACATATAGTCAAGGAAATAATTGTTCCACCCCGCATATGAAGCCCAGTCCCCGAACGTCATCTCAACGGCAAGCCTGTCCTCCTTATTTTTCTGACAGCTCTTTAGGCTTACCTGCGCCTGCGCCGCCTGACTCTGATATGCCGTAATCGACGTGTCAATCAGATTTTTCAAGGCGTCTTCGCTATAATCCTCGCCGAAATCTTCCACCAGCCTGCGTTCAATGCTGCCGTCCTTTTTCAATGTAATTACAGACGCATCGCCGGAATCTTTTTTTGTTCCCTGTGTATTGTTCTTCGGTTCGCTGTCACCGCACGCACAAAGTCCCAAAGCCAAAACCGCGGCACATACCATAATCGTCACAAATCGTTTCATATTCTCCCCCCATTCGAGCATAAACCTGTACAGGGAACGCCCGCACGTTATTCATCATCAAACGCAAATCATCACAACTGCGTTATATTATATACAACTTATTCGATATTTTCAAGTATTTCAAGACTTTTAAACTCCTTATCAAAGGTTCTTTGGCTGATTTTGCGGCAAAAATGCTTTAATTCCTCCAAAACCTGCGGCTTCACATCAAACGAAAAAAGCCGCTCCGCCGGCGTATTCATGATATATGTAACGGTATATGCCGCACTCTCCCCCAGCAAATCACTGCCGCTTACCCCGGGAAATTCTCCGTTTAACATAATCGCCTTTAGCTCAAAAACACATCGCACCAGCCGATCCTCAAAACGCTCTGAAGAAAGCGCCCGAAGGGATTGGTACAAAAGCTTGAGCATACCGGTTTCGTCATTATTTTCCCTTGTATAATAGTCGCATATTTCTAGAAAATACATCCCATAATACGCTCCGATAAAGTCACCGCGCAGCGTTTCAAAATAATTTGAAATCTCTGCCTCTGACAGATTGTATGAGGTCTTTCCCGCAAAAAGCCGGAACTGTCCAAACGAAAACGGATTTGTCGGCGCCATCAGACGGTTTCCCGGACGTCTTGCCCCCCTTGCAAATGCGGAAATTTTGCCGCGCTCCTTCGTCAAAAGCACTACCCGCCTGTCATATTCGCCGATTGGCTCCGACTTTATTACAATCCCCGTAAAGACTACGAACTCCTGCATACCCGTACTCATGTGTCTCTCCTGACCTGTATTCTTCGTTTTTTGTGTCAAGCTGCTTTTTATAAGCAAGATAATCGCTTACCTGCCCCGTCCGCATAAATCTGTTCCACTCATCCTCGTACATCCAAACCCTTCCTTTTCTGTAAAAAAATCAAGTGCCAGCGCACTTGACTGCAAAAAGCTTCGCTTTTTGTTCAAGTAATTTACGCTGTTGCAATTTCCTATAGAATAAAAATAGCGTCGCTCGGCAGCGACGCATTCTCCCGAAATGATTTACACTGCTGCGATTTTCTTTATACAGTTAGGGTGTACCTATCACAAATTTTTATGCGCCGATTTTACTCATTTTCCCTTGCGTCATATCCGAAATTTTTCATCAGAAAATCACTGTCCCGCCAGTCCTTTTTTACCTTTACCCAAAGCCGCAAATTCACATGCTGCTCCAATAAATCCTCGATTTCAGGGCGCGCAAGCGAACCGATTTTCTTTAACATCTGCCCGCCCTTTCCGATTATAATGCCTTTATGCGACTCTCGCTCACAGACAATCGTCGCGTCAATATCCACTATTTTCCTTCCATACTTCATCTGCTCAATCACAACCGCCACGCCATGCGGTATTTCCTCGTCAATGTTTTGCAGCACCTTCTCGCGCACAAGCTCCGCCACAATCTGACGCGTCGGCTGGTCAGTAACGGTATCCTCGTCATAAAAGGCAGGTCCATATGGAAGATATTTCATAATCTGCTCAATAAGCACCTGAGTATTGTCATTCTTTAACGCAGACACCGGAACAATTTCCGCAAAATCAAGCTGCCCGCGGTACGCATCAATATACCCCAAAAGCTGCTCCTTTTTCACCGTATCAATCTTATTGACTACAAGAATGACCGGCGCCTTGACTTTTTTGAGTTCCTCGATAATATGCCGCTCTCCTGCACCGATATAATCCGTAGGCTCCACAAGCCAAAGCACCACGTCAACTTCCCTTAAGCTGTGCTGCGCCACGTTCACCATATAGTCACCAAGCTTGTTTTTTGCCTTATGAATGCCCGGCGTGTCTATAAACACAATCTGCCCTTCGTCAGAAGTGTAGACGGTCTGAATGCGGTTTCTTGTCGTCTGCGGCTTCTTTGACGTAATCGCAATTTTCTGCCCGATGATGCAATTCATCAACGTGGATTTTCCCACGTTCGGTCTTCCAATCAACGCCACAAAGCCTGATTTATAATTTTCGTTCATTTGTTGTAACCTCATTAGTGAAATAAATTTTCCACTTCCATAAACAATTCTTTATTTTCCTCAATGGACTGCCCGTTTCCGACCACACAGATGGCATTCTGCGCCATCACTGCGTCAGCCAGTCCGGCAAGCGCCCTGATATCCTCCTGCGTACATGCCAAAAGCTCGTCGCGCTCCTTCTGCACATCCTCATAATCCAAATTCGTAAAATATGCGCTTGCGGAACGGCTTCCCTTGACTGATGGAGTCATCGGCACGTCCAAATCCGCGACTGCACCGATAATATACTTCGTCATCGTGCGCTCGTCGGCAAGAAACTCCCTTACATAATCCCCCGTCTTTTCAAATATGTCAACGGTTTTTTTCAAATTCGGGTCCCTGTACGACACAAGATAGCTGTCGCCCGTCTTCCCGAAGCTGCACATGCAGCCATAAGCGCCGCCCTTCACACGCACGTTCGTCCAAAGATAATCATACCCTAAAATTACCTTCAAAACCCTTAACGCACCCGTATACTGGTAATCCGTATTCGTCCTGTAATTTCCGGCACGGCACACATACTGCACCTGCGCGGACGTCGAAAACGCTTCATTTTGCAGTTTTGGCGTAAGCGCAAACCGCTCTTTTCGAACCTCCTGCGTAAACAGCCCTTCCTTTATGCCAGGCAGCAGATTCTCTAAACACTCGTATCCTTCCTTTGTGGCAGTCAAATCCACCATCATGTTTTCCGGTCGGAAAATGCATTTCATCAGCTCGTCAAGCTTTTCTGTCAGATCGTCCCTGCAATCCCCAAAATCCGCTGTCAGCCTTTCTAGCAGACGGTAACATGGCAGTCCGCTCACAAGCTCCGAAACAGCCGCCGTTTCACTAAAATAGGACATTGCCCGCACTGCCGCAAGCGAATGTGCAGAGGAAGTCATATTGCCCTGCATTCTTGACTTTAGCTCCTCTAATATCTCAAGAACCCGGTCCGTGTCCGTAAGCTTTGACGATGTAATAATTTCATTCATCAATGCTAACGCAGGTTCCATCTCGTCATACATCGCCTTTGTCTTGACCTCAAAAGTTAATTTATATTCATTCAGTTTTTTTGCGTTTACATACGTATTCACGGAACTTACAATCCCGCCCGTATGAATATTCATTTCATTATAAAGCGCTCCATAGGAATACTGCTTTGTATCAACATAGCCCAAAATGTTCTTTAGCACACCGATATAGGCAAACAAATCTGCCGGAACATTTGACACATCAAATATCAGCTTCATGTAAGCAATTCCATTTGTCTGTACATCATGAAACAGCACCTTTGTCCCGTGGGCTTCCCGAACCTCGTTGATAAAAGGCTCCGCCTCCTTTTTCATGTCCGCCCTTGTAAGCATCGGAATTTTTGCCAAATCCTCTGGCGCATCCTGCGCATCCTGAAACGCATTTAATGCCTGCGTTTCCTTGACAATTTCCTTGATTTGCGCATCACTTAAACTGGCTTTATAATCCGCAAGCTTCTTTGCAAGCGCCTGCTCCTTCTTTGCCGTAAGCCCTTCCTTTGGCGAAAGCACCAACACGGATTTATGCTGATTGTTGATGAGATAGCGCTCAATCAGCTTCTCATAATAATCCGTGTCGATTTTCTCCTTCAGCGTCTTAAACAAATCAATTGCCTCAATCATGTCAAACGGCATATGGTCATCATAAAGCCACGAATCCAACATCTGCAGCCCATACATCAGTCCCTTTGGATAGGAACCAAAATCCGCTTCCCTATAACGGAATTCATAGTAATTTAATCCTGCAAGAAGCGATTTCTTGTCAATTCCCTCACGTACAAGACGGTGGAGCTCCTCCTCAATCGTTTCCACAAATTCGTCCTTCTGCGCGTCATTTGCATTCTTTGCAACAATCGAAAAATATGGCTGGTAAATGCCATTATCATAAACCGAATAAATCTCCGTACCGATATTTTTATGAATCAGCGCAAGCTTAACAGGCGCCGCCGACGCCGAACAGATGGCATATTCCAAAATCTGCATGGCAAAATAAAGCTCTTTATCAAGGCTTGTGCCCACTACCATATTATAGGAAAGATACGTGTTGTTCTCCAACGCCTCCCCCTCCATCACAGGATAGTCTTTTTTCACCAAAACAGGATTTGCGAACGGCTTTTGCAGCGTAAGCTTTGAGGCAATTTCCAAGCGGTCAAAATGACTTAAATACTGCTCGTCCATCCACGCAAGCTTTTCCGCCATATCCATGTTTCCATACAGATAAATATAGCTGTTTGACGGGTGATAATACTTCCCGTGAAATCCCAAAAACTGCTCGTACGTAAGTTCGGGAATGACATCAGGATCACCGCCCGACTCCACACCATATGCCGTATCCGGAAACAGGGAATTGACCACCTCCCTGTCATGAATCTCGTCAGGCGCGGAAAACGCCCCCTTCATCTCATTATAAACGACACCGTTTATTGTAAGCGGGGCAGCCTCGTCCTCCAGTTCATAATGCCATCCCTCCTGCCGGAAAATGTTCTCTTCTTTATAAATATTTGGATAAAAAACCGCGTCCAAATAAACGTGCATCAGATTTTGAAAATCCTTGTCATTACAGCTTGCCACCGGATAAACCGTTTTGTCACTGTATGTCATGGCATTTAAAAACGTATTCAGCGAGCCCTTTACAAGCTCCACAAACGGATCCTTCACGGGAAACTCCTTAGAACCACAAAGCACCGTATGCTCTATAATATGCGGCACGCCTGTCGAGTCTGTCGGCGGCGTGCGAAAGCCGATATAAAACACCTTGTTCTCGTCGTCATTGCTTAAAAGTGCAATCCTTGCCCCTGTTTTTTTGTGCCTTAACAGATAGCTCATCGAACCAATATCGTCAATCATTCTTTGTTCTAACACTTCATAAGCCGTAAGCTCCTCTATTTTCCTCATTGCTCTATAAAAGCTCCTTTCCCTGTTCTCCAACCGTCTTTTTTCAGATATTCATAACCATTAGCGCAAGCTTGGAAATGGAAATGTCCTCAATCACCATCTGCTGCTCTTCTACCCTGTCCCGGTACTCATTACAAAACTGCTGAACCGGACACGTCTTATGCACCCACTTTTCCTTCGTTTTTCCCGATAAGCCCCGCTTTTTTTCCCGATAGCAGATGCGTACCATAAGCTTTAGCTGCTCAAAAACGCGAAAAGTAAACGACTGCGTATCCAGCGTCATCAAATGCGCCGATATGGTCTGATTTAAATCCGCGTCCTTTGCAAGATACCCGTTTATAATCGCCTTGAATTTAAACGGTACGTCATCGCGTTCCATCATTTCAGTATAGCGCAGCTCCCTTCCAAAATATACACAGCCTGTATCCTGAATGACATATTTGAAATCGTCATATTGCACATTTTTATTCTGCATTGGTATCCCCTTCGATATAATCAATATGGTCCGCGGAAAGCTTCACTGCCTCGTTCACTTTTTCTTCGGTCAGTCCAAGCTCGTCCGCCACTTCCTTTGCACTCACCTTGCGCAACAGATTATCATAAAGCTCCTTTGCCTTATCATTGACCTCATTCACTTTATTCAGCACGTTTTCACCAAGCTCACGGTTGTCAAAGTCATCTCCAATTGATGTTTCCATCGCGTCCATTACCATTTTCACGAGAAATCCTGCCACCTCGTCAATTCCCTCAACGCACTCAAGCATTGTGACTGCCATTGAAAGCGCAACGTTGCCTTCCCCGATTAAGTCCTCCACCAAAACGCCCTGTCCCGCATAAAGCTTTGACAGCTCCACAACCTCCAAAAGATAAATCTCCACAAGCTTTGCCTGCGCATCCTTATCCCCTGCAAGCGCCGACATCATCACGGCACGTTTTTCACCGTCTGTCACATCCGGCAGCTCCTTGAGTTCGTTTAAATACATTGCAAGGAAATTGACATCCTCTCCGGAAAGATGTTCTTCCACATTGCCCGGCTCATCAATACCGATATTATTTTTATTCAGATAATCATACAGTAACGTCAGTTGTTCTTCATTCAACTGCCATTTTCCAAATTCCTCATCAATCTGCCCATTTGTAAGCATATTTCCCTGTAAGCGCGCCGTTTCCTTAAGCTGCTCCAATCCTGCAATAAAAGCCTGCTGGTTTTGTTCCATTTGATTGCTGTTCTCCTTTATCCGGTTTTCCTCTCATCTATCTCATTGAACATGTGTATGTGTAAACAGATGATCCTGACAATACTCATAATTTCCATTGCATTTTGAGCAGAACCGAAATTCCGCGTCAGGATTATCCTCGCTGTTTTTGCCGCAGACCGCACATTTATGCTTTGCGACTGACATTGGACGCGCCTTTCTTACTTCCTTATTAAAGTCATGCCTGCGTTTCACCTCGCGCGGCGACATCCGGCGGATACCACTTCTTGTCATTAAGAAGAACACGACAAAATTCAAAAGTGACGCCGCAATCACAACTTTTCCGATAATATCCGTATTCATCATGCTCCAAAGCAGCAGTACACCGTACGCAATTCCAAGCCACTTTACCTTAATCGGCACAATAAACATCAACAATACACGCGCCTCTGGAAAGGTCATTGCAAACCCTAAGAAAATCGACATGTTTACATAAAATGTGCTAAAAGACAGCGCAATCAGTCCAAAATATGCCGCTTCTCCGTAATAATTCATTAAAAAGTTTAAATTGAAAACCGGCAAATAACTCAATCCCATAAGCACAAAGCTGCCAATCGCCGTAAAAATCATTCCCATGAAAATATATACGTTATAATAAAAGGTTCCCCATGTGCGCTCTAAATCATTTCCCACGGAATAATAGAAATACAACATAACAATTGTCAATAAATCCAGCCGCTCCGGCGGAATAATAATCCATGTGACAAGCCGCCAAACCTGCCCATGCAAAATCAAGTACGGATTCAGTGACAAATAATTCATAAAGCCGGCGTTGATTATTTGCAGCAAATATCCCAGTATATATCCGAAAATCAAGTATTTTGACAGATTCGGGATTGCATACCTTCCGATTTTACGCTCGAGTTTATTTAAAAAATTCATGTTTCCAACCATACTCCTTTCCAAAATCATGCAAATGGCTGCACTCGCTTTTCAGTATAGCATTCATAACGCCAAAAGTAAACCAATCTTCCAAGACTTCATTTTTTCTTTATTTTTCCCACAATTTTTCAATTCCGATAATATTTTCAAACTATTTTTCATAAACTTTACGGACAACATCTTCTAAGGGATAAAATTTCCATAAAATCCAAAAATGCGCAAACTTTTCATGTTGCCTTTTTTAAATTGCTGTCGTATAATGACAAATGTATGTTTAAAACGGTCGAATGTTATTTGTTTTATGATAAAACGGCACGACGCCATGACACACGGGTTTCATACAAGGCAGATTCGTGCAGGCGCGCAGATAGGTTTTGCGTGCAGGAATGGAGGCTTATCATGAGTAAGAAAATTTATACGCTGGGAATTGATATCGGTTCAACAACCGTCAAGGTCGCAATTTTAGACGCGGGACACCGGCTGCTGTTTTCGGACTATCAAAGACACTATGCAAATATACGCGAAACGCTCTCCTCTCTTTTACAGGACGCGTACAAAAAACTTGGCAATATTAAGCTTTGCCCCATGATTACGGGGTCGGGAGGGCTCACGCTTGCCAACCATTTGGGTGTGCCATTTGTGCAGGAGGTTATCGCAGTTTCAAGCGCTTTGCAGGAGCTTGCGCCAAAGACTGATGTGGCAATTGAGCTCGGCGGAGAGGATGCAAAAATCATTTATTTTGAAGGCGGAAATGTCGAGCAGCGCATGAACGGGATTTGCGCGGGCGGAACGGGTTCTTTTATTGACCAAATGGCGTCGCTGATTCAGACGGACGCATCCGGTCTTAATGAATATGCCAAAAATTATCATTCCTTATATACCATTGCGGCACGCTGCGGCGTGTTTGCAAAAACGGATATCCAGCCGCTTATCAACGAAGGCGCGACAAAAGAGGATTTGTCGGCTTCCATCTTTCAGGCGGTTGTCAATCAGACCATCAGTGGTCTTGCCTGCGGGAAACCGATTCGCGGGCATGTTGCGTTTTTGGGCGGACCGCTTCATTTCCTTTCGGAATTAAAGACTGCTTTTATCCGCACACTCAAGCTCGACGAAGAGCATATTATCGATACGGCAAATTCGCATCTGTTTGCGGCAATTGGCTCCGCACTCAATGCTAAGGAAACCGTTTCTTTTTCCATGTCGGAAATGGTGGATAAACTGTCCGGCGATATTAAAATGGAATTTGAGGTAGCACGCATGGAGCCGTTGTTTGCAAATGAAGCCGATTATGACAGCTTTTGCAGACGCCACGGCTCCCATCACGTAAAAAATGCAACGCTTGAGAATTATCACGGCAAATGCTTTTTGGGCATTGACGCCGGAAGTACCACGACCAAAATTGCGGTGGTTGCGGAAGACGGTACGCTCTTGTATTCATTTTACAGCAACAACAACGGCAGTCCATTAAACACGGCAATCGCTTCCATTCAGGAAATCTACAGGCTGCTTCCCAACGATGCCAAAATTGTGCGTTCCTGCTCGACAGGTTACGGCGAGGCTTTGTTTAAGGCAGCGTTTATGCTTGACGAAGGGGAAGTCGAAACGGTTGCGCACTACTATGCCGCTGCATTTTTTAATCCCGATGTGGACTGCATTATCGACATCGGCGGGCAGGACATGAAGTGTATCAAAATCAAAAATCAAACTGTTGATTCCGTCCAGCTCAACGAGGCGTGTTCGTCCGGCTGCGGTTCATTTATTGAAACCTTTGCAAAATCGCTTAATTACAGTGTGCAGGACTTTGCAAAAGCCGCACTCTTTGCAAAACACCCGATTGATTTGGGAACGCGTTGCACCGTGTTTATGAACTCCAAGGTAAAGCAGGCGCAGAAAGAGGGCGCGGAGGTATCCGATATTTCCGCAGGGCTTGCGTATTCCGTTATCAAAAACGCCTTATTTAAAGTCATCAAAGTTTCCGATGCAAGCGAGCTTGGAACACATATTGTTGTCCAAGGCGGTACTTTTTACAATGACGCGGTTCTTAGAAGTTTTGAAAAAATTGCGGACTGCGAAGTTATCAGACCGGATATTGCCGGTATTATGGGTGCTTTTGGTGCGGCACTCATTGCAAGGGAACGCTATCAGGCAGCTCCTGATACGGCTTCCACCATGCTCTCCATTGAACAGATTAATGCATTACAGTTTACCACGTCACTTGTAAAATGTCAGGGTTGTACAAATGCCTGTCGTCTTACCGTAAATAAATTCTCCGACGGCAGAAATTACATATCAGGAAACCGTTGCGAGCGTGGTCTTGGTAAAACAAAATCGCAAAACAATGTGCCGAATTTATTTGAATATAAATTAAAACGTCTGTTTTCTTACGAACCTCTCTCAGAAACAGCGGCAGTGCGCGGCAGTGTCGGCATTCCGAGAGTCCTGAATATGTACGAAAACTATCCGTTTTGGTTTACATTATTTACGAAGCTGAACTACCGTGTGGTGCTCTCCCCTGTTTCGAACAGAACGATTTATGAGATGGGTATCGAATCCATTCCAAGCGAATCCGAATGCTATCCGGCAAAGCTTGCACACGGTCATATAGAATGGCTTATAAAGCAAAATGTGGACTTTATCTTCTACCCTTCCCTCTTTTATGAGAGAAACGAGTTTGATGAGGCGAACAACCACTACAACTGTCCGATTGTCACATCGTATTCTGAGAACATTAAGAATAATGTAGAAGCCATCGGGCGTGGTGAAGTCGTATTCAAAAACCCATTTTTATCCTTTAAGGAACCAAAGCTAATTTTTCAGGCTCTTGCCGCGGAATTTCCTGAAATTCCAGCCAACGAACTAAAGGAGGCGGTCAATGCGGCATGGCAGGAGCTTGACAATGTCAGAACGGATATGTATAAAAAGGGGGAAGAGGTTATTGCCTACCTTGAGGAACATCATGCGCGCGGCATCGTGCTTGCGGGCAGACCGTACCATATTGATCCCGAAATTAACCACGGCATTCCGGAGCTGATTAACTCTTACGGGATTGCCGTGCTTACGGAAGATTCCGTTTCACACCTTGCAAAGCCGGAGCGTCCTTTGATTGTTTCCGACCAGTGGATGTACCATTCCAGGCTTTATGCCGCCGCAAGCTATGTAAAAACAAGGGACGATTTGGATTTGATACAACTTAACTCTTTTGGCTGCGGTCTTGACGCGGTTACGACCGATCAGGTGAACGATATTCTTTCCGGTTCGGGAAAGATTTATACCTGCTTAAAAATCGACGAGGTTAACAATCTCGGCGCCGCAAGAATCCGTATCCGCTCACTGCTTTCTGCCATCCGTGTGCGGGAGCAGCGAAACCAAAAGCGTACCATTCATTCAAGCAGCATGAACCGTGTGATTTTCACGAAGGAAATGAAAAAAAATTACACCATACTCTGTCCGCAGATGTCGCCCATCCATTTTGATTTGCTCGAGCCTACGTTTCGGATGTGCGGCTACAACCTTGTCGTGTTAAACAATGACAATAAGGGCAGTGTCGATGTGGGATTAAAATATGTCAACAATGACGCCTGCTACCCTTCCCTTTTGGTTGTCGGTCAGCTTATGGAAGCGGTTCTGTCAGGACAATACGATACAGACCGCCTTGCGGTGGTCATGTCGCAGACAGGCGGTGGCTGCCGTGCCACCAATTATATTGGCTTTATCCGGCGTGCACTCGCAAAGGCAGGCTATGAGCACATTCCCGTTATTTCCATTAACCTTTCCAAGCTGGAAAGCAATCCGGGATTCAAACTCTCGCCGATGCTTCTGCTGCGCGCAGTCTACGCGGTCAACTTCGGAGATATTTTCATGCGCTGCGTTTACAGAATGCGTCCCTACGAGGCTGTGGCAGGCTCAGTCAATGAAGTGCATCAGAAATGGATTGTAAAATGCAATGAATTTCTCGGACACAAATATCTTTCGTATAGCACCTACAAAAAAATGTGCCACGAAATCATTGCCGAGTTTGACGCAATTCCGGTGCTTGACATCAAAAAACCACGCGTCGGTATCGTCGGGGAAATTCTTGTGAAATTCTCTCCAGCCGCAAACAATCATTTGGTGGAGCTTTTGGAGCATGAGGGCGCAGAGGCTGTCGTACCGGATTTGATGGATTTTATGTACTACTGCTTTTATAATCAGATTTATAAAGCTGAGCATCTTGGTACAAGCAAAAAGGGCGCGCGCTTATGCCGTATGGGAATTAAGGCAATCCAACTGCTGCGAAAGCCTATGAGCGACGCATTTGCCGCAAGCAAAAACTTTATCCCGCCTGCGGATATTTATGAAACGGCAAAGCACGCCGCGGATATTGTTTCGCTTGGAAACCAAACCGGTGAAGGGTGGTTTTTAACGGGTGAAATGCTTGAGCTGATTGACAGCGGCACGCCAAATATTGTATGTACACAGCCATTTGGCTGCCTGCCAAACCATGTGGTCGGTAAGGGCGTTATTAAAGAGCTACGTCATCGTCACCCTGAAGCAAATATTGTGGCGATTGATTATGATCCCGGTGCTTCAGAGGTCAACCAGTTAAACCGGATTAAGCTAATGCTCGCGTCAGCACAGAAAAACCTGAACAAGCCGGAGGCTACCGTTTCGGAAATCACGAAGAAAACAGAAAAGCCCTTATCAGGCAAACAGATTTCTACGGCATCAACGGAAAACAGGACGAAAAAGAATACAGATAAAAATGCAGGTGGCAAGACTGCCTAATTCAAGAATGTATTTCATGAATTACAATCGAGTAGGGAGAATTTCTCCCCCTACTCGCCGCGCGACCCATGCGCCGCTTTAGCGGCATATTTCAATGTGAAAAACTTTTATATTTGTTTTTCACATTTTGCACGGGTCTGTGCATAAAAAAGAACCGAAGATTTCGTATAAAAGCAAAATCTTCGGTTCTTTTTTGTCTAATGCAATTTTTTTGTACCAGCTTATCAATTATTTAATTGTAATATTTCCTTTCGGATTTGCATATTCCTCACCAATGACACCGCCAAGCGAGTTTACATAAGAAATAAGCCCTTCTGCGTCCACAACTTCCGTGTCAATCACCCTTGACGCCTTTGAAAATACATAATAGGTATCGCCGCCATCAGCCATAAAGTTGTTTACCGCAATATTGTAGGTTGCGTTCAGGTCAAATTCCTTGCCGCCAACAGACGTAATCGTCACACGGCTTCCCGGCGCTGCAGGTGCATAATAGGTCGACTCCGGATAAAGCGCTCCCTGTGCATATGGTACCGATGTGTCAATTGTAAACTGAATGCCTGATACCTGCGGGAACCCACCCAACTCGTTCGGGCACGCAAAGCATGATGCCTCCAATGCCTCAAGCAGATCTGAACCCTTTAATGTCACAATCGAAATCGTATTTCCAAACGGGAACACCTTATAAAGCGTATCCATTGAAATCTCACCCGGAAGAATGGTATCTCGGACACCGCCGCCGTTTTGGATTGCGCCGTCAATAACCATGTCAAGCTCATTATCCGCCACGTAAGTTTCTGCCGTATACTTATAGGCATCCGCAGAGAAATCACCAAGATTTGTTTCCGATGTACGTACACTTGATCTTGCACCGTTTAACAGATTTGTTGTTGTTGCAAACGTGCCTGCGTATGCTTCCTTTACGATGTCGTCAAAGCTCTTTACAAAAAGATCCATTGAAGGACATCCACCCACTGTATACAAATCATCTACCAGCTTCGCCTTTGTATTTTTACCGTCATATACAACAACGCCGATTTTCTCCAAATAGCTTCCTGTGCTGACAATCTTTGTACCATTTACTACAACACCGCCGTCAATTCTTGTATGGCTGTGTCCATCAACAAACAGGTCAATGCCGTTTACATTTGCCGCTACGTCCACAGAGCGTCTTCCGGTGCTCTCCTCATCAACGCCAAGATGTCCAAGACAAATGATGTAATCACAGCCCTTTGCCTTAAGCTCATCTACCTGCGCCTGTGCACATGCAAACAGCGCTTCATTGTCAAGGATATTCACATCTTTAACGTTCTTCGGGCTTGCCTTTGTCTTCGCCTCTGGTGTATCAAGTCCGAAAACACCTACTGTCATATTTCCAAACGCAAATACCTTGTTGCTTTCAAAATAAGGCTGATTTGTTTCTCTGCTTAAAACATTGGCGTCAAGGATTGGGAATTGCGCCGCGTCAGCCATCTCCTTAAGCTCGTCAAACCCAAAGTCAAACTCATGATTTCCCAACGAAACAGCGTCATAGCCTGCCGCATTCAGAAAATGGACAGCGTCGAGACCGTCATAGTAGTTTACAAGATTTGTTCCCTGACTGAAATCGCCTGCGTCAAGCAGCAAAACATTTGCGCCCTGTGACTCGTAATACCCCTTTAAGGCAGCTACGGACGACATGCCAAGACTTTCCTCATTGTTCTCATAGCGTCCGTGAATATCGTTTGTGTGGACCACTACAAGCTTTCCTACAAGATCCTCCTTTGCCTCTGCCGTGTTTACAGGCACTACACAAGCTCCTGCCACCATCGCAAGGGAAAGCGCGCCTGCTAAAACACGATTAAAAAAGTTGTTCATAAAAATCCTCCTTTCGTTTTTTCAACCCATTATATGGGTTTTCCATCATATGGGTTTTCCATTCTTTGGTTTTTATGAATCAAAATGCTGCATACAATGCATCGTGCAATCATTTACCGCAAAGTGCATCGCATGATACATATTACAGCTCGCAGTTGTTAACCGTTCTCGGGAATGGAATGACATCCCTGATATTCCCCATACCTGTAAGGTACATTACGCAGCGTTCAAAACCAAGTCCAAATCCGGCATGTCTTGCACTTCCATAACGTCTTAAGTCAAGATAAAAAGCATAGTCTTCCGGCTTTAAGCCACACTCTTCCATTCTTTTTTCAAGCACTTCAAGCTTGTCCTCTCTTTGGCTTCCACCGATAATCTCCCCAATTCCGGGCACAAGACAGTCCATCGCCGCAACCGTTTTGCCGTCATCATTGAGCTTCATGTAAAATGCCTTAATCTCCTTTGGATAATCCGTCACAAATACTGGTCTGCCAAAAAGCTGTTCCGTCAGATACCGCTCATGCTCTGTCTGCAAATCGCAGCCCCATGATACCTTGTACTCAAATTCATCATTATGCTTCTCCAGTTCTGCAATCGCGTCCGTGTAGGTGATATGTCCAAACTCCGAATCCGCAACATGCCGCAGACGTTCAATCAGTCCCTTGTCCACAAACTGATTAAAAAACGCCATCTCCTCTGGTGCATTTTCCAGCACATAATTGATAATGTATTTAAGCATACTCTCCGCCAACGTCATATCGTCCTTCAAATCCGCAAACGCAATCTCCGGCTCAATCATCCAAAACTCCGCCGCATGACGCGTCGTGTTGGAATTTTCAGCACGAAACGTCGGTCCGAACGTATAAATATTTTTAAACGCCATCGCATACGTTTCACCGTTTAACTGTCCACTCACCGTAAGGTTCGTCGGCTTATTGAAAAAGTCCTTCGAAAAATCCACCTGACCGTCAGCCATCGGAATGTTGCTTAAATCAAGCGTTGTAACCTGAAACATCTCTCCCGCGCCCTCACAGTCGCTTCCTGTAATCAGGGGTGTATGCACATAAACGAAATCGCGCTCCTGAAAGAACTTATGAATCGCATAGGCACAAAGCGAGCGCACCCGAAAGACAGCCTGAAACGTATTGGTACGCGGTCTTAAATGGGAAATTGTACGCAGGTATTCAAAGCTATGGCGCTTTTTTTGAAGCGGATAATCAGGTGTGGAATCGCCCTCAATCTCCACTTTTTTTGCCTGTATCTCAAACGGCTGTTTCGCGTCAGGCGTGAGCGTCACAATTCCAGTCGCAATCACTGCCGCACCGACATTGAGTTTTGATATGTCCGTAAAATTGTCAAGTTTATCACTATAAACGACCTGTAACGGCTCAAAAAACGTACCGTCGTTGACAACCAAAAAACCAAATGTTTTGGAATCCCGTTTGCTCCTGAGCCAACCGCCGATTGTTACCTCCTTATCTGCATACTCCTTATAGCTGTGATATAATTCACGTATGTTTATCATTGTAATTATCCTTTCCTTTTTTATTATGAACATTCCCGTAAAACAAAAAAAGTCCACACATACTTGCTATCCATTATACCCTTTTTGGGCTATGTACGCAATTATGTTTGGACTTTTTTTCCATTTTTTTTAATTTCGTACCATACTTATTGTGCCGCCTGCATCTGCGCCATCTGTATAATGTCGTTAATTTCAAGCCCTGACTTCTGCACAACGATGCGAAGCTCATTTAATTCTTCCATCTTTTGCAGCTCCATTAGCTCATTCAATTCGTCACGCTCTTTTTTTATCCTTGTAGACAACGCATCAATAAGCTCTTCCTTTTGTACAATCTTCTCCTGTAATGACTTTTTCACTCCTCTTGCCATACTCAGTCTCCTCAAAATTAACCATTTTTGTTGTTTCTTATCTATGTACTAAATTATATGGACAAGAACGGAAAAATATTCATATTTTTCTATTTTTTAACACCTGCTGTTTTCTCAAAATATTTATCAATTTCTTTTTTTACATCAATCGGATCAAGCGACTTGGATAAATAGCCTGCCGGCTTTAATGCCAATACCTTTTTAATACTTTCCTTATCCACCCTGCTTGTCAGGAAAATAACAGGAATATTCGCAAAGTCCTCTTCCGCGCGAATCATCTCAAGAACCTGACTGCCATCACAGATTGGCATCTCATAATCCAACAGCACTAAATCCGGTCTGTTGAGTGTAATGGCACGGATTGTTGACAATCCTGATTTTGCCAGCAAAACCTCGTACTCAGCGCCAAGCAGCTCATCCATCGCACGCAATACAAATTCCGAATCATCCACTACAAGAATTTTCTTCCTGCCTGCCTTACCCTTTTTCAGGTACTTTTGGATTTCAGTCATTGCATTCCCCGCCTCAATGGCAATTCCGCCATCCTCTTTTAGTAAGTGCGGTGCGGTAAAGCAATATGCAAAATAACCTGCACCTGTATCGAACAACAGGCTGACCTGAGGATTCTGCTTATCAAATATCCGTTCAAATTGCTCATATGTGAGCAGCTGCTCATCTACGATTTCATCCGAATCCGCAAACGGGAGATGCTGGCGGATATTTTCCACGAACTGCCGTGCCGTATATCTTGCAGCATTCATCAGCATAACATTCACTGCTTTTGACTGCATATCCATTATCCCGCCAAGTGTACTGACAATCAGTTTTTCTTCAAAGATCAAAATAATTTCCCACTTTTCACGTTCCCGAGTGGAATATATCAAACGATAATAAATTCCGTTTCCAAACTTCTCGCCGCCATAACAATCACTGACCACCCGCGGCTTTAACCGAAACATATCATGCAAAAGCTGCATAATTGTATTTTTCATTGCCGCCTGCTGTTCATCCGGCAAAAGACCACTCCACTTACTGACGGCTTTTCCCGTAATTGCATGATCCTCAATCAACGTATGCCCAATCAGCCATCCGGCACAAACTCCTAAAAAATGGTTAACTGCCTCCATTGAATAATTTGTCCGAAGCAGTTCGCTCTCAAGCACCGGAAGTGTTTTTTCACGAAAATTATTATGAATGTGTTTATGCGTTTGAAGTCCCGCATAATTAATAGACCGCATATATTCTTCTTCCTCTGAAAAATGCTGCAATGCATGATCTCTGAAATATTTAATCGCCTCCTGACATACCCACTGGCTTTTTTCTTCTTCTTTTCCGAATGCAAATAACTTGTTTAAAACATTAAACAGTTTTTTGTGTTCCTTATCAATAACCTCCACACCAATGTTAAAACGATCCTGCCAAACTAATTGATTTCCCATCTTCCCTTCTCCTTTGCCATATTTCGTCATTTTTATCCCTTGGCTTCGCTATTGTATACATTATATCACATGAAGTGCTATTCCTGCAATCATACTTTATCACTTAATCCGTAACTTATTTTAAATGCATAATGCGACCTTGTTTCATTATAATTCTATATCTGCTCAACATATTGTATTTGACGCACATACCATAAAAGGCTATAATAAAGCAGTTCGCATGTACAAGTATATCAAAACCGGAGGACTTCCATGAAATTTTACCTTGCCCCGATGGAGGGGATTACAACTTATATCTACAGAACCGCCTACAACCGCTATTTGGGCGGGATTGATAAATATTTCACACCGTTTATCGCAAGCCAAAAAATGAACCGCCGCGAATTAAACGAAATCCTTCCCGAGCACAATCAGGGACTTTGCGTTGTTCCGCAAATCCTGACAAACCGCGTGGAAGAGTTTCTGCACATCGCACGAAAAATCGCGGAATACGGCTATGATACCGTCAATCTCAACCTCGGCTGTCCTTCCGGCACGGTCACGGCAAGAAAGCGCGGCGCAGGGTTTTTGAGTGTCCCCGACGAGCTTGACCGCTTTTTGTATGAAATCTACGCGCAGTCGCCGCTGCATATTTCCATAAAAACCCGCATTGGGATTGCATCGGTTGACGAATGGGAAGCCATTCTTGCCATTTATCAGAAATACCCGCTTGCGGAACTGATTATCCATCCGCGCCTGCAAAAAGAATTTTACAAATTAACGCCGCATAAAGAGGCATTTGCATCTGCTATCGCCGCCCTGCCCGACATTCCGCTATGCTATAACGGAGACATCACTTCCCTAGAAAGCCTTTCGGCGCTGCTTGACGCGATTCCGCAAACGGACTGCGTAATGATTGGGCGCGGCATTCTGCGCAATCCTGCCCTGATTCCACAGCTAAAAGAACACAGAAAAGACATTTCGTGTTCCAAAGACACACTCAGGGCATTTCACGATGAAATTTTTGAAGGCTACGCCGCCGGAATGTCAGGCGAAACGCCTACCCTTTTTAAAATGAAGGACTTATGGACTTATTTTATTGAATGCTTTGAAGGCGCGGAAAATCACCTCAAAAGAATCCGAAAAGCGTCCACTTACAGCGAATACAAAATCGCGGTACACAGTCTGTTTCGGGACTGTTCAATCACCAACCATCACACTGATACTTCGGTATAAGGCGTTCCCCGCTCGTCGATATACTGTTTCAGCAAATGAATTCAATATTAAACAGTTACACCGTAATCTCAACCTGATTCCCCTCAATCCCGACAACACAGCTCTCGTAATATCCGTCGCCCGTCGTGCGGGGACCGCTAAGCACCGCATAACCATCATTTTCCAAAATCCGTGTCAGCTCGTCCACCCGCGCCGCACTGCCAACACTGAATGCAATATGAATATACCCCGTCCTTGCATCGGATTTCTCACTGTCCTGCATTTGCGGTTTCTGCATAATCTCCAGCCGCACACCGTCCTCAAACGTCAGAAAATACGAACGGAAATCCGTTGTTTCATTATGATATCCGTCATTCGAAACCGCTTGAAAGTATTTTGTAAAAAAGTCCCGCGCCCCCTCCAAATCGTTTACGTACATTGCGATATGTTCAATTTTCATCTGCTATCAATCCCCTTTTCTGCCTAATTTTATTCTGCACGCCAAAAGAATCGCCCCCAACGTTAGCCACAACGTTCCAAAAAATGCTGCCGCAATTCTTGCCTTTTCCATCTGTTCTTCCGTCGGAAACCACTCAAAGGAACCGTGGATAAAACAATATATGCTCATTAAAAACCAAACAGCATCGACAAAAATCCCAAAATCAAGCACAATTTTCATTATAATTTTCAATATCCGTTTCATTCCATCCACTCCCTTTTACCAAATCACGATTGCTTACAGGAAAATACCATAAGCTGAATACTCTTCTGCGTATCAAACCGCGCCCCAAAGAAATCAGAAAAGTAAGCCTTGACCGCCATACCCCGCTCCCGCATAATCATATCAAATTTCTTGCACTCCATTTATTTTTTTGCAACCGTTCCTTCAAATTTCCCTTCTTCCGTAAACCTCCCCGACATAATCCGTTTACCATATCCCGCATTATGACCGAAAACCGCCACTTTGCGCCTTATGTCAATCATGCTGAAATAATGTTCTGCACCGCCTCATTAATCCGCTTCGCCGTATACGGCTTGTTCATAATATACAAATGAATCCCGTCCACATCATGCGCCAGCAAATCAATCACCTGATCAATCGCATACGCAATCCCCGCATCGCGCAAAGCCGCAGGACTGTGCTCATAACGGTCCATAATCCGCATAAACTTTTTCGGAAGCTTAATCCCGCACATCTTGACCATGCGCTCAATCGACTTCCGGTTTGTCACAGGCATAATCCCCGCCTGTATCGGAATGCTGATTCCTGCTGCCTGCGTCCGTTCAAGAAAACGGTAAAAGTCCTCATTGTCAAGAAAAAACTGTGTAATCAGCTGGCTTACTCCTGCATCAGCCTTTTGTTTTAAATATTTCAAATCTTTCTCAATGCTTTCACTTTCCGGATGCCCCTCCGGATAACACGCTGCCAAAATATTCAAATCACTATGCTCGCGGATATACGCCACCAATTCATCCGCATACCGGAAATCTCCCATTGGAACAGTATCTGGCATCACATCTCCCCTGAGTGCAAGCACATTTTCAATTCCGTTTTCTTTCAGTTCATTGATAATTCGAAGCACTTCCTGCCTGGAAAGGTCTATCCCTCTTAAATGCGCAACACTTTCTATCCCATACTGATGCTTTACGGCTGATGCAATCTCCAGTGTTTTTGCGCAGTTTGTTCCGCCGCCCGCCCCATAAGTCACACTGATAAAATCGGGCATAACCTCTTTTAATCCGTCTAACGCCTCATAAATGGTATGCGCATCATCTGCGGTTTTCGGCGGAAAAACCTCATAGGATAACACTGTTTTTTCTTGAAATAATTCTGATGTTTTCATCTTTCGCCTCCATATAACATAAAATAAACGGTCAAAAACCGTTTAAACACGATTGGTTCCATAACATATTCTTTATTTTACCACATTCCCCTACATAATTCCATGAAAAACAAACCAGAATAAAATATTTGATTATAAGAAACTGTGCATAAAAAACGAGACCTTTCTAAAGAAAAGTCTCGCTTCAACAGATATGATAAATGGAATTTTTTATGCCATGCCATTTGCTGTTTTATATTTATACAACATCTCCGCGTGATTCTGCTCCTCAATCTGAATATCCGCCAAAAGCTTACGCAGCGCCGCGTCCGCGAACTTGAACACATTCGTATTGTACTCGGAAGAAACATACTTCTCGGTTCCGATACAATCCGTCGCCAAAAAGTTGTCGGACTGCTTATCGTTGTTCTGTGCCATACTGTCATATGTTGCCTGCGGTTTATAGTTCGCCCCGTCCGAATCATTACAGTCGCATGAGGGCACACTTCCATTCAGCACCTGTTCCAATGAATCATAATGCTTTTGCTCCTCCTTCTCCAGCCTTCCAAAGAGATTCTTCAATTCCGGATCCTTTGCCTGATCCTTATATCTGCGATACTTTTCCACACAGATTTTTTCCTGTGTCTGCAATTCCGAAATGGCATCCTTTTCCTTCTGTTTTAATATCATAACAATCCTCCTATCCGCAAACAGTTCTTTTTTCTATTTGCTTTATCTAAAGGATTGCCTTATTTTGATAAAATATACATAATATGGTAAATGTTATGCATTATTTTAGCATCGCGTTTCACACCCTAAGCATTTCATAAGATTCTGCATCTGCACAACTCCCCGCTCCTGTGAAGTGATAATTGCGTCTAAAACCGGCACCAGCTGCGGGCAGATATCAAACTTAAGCGTAGTCTTTGACATGCCTACCGCCCCCTCATGATGCGGTATCATTTCCCGCATAAAATTACAGTTAATCTGATTGGTCGCACACGCATTGTTCATTCTGTAAAACATCGTATTCATCACCGCATTTATTTTGCCTTGATAAACAGAAACCTTGTCTTCCAAATTCTCGTATCCACAGCAAAAATCCAATATTTTTTCCATATCTGCTATACTTTTAGTCTGCTCTGAAATAATGCCTGATGCGATATCCTGTATGGATTTGTTTGACGTATACCGCAAAATATTACGTGACATTTCAATTGCCGCCCTGTGATGCGGTATCATCTGCACAATAAAGTTATGGGAAATACTGCAATTTAATTCAGCCCCCGTCATTTCTCGCATCATTTCATCAAAAATACAGTAATATTGATCAAGATATTTTACGCTACACTGCTCTAAGCATTGTCTGTTCATGTGTTTTCTCCATTTGGAATAATGAAAATCATTCCGGCTTTTTATTATACTATATGCCTGTTCGACCTTCTGTTTCCTACGGACTTTTCATTTGGTACTTTCAATTTATGATTACAAATCTGCCTGCAAATCAAACGATTCGTTTTCTAAATTCTTGAAGAATTTCGATGAAAGCAATCCAATCACACATACAATCACGCCGCTGGGAATCAGGATAAACGAAACCGCATTGTAAAATCCATCAAACAAAAAACCATATGTAATCTGCCCAATTGGCTGAACGCATAATGTAATCACAGAGGTATATGCCATAATTTTTCCGATCAAATGATTCGGTGTTTTTTTCTGAATGAGAGATACGGCAAAAACAGAAAAAATGCTGACTGCAATCTGCATACCGCAAAAAGAAACAACTGTCACAACATACTGAAACGATGTCTCCATCGGAAGAAGAAATGCAATGCCTGCCGGAAACATGCATATGCCAAGGAATGAAAGGAACAAAGACAGTTTCCGTATTTTTAATTTTCCTGTAACAAGACCTGCAGCGATACTTCCCAGTATTGTCGCAACAGCTAATGCGCTTTCTGCCATTCCATAATATTGTGCATTCAATCCAAGAATTCTACGTACAATAAAAGGAAGTCCAACCACCGTAATGCCCATTACAAAAAATCTGCAAAGAGATGTTAGTAACAACAGCTTTAATATGCCTGTCTGCTCTTTAAATATATACTGCACACTCTGCAAAAAATCCTGTTTCACCATAGAAAAGATGCCGGTATTCTGTTGAAAGTGCATTTCGCTTAGCCTGATAAAACATTCCAGGAATGCAGTGGCAAAAAACAAAAAGACACTTGCGTACATGACGGGTTTTAATCCAAGCAGGGCATATAGCGCGCCACCCATCATCGGTGCGATAAAATAAGACAAGGAAGCCGCCTGATTGACAACCGCATTTCCTTTTATAATATTATCTCCAGTCAGCATGGACGGAATGCATGCCTGTACAGTCGGGGTTTCAAATGCCCCAAAAACAGAAAGAATTATAAGGAGCATACCAATTACAAAAAGCGCATTCTGTTCAGATAATAAAAGCGCCGCACACAAAACGGTCCCTCCTGTCAAAGCATCCAATGCCACCATGACAGTTCTTTTGTCTGCCCGGTCAGCAAGAATGCCTCCTAACGGAGACAATACAATTGTCGGGATTATCGCGACAGACAATATTGTGGCAAATATGGCAGCGGAACCTGTTATCTCCAGCACATACATGGATAATGCAAGCTTCAAAATAAAGTTTCCAAACAGAGAGGTCATCTGCCCTAAAATAAGAAATGTGATATTTTTTGTAAATAGTGTCTGTTTCATATCAGCCCTCCTTCCTGATCCGCAATATTGTCAAGTATCCTTTCTGTCCTGGCTATCATATCGTCATCCCATACCGGCAGTCCCATTTTAGAAAGTACTTCCACAATAAAGCAATATTTATGATGAAGTTCTTTGGCAGTTGCCGGATAAACTGACGGCAAAAGCCAAAAGTTGATAAGCGGCAAAAGTTCCGAAAGTTCTTTTGTATATTCTGTTTTTATGGAACCGTCTTTTCTGCCTTCCTCGAGCAATTCAAACCATAGCGGTGTCAGCACTCTTTTGTTTGCCTCAACTGCCGCCGCCAAAATGCGCGGATCTTTTAGTATCGTTACCGCTTGTACATTGATTTGATTTCGTTTCTCGTCGGATTGATTGAACACCAGCAGCTCTTTGACTTTTTGCAGCCCATTTAAGTCAGTACGTTTTTTTATCCTTTCAAATGGATTATTTTGAAAAAACATTTGGTCTCCTAACGCATGCATGACATCCTCTTTACACTGAAAAAAACGGTAAAACATTCCCTTGGCGCCGCCTGCCAGGTCCATAATATCCGAGATGCATGTTTCCTCATATCCTTTTGATAAAAATAACGTTTGCGCCGCATTTAGGATTTCTTTTTTCCACTCTTCGGGCGTTTTTTTTACAGGTCTTGCCATTTTAGGTATCCTCCTTTGCATCGAGTTATTGACTTGCAGTCAATAATCATTATATACGAATATACTCCCCTCGTCAAGGATCACTTAAGTCTAACGGGAACAAAAAAACACTCCCCTATAACCTTGCTTTAAGTGTCATACAGGAGTATTTTTATTGTTTTGTATTAATTATTTGTCAAACTCAGGGTTAAAAGCATAGAAGTTGCGCGAATCCAAATTCTCCTGTGCAATGCGCAGGGCTTCACCGAACCGCTGGAAATGCACGATTTCCCTTGCGCGTAAAAACTTAATCGGTTCGCAGACTTCAGGGTCTTTTACAAGACGCAGAATGTTATCGTAAGTCGTCCTTGCCTTCTGCTCTGCAGCCAAATCCTCCGTCAAATCCGTAATCACGTCGCCTTTTGACTGGAACTCGCACGCATTAAACGGAATGCCGCCTGCCGCCTGCGGCCAAAGTGCAAGCGTATGGTCAACATAATATTTATCAAATCCCGACTTTGCAATTTCCTCGGGAGAAAGATTTCTCGTAAGCTGGTATACAATTGCACAAATCATCTCAAAATGCGCAAGCTCATATGCTCATTTATGTTGGATATATATTAACTACCGCATGAATTTTTATAAATTTCCCAACTTCTCCGGCGATTATTCTCTCACGTTGCAAAACAAAAAGAAGAGGAAATACACAAAGAAGGACCTAAAACAGAATCTGCAAATATATTGATTCTGTTTTAGGTCCTTCTTTATCCTGCTTATTCATAAACACTTGTAAATGCTCTGCGTGTGGTTTTGCCCACAATGCCATCCACTGTTAATCCCAGTTTTTCCTGTCCGATTTTTATTGCACATTCGGATTTGGGACCAATTACACCATCAATCTCCGATTCATCGAGCAAACCAAAACGCCACAGGCACCACTGTACCCATTTAGCTCCATTTCCGGTCGTACCGCGCTTGACATTCTGTGTCGGCTCTAGATATGGGTTATGACCTGCTGCCATGATTGATTCTTCGGTTTTTTTAACTACGATGCTGTCAAATTGTGTGAGATTATATTTATTGATTATATTCGTTATCGTATTTATATATGTAGGACTGGTTGCATAACCCCCGTTTTTGATAGCTGTAATACAGGTCTGGAAATCCGTTTGGTTAAGGCAATCTTTGTATCTGCTGCACGATGCCAGCATGTCATAATAGTCCTCAATGGCATCTCCTATACTGTCGTATGCCCGGAACATGTCTGTTATATTCACATATGTCTTTCCGTCATAGCACTCCTTGGTTTTTGTGGAATATGCCTTGTCCTTCCATGCAGTCCCAAAATGTATCCTGCTTTTCCCAACCTTGATGCCTAATATGGCGTTAGCGTTCATCATTTTGAGGCTTGTTCCGTAAGCGCTCTCACAACAGCACTGCGCAATGCACACGGATGGAAGGGACCATTTATCCCTGCCTGATGCTTTTTCCTGTGCTATTGGCGCTACTCTTTTAATAAAGTTATCCACCTGCTTCTTTGTAGCCATAACCTGTTCCTCCTTATGTATTTTTTTCCTGCTGCCTATATCCCTCTACACTGCCTGCAGTGCTGTTTCCATCCAGTCCATCCGTATCCGGCAGTTCATCCGTGTATTTTTGCAGGACATCTCTTACCTTCAGCCATACACTCTTAACCGGGAGGCCGCATAAAGCCATATTTTTAAGAATGCTAACAATTTCATAGATAAGATACAATATTCCGAAAAACTCAGCGATTCCCACAGCGTTGATTCCCATATTTGCAGATATCCAGGCTTTTGCCTCCCCGGGCAGGAAACCAATCAGATTGATATGTATGAGCACATCCACTATTCCCAGCATCGCAATTGACGTTATCATTGAGATCTTACGGATTGCACCGTCAATGCCGAAACAGCTGTTAAAATGATGCTCTCTTACAGCCCGGATAATTCCGAAAATTGAGTCCATAACTACAGCCATTACTACCAACTGTATGATTTTGTTATTTGCTAATGTTAAAATGATTTTTTCTACAAGTCCCATCTTTTATCCTCCTCTTAAAGCTCCTTTTTAATTTCCTCAATCTCAGTTTCTGTAAGTCTGGGATATGATTTTATAATATCCTCAAACGTTTCACCTGCTGCCAGGCGTTTGTTAATTGCACGCACCATTATATTTTTAACAGCATTACTCATTATGCCTACCTCCTCCGTACAGCATCTCTGCTATTACCTCATCCTGTTCTGCCTGTGATACCTGTAATTCTCTTATAGCCTTTTCTGTCTTAGTCAAAATGTGCATGGTTATCGTTACGCTTCCATCTGCAGCTATTGTAAGGGATTCATACTTAACTTCCGGATACTGACCGTAAGCCGTGCCCTCTGTATCCCCCACCGTAAGACTTTTTGTTTCCCTGAATGCCGCCTCCGGATCGTCCATCGGTTCAAGCAATGTAAAGGATATTGTATCAATTTCTGTAGTTACATTTTTTGCAGTGTATTCCACATCGTTGGCTGTTATTATTTCATTCATTCTTTTTAAATTCCTTTCTTATTTTTATTGGTTTACAGGTTACATTTTTATCATCTAAATAGCAATTTATCAGATAAGTTACAGTATATAATGACATATCGCGGAGAAATTACATCGGAATCTGTAAAGTTAGAACTATCGCCCGATTTATATACAGTTGACCGTAATGATATTCCTGACTGGATGCTTCCGAATATGTATGGTGTTTTGGTTGTCCTCTCAACATCCGCGAACAATGTATATGCCCTTAGACCGTTTATATTTATTTCGTCAAACAATAGTTTATATTATCAGTGGGTTGCTTATAATCAGCCCGATATGGGTTGGCGTTTGGTAACATCAACGTCAATAAATATATAGCCATTCCATGCGGGTAATTTGCTATAGATTTTCTAAGTAGGTTACTGCCAATGAAACTTTTTCATTGGCGACCCTATTTTGAGTTACAGGATTAAAAACATACACCCTGAAATAGCCGTTATAGTAATAAGGGATAAAAACGTATCCATAACCACTATCAATCCTCAAAACGCAAAGGATATAATTCATGTGAAATGGCAGGTCAATCGTTCCGATTTCGTCTGTCGTATATTCTATGTATTCAGTAGTCACTATTTTGGCCTTGCTAATTAAATTGCTATTTGCCTGGCTAATCATATTCGCCAGCGTGCCCTCCACGGATGCGTTTTTTTCCACTGCATCAAGTGCGTATTCCCCGGCAATGGTTACTGCTGCGCTATTGGACAGCTTTACGTGTCCGAGAATACTTTGTGTGGCTTTTTGCATATAATGCGATATCAGTACAGATACTGCTTTCTTTATTTTCCCAAATGTTACCTTTACCGTTTCTCCGCTTTCTATGTTTTCCAGTTTGGACGCTTCAAGGTATGTAGGCTTTTGATCGTTTATATCAGATATACTTCCGGCCGGTCCGGCATCCCCTTTGGGACCCTTAAAACTGCCTATATATACCCATTCAGCCGTATCAGCCGCACCTGGCACGGTGCATTCATATAAATTTCCAGTACTGGTATTGATGTAATAATCGGACAGCTGTGCATCCGTTATTCCGCTATTGGGAAATTTTACTCCGGCAGTGCTTGTCCCTGTTATGCCTGTGCCGCTTGTCCACCGGCTGCCGCGCTGCCCCGGTTCCCCCCTGTCCCCTTTGTTCCCTTTGTCCCCCTTTCCTCCTGTATCCCCTTTAGGTCCCTTAAAGTTTCCTATCAGTACTTTCATGCGCTTGCTCCTTTCTCGTCATCCGAAACTATCATATAGATGTTTCCGTCCTCATCTGCCTCGAACTGGGGATTTGCCGTCGTGTCTGCATATACCGCCCACATGTTGCCGTCTTCGTCCCCAACAATGCTGAACATGCCGTTAATCGGAACCACGGCACCGCTGTCCCCCCTGTCACCTTTCTCACCTTTCTCGCCCGGCTCACCTTTGTCCCCCTTATCACCTTTCTCGCCCGGCTCACCTTTGTCCCCCTTATCACCCTTTGCACCGTTAAAATATCCAGTTTCCAGCTTACTTTCTACATCTTTCAGTATTTCAGATGCCGCACTGCTTACCTGTTTTGCATTTCTTTCCGCATCCGCTGCAATACTGGCACTTACCGCAGATGCATCCGCTTTTTCCGCTGCCCCTGCCTGCGCCGTTTCTGCACCTGCACGTGCCGTCTCTGCCGCCCTCTGCGCCGCTTCCGCTTTCCCCCGTTCCGTTTCTGCACCTGCACGTGCTGTTTCCGACGCTCTCTGCGCTGCCTCTGAACCTGCTCGCGCTGTTTCCGACGCTCTCTGCGCTGCCTCTGAACCTGCTCGCGCTGTTTCCGACGCTCTCTGCGCTGCCTCTGAACCTGCTCGTGCCGTTTCCGACGCTCTCTGCGCTGTCTCCGACGCCTTCTGTGCCAGCTGCGCTGCCTGTCTTTCCTGTTCCACGCTTCCATTCAGGGCATTAATGCCGTCATGTATGCTCTTACGCACATCACGTCCGTACTTGGCTTTCATAATCTGCCCAAGTTCCCTGCTTATATCTGCCATTGCTCTCCTCCTTACGATATTCCTGCCTGTCCCAAATTTTTTAACTGCGCACTTATTTGGTTAATCCAGCCGTTTATTTTGGGAATAATTACGTCATTTAAGTTGTCAACGACCCTGTCTGTCTCTTTAATCGCCTTATTTGCTGCATCTGCTGCCTTCTGTGCTTTCTCTGCCGCGCCCTGTGCCGTTTCTGCTGCACTCTGCGCGGTTCCTGCCGCACTGTTCGCCTTATCCGCTGCGTCTTGTGCCGTTTTAATTGCCTGCTTTGCTTTTTTCATTGCATCGCTGTTGTCGATAATGTCGCTTATCTGCTCCACTGCCGCGCCGTCTATTTCTATGGCAGTCATTTTTCCTTCCATATCTACAGAAAACTTATCGTTAACATTTATTCCGTCTGCATCTATTGTTATTTTCGTGTTCCCTCTTCCGTCCAGCACTGTTATTACCCCGTCGGCATTTCCTGTGCCTCCCACGGTCACTGTGGCACCTCTTATGTTTCCCTTCAGCACGTTCACGCCTTCTTTGTCTATTGTCGCTACCGTGTTCCCTCTTCCGTCCAGCACTGTTATTACCCCGTCGGCATTGCAGGTGCCTCCCACGGTCACTGTGGCACCTCTTATTTTTCCCTTCAGCACGTTCACGCCTTCCCGGTCTATTGTTGCTACCGTGTTTCCGCTTCCGTCCAACACTGTTATTACTCCGTCTTTTTCCCCTCCGATTTCTAGCGTGCCTCCACGTATCCGGTCTGCGAACATCGTTCCCGCCGTAATGAAATCTGCAACAAGATTTCCGTCAATCGTCCAGGCGTTGGCATATGGTCCGCCTATTCCTGTAGTGCTAAATCCAATGCCATTTTTATTTATCTGTATCACATGATTTGCAAGTGTTTTGTCAGGACTATCCATAATTAAAATACGTTCAGGATGCCCGTCTGCATTTTCTCCGCAATCCAAAATTACATATCCGCCCTTTGCACCGGTAATCATCTGTGTGGCATTCTCTACCGCGTTTTGTATCTTAGGGCTTATGCTGTTGGCTACCCGGTTTATTCTGCTCTCTATATCAGCATTTGCATGAGACATTCTTGTTGTCATGCTTCTTAATGCTGCCCCAAGGCTGAATGTGTTTTTTTCAGGCTGTGTCAGATAGATTTCCATCTTGCTTACAAGCATTCTCGTGTGATTAAGGTTATTATAATCAGACTCAACATAACAGTATCCTAATCCTATGGATTCAATCTCTTGATCAGTCATGTTCAAATCAACCGCCTTAATTTCAACAGCATTTGTTTCGTTTACGATTTCATCAAGGTATGCCTGTGTCTTTTTGGTTAACTGCGCTATTGTCGTAACATTCTCAAACTTAACTGTTCCCACTATACGCCCGTATTTTTTTACAGCCTCATTATTCTCTACTGTTACGGTTGGTTTATTTCCATCATCATTTTCTGCACCAATGCCAATCATTACAGTTCTGATTTCTCCCGCACTTTTGGTCTGTTTCAGGTCTATTATGTTTTCTCCCATCCTGATAACCTGTTCATTGTAATGCAGTATGCTTTGATTGCAGTCTATATACAGTTTTCCTTCTACATCTTCTACGGATATATATGCATTAAGCAGTTTTACTACCTTGTTTTTTATCTCATCCAATGTTGCAGGATAATTCCTGTTTGCACGGACAATATTATTGTTGCTGTCCACGTCTGACAAATCAAGCGTCCTTAATATAAAGCGCTTTGTATCATTCATCTGTGAATTATGCGATTCTATCAGCTGCCTTACATAATCTGCAGGCGTCCCCTGATATTCGTATGGATATACAATGCTGTCAAGCAGGTATGCCAGTATGCCTTCGCATTTCACCTTTCCGGTGTTATAGATGTCATTTTCACTGCTGACCACGCGTCCGGTAAATAGCCACTTTCTGTATGTATTGCTGCGATCTGTTTTATAAACCTTAATAATTGAAACAAGGGGTATGATACTGCCTATTTCCGGATGTGTCGGATGTATTGAAAACGTAAATAGACCGGCATTATTAATCTGCAGCGTCAATTTAGGCGTCCCAAGCACATATTTTTCATCCCTGGTATCCATGAGGGTATGTTCAGTGCCGTCAACCAATGATATAACCTGATACATTATAAGCTGCCTCCTTTGTTTTCAATTGATACAACCCCGTTTCCGCTGAATGTCAGCAGGTTAACACCTTCATGGAATTCAATCTCAAATATTTTATTTTTCCCTGGTGCCAAATTATAGCTGTCGTCTTCGAAAATTACTGTCATTGCTGATGTTGTCGTAATTGTAGGAATGTATTTTTTCCTTTGGCCTATATATGTAACTTCCAGTGTCCCATTTACTGCCAGGCCGCTCATTTCATTTATTATTCCGGTTTCAAAACTAAACGGATCCCACAGCCAGTTATCACCGAAATCATATTTATACGGGTCAACAATGCATTGCACCGTTATAATCCCTTTAAGCGGTTCGCTGCTTAAAGCAGTCGCGCTTACTCTTCCCGTATAATAATAATTCCCGTCATCATCAAACACTATTTCCGCGAACTCTTTCCCGTGAATCGCGTTCATAACTTCACTGTATTTGCTGTGTATGTCACGGTTATCACCCAGCATTTCAAACTCAATTGTTATTGTTCTCCGCTCGTATTTGATATCACCGCCTGTCAGGGCCTCTGTAATATCAATATCACCATCGGCAGCAGCCACGCTTATTCTGTATGTTTTCGGTTTAGGAGGCGTTATTTTTACACTGCTGAGCGCGAGTCTCAAATCAGCATAGCTGTGTATATTTCCAAATCTTACGCCTGTCATTCATAAACACCCCTGCTTTTATAGTATTCCATTTCGCCAAATTCCCTGTCCATTCTCGAAGTAATCTCACCTATCAAAGCGCCTGTATCTGTCACCATCTGCATATTCGACATACCCGGAATGTACTGCGCCATAATGTTATACATTTTTTCGCACATAGTATAGATTTGTGAAGATACTGCTGCGTTTGACAGTCCTGCGCCTACATTGTTTTGTGGGTTTCTTACTGGAATATCTGGGAGAGAACCCGCTATAACATCGTTGATGTTTTTCATCGTGTCTTCCCATCCGGTTATATATCCCTCTCCGGACATTTCACCAAGATATGCAAAAGCCCTCGACGGTGAATGTATGTCAAGCCTGTCTTTTGCTTCCTGAATTGTCTCTTCGCACAGCTTTCTTATTGACTCAAGAACCCTGCTCCGTCCGGATTCAATGCCGCTGCGCATTCCTTCTATTATCTGGTCACCAATTTTCTTGTATTCTTCTGTCGGGACGCCTGTTCTAGTTTCGGTCAGCATATCCGTTGTAAGCCGGTTTATTACGGACAGTATTTTTTCTTTATTGTCATTGATTCCAAGTTCCAATCCTTTATCAAAATTTTCACCTATTTCATGTGTTATCTTTGACGGCGAATGTTCGTCGAATCCCTGCATGGTTGTATCAACCGCGCCTTTCGTCAATATTTCAGCAGCTTCATTAACCGCATCTGCTGTATCCAAGATACCGTCCGCAAGCCCTTTCGAAGCATTCTCACCCGCATCATAGTAGGAGTCTGTAATGTTCATTGCAGAAGATTCGGACAGCTTTAGAGATTCTTCAAACATCTCATTTGCTTTTTTTAACTCGTCATCCGTCATTTGCACAAATGCGGCAACATATCCAGCTCCTTCAGGTCCCATCTCGGCAAGGTATTTCAAAAGACCTTTATTAATTCCCTTATCTGCAAGCATATCCATGTTTTCAGCCCATTGTGATACGCCGTCAACCTGCGATTGCATATTCTTCAGAAGCTCATCAGAAGATATCTTTGTCTTCTCTGTAAATTCCGTGAATAAATTCATCTGATTTGTTATGGTATCGGAAAGGCTGTCAATCATATCATTGTATGCTTTCCTTGTTTCGTCCGACATTGTGCTGATATCCGCACCTGCGTTCAGCGCGGCATCTCCAAGCACTCCCATATCATCTGAGGCTTTCCCCAAGGACTCATTATCCGCAATATAGGACATTGTTTTTTCGTATTCCGTGCCTAAATCATTTATTGTGCCGTTTGTAGCCTCTATCTGTTCCCGTAATGCTTCTGTATCCTCAATTGCCCTTGCATATGCTTCCTGCGCTTCCTCACTGTACCTGATATTGTTTCCCTGTGCTGCCCTTTCTTCATTTAATTTCGCTTCAGCATCTGCCAGCCTGTTTGCTGCCTCCTCCTGCTCTGTCATAAGTTCGGCTAAAAGTTTTTCAGCTTCATACTGTTCTTCCGCTATTTTTGTCAAATCCTCTCGTGCTGCTTCTACTTTCATAAGTGCCATCTGCGCATCAATATTTTCAAGCAATGCATCGGTTGACATATTGGTCAGTCCTGTCTGTTCATCAATGCATAGGTTTAAATTGGGGATTGCCGTGTTTAGTTCATCAACAATCGCTGCCTGTCTCGCCTGCTCATCCGTTGTAAGCGTAGTTTTGCTCTGTAATTCATCTAATTCATTGGCAAGCTTGATGCACGCTTCCTTTTCGTGCTCATATCCCTCCCTTGTTTCCGCGCGTTTCTGTGCCGACGTGGCGGTTTCCTCATTCAACTTTTTGGATGCGTCAGTCAGCTTCCTTGTGGATTCCGAAAGCTGCGCCACCGAAGTATCAGCCGTTTTTGCGTACAGTGTCACCGCACCTATCACGCCCGCAATCGCAGTTGCAAGGAAAATGTAAGGATTGGCGTTTGCTGTCACGTTAAAAAGCTTCTGCGCCACGGTCGCCGCTTCCGTCGCAACCGTGTAGGCAATTTTCGCGGATGTCACGCCGCCAATTAGTCCGGCTACAATTTCACCGTTTTCCAAAAGCCACGTAAAACCGTCTATCAGCATTGGAAGGGCTTTTTCTGCCGTCCCGATTGCATTTGTGGCAAATTCACCCAACGCCTCTGACATATCCCGCAGGGAGACGCCCAAAGCGCCATCGTCAATCTCTCCCTGCAGCCTTCCCACTGCGTCCGTCGCGGATTCGACTGCCTCTTTCATTTCGTCATCGAAAAGGTCATATGCCGTTATCCCAAGCCCCTCAAGCGCACTTTGCAGGATTGTTACTTTGCCTTTCAGATTATCGTTCAGGGTATCCGCCATCGCCTGCGCTGCCCCGGAGCAGTCCTTTATTTGCGCATTGAGTTCGTCGTATTCACCATTGGTGCTTTTCAGCAGTGAATTTACTGCTGCAATGTCTGTTTTATTAAAAATCGTGCTTATCAGCTTGGTTTTCTGTTCCTGCGTCATGTCTGACATAAGACTGTTCATGTCGGTCATTATGTCATTCAGATCCCGCATTTTCCCTTCCGAGTCATTTATTCTAAGACCAAGACTTTTTATAGCGCTCGAAGCTTTATCCGTCGGCGCAGACAGCGACAAAAGTATATTTCGCAGATGCGTTCCGCCTTCGGCGCTTTTTATTCCATTGTTCGCCATCACGCCAAGCGCTGTATTCATCGTCTCAAGGCTCTGCCCCGTGAGAGAAACCGTGCCGGCGCAAACCAGTGTCGCTTCCCCCAGCTGCGCTACGCTTGTATTGGATTTTTGGGACGTTTTCGCCATCTCGTCAATGTAATTGTCAAGCTCCGATGTTTCCATTCCCAGCGCTGCCATAGAATCCGTAACAAGGTCGCTTGCATACGCAAGGTCAAGCCCGCCTGCTGCCGCAAGGTTCAGCACCTTTGGAAGCGTTTCAGCAGCTTTTTTTGCGTCATATCCTGCCAGTGCAAGATAATTCAGCGCCTCTGCGGACTGTGATGCGGAAAACATTGTTGCTTTTCCGCAGTCCTGTGCCGCTTTGCTCAATATCTCATACTCCGCGCTTCCGTTTGCAATCTCATCCGTTGTCATTCCCATTGTAGCCGCAACCTGTGACATAGACTTTTCAAAACTGCTGCCTGTTTCCAATGCTGCCGTGGCTATTGTTTTGATGCCATCTGCAATCGCTTTGATGCCTTCCTTTATTGCACTTGCTAAAAGCTCCGCCTTCAGGACATCAGCAAATACCGATGTCCTGTCCGATGCCTCCTGCACTTCATTCCCATATTCCTCCATCGAATCAGCGCATCCGTCCGCGGATTTCTCCGCTTCCTCAAGTTGCTTTTCATTCCGCGCGACTTCACTGTTAAGCTGTTCAAGCTCCGTCTGTGCGCCGTTAAGGCTTGTCTGGTATGAATTTACTTTGTCACCCGTCTTCTGTACGACTCTTTCCTGCGCTTCATACTGCTTGTTGACATCATTGAGCTCATCCGTCAGCTTTTTAACCTCTTCACTGTTTTCCCCGTATGTTTCTTTGGCATTTTCCAGTGCGCTGTTAAGCTCTTCCCTCTTATGTTCAAGTCCTGCAAGAACGCTCTGTTCTTCCGTATATTTCTTTACAGCCCTGTCCTGCATTTCCGTAAGCAGATGCACCTTGTTGCGCTGCTCTTGTTGAAGGTTGATGTATACCTGCTGTTTTTCACGCAGCGCCTCAAGTGAATCTGCATTGTCTTTATATACTGTGTTGAGAAGCTTCAATTCGCTTTGAAACTTGTTTACGGCTGCCTTTGCGCTTGTCAGATTTGCCCTAAATTCAGATTCGCCGTCAATCACAATTCGTGCGCCGATTTTCTTTTCCGACATCTTGT
>CAJTSD010000022.1:0-3407 GCA_910578795.1 uncultured Lachnospiraceae bacterium
TTGTCAGCCGCACGGTTGATTGCATAACCTGACGATAACTTTTCCGTTGACTTAGAAGCTGCCTTCTGTGTGATGCCTAACATTCTGTTAGAATTCATTGCCTGCATATTGTGCTGTACTACCATAATATTACCTCCGTGTAATCTGCCTCAAGGTTATCTAAAACCTTTCGGCGTGTCATGGGCATTTCCGTTGCCCGTTTCCTGGTTTTTGGTTCCAATATTTAGTTGTAAATCGGATTCTCCCATACAAGACAACCCTTATATAATAATCCGCAGCCGCCCTCCGCCATAGGCGCCTTCCACAGCTTCAAACAACCGCGGTTTATTACCTGTTTTAATCAAACCAGTCCCTGTCCGCCGCCATCTCCTGTTCCGCTGCACGCTTCTCAATCGCCTTTCCCCGTGCAATGTTTACTTCCTTCGGGGCGTCAATCATAATCTTCAACGACCTGTCGTTGCTCCCGAGGAATGTCAGCCGGACATCTTTGCCAATCATAAGATACTCGTTTTTCGTAACTGATAACCGAAGCATATCTTTTCCTCCTTGCAGCTGCCGATACCCGCAGGTTTGTGCCCTGTACAAACCTGCCTGATGAAAAACCGGAGGTTTTCCATCATAACTCCTTGTTCCCATACATTGCGTATGTGCCGCCTTGCGTTTTTCCATGGTTTCCCGTGATTTTTTTCGAACAAATGTTCCAATGTAACATTTTGCGTGAAATGTTGCACTTTTGTATTTAATTTGTTCTTACACCTTATATATCGGAGCGGATTAAAAATACTTTAGTTCTTTTTCAAATTTTATTTTCATTTTTTAAAAGTTCTTATAAATTCACCTGCATGAATACTGCATCGCGCTCGTCCTGGCGTATTCCGAGATACCGCTGTGTAACGCGGAAGGAGGAGTGGTTATAGATTTCCATTAGCATAACGGAGTCCGTTCCTGACTTATAGGCAAAGTAGCCGAAAGTTTTTCGCAGTGAGTGGCAGCTTATGTGTTCTTCAAGCCCTGTTTGGGTGGCGGCTTCCTTAACAATCCGATATGCCTGTACCCGTCCGATGGGTTTATTTTCTGTTTTTTTGCTTGCAAAGATGTATTTTCCGCGGCAAAATTCAGAATCGGGAAGATGCTCCGCAAAGCATCGTAATGCGGATACTGCGGCATCATTGAGCGCAATGACACTGTGTTTTCCTGTTTTCTGCTCATCAAGTTCCAAATGTGATTTAAATCTTTTAGAAGAAAAATTATATACATCAGACCATTTTAATGAAAGAATATCACTGATTCGAAGCGCGGTATTTAATCCAATTACAATCATCGAATAGTTTCTGTAATTTCCCTTTTTTAAATAATAATTCTTAAATTCTTCCAAAACTTCCTTGTCCTTTATTGGTATTGTTGTACTCATAATATCCTCCTTTTTACGCGTTTTCGCGATAATTTTCATCAAGCATATCCAAAATACGGCATGGATACAAGGCTTAGTTGACTATAAAAATGCAACATTTCACGCAAAATGTTGCACTTTTATTTTACCCCTATATTATGAATTTTAAACACCATAAACTAACACATGCAAATTAATTGAACATCTCTTTCTGTTCCGCTTCCTCAAAGCTCTTATACCCATAAAACCGAATGGTATTTGCCATGATATCCCGCGCCACGCTTTTCCCGTTTTTTGCGTATTCCACAATATATCTTCCATACATTTCAATCAGCTTATCGGAATACGTGCCAAGCTCTCCTCTTAGATAAGTTTCGTATGATGTATCATATGGCAAATCCTCCGCCGTGTGTATGGTTCGGGCATTTCCGGCAAGTTTTGGATACTCCTTGGCAAACTCCTCCATCCACTTAACTTGAAGCTCGATAATCTGCTCCATGATGTCCTGTTTTTCCTTGGAAATTTCCGGAAGCTGGTCCGCAAACGCCGCATACTCCTCGGGAGCTGTGGATGCCATCATACGCGCATATTTTTCCTGAATCATGTTTCTGCCATTCGCATAGTTTGTCTTAAACTCGTATAAATACTGTAAAAGCATATCTTCATCCCACGTCATGTACTGGCTCATGCGCATTACCTTAAAGGTCGGCCAATTATTCTGGCAGCTTGCCCGCCCTCCTTCATTCTGTACCTTGTCAAATGCCTCAAATTCCGCCTTTGCAATTGAGAGCGACAATGTCGTAATTGTCGGCGCATCCGTCATGGTCGCCGCCAAAAGCGCATCACTTTTTGCAATCAGCTCTTGCGTGTTTGCATCAAGGTAAAGATTACAACTTCCTATAATATTCTGACGTTCCAGTTCATTTGCAAAAATTACAGCAAGCGATTCAATTGCTGTGGCAAGCTGTATCTCATGCGCCTTATCCACACTCATAAGGCAGATTTCCTCAACAAGCTGTGCCACGCTCTTTTCTGTTTCCTCAATCATCATATACGGATTCTGAGGCAGATTCTTAAACAGCCATTTATCATGTGGCGCATATTTTTTATTCAATAGATAATTCAATTTCATCGCCTGTTTTGCACATTCTGCCTTTGCAAGCTCCGCAGCCACAAGCTGTCCGCGTTTTCTCATGCGCGGCAGATTATATTGCCCGTTCTGTGAGAACAATGCACATGCCTGCGCAATTTTCCTATACCAGACAGCTTTCGGATAATATCCCCTTAGCAACTCCCTATAGGAAGTAAATATCCCTTCATCGTCTCTGAAAACCGCACCGTTTACTGCTGCCGCAAGCGCATAGTCATGCATTGCAAGCCAGCTCTTTACCTGCGTCAGTCCTTTGCTTCCCCCGGTAAGCACACCAATTAAATCAGATCCCAGCGTATTCTTATAAAAGTCCTCTATCACCATAACACCGGCTCTGTCTTTCCCATGGAAGGTTTCAATGCGCTTTACACCCATAAACGTATCCGGCAGATTTTCATATGCCTCTTCCAACGCACTGCCGATTTCATCATACACCTCTTTTGTAACCCAAAGCAAAAAGCGTGGTCCAAAATCGTGGTCTCTTGATTGCATATCATCAAACCCAAAGCAGTCGGAACCTTTTCCCACAAGACCTGTTGCAATCCGTCCCTCATACTCCGGAAACTTCTCTGCAATCATAGGCTTCCCGTATTCCTCATAATATCTGCGGCAAAGCTCCAATCCTGTAATTTCCGGCGTGAAATCCTCATATGCTTCGTCTAACTGCACCTTTGACAAATCGTCACTCTCCGGCTCACTCTCCTCCTGTGTATTCTCCTGTGGAATACGTTCTTGCAAATCGGTTTCTTCCCCGGCTTCCGCTTCAACTTCCACTGGCTCTTCTTCCTTCAATGCGCTCTCTTCCGCCTTAATTTCCTCTAACGCTTCCGGCTCTGCCTCGATTTCCTCCGGTTCTTCCGGCTCTGC
>CAJTSD010000022.1:3505-56945 GCA_910578795.1 uncultured Lachnospiraceae bacterium
GCCTCGATTTCCTCCGGTTCTTCCGGTTCCGCCTCGATTTCCTCCGGTTCTTCCGGTTCCGCCTCGATTTCCTCCGGTTCTTCCGGCTCCGCCTCGATTTCCTCCAGCTCTTGCGCTTCAATTTTCTCTAGTTCTTCTGCTACCGTTCCACTATCTTCCTGCCCGCTCTCCTCCGGTTTGTCATTCTCCGAAGCCTCCTCAACTTCAACGGCAATCTCATCCATGACCTCTGCTATCATAGCATCAACCGCTTTCTCCTCATCATACGGAGTCTGCCCTTCCGAATCGGACGTTTTCACATCATAATCCTTCCTGTTCACCTGCCCCTTTGCAATATTCCTCTCCTGAAGTTTTTGGGCAGCGGCAGCCTTAATCTGTGCAAATGCCGAGCTAATATTAAATGTGCTTACACTCTCCGCAGGATTTAAGGTTTCCGGCTCACTGTCTTCATTCTCTTCACGGTCGTCAGTTTCTTTACTGTCATCCTTCTCCTCATCCGGTTTCTTATCCGCCCGGATTACAGAAGCCCAGCCATCATTATCAATATCAATCCCCAAAATTTTGTCAATCTCGTCGTCATCCATCGGCGCCTTATCCTCTTTCGGTTCTTTCTCCACTTCTTCCTTCACTTCTTCTACAGGTGTTACTACGGGATGCTCCTCTCCCATTTTTTCCTTGATGACCGCTATATTTTCACTCAACCTCTGATACTGAATATTTTCCGTACCTAGATACTTAGCCACACACTCCCTGCCCTTTTCCATTGTTTCAAGCGCATTCGGATAGTCTTTATCCATATAGTACAAGCTTCCAAGCGCCGATAACGCGGCACTGTAATGCGCATCATCGACCCCTATTTCCTCAAAGATGCGGATTGCCTCCTCCGCACGCGCCTTTGCCTCATCATCCTGACCAAGTTCAATGCAGGTGTTTGCAAGATTTGCCTGTGTAACGGCAATCTCAAATGCCGTATTTTCCTTATGGCTTACAATTTCAAGCGCATTTTCAAGCTGCTCTTTTGCTGCGGCAAAATCTCCCATTTCCTGATATAACAGGCTTAAATTATTATAAAGTCCTGCAAAATACATGTCATCTTCTTTCAATCTTGCCACATAAATCGGACGTACCTTATTGTAAAGCTCCAAGGATTCCTGCAAATGACCTGCCGCACGCCGTGCGTTTGCAATATTCAAAAGCGTGGTCGCATACGGCATCGTTCCATCCAATCCCATTTCATCTAAAAGCGCCATCGCCTTATCGCCATACTCCACCGACTTGTCATACTGCCCCGTTTCTCTGTAAAATCCGATGCACTCATTATATAACGTGAGCATCACATCCTGTGCTCCCTCCGCACGCGCCTGCTCAATATTTTTTTCCAAAAACTGCGGCACTTCACTAATCCGCTCCTGTGTAAAAAGATTATCCAGTTCTGTCATCACTTGATTTAAGTTCATATTAGTCCCTCGCTCTTTCTCCCTTTAAGATCTCTTTAAAATATCAACTGTGTGCGCACCTGCACCAAGCAAATCCGCACGTTCACAGACAGACATCTGATACTGCACAAACAGTTCAAACTCCTCGTCCGATAACTGATTTAAAAACGGACGCATATAATTTGCCGCTCCGTCCGGCGATATCATTTGAATGCGCTCTAATCCCTGTGCCTGATTTAACGCATCAATATCCTCGATACGCATATAATCATACAACTCGTCAGGACTTGATATGGTCTTAAAATCCTCCGTAAAACGCCCCTGCTCCATACACTCCATGATGTGCCGTTCCTTAAACCCATAGGTAATGACACCATACTCATTCATGCAGTACGCCACAAGGATTACCCCGCCTTTTTTCGTCACACGCTTTGCCTCTTTCAACGCTTTACTTTTATCCTCAAATCCAAACAAATGATACATCGGTCCAAACAAAAGCGTTACGTCAAAGCTTTCATCCCCCAGCTTCTTTAGATTCATGGCATTCCCCTGTATGGCATGAACCGCGCTTGCCTTCTGCCTTAAAATACCGAGGTTATACCTGACTAACTCAACTGCCGTCACGTCGTACCCTTCATCCGCAAGCGCCACACTGTACCGCCCCGTACCTGCGCCGATATCCAAAATTTTTATCGCACTGTTTTTATTCTGATTGCCATTCAGGGCAGCCGCACCATCAAGCCTAGCGGCCGCCCTGTCAAGATATTTCCGTATATATTTCATTGAAACGCGGAACTCAACCTGTCCGTGCCGCGAGTTCAGCCGCTTTTCCTCATTAAATTTATTATAGTACTCTTCCAGCTTCGTCATGAGCTATATCAAAACCTCCAGTTTTTTTTGCACCCACGAAATAATCGGACCTAAGCAGAACGCGCATAAAACCGTCACAATACCGAAATTCCCACCAAGTATTGTCCCCATAATCATAAAAGATACATCCCACAAAATCCGCACTGCCTTAAACGGAAGCTTCCTGACATGATTAGAAATGATAAACGGCAGTGCATCAAACGGAGCTGCGCCAAGCCCAGAACACATATACGCTCCCACGCCTATCATAAAAATAACCAATGCAGGCACCAAAAGCACATACCGTACAACTGTACTGTCGAAAAAACCAATAGGCAGCGCTACAGACCAAAGCCATTTAAAGAAATCGGAAATATATCCTAGGCACAGCATATTTCCAAGGGTTCCAAAGCCAATCATCCCAATATCATATTTGAGTACAAAGCAAAGCGTCACGAAATTAAACAGCAAAAGACACGTACCAAAACCAAATGGCAAAAAGCAGGCAAGTCCCTGTGCAAAGCAGGAGCATGCATCTGTTCCAAGATTGATATCACGCAAAATCGACAATCCGGCACCCATCATGGCAACACCGCCCATCATAAAAGCCACCCGTTTCAAAAACTTTGGCGGACGCGCAAACCATTTACGGTCTTTTTGTTTAAAATTCATAGAAATTATGCTCCTCTACTTTGGTTTCTTCCGGCTCTATAATGGTTTTTTCCTCTATCTGTTCCTTTTGCGCTCTTGCATGAACGTTTTCGGTACGGATCTCAATCACAGGACCGCCTGTACCATTGATATAGTCGCCGGTGATTGTAACCTCTCCGATATTATCATCCTTTGGTATCTCATACATAATGTCAAGCATAAACTCCTCGATAATTGCACGCAGCGCCCTTGCTCCTGTGTCACGCTCCTGTGCCTTCTTGGCAATCGCTATAAGCGCGCTGTCGTCAAAGTTCAGCTTTACCTCATCCAACTCCAAAAGCTTTTGGTACTGTTTTAAAATGGCATTTTTCGGCTCTTTCAGTATTTTGATATAACTTTCTTCGGTCAAACCATCCATTGGACAGATAATCGGAAGACGACCAATAAACTCCGGTATCATCCCAAATTTCTTGATATCCTCAACGGTCACCTTTTTCAGTATATTTTCTTCTTTGTCAAAAGTATCCTTTAACTGCGCATTAAAACCAATCGACGACTGCTTGGTAAGCCTTTGTTTAATAATGTCTTCCAAATCCGGAAACGCACCGCCGCATATAAATAAAATATTTCTTGTATTGATTGTTGTAAGCGGAACCATCGCGTTCTTGCTGTTTGCGCCTACTGGCACTTCCACATCCGCACCTTCTAAAAGCTTCAGCATTCCCTGCTGAACGGACTCTCCGCTCACATCTCTTGATGTCGTATTTTTTTTCTTGGCAATTTTATCGATTTCGTCAATAAAAACAATCCCCTGCTCTGCACGGTCCACATCATTATCCGCGGCAGCAAGCAGCTTGGAAATCACAGACTCAATATCATCACCGATATAACCCGCCTCTGTAAGAGAAGTTGCATCCGCAATTGCCAGAGGCACATCCAGAAGTCTGGCAAGCGTCTTTACCATATAGGTCTTTCCGCATCCGGTGGGACCAAGCAGCAGAATATTGGATTTCTCGATTTCAATGTCATCCATTGTTCCTGTACTCACACGTTTATAATGATTATAAACTGCTACAGATATTACTTTTTTTGCATAATCCTGTCCTACCACAAAATCATCAAGCTGTGCCTTTATTTTATGCGGTGCGGGAAGATCATGAATGTTGAAGACTGCCTCATCTTTGCTCTTTTCCTTTGCTTTTTTCTTTTTCAGCTTCTGACGGTTTGGAATCCCTCCGTCTCCCTGAAGATCCGCAAGATTTACAAAGCTTATGTTCGGAAAACGTTTCTTACCGTTTTTTCCATCATTATTCTCCTTATCAGAACCTGTGTTTGCATAATTTAACATGCCCTGATAATCAAACTGACTGACTGTATCCATCGTCTTATGCATACAGTCAGAGCAGACGGAGATATGATTCGGAAGCTTAAACATCCTTCCCGTTTTACTCTCAGGACGCCTGCAGATAAAGCATACATCCTCGTAGTCACTCTCCCGGTCCTCCTCGTAGTCTTCCCCATCATCCCGGTCACTTCCGCCTTCGCTCATATCAAGCATTTCCATGTCTAAATCATCTAAATCTTCAAAATCCAAATCATCTTTCTTTGCCATCGCTTCCTCCCTAATCCTGCTTTAATCCGAATGTCACTTCCACCGCCATCTTTTCGTAGCTCCCGTCTTTCATGCGCATTAGTGTAATTTCCGCCTTGGTATCCGCTGCGTAATACTCCAAAATGCTCTGAACCTTTGACATTGAAGTAACCTTCTCATTATCAATCGCGATGATGATATCACCCTTCTTAATGCCTGCTTTTGCGGCAGCCGTGCCTTCCAAAACGCTAGACACATAAACGCCCTCCGGCATTTCATAATTCATTACCGCCTCTTCGGAAACATCTATTCCTGATATTCCTAAAAAAGCCCTCTTGTCAGAATCAACCTTTCTCTTTGTTTCCTGCTTCATAAGCTCATCCACAATTGGTCTTGCCATATTAATCGGAATGGCATAACCCATTCCCTCTATTGCATAATCAGCTATCTTGCTTGAATTGATTCCCACGACCTCACCGTTGATATTCAGAAGCGCACCGCCCGAGTTTCCGGGATTAATTGCTGCATCTGTCTGAATCAGACTGCTTAATTTGATTTCCTCATCATCCTCAAAAATGTTGCAGTTTAACGCGCTAATCACACCTGTTGTCACCGACTGTCCATAACCAAGGGAATTTCCGATTGCAATGGAAGGTTCACCCACTTCGAGCGCATCCGAATCCCCCAATGCCGCAATTGCGATCTTTTCCAAGGCAGCTGCCGGAACATCCTCCAGCAATACGCTTATCACTGCTAAATCTTCATTCGGCGCAACTCCCTTCGCATACGCCACGACTTCCGTGTCATCAACAAACTTTACATACAAATCATTTGCTTCCTCCACAACATGATAATTGGTGAGAATCAGCAGTTCCTCATCATTTTGGGAAATAATGATACCTGAGCCGTTTGCCTCCTCGTCATATTCCTCATCATACCAGTAATCATACGCCGTATACTCATTTGTAATCGCTACCACGCAAGGCATCGCCGCTTTCACAACCTCTGTCACATCCGTTACAACTGCTTTTGCGGTATCAGCCTGTTGTACCGTCTGCACACTTTCTATTTGTACACCGCTCTTTTGTTCTTCCAGTGTCTGCGGTTCTTTTGTTTCATCTTCCCGGTCTTCTTCCGTCTGCGTTTCCTTTGTTTCATCTTCCTGCGTTTTTTTCTCTTCTGTTTCCGTTGTTTCGGGCACCGCATCTTTCTCATCCGCTTGTTCCTCGCCCTGCCCAAACCTTGGCTGTTGTTCTATCGTATCGGAGTAATCCATATCCCATTCATCCGTTTCATACTCGATTTCAATTTCCACTCCGTCAATCCACGCAGGAAGGGATTCATCTTCTCTTTGTGCAAAAAAGCCCAATGATCTGCCATAAAAAGCATTGTCAAATATCCCTGCATAAATATACAATACAGTCACAGAATAGAGCGCTGCGAACATGGTGCATCCCGCAATAACCAGTATATTTTTAAGAACCGACGGTTTCTTTTTGTTGTTTCTCATATTGTTTCTCTCCTTATCAGGAAACCAAAAAGGTTTCCCATGCAGCCTATTCAACAGTAACCGACTTTGCCAGATTTCTCGGCTTATCAACATCACAGCCCTTTCCGACTGCAACATAATATCCAAACAGCTGCAACGGTATGATTGCCAGTGAATTGGTAAAGTACGGATTTGTCCGCGGGATATAAATACAATAATCCGCTGCCTTCTCAATATCCGTATTTCCCTCATTTGTCACAGCAAGCACAAACGCGCCTCTTGCCTTTACTTCTACCATATTGCTCAGTGTTTTTTGGAACAGTGTATCCTGTGTCGCCACTGCCGCAACAAGTGTTCCTTCCTCAATCAGCGAAATCGTGCCATGTTTCAGCTCTCCTGCCGCATATGCCTCCGAATGAATGTACGAAATCTCCTTTAACTTGAGTGAACCCTCCATAGATATTGCATAGTCAATCCCGCGTCCGATAAAGAATACATCCTTTGCACCGATATAACGATTTGCAAAACGCTGAATGCGCTGTTTATTTGCAAGAAGACGCTCAATCTGTCCCGGAAGACGCTTTAAATCCTTAAGCATGGAACGGAACTCGTCTTCTCCAAGATTTCCGCGCACCTTTGCAAACTTCATTGCAAGCAGATAAAGCGCAATCAACTGTGCACTGTACGCTTTCGTTGTGGCAACCGCAATTTCAGGTCCTGCCCATGTATACATGACGTTGTCCGCCTCTCTTGCAATGGAACTTCCTACCACGTTGACAATGCCGAGCACCTTATGTCCAAGCTTTTGGGACTCCCTAAGCGCCGCGAGTGAATCCGCTGTTTCACCCGACTGGCTGATTATGATAACCATTGTGCCTTCCTCCAAAATCGGATTTCGATATCGAAATTCACTCGCCACATCCACCTCAACCGGAATGCGGGCAATTCCCTCAAGCACATATTTTGCCGTCACGCCTACATGATATGCCGAACCGCACGCCACAATAAAAATCTTGCGAATTGCACTAACTTCTTCGTCACTCATGCCAAGTTCCTCAATTACAATATCATTGTCCTTAATGCGCGGCATCAATGTATCCGTCACCGTCTTAGGCTGCTCATACATTTCTTTTAGCATAAAATGCTCATATCCGCCCTTCTCCGCAGCATTAGCATCCCAGTCAATCGTAACAGGCTCTTTTGTAAGCTCCTCCTCATCTACCGTGTAAAAATGCATATGATCCGCACGCAAGCGCACGACCTCTTGATTTTCTATAAAATAAACCTTTCTTGTATACTTTAGGATTGCAGGAACATCCGACGCAATAAAACATCCATCCTCATTTTGTCCCACAATCAGCGGACTGTCCTTGCGCACCGCAAAAATCTGATCAGGGTGCTCCGCAAAAATAATGCCGAGCGCATAAGACCCCTGTACGCGGTGCATAACCTTTGTAATTGCCTCAAGCGGATTTCCCTTATAATAATAGTCGATTAAATGTGCCAGTACTTCCGTATCTGTATCAGAAACAAACTGATATCCTTTTGACACCAGCTTTTCCCGCAAAGGCAGGTAATTTTCAATAATACCATTGTGTACAACGGCAATCGTTTCCTCATGATTGTAGTGGGGATGCGCATTCTCGTTGCTCGGCGCACCGTGCGTTGCCCATCTGGTATGACCGATTCCGACCATACCAGGCATTGTTGCCCCGCCGTGCGTCAGCTCCTCCAACACCTTTAGGCGCCCAACCGACTTACAAATCTCTATCTTTTCCCCATCAAAAACAGCCATTCCTGCCGAGTCATAACCTCTGTATTCCAGCTTCGAAAGTCCCTCCAGTATCATGGGCGCCGCCTGATGGTTTCCGATATATCCTACAATTCCACACATTTTAATATTCCTCCTGTTATTTCCAATAATCTCTATTTGAGCTGCACCACCGCACCACTTTTGCCGGTAAATACCGGTACGCCTTTCCAAGCCTGTAGCCTGACAGCTTAAAGGCGCTTGACGCAAAAAGATACGGTATCAGTCTTTTGTTTTTCGTGTTCCAAAGATATCTGACTGTGTCTGCCACAAGACGGGAACCTTCACTTTCCGATGAGATTCCCTCAAACACCTCAGGGTGGTCTGTCTGCGACACGCCCAAATCAAAATTTCTCCGAAACTGCTGCATGCAGGTAAAATTATGGGAATGAATCACTTTTGCATCTGCTGCATAAGCAATTTTCTTCCCCGCTTTCACCGCATGTCCTGCGTATATCATGTCTTCATTAAAAATCGCACGTTTTTCAAATCCCCCAAGTGAATCATAAATCTTCCGGTTATATGCCGCACATACATTCGAGCAGAAAAATGTCTTAATTCCAAGCCGTTTGATATCCGCCGCTGATTTAATGCATGCCTCATCCGGATAATTAAACGTTCTCGTAAACCGCTCAATTTTACGGCAGTCAGGACGCGCAAGCTGCTTTGCATAAGCGGCTGCAATATCCTCCCCGCTTGTCAGTGCATGAACCAGCTCCTGTATCAGGTCTGTATCCGCGGGCATTGCATCATGTGTCATACACACAAAAATGTCTGCCTTGGAATAGCCGACGGCTCTTCTGCGCGTTCCAGCATGGTCAAATTCCCTTTTAGAAAGGTGGTGTACCTCAATATTATGATACAACTTCAAAATTTTCGTACCTTGAAAAAGTCTTGCAAAATATTTCTCTTCTGTATTCATTATTATGATTTTATGAATCGGATATGTCTGCGCCTCAAGCAGCTCAACCAAATCAAATAATTCCCTTGTCGGCTTATAGGTCGGCAGTATGATGTCTACACTGTATTGCATTACACTCTCCTAAAATAATGCCTAAAAGGGGGCCTTATTCTGGTCCCCTTACCGGCGTTCTTTATTCTCCATTATAACTGATTCCTGTGTCCGATGCGATTTTTTTGCTGCACTTCTTTACCGTTTCCGAAGGCACATAGTCCTCATCCCCAAACATAAACTGATGCAGAAGCGTCACATTTTTCTCCAAATCCACCGGCACTACCACACTGGCACTTCCTACACGTCCGTTTGGCACCATATGGTCTTCAAACGGAAATCCGGTTGTTTCACCAATCTCATAGCTTGCAATATCCTTTAACAGCTCCAAAATTTCGGAAAGATCAAGGGAAGTCATAATCTTTGGAAATACGGCATCCGCAATTTTATTCAATGTGGCAGGATTTAAGGTCATTGCTTTTTTTGCCACCTTGGTAAGCACGGTTCTTTGTCTGGACGCGCGCTCCATGTCGTTTCCCACGTAACGCACACGTGCATATGCCGTTGCCTGAAGTCCATTCAGTGTCTGCACACCCGCATGCCCTACAGGCTTATAATACTTGTACAAACGATGCTGCGGATCTGGGATATAATTTGGTTCGCCTTTCGCGTTTGTCGGATTATCGGGATCCTGCTTTCCGCACATACTGATCTGATAATTGTTAATATGGTCAATCTCCGCCTGCTTTACATCAATCTCAACACCGCCGACCGCTTCAATCACGTCAATCAAACCGTCAAATCCAACCGTGACAAAATCCTCCACATCCAAATCAAGGTTCATGTTGAGCATCGCCATCGCCTGCTTGTACCCGCCCTTTGCATATGCGGAATTTGCCTTGCCATAACTGTCCGTGCTTAAATTCAGCCATGTGTCACGGTAGACGGAAACCAGCTTTACCTCTTTCGTATCAAGATTGATTGACGCGATCATAATCGTATCCGAAAGTGTGTTCTTATCCAGCTTCTGGTCGCGGGAATCCACGCCAAACAGTGCAATATTGCGGTACCCTTTAAGCACCTCACTGTCCGCAATGGTTTCATCAATTGCAAGCTCCTCTTTCTTCTCCTCATCCGAAATCTTAACATGCGTGATTTTATTTGCCTTTGACATCACCCAGCAGGCGCCGACAAGTGTACAGATAACTAATATTTCAAATACAAAAAGCGCTATTTTCCACTTCTTTTTCTTTGCCTTCTTCTTTCCCGCCGTACGCGTCGTCTTCGGAACGGTATTCGGGCGTGGGCGCTGTTGCCCCCTCGCCGGCTGACCTTGTCCGTTTGCAGGGCGTCTTTGTCCTCCTGTTGGCTGTCCCTGTCCGTTCGCGGGACGGCGTCTTTGCCCCTGCGGCGACTGTTGTCCCTGCCCGTTTGCGGGACGGCGTCTTTGCCCCTGCGGCGGCTGCTGTCCCCCTCCGTTTGCGGGACGGCGTTTCTGTCCTCCCGACGGCTGACCCTGTCCACTTACAGGGCGTCTGGCTCCCTGCTTATTTCCGTTTTGTTTATTGTCATTATAATCCTGCATTTTATTTCTCCTGTCTTATCCTAAAATTCAGTATGCATTTTTACTGATAAAGCCTTTAAAAAAGGTGAGGAACAGAATTTTAAAGTCAAATGCCATCGACCAATTTTCAATATAGTACAGATCATACTCAATACGTTTTCTAATAGAAGTATCGCCTCTGTAGCCGTTTACCTGTGCCCATCCGGTAATCCCCGGACGGACCTGATGCTTTATCATGTATCTTGGTATTTCCTCTTTAAACTTTTCAACGAAAAGAGGTCTTTCGGGACGCGGTCCAATCAGGCTCATATCGCCTTTTAAAACATTAAAGAACTGCGGAAGCTCATCAATGCTCGTTTTTCTCAATACCTTTCCAATCTTTGTTACCCGCGGATCGTTTTTCTTTGTCCACCCCTTCTTCTCTTCCTCATCAGGTTGCACCTCCATGCTTCGGAACTTATACATCTGAAAGGGTTTGTTGTGTAATCCGACTCTCTCCTGTTTAAAAATCAACGGACCCTTGCTTGTCATTTTTACGCCGATTGCCGCAATCAGCATAACGGGCGAAAATAATAGAATCGCCACCAATGCCCCAATAAAATCCACTGCACGCTTCAGTGCCTTATTCACCAGATTTGTGAGCGGCACGCGCCTGATATTCACCACCGCAAGCCCATCCATATCCTCCAAATAGGGACGGCTTGGAATCACACTGTTATAATCAGGAATAAATTTTGTATGAACTCCTGATTTTTCGCATATATTAACAATCGCCTCTAACCTGTCATAATCCGACAGGGAAAGCGTGATACCAATCTCATCCAATTGATTTTCGGGAAGCATCATACTTAGGGAGTCAATTTCCCCAATTACCCTGACTCCCTTGTAAACTGCACCCACGGGAACACGGTCGTCCAAAATACCGCACACCTCATAGCCCCATTCGGGATTTGCCTTGATTTTTCTGATGTATTCTTCCGCTGCCCTGGAATAACCGACCAAAAGCATATGCTTGATATTGTATCCCTTTTTGCGGATATATCGCAGCACAACGCGCACGCCTTTTCGCATAAACGATTCTGCGACAATATTAAAGCCGTAAAACACACCCACCATACCACGCGAAAAATCAGGGATATTAATTGCAAAAAGCACCACCATGACAGCGACAAGCCCCACCGTGTTTGCCTTTATAATATTAAACACCTCGTACATCGTCTTGGATGTACGCTTCGACGAGTATAAATCAAATGCATTATACAAAATCAGATAGCCGGGTACTATGGCAACAAATGCAATCACATAGACTTCTATAGGAAGAATACCTGTTTCCGGATTGTTTACCTTGACATAGACATTAATCCACAGAAACCATGCCAGCCAGTATGTGGCTGCTATGACCAGCGCATCAAGCAGTACCAGCAGTCTGTTGAAATATTTCTGATTATCTCTTATCAATTATCTCACCCTAACTCCCCCCGCCTTATATGATCCCACTCCATTTCAATCGGGCGGGGAAGGTTTATCTTCCCCTGCTCGCCGCGCGCCCCGTGCGCCGCTTCAGCGGCATATTTCCTCTGCACGGGACTGTGCATAAAAGGCATCCAAATCAGGATTGTGAAAATTTTATTTCACCGTAAATACTGCGCTCTTTTTATTTTACATGATTCGAGCAAAAAGTACAACATTTTTGTAACATTGTCGCAAAGATTTTATTTATCCCTGCATCAGCCGAATTAAATTAAGCCACAATTCCACCTGAATTTTAATATAATTTCCCAGTCTTTTTGCGCAAAATTTCTGCTTATGCGCCTTTCCCTCCTGACTGGACGAAAGACGGACTCCGTTTACAAGTCCTGTCAGATATTCTTTTCCAAAGCCTTTTTTTACAAAGAACAGCGTTTTTACCAAAAATCCTGCCGCCAAAAACGGAAAGTTAATAAGGATCTGTAAAAAAGGCATATTTTTATAAATCAGATACACACTGTTTCTTGCGGCAAGCTTTGTCTTGAACGCATTGTACCGCGAACCGCTTGTTGCGCTGCCTGCATGGTATACAACTGCGTTTGCCGCAAACCAATTTTCATATCCTAAGATTTTTGCACGGTAGCCAAGATCAATGTCCTCAAAATAGGCAAAATGCTCCTTATCAAACAAACCTACCTTTTCATCGGATAAAAGTGCACGTCTGTAAATTGCAGCGCCTGCACAAGACGCAAAAATCTCACAGTTTTTATTATAGAGAGCGGGGCATTTTCCCTTTCCCCGCGCAAATGCCCAGCCAAGCGCACAGTAGAAATCACCTGCGTCGTCCGTTTTCTCCTTATCGTATAGCGAAATCAGACGCGCTGATGCCGAGAACACCTTATTGTCCTTATCCGCATCAAGCACGCGTTCCAGCTCCCGGACAAAAAGTTTATCCGCTCTCGTATCATTATTTAAAAGAATTACATAAGGCGTTGTGCTCGCCGCAATTCCCTGATTCACTGCCACGCTAAAGCCTGTATTTTCCTTGTTTTTAATCACACGCACCTGTGGGAATTTTTCTTCCACAATCGCAAGACTGCCATCCGTTGAAGCATTATCTACCACAATAATCTCCACGTCTGTCGTTGTGCCTGCGAAAATACTGTCAAGACACGTTTCGATATATTTGATTCCGTTATAGTTTGGTATCACGATTGTTGATTTTGCCATTGTGAAAGTCCCTTCTGCCGGTAATTACACCAAAGCTATTTGCGGAGGTTGTCTGCCCTGCCCTTTACGCCGCGTACACATACGGGATCCAAAAGAAGCCTTCCTCCCTTTTCCAGCAGGCGGCGGCTGAGCTTTGCACTCAAAAGTGCAATCTGCGACCGTCCTCCCGCAGTTTTGTCAAGTTCCCTAATCCATTGGGGAAGTTCTTTTACATCCGTGTATAGCGTACTTTCATACGGATGCCCCGTCACTTCCTCATAAACCGGCTGATATTCCTTATTTACAGCCATATTTCTGAGATCCAGCAGCCGTGTGTTCTGATATAAATCCATTCGGTTCATATATCCTGCATAAACAAGCGGCTGCCCTTTGTAGCTGCCTCCCGCGACTTTCCCGCGGCTTGCGGTAAATCCTCCCACCGCTGCAAGATCCGGTCTGTGCGTGAGCACGTTATTTCTGTAGTCTATTCTGTAAAAGCCCAAATGTTTGTTGTGGCGCACATCACCTTTCCACCCCATGCGGTCCACAAAATCAATCAGGGCTTTTTTACCTGCCTCATAAGCGTACATCTTGCTCTGCGGATTGTCAGCGGTAGAATTTTCATGGCAACGCCAATGATACAATACTTTCGACACGTGTACAATTTTTTTCTCCATGCGTACCGCACTTGTGTTCTCTCTTTCCCTGAGCAACAGCGTACTCACAATGCGCAGTACCAAATCATAATCCTGCGACCCGTCATAATCTCTCCGGATTCCCAGCTTTTTCAACGTTTCTGTATCCACCACCGTGAAATGGCAGATGTAATTATTCGTCAGTATCAGATCCAAATTAAAGTCAAGTTTAAAATGCGGATCATAAAAGCTCGTCCCTGATGAGTCACATTTATCTTCATCCGAGTATACCAGTATCGGCTTATTTTCGTCTTTTTTATTTTTTATGGCATGCGCCATCTCATATAATGCATCTGGCGTAATCATATCATCATGGTCTAAAAGCCCGCAGTAATCCCCCTTTGCAAGCTCAATTGCCTTGCTTGTATTTCCTGCAATCCCTTCGTTTTTTGTAAGCTTTTCATATCGGATCCTCGAATCGCCATAAGCTGCAACCGCTTTTCTCACGACACCGCTTTCGCTGCCATCTGCAATAATCAGTTCCCAGTTTTCATAGGTCTGTGCAAGACAGCTGTCAATCAATGCCTTCATATATACAGGACGTGTTTCAAACGCGGGAACCAGGATCGAAAAGCAAATATCCGTTATACTTTTATCCGTTCTTTGGCGCGCAAGCTCATCTGCATCCGGTTTCTGATAAGTATAATTTCTGTAGTATTTTGCCGTTACACGCTCCCATGCGGCAAAAAAAGCCTCCGTGTAACCGTTTTTTCTGCTATAATTAATTGTCTTTTTAATATTTTGCGCTAAACTCATATTTTAAATACCTCAATATTTCGAATATGTCATATTCCGAAAAGAACGCCCGCACCTGACGTTCTTTTTGCATGAAATTCTTTTTATGCTTTTTTTTCCAAAAATATTTTTCTGCTGATAAAATTGTAAATCATCACAATCGCCGTCGCAATGATCTTTGATACCGCAAACCAAAGGGTAGCGTTAAAAATGGCAGTCAGGGCAGCGCTTGCCTCGTAGCACACACTGCAGGAAAGCAGGATTACCTCATTTAAACCAAGCCCAATCAGACTCAAAACCACAAATATCACAAACTCTTTTTTCCTGCTTAAATCCTCCTTGCGCTCAAACACAAATTTCATACTGAGGATATAATTAATCACTACCGATATCGTAAATCCAAAAAATCCGCCGACTGCCGTCGCAACATTCCTTGATGTGACATAATTCATCAAATGGAATATTCCTGTGGATATGGCAAAATCAATCAGAAAACAGACGCCTCCCACAAAACCGAATTTAATAATCTGTTCCAGTAATTTTTTCATAAATAATCTCCCATTTTCCAACAACTGCGAATTCTCGACATCGAAAAGCGTAAGCTTACTCCTTTGTCCCAAAGCAATCGTTGCTTTCATAACATAGGATAACCAAAAAGCCGCTTTTTCAGGCAGCCTTTTGGTTATCCTTTCATTTCCTTTTTATTTAGCTTTCAATCACTGCTTTGACCGCATTAGTCAAATCCTCGCTCTTCTTCTGTGCGTCCTCAAGGCTTGTGCCCTTAACGCCCATGTAGAATTTAATCTTCGGCTCCGTGCCGGACGGTCTTGCGCAGCACCATGAGTCGTTTGTCAAATCAAAGTAAAGCACATTCGACTTGGGAAGTCCTGTTGTTCCCTTTTCGCCTGTCTCCATGTTGACAACAACATCGTTTGCGTAATCCCTAAACTGCGTAACCTTCAGCTCACCGAACTCCTTGGGCGGATTGTTTCTGAATTTATCCATCAAAGCGGCAATCTCCTTTGCGCCGTCGATGCCCTTCATCGTAATCGAATACTGGGTTTCCTTATAATAGCCGTACTTCTCGTATACGTCAATCATCATATCCCAAAGCGTCATGTTGTTCTTCTTGCACCATGAGGCAACCTCCGCAAGCATCATCACCGCGACAATCGCGTCCTTATCCCGTGCGTGTGTGCCGACAAGACAACCGTAGCTCTCCTCAAGACCGAACGCATAGTTGTTGCAGCCGGTCTGCTCAAAGAGTTTAATCTGTTCGCCGATATATTTAAAGCCTGTGAGCACTTCGATTAATTTAACATTGTAAGCCTCCGTAATCGGCTTTGTCATGTTTGTCGTAACGATTGTGGTGACAAGCGCCGGATTTTCGGGCATGGTGTTTGTCGCTCTTCTCTCGCGCAAAATGTACTCGGCAATCAGCATACCGGACATGTTTCCGGTAAAAGGAACATACTCGCCGCTCTTTGTGTCAAGCGCATAGACGCCAAGACGGTCCGCGTCGGGGTCTGTCGCCATAACGATGTCCGCGCCCTTTTCCTTCGCAAGCTTTAATGCAAGCGTAAATGCCTTCGGGTCTTCGGGGTTCGGGTAATCGAGTGTCGTAAAATCAGGGTCTGGCAGCTCCTGCTCGGGAACAACATAAACGTTCTCAAAGCCAAGCTCCTCTAAAACACGTCTTACGGGAATGTTGCCCGTGCCGTGGAACGGTGTGTATACAATCTTAATGTCCTTTGACACTTCCTTAATGATTTCAGGGTGAATGCTCTGCTTTTTCAGCTCTACCATGTATGCATCGTCAATTTCCTTGCCGATCACCTCGTAAAGCCCCTTCGCCATTGCCTCTTCCTTTGGCATGGTCTTTACATTATGATAATCCGTGATGGCTCTTACTTCGCCGATAATTCCGGTATCATGCGGGGGTGTTACCTGTGCGCCGTCCTCCCAGTATGCCTTGTAGCCGTTATACTCGGGCGGATTGTGGCTTGCCGTAACGACTACGCCTGCGATACAGCCAAGCTTGCGCAGTGCAAAAGAAAGCTCCGGTGTGGGTCTTAACGAATCAAATACATACGCCTTAATGCCGTTTGCCGCAAGACAGCGTGCCGTTTCATCCGCAAATTCGGGGCTCATGCGCCTGGAATCGTACGCAATCGCAACGCCTTTTTCCGCGCCGCCCTGCTTGATGATGTAATTTGCAAGTCCCTGTGTCGCCTTGCGCACGGTGTAGATGTTCATTCTGTTTGTACCTGCGCCGATAATGCCGCGTAAACCGCCTGTACCAAACTCCAGTTCTTTGTAGAAGCGCTCCTCGATTTCGGTCTCGTTGTCCTTAATCGCCAAAAGCTCGTCCTTTGTCGCCTGGTCAAAATAGTCGTCCTTCAGCCAAAAGTTAAATTCGTCCATGAAACTCATTTTGTAAACCCTCCATTCTTGTATTCGTATGCGGTAATATTTTACATAATTCGTAACTATTCAGTACCTTAATAGTTACGAGCATCAAGCCATGCAAATCCACTTCGTTGAGGCTTGATGCATAAAATAATTTACATGTTCTTACGCACTTCGCAGCAAGTGCGCAGTGCTGTACTGAACATTTACCATAATTCTATTAAACCAAAAAAATGGAAATTTTTCAAGGAATTGTGCAATTTTATCTTTGCTTTTTTTGCCTGCGGTTTCAACGTTCCACGCGCAGCGAATAATCGCTGTGGTCAAGGGAAAAATTGGGGTTATAGTACGGGTCGCCTTTTTCAAGAAGCGCCTTCCAACGCGCACGAAACAGCGCGGATTCCTCCTCATACCGCTTTGCCTTCGCCTCGTTTTCCACGTCAATCCCGCGCGATGCCGACTCAAAATGATAGAGTTCCGCAAACGGCGTAAACACGTTTAAATAACCCTGTTCCCGAAGGCGCAGGCAGAAATCCACGTCGTTTAACGCGATTTTAAACTGCTCGTCCAGTCCGCCAAGCGCGTTGTAAAGGCTCTTTTTCACCATCAGGCACGCCCCCGTGACCGCCGATACGTTTTGGGCGTAGCAAAGCTTTCCCATGTATCCCAAATTATCGTAGTTGATTTTATAGTGCGTATGCCCCGCTGTACGGTGCGCCCCCAAGCCTATGACCACGCCTGCGTGCTGGATTGTCCTGTCGCTATAGTAAAGCTTGGCGCCAACCGCGCCCACGTCGGGACGCTGTGCGTACATCAGCATTGCTTCCAGCCAGTTCATGGTAATCACCTGCGTGTCGTTATTTAATAACAGCAGATATTCTCCTGTCGCAAAGCGTGCACCGAAGTTGTTGATACGGGAATAATTAAAATCGCCCTCATAAATAACAACAGTTATTTTTTCTTGTTCTTCCAATGTTTTATAATAGTCAAACGTTACCTTGTCCGCGCTGTTGTTCTCAATCACGATAATCTCATAGTTTTCGTAGGTGCTGCGCGCTTGAATCGAATCAATGCAGCGCCTCAAATCATCGATATGGTCTTTATTGGGAATTAAAATCGAAATCTTGTCCTCGCGCGCAATCTCGTATTTAATCTCAAAAATCGTGTCAAACGCCCTTGTGCTTTTGATTTCAAAGTTCTGAAAGCCGCAGCTTTGCAGATGCGCCGCCACCGCGCCCTTTGCCGCCGCAATCGCATAAGGCTTTGCGCTGATGTCGCTTGCGACGCTCGCCTTGTGGGAACGCCAGTAGTATAAAAGCTTTGGCACATGAACTACGTTTTTGGCATTCGCGGTCAGGCGCAAAATCATATCATGGTCCTGACTGCCGTCAAATCCACTGCGGAACAGCTCCGTGCCCTCCAAAAGCTTGCGCGAAAACACGCTGAAATGACAGATGTAATTATTTGCCCGAAGGTTATCGGGCGCAAAATCCGGCTTAAAATGCAGGGTAATCATATTATCAATGCTGTCGCCCTTAAAGGTCGTTTCATCGCAGTAGATGTAGTCCGCGTCCTGCTCGTTGATGACCTTGACATACTCGTACAATACGGAGGGGTGCAGCACGTCGTCATGGTCGAAAAGCCCGATGTATTCGCCTGTCGCCATTTCATAACACCTGTTTGTATTTCCGGAAATACCCTCGTTTTTTTCCAAACGCTTGTAGCGGATACGGCTGTCCTTTTGGACATATTCTTTACAACGCTGCTCCACGTCGTCATGGTCGTGGTCGGAGCCGTCCGCAAGACAAAGTTCCCAGTTTTGGTAAGTTTGGGCAAGAACCGAGTCAATCATTTCGTTTAAAAAGGTCTGCGGTGTGTTGTAAAGCGGCACAAGAATACTGATTTTAACCATACGGTCAAATTTTGTTTCCTGCTGCCGTTTTGCCTCATCAGCCGAAGGAAAGCTCGCCGTACCGTGAAGCTTTTTTGCCTGCGCCTCAATTTTTTTCTGTTTCAGCTTTCTTGCGATGCCGCGCGGACCGCCTAAATTACGCAGTCTTCTGTAGTTGCGCAGTCCCCAGTGCATCACTTGGCGCAGCGGCTTTGACGCTTTCCACATCGGATTGTTTTTGATGCGGTCAAGCTGGAACTGCAGATTGTCCGCCTCGTTCTTAGCGTCGGCAAGCCTGCCTGCCAATGACGCGGCGCGCGCCTTTTCCTGCTCGTATGCCTGTTTATAGTCAATGTGTTCATTCCCGTTTTCCATTCCCATTCTCCATTTCTGTTCTTCTATCTGCGTTTCCCAAAAATCTGATGCTTTCTATATTATTTCAAACGATGCTTTCAAGTGCACAAACCGTCTTCTGTGCCCGCGCTGCACGACAATTCCGGCGGAATAATGTCCTTTTGGAAGATTCGCTGCGTCAAATTTCAGACAAATGCCGGAAAGCGCCGTGTTTTTCGTACGGCGGTCCTGTGCAAAAAGCGCCTCCACGTCGCGGCGCAGCTTTGGCTGTAGCTGCACCTCATATTTTTCCCACGCCGGACCAAAAATCAAAAGCGTTTTCGTAAGCCCTGCATTATCCTTTCCCCGCAGAACATGCCAGCCCGTAACCGTCACGGTGCCGTCCTCCTGCACAATTTGGTCGATGTGAAACATATGACGTTTCTCTCCTGTCAGCTTCCTGTAGCCGTCCGCAAGTCGAACATTTATTCGCTCCAAATGCTGCCGTATGTCGTACAAAACAAACCACTTCAAAAGCGTTCTTTTTCCTTCCTCCGCAAGCGGTTTTAAGGACACCGTTTTTTCGCACGCATACAAATAATTCACATGATACGCCGCATCTTTTTCCCACTGTACAAGATTTTGACTGTAAAACGGGTCATAACCGCCTGTTTTCGTCATTGCCCATGCGTGCTTTTCGTATAGTTTTTGCTTTTCCCGCAAAAGCCGCTCTTTTTTTTCGGGCGCGGTATCCGCCCCACGGCTGACTGATTCATGGTGGATTAAAAACGCGCTGTTGACCTGCACATTGTAAAGCCCCATTCGGTACAGACGAAAGCACAGCTCCACATCATTATACGCCACGGCAAGCTCCTCGTCAAAAAAACCTGCACGCACAAACGTTTCGCGGGAAATCATCATGCACGCCGCCGTCACGGCAAGCATATTGTAATCGGCAAGGTTGTGCCCGTGATACAGGATGCCGTCATCGGGCATAGTGCCAAGCTTGTGGGCGGGACCGATTCCCATATTTGTGATGCCCGCGTGCTGAATCCGATTGCCGTCAGGGTAGCGGAGCTTGATTCCGACCGCCCCCACATGCGCCATTGCGGCATAGCGCATCATTTTATGGAGCCACTGTCCGTCCTGCTGCGCCTCGCCGATTTCAATGTCATCGTTTAAAAACAGCAGGAAATCACCGTCTGCCGCCTTTGCACCGAGATTGCACATTTTAGAAAAATGAAATGCGGCATGCTCATACAAATACTGCGCGCCGTGCTCCTCCAAAAAAGACTTTATGCATGTTTGGTTCTCGTCATTGCTCCCGTTATCTACAATAATCAGTTCATAGTCAATGTCTTTTGCACATGACACAAACGTTTCGACACACTGCCTGAGCAGTTTGGGGTTATCCTTTGACGGAATAATAACGGATAATTTGCCAAGGCTTGCCCTGTTCCCGCCGATGCGTACGATATGCTTATTATCCAAATGTTCAAACGCATCCGGCGCAAAACCGTCAAACGTATCCTTCCCAGAAAGCCTGTTATTGGTATAGAGCACCTCGGGAATATGCACAAAAAAGTCCGCTCCGTGCTTACCGCCCCCTCGTTCCAGCGTCTTATGGGAAAGCGCCCTCACAAGTTCGCAGAGCGAACATTCCATGCCAAATGCATCTGTTATCTCTGCAATCGCCTGCCCGCGCACGGCAAAGATATTTCCAATGTAAAAAAAGGCTTCCAGCGTGTCCGGCGAAAAATCCGGTTTAAACCACGGTTCTCCCCGGTACAGACCGTTTGCAGGCTCACGGTATGCCGATGTTATTTCATTTGCAAACCCTTGTTCTTCTATCCCATATAATTGGGCAAGCGTCCCGTAATAGTCCTCGTCCGCATAAACCAGCATTGCCTGCTCCTGCCGCGAAAATACCTGTGCAATCCGCGCGCACGCACCCTCCTGCAGCACGCCGTCCTTACCCGCAAACAGGTAATTCCGCTCTTTATCCACGGGGCCGCCCAAAATATCCTCCACGCTGTCCTCACACGAAAAAAAGGGAAACACGTCAAGCGGTTTCCCCGTATCATTTTTGTCACTGCCTGTTTCAGGCTTATGCTCTCTAAGCCACTGTAAATACGGCGTGCATTGGGCAAACAGTTCTTTTTTATAGTCCATTTACTCTCCCTCTTCAATCACCAGCTCCTGCTCCATATCCCGGTATAACCGCTGTCTTGAACACCCGTCCTTTGCGGTCATCCAAAGCCGGTAGGTTCCCGCCGGAAGCGTGCCCTCAAAAATCCAACTGCAAAAACCCGTAAGTTCCACATTAACCTCATCGGGCAAAATTGCCGCCACGTCTTTTCTGTAGCGTTTCTGCACCGGAAGTTCCCAAACGCGTCCCTCACCGTTTACCAACAGCATTTTAAATTCATAGCGCGCGTTATCCGCTCCAGGCACATATGCCCAGCCTTTGATTAAATAATAGGACTTCTTGCGCTCTCCGTTCTTTGTTACGGCTTTCACAAACTGTTCTTTTCCGCAGTCCTCCACCACGACCATAATCGCCTGATTCATTGTACTAAAGTCCGGAAGCTTCTTTCCTTCCTGTAGCTTATCGTCGCAGTCAGACAGATTAACAAGCTCATAGCCCTCCAGCCAGCGGCATCCATACTCCGGCTCACCGTTATTCATCAGTGTTCCAATAAAGGGATCCTGCCTGTAAAGCTTTCTGTGACGCTGATATAAGACATTTTTCTCCGCCATCAGACGCTTTAATTTCGTTTCATCCTGCATATCGTCCCCACGGCTGAGCGACTCGTGGTGATAGAGCACGACGTCGTTTCTCTGTACGTTGTAAAGCCCTTGCTCGCAAAGCCGGAAACACAAATCCACATCATTATACGCCACCGCAAGCCCTTCAAAAAGCCCCCCAAGCGCCAAATAACAATCCCTGCGCATCATAAGACATGCCGCCGTCACGCCAATCATGTCATAGACAAAACGGTTTCTGCCATAATAGTACGAAACACAGTCATCAAACTTCTTTAGCTTATGCCCCGGACCAGAAACCGTGTTGGTAATGCCCACATGCTGAATCAAGGAAGAGTTGGGATACAAAAGCTTTGCACCCACTGCACCCACGTGTCCGAGCGATGCCTGCCCTGCCATTCTTAAAAGCCAGCTGTCCTCCACTGCCTCCATATCATCATTCAGCAAAAGAATAAACTCCCCTTTTGCCTCCTGAACACCGACATTGCACATATGTGAAAAATTAAAATCCATTGGAATATAAAGATAAGTAAACGGACACTCCTGCTTGAAATTTTCCAGTCCGATACGTACCCGCGCGGTACTGCCGTTATCCACAACAATTATTTCAAAATTCTGATACGTTGTGTGTGCATAAATCGAACGGATACACTGCTTTAACACATCCTCATTATCCTTCGACGGTATAATAATGCTGACCAACGGCTCCTTGTCAAATTGATAGACTGGATAGGAAATTCCTGTCTTTTCATCGACAATCTGATATCCCTTAAAACCGCGCCGCGCCATCGCCGCCTCCCGAATCCCGTCATAGCCGCTGCCAACACCGATAAAATCCACGCAATGCATCAGCTCCTGCTCAATCTCCGTTCGGCTGCCGCCTTTCCTGTAAGCATGAAACAGAACCTTTTCGATATGTCCCGGGCGCCTTCCAAGCTCCGTCGCCTTTAATACAAAATCATAAATATTCTTCTTATAATCATCATTCCCAAGCCATCCAATATCCGTAAAAGCCGCCCTCCGAATGGCAAAGATATTGCCAAAGTAAAAGAATGAAAAGAGCGTGTCAGGCGACCACATTGGTTTCGTCCACGGAAAAATACGGTGTGCATCTCCATTATCCGCATCTGCCGCGTTATCGCCGTCACAAAGCTGCCAGACATCCTCGTCCGCATACACCACATTCACATCCTTATGGGTGTCAAAATAATGCAGAATCCAAGAAACGGCATCTGCCGCAATCCTTCCGTCCGCGGACACAAACAGCAAAAACTCCTTATCGTAATCTCCCAGTGAAAAATTTCTCCCACATTCCTCCATAAAGACAACATCCATCTGCGGATTCGGCGTTCCTTTGCCGCTGCCTGCGGCTGCCGCCTCATTTTCCTTAATCCACAGCAAATACGGATCCGTCTGATAACGCAGTGCATCATCATATGCTGCCTTACATTTTTTATACAGTTTTTCCTGTAAAACACCCTTGATCTTATTAAACATCGCTTTTTCTCACCCCGTGAGCCCCTCATTTTGTTACCGTCTGCCTCATTTCGCTAAGCGTAACTATTTTTTCAGCTTTTGTTTGATAAAACATTTTGTTTTATCAAACAAGTTCTGCTCTGATGCCGTTTCCACAAGATTTTTTGCAAGAATTTCAGGCAGCTCCATAACCTGTGCGTCCACGTGAAGGCGCCCTCCACCCGTTACGTCTATCGCAATATTAGGATCCTCATTGTCAAACACAAGCGCACCGCACGAATGCCATACGCCGTTTGTTTCCATGTCCTCACCCACATAAAGCCTGTCATTTACCATAATACTCCGAATACTTACCGTACACATGTACGAACACGGATCAATCCGCACCCGAACCGCGTCCTGCGGAATGTCATACGCAATTCGCAAATCCTTCTGTGCAAAAAAACAGTCCCTAAGCTTCACGGAATGTTCCTCGCAAAACCCGTCGCCATAATCAAAATAAAGCTGCGCCACAAGCCGCTCATCTGCATAATGGCAATGGCTAAGCATTCCGTTCAGCTCATACGCACGGTTGCCAATCAGCTCGCGCATTGCGTCCACCGATACACGCTCCCCGCTAATCAAACGCTGAAACTCCTGCTCCTTTTGCACTGCCGCGGTAATCTCTTCCTCAGAAAATCCCAAAATATCCTTGAATAAAAGGTCCCTGCACGCCTCCCTGCGCTCCCCGCCAAGCGTATAATTATAAAACGCCCGAAACGCAATATCCCGCGCCGGAACATATTTTTCAAACGTCCATTCGTAATCAATCACATGCCATTGGTCCCCATCCACAAGGATATTCGGGAAAATAAAATCAATATTGGAAACTGCCCCTTCCCCGTCGCAGACCTCGCCATAGCGCAGCCATTCCATATATTCCGCGACAAGCGCCTTAAAGCCTTCCACATCGGCACAATCCAAACACTGATCAAGCATTGCTTCCAAAGTCACGCCCTTGCAGTATTCAAACACAAGACCGTTTTCGGCATTGCCGTCCTTTTCGCTGCACCTGTTCATCTCTATTTTAGTCCCTTCATACCGCTTTGTCAAAAGCGCGTACGCCCGTTTTGTGCTTTGCATATGCTCGTATGCCGCAGCCGTATCGGGAATTTTCTCCACACACACCGTAAGCGGCGCACCAACTGCCTGACTGGACGCACTGCGCACCATTTTTGTCTGAATTGCCCACTTCGGCGCCCTGTCATTTGAAAATTTCGCGTAAATCACGTCCGGCGCACCGCCCACAACGAGAAGATAGGAATTGGAAAAAAGCGGAAATTCGTTTTCCGTGATAATCTCGTCAAACACCTGTTTCTCGTCAAACAAAAGCACCCGCTCGCGGTCAAAATTTCTAAGATTGTTGGAAAGCTCTCCTTTTTTGGGAAGATAGCGGTCAGAATAAACCGTCGTCATAAATTTGTAATCGGGATACGGATAATAAAACGAATACTCATGAATGCCCACACACTCCAAAATCCGTTCCAGCCCATGCCTTGTAAAGGTTCTCGCCGAACCGCCCTCATGATACCCCTCAAGTCCGGAAAAATAGGTCCCCAAGTGGTCCTCACGGCAACCCGCCCAGTACTTTAACCCGAACTTATTTTCGATTGCTATAATTAACCTGCCGTCCAGCCTGCGATGGCGGTTACAAATCCGCATAAAATCCTCATACGGCGCATCTCCGCCAATGTACGCCTGTCCGTACTCAAACACGCCAATCAGCAGCACATAATCAAAATCCTCGTCCAAATGCGGCTCAATGTCCTTAAAATTGCCGACCTTAACGATGATATTATCATACTCCTGATTGCGGTACGCATTCACAAGACTGCGCTTTTTCGACAAATCAATACAGGTCACGCTCCCTGCGCGCCTTGCAAGTGTCCCTGTAATCGCGCCGCAGCCCGAACCGATTTCAAGCACCTTGTCCGTTTTTTTGAATGGAAGCCAGTCGATAATATTGGCACGAAACGGTGAAAGATGATAAAAAACAGGCCAGCTTTTCTGCTCCGCGATGATTCGTGGAAACGCACAAGGCGGATTGTTTTGCACAATGTCAAGCAGTACATCTTCAATCGCGCCGTCCGTATAAACGTCCTCGCCGGAATAATCCGACAAATCCAGTACCACATTGCCCACTTTTTCGCATTTTGTCATAGCAATCCTCCATTCTTACCAATGCCTGCGAATTTGGGCGCAAGCACAATATTTGCAAAACGAACAAGTTCGTTTGTGAAAAATTTATTTTTCACACTAACCATGCTCCTTTCCCGCCTGCAAGCCTTGTGACCGCAATGCGCGAATTGCAGTTTATTCCAATTTCGCGTCCGTCACTGTCACCTTTGAGTCCATATCATAATAGCCAACCGTATCCTTATCCGAAATCACCATCACGTCAAGCGCATCGTAGAGCCGGTGATATACCTGAAAATCATTTCCGTTATAGCCCGTAACGCCAAATGAAATCAGGTAAGAGCCCCCTTGCAGCGACATCTTCTGCGTAAAGCAGACTTCCTTAACCGCCCCCGCCTTGACAGACTCCAAAAACGCCTTCTCAAACATTGTATTCGTACCCGTAATCTCCGTTCCTTTCGCCGTCTTAACCGAAAACGCAAAAATCGGCGCCGGTAAATCCTTGTGGAAGCGAACCCGCATATGAATACTGAATTGTGCGCCCTTAATCACCGCATTGGTGCGTGTACCGCGGTCATCTAAAATATAAAATTCTTCAATTTCCGCCTCCTGCGTGCCATATTCGAGCGTGTTCACCGCGTCTTTGGATTTCTTCTTTGACGCAATGTCCTTCTCCACCGCCTCCTGCACATCTGCATCATTTAACAGACTCTGCTCCGACTTTGACGCAGGCAGCTCATACTGCCCCACAAGGACACGCTTATAATCGTCAATCATTTCCTTCGGCGCGCCCTCGCCAAGCTTAATGCCCTGATTGAGCAGAATGACCCGGTCACAATATTTTGCGATACTGCTCAAATCATGGCTGACAATGATAATCGTCTTGCCCATTTTCTTAAATTCTTCAAATTTGTGATAGCACTTCGCCTGAAAGAACACATCCCCCACGGAAAGCGCCTCGTCCACAATCAGAATTTCCGGATCTATGTTGATTGCCACGGAAAACGCAAGCCGCACAAACATCCCGCTCGAATACGTCTTAACAGGCTGATACACATAATCGCCAATATCTGCAAAATCAAGAATATCCTGCATTCTGGCATCAATTTCCTGCTCCGTAAAGCCGTTCATTGTGCCGTTTAAATAGATATTCTCCATGCCCGAATATTCCTGATTAAAGCCTGCACCCAGCTCCAGCAGCGCCGAAATCCTGCCATCCACCTTCACGGTTCCGCTCGTCGGATTAAGAACGCCTGTTATTATTTTCAGTATCGTTGATTTTCCCGAGCCGTTCGTGCCGATAATCCCGACACACTCGCCCTGCTTTACATCGAAGCTCACGTCAGACAGCGCAAAATGCTCCGTATATTTTTTCTTTTTTGTAAGCCCCAAAGCCTCAAACATCCGGTCCTTTGGCTTATCGTAAAGCTTATACACCTTGCAGACCTTACAGGCTGCAATCGCAATTTCTCCCATTCTTTTATTCTTTCCCTCTAGTAACTATTCAGTGCCTTCATAGTTACAGGCATCAAGCCATGCAAAAACCGCTTCGCGGATGTCAAAGCCACGTACCGTGGCTTGATGCTTGGCACAATTCAGATTATATCACGCGCTTCGCAGCAAGTGCGTAGCGCTGTACTGAACAGTTACTCCCTCTAATCCAATTCTATTTCTATCACGCGTTTATAAAACATCTGCAAAATGCACCTTCAGCCTGCGGAATATATGCGCCCCGACAAAAAACAGCACCGCCGTAAATACCCAAAAACCAATTGTCGCGCCCGGCTCCTCCCAAAACCACGTCCGCCCGAACATGGCATTGCGGTAGCCGTTTACGATATAAAAAATCGGATTGCATTTCAGTATCTTCTGCAGCAGCGGATTGCCGTCGAGATAGGAAATATTCCACAAAATCGGCGTCGCCCACATACCGACCTGCAGCGCAATATTAATGATTTGCAACAAATCCCGAAAGAAAATAACAACCGCGCACGTACTGTAGCTTAAAGCAAGCACAAGCATAAACATACAAAACGTGTAATACAAAAGCTGAATCAAATAAACCTCCGGCTGATAGCCATAAATAAAATACAGCAAAAGCATAAAGCACACAAAAAAGAGGTGTGTGAACAATGCGGCAATCAGCTTGACAATCGGGATAATGCTAATCTTAAAAACCACCTTTTTCACAAGATAGCTATACTCCATCAGAGAAGTCGTACCGTTATTGATCGCCTCGCTGAAATAAAACCACGGCACCAAACCTGCGGTCAGCCAAAGCACATACGGCGCCTCCACGCCCGCAGTCAGTATCTCCTTTTTGTCCGCCATCATGATATGCCCAAACACAAACCAATAGAGCAAAACCGTGACGACAGGCTGCGTAAACGCCCAAATCCGCCCGAAATACGAGCCTGCGTACCGGTTCTTGAAGTCATTTTTCGCAAGCTTCCAAATCAGCCTTCTCGACTGCCAAAGCTCCACCGGAAGCAAAAACAGCTTTTTCATCATCTCTTAAAATCCTTTAACGTTCCCCATTTTTGGTCTTTTTCGGATAAAATCAGCTCCATACCCGCAGGGATTCCCCATTCCACGCCAATCTCAGGGTCGCTCCACAAAAGCCCGCCCTCGTCGTTCGGGTGGTAAAAGTCCGTACACTTATAACAAAACTCCGCATACTCCGACAGCACCAAAAAGCCATGTGCAAAGTTCTTCGGGATAAAGAACTGCTTTTTGTTCTCCTCCGACAAGCGCACACCGTACCATTTGCCAAACGTTTTAGAGCCTTCACGCAAATCCACCGCCACGTCAAACACCTCGCCGCGCACCACACGCACCAGCTTGTCCTGCGGAAATTCCTTCTGAAAATGAAGCCCGCGCAGCACACCCTTTTTCGATGCCGACTGGTTGTCCTGCACAAACACCTGATCAATCCCTGCCGCCTTAAAGTCGTTGTAATTGTAGGTTTCCATAAAATAACCCCTGTTATCCCCAAACACCTGCGGCGTAATCACCTTTAAGCCCTCAATCACCAAGCCATCCGCAACGCATTCCTCTACTGTAATCTTTCCCATTTTTACAAGATTCCTTTCCGATTCTTTAATCAATTCCTAAGTAGCTTATGTTCAAATCCACGCGTCCCTCAATCCCCGCAACCGCGCCGCTTGAGGTATACTGCCACATATCATAATGCCCGTCATACTCCGGCGTCTGCCGGTACTCGGCAAGCCAAACCTTTTGGTCATTTAACTCATCGCGGTTTAAATTGTTCAAAATCCAGTTCCGGCTTGCATACACGCCAGCCGTCATTTGGGCATTCTCAATCGTTTTACAAAACGCATTGACAATCGCCGTACGCGTGCCCGGATCCAAATTATCCGCCCGTCCGTTTCCGCCCGCACCCTCCGTGTCGATAAACACCGGATAGTCAAGCTTCGTATCGCCAAGGAGAGAAACGACCATACTCGCCTCTTCCACCGCCTCAACCAAGTCGACCGCCTGCGTAAAGAAGTACACGCCGACCTTGATGCCTGCCTTCTTTGCGCCTTCAAGGTTTTTATAAAAATACGGGTCCTCCACCAACCAGCCCGAAGTCGAACCGCGATATCCGCAGCGGATAATGGCGAAATCCACGCCCTCCGCCTTCACAATTTCCCAGTCAATCTCCTTATTCCACTTCGACACGTCAATGCCAAGCTGCACCGCGTTCTCGCGCTCCTCCTCGATGTCAAGCAGCGCCGTGTACTGCGTGTCGTCCTCGTCCATGCTGTCAAGCTCGTCGTTTTCCGTATCGTCCTTCGCCACGTCAACCTCGTCCTCGGAATGCACGAAAAATTCAATATCGTCAATTACTGTGTAGGACACAATCGACTTTACCCGCACATTGACCGGATTGGCGGGCACCTCATAGCCTTCCACCGCATTCAGGGATACCTTATACTCACCCGGTTTCATGTCGGAAATACGGATAACACCGTCCTTGTCCTCATCAACATACGCGCCCGTATCCTCCACAACCACCGTAAATTCCTGCCCGGCGACCACATCGCCCTTGTCATCCGTTACCCTCACACGGATGTCGCGCTCCACGGAGCTTGCAAGCAGCGTAAGCGCCCGAACGGGATTTCCGTTTTCATCTGTCTGCGTTTCATTTTCCGTGGTTAAAGCAACGTCCTTATCAAAAAAATCATCGTCCCTTAAAAATGCCGACAAATCAGCGCCGCTGACCTTGCCGTCCTCCTCAATCTGAGGCAATGAAGAATTTGTCTTATCAACGCCATTCTTTTTATCGCTGCCGCCCACAAACGACTGGTAATTCACTGCCACAACCGCCGCCATCACGGCGACCATTGAACAAAGTACAATAAAAATGGCAATTCTTTTTGCTTTAGAGTCCATTTGCAACCTCAACCAAATATTTTCCGTATTCTGTCTTCATCAGCGGTTCCGCGAGCTTTAAAAGCTGCTCCTTTGTGATAAATCCCCGCTTATACGCAATCTCCTCAATGCAGGATATATATAAGCCCTGACGCTTTTGGAACGCGCACACAAAATCAGACGCGTCCAAAAGCGAGTCGTGATTTCCCGTATCAAGCCATGCAAACCCGCGCCCCATTGTTTCAACGGAAAGCGTCCCGCGCCGCAGATATTCGTTGTTAATACTTGTAATCTCAATTTCCCCGCGCGCCGACGGCTTTACATTCTTTGCAATTTCCACCACGTCATTGTCATAAAAATAAAGTCCCGGAACGGCGTAATTGCTCTTTGGATGTTTGGGCTTTTCCTCAATCGAAATCGCCTTTCCGTTCTCGTCAAACTCCACCACGCCGTACTCTCTCGGATCACGTACATAATAGCCGAAAATCGTCGCGCCGCTCTCCTTTGCCGCCACACGCTGCAAAAGCTTCGAAAAACTCTGCCCATAGAAAATATTATCGCCAAGCACAAGCGCTGCCGAATCCTTGCCGATAAACTCCGCGCCGATAATAAACGCGTCCGCAAGTCCGCGCGGCTGCTCCTGTACCGCATACTGCATATTTAACCCAAGCTGCTCTCCCGTTCCGAACAGTTCCTCAAAAACAGGTAAATCCCTCGGTGTGGAAATAATTAAAATATCCCGGATACCCGCAAGCATTAAAGTGGAAAGCGGGTAGTAAATCATCGGTTTATCGTAAACAGGCATAATCTGCTTTGAGATTGCCTTTGTCAGCGGATAAAGGCGTGTGCCGGAACCGCCTGCTAAAATAATTCCTTTCATGGTTTCAAAACCTCCCATTTCTCAATGTTTCTAAAGACGCAGAAAAGAATGCCGCCTCAAGACATTCTTTCTGCTACCTTATTATACCTGATACATCTGCGCGTAATATTTCTGATAATCGCCGCTTGTGACATTCTTCATCCAGTCCTCATGCTCAAAATACCACTTGATTGTCTGTTTAATACCATCCTTAAACATGGTTTCCGGCTCCCATCCAATCTCCGCCTTGATTTTGTCAGGCGCAATGGCATACCGTCTGTCATGTCCCTTCCGATCCTCAACATACGTGATTAAATCCTTTGAAACAAGCGCCTTTCTCGGATCACCATCCGCAAGCTGCTCCTGAAGTGTTTCGATAATAATGTTGATAATTTCAATATTCTGCTTCTCGTTGTGTCCGCCAATATTATAGGTTTCAAATAATCTGCCCTGCTCCTGCACCATGTCGATTGCCTTTGCGTGGTCCTCCACATAAAGCCAGTCACGCACATTCTTGCCGTCGCCGTAAACCGGAAGCTTCTTTCCCTGAAGCGCATTGTTGATAATCAGCGGAATTAATTTCTCAGGGAACTGGTAAGGTCCATAATTGTTCGAGCAGTTTGTGATATTTGCCGGAAATTTGTAGGTATCCATATAAGCCTTCACAAGCATGTCCGACGATGCCTTGCTTGCCGAATATGGACTGTGCGGTGCATAAGGGGTTGTTTCATAAAAGTATTCCCCGTCATTTTCCAGCGAGCCGTACACTTCATCCGTAGACACATGAAGGAATTTTTTACCCTCTTTAAAGGCGCCATCCGCATTCTCCCATGCAGCCTTTGCGCAGTTTAACATGACTGCCGTTCCAAGAACATTTGTTTGTACAAACACCTCAGGATTGACAATACTGCGGTCAACATGGCTCTCCGCCGCAAAGTGCACCACCCGGTCAATGTCGTTTTCCGCGAAGATTTTTTCAATCGCCGCCTTGTCCGTGATGTCCGCCTTTACAAATGTATAATTCTCTCTTGCCTCAATATCCTTTAAATTCTCAAGATTGCCCGCATAAGTCAGCGCATCCACATTGATAATGCGGATTTCATTGTCATATTTTTTGAACATGTAATGAATGTAGTTTGAACCGATAAAGCCCGCACCGCCCGTTACCAGATAAGTTCTCATGAAATTATTACCTCCAAATTGTATTGCAATTTTATAAGATGAACCTCGCCTAATTTTATCCTATATTGGCAAATATTGCAAGTACTTAGTATCCCATGTAGCTTAAATTCAAGTCAACATTTCCATTAATTCCGCTGATTTTGCCCTTGCTCGAATACTGCCACATATCGTATTTGCCCTTGTAAGTCGGCGCCGCCGCGTACTGCGCAAGCCAAATGCGGTAACCTCCCGGAATGGCGCTCATATTCAGCCGGTCCTCAAACCATGTTTTTGACGCGTAAATACCCGCCTTGTAGCCCGAGTTTGCCACCGTCTGGCAAAACGCATTCACCACGGCAGTCCGTGTCGCCTTGTCAATCCTATCCGCTCTTCCGCCGCTCGATTCCGTATCGATAAAGATTGGATAGGTCAGGTTATAGCCCTTCGCACACGCCACCGCAAGCGAAGCCTCCTTGACAGCCTCCACCTCGTTTACTGCCTGTGAAAATACATAAATACCGACTTTAAGCCCTGCCGCTGTCGCACCCTGTATATTCTTCGTAAAATTCTGATCCTGAATCAGCGCGCCTGTCGCCGAGCCTCTGTATCCGCAGCGGATAATCACGTAATCAACACCTGATGCCTTCACTGCGTTCCAGTTAATATCGCCGTTATGCCTTGATACATCAATGCCAAACTTTGAACCGTTTACAGTCGTCGCAATCGCGCCGTCAGAACCAAAGTTATAGGTAACTCCCTGGATGACCTGTGCGCCTGTGACGGGATTCCCGTTTTTGTCAAAGAAATACGTCTTTCCGTCTATGGTCTGCCATCCCGTATATTTATATTGTGCCGCAGTTTTGATATAAAATTCCGATGCATTGTAATAATCCGCATAAACTGCTTCCTTATAGCTTCCGTCATTGTTCTTAAGATAAATTTGGTTTCCGTTCGCATCCTTTAATTTTGTCACGGTATCTCCTGATGCATTGGAATTAATCGTCACTGTGCAGGATGCTTTTGCCGGATTTCCTTTCCCATCCTTTTCCTTGGTAACAGCCGTGATAACCGCGCTTCCTGCCGACACGCCAGTCACAACGCCTTTTTCACTGACAGTTGCAATTTTTTTGTCTGAAGTTTCCCAGGTAACACCCGCATCCTTTGTATAGCCTCCCACAGTAGCCACAAGCGTCGTCGTGCCGCCTACCGCAATATAGACGTCCTGCGTTCTGTCAAGCGCTACCACAAGCGTATTTCCGGCTGAAGCGGTAATGGTAACCTTAATCTGCGCCTTGATGTCAAGCTCCTTTCCATCTGCTCCCTTAATCCCTTTAATCTGACCTGTAATGGTAGCTGTTCCAGCCTTTTTACCGGTTACAACACCGTCAGAATCAATTTCCGCAATGGAAACATCGCTGCTGAACCATGTGACTGCCGGAAAATTCTCTGTAACAGTTTCCGTACTGTTGTCATCCTTCGTGTATACAAGCTTTGCAGGTTTTACCGTAATCGTTTCATCCACGCCGCAGCTTTCCCTGCTTGCCGAAAGCTCAAGCTTTGCAGAAGACAGCTTTGCCGCTTCAACGGTAATCTCGCAGGAAGCGCTTGCTGTGTCTGTTGTTTCACTTGTTTTTTTCTCCGGCTCAATTGTCCTTTTATAATCATACGCAATTGTCTGGTCCGCATCATCCTTAATCGGTGTGCATTTTTCCTTTTCCGCACTGGAAAGTTTCTCATACTCATCAAGGTCAATCTGCACCGTTTCTTCAATCGGTTGTTCCGGCTCATATGTTGTTGTGATTGTCTTTCTTGTAACCGTGTACGTAACGGTAGCTGTCCCTTCCGATTTCGCTGTTACCGTACCGTTGCTTACCGTCGCCACAGACTCATCGGAAGACTTCCATTCCGTTGTATACTTGTACTGTATATCCCCTTCCGTCTTATCACTAAAAGAAGTACCTGAGAGGTTTGCTGTCGCGCCAACCTTTAAGGAAAGGCTCGATTTGTCAAGCGTAACGTTAATGGTATCAAAAAGCATTCTTGCCGCTGCCTTTGATACTTTGGAAGGATCCGGAATCGTGTTCTTATCAATTGGCAGATAGCTTTCACTGCCACCAATCGGCGTTTTCGTTGATTCCACCCATTCTACGGTATCCTTCAGCTTTACCTCCTCAGCAACCGCATCCTTCTTTTGGGTATCCTCTGCCGCCACATTAACCTGTTTCTCACTTTTCACCTCGTCCTGCACATTGATTACCACGTACTCGACCTTATCCTTTACCGTGACCTTCTGCGCCATTGTCGGGAACTGGTATTTGTCTGTCGACGTTATGATTGCGTCAAAAATACCTGCCTTAATGTTTTCGGCATAAATGATGCCGTCCATGTCGCCGTCCGTTAAAACTAACTCATTTTTGCTCGATGTATTGATAAGCTTTACTTCAAATTTCGTTCCAGTAATCAATTCGCCGCTGTTTACGTCCGTAAAGCGAATTTTCAAATCTTTTTCCACGGAAACAAAGCTGACGCTGACCTTACCGCCCGAGGCGTCCGTCTCTGACATAATTTCCGAGCTGCTCTCCGTTTCGCTCCCAAAGCCTCCCAAAAGCGCCGCATCTGTCACGGAGGAGAGACCATGGTCGCCTGCAATGCCAATTCCCGCCAGCTCTGTTCCAATCGGCGCAATCGCCTGTATATGATCATTCACACGTCTGCTTGTAAAAAACATGCTGAAAATGACAATCACTGCCACCACAAGGACAACGCCCGTCGTCACAAGAACCGCATCAAGGGCAGTCATATGTGATACACGTTTCTTTAAATGATATAACAATGACTGCATTTTACCGGAAAAATCCGTGCCGAATGCAACATTCTCCCCCATATCCTCGCGTTCATCATATCCGCTGTCATAGGAATCGTCATATCGATTATTGATGCCGCCATATGCTATATCAAAACCGTCCTCATCATATTCCTCGTCATACTCGTCGGCATACTCCTCTGATTCATAATATTCGTCACCGTCCTCATCATACGCCCCGTCTTCATCATAATAGCTGCCTGTATCCTCCGCGTAATCCTCCGCATAATATTCAAAAGCTTCCTCGTCTTCCTCCGCATAGTATTCGTCTTCCGCAGGTTCTTCCTCCGGGTAATATTCGTCTTCCGCAGGCGCTTCCTCCGTATAATATTCAAAAGCTTCCTCGTCTTCCTCCGCGTAATATTCGTCTTCCGCAGGCGCTTCCTCCGCGTAATATTCATCCTGCCCCTTGGCATCATATTCTTCTTCATAGTACAATTCATTGTCGTTGTATCCGACTATGTATTCATCATCATCGTCATATTCCCCGTTGTCATCATCCTCATAATACGCATCGTCGTCCTGTTCAAACTCCTCATACATATCTTCTGTATATTGATCAGCCTGATATTTTTTTCTTTTACCGGCTGTTTTTCTCTTATTGGTACCATACACCCCAAATACTTTCTTATTTTTCATCCCAGTATTGTCTTTAAGACTTCCTCCTTCTTGTTATCTTAATATTTCTGTAATATTTTTAATGATTACGCAACAATCATACCAAAGTTTTAATATTATGGCAACTACTTCTATCCAGATTCCTAAATGTAAAATACTGCCATACCTAATATAATGCATCCCACTCCTAAAAACTTTTTCAGACTAAGCTTCTCTTTGAGAAAAATACAACCAAGCACAAGCACAAGCACATTTCCAAACGACTCAATCACAGGACCGTTCTTGTACTCCATGCCACTATAGGCAAAAATCGTCAAAAGCATGGAAAGAACCAAAAGCCCGTATCCTCCAATCACGAACGGATTAACATATTCCTTTATGAAAGAGGAATACGTCTTCATCGCACTCTTTTTGAGCAGAATCTGCGACACGGACGCAACACTCACGGACATAAACATACATAACACAAACCGGTTAATCATTGCCTGCCTTTTCTCCTTCCGTATTTTTCAGATCGGTATTGATGATAACCGTCCCCAGCGTCACAAGCAGTACCCCGATGATATTTTTTACGGTAATCTTATCATGGAAAACCAAAACTGCCCAAAGCATAGACCAAAGGACCGCCATCGAACGGTTTGCATATGCCACAGAAAGCTCAAAGCGCTTAATCATCTGCTGCCACAAAACCGCATAAACCGCAAGCAATATAAACTCCAGCCCAAAGAAAGTCAAAAATTTAACAAGGTTATCGCCATTTGCCGATGCGTTTTTTGACATAATGCCTGAAAACGTATAAATTACCACCACCCCTTGCAGCAGAATCATATTTTTTATCTTTGCTCCCATTAAGCTTCCCCCCGTTTTGCCTCTCCGGTCCTTAGCACATCCTCGTCCAAAAGCCCCTGCTCCTTGTAGACGTCATAATAATAATAATCCATGTAAATATAATACCCCTGCACAAAATCAAGCAGGAAATAGTTCTGCTCCTCCATTCCGCCGCGAATCTGCTTTGCACAGGAAAGCACTACATATGCACAATGCTCTTCTCTTGCACAACGCGCCACTTCCACGGCATCATAGCATGTTTTGTCGTTCTCCATCGCATCATATAGCGCATTGGAAAAGCTCCACGCAGGCTCTAAAATATTCCTGCCATACGGTGTATGCACATCCGCCGTATACTGCCTGAAAAACGGCAGAAGCTCCGCAGGCATCACCGCAATCGGTGTATAATTGTCAAGCTTTAATGCCTCTGCCACATCAATGACCTGCTGCGGCATGTGGTACGCATTGACGGACTTAAAATGCAATGTCTTTGTATAAACCAAATCGCCGTTGATGCAGATTATTAGCAGTGCAAGTATAAACACAAGCCCCCTGCCTGCAATATTTTGAAACCGCATCATCAGCTTTACCGCACTGTAACACACAATAATCCCCATTGGAAGAGCCCACAGCACACGATAGTAAATCTCGGCATCAATCTTAATGCCAATCCATGCATAAAGCGGACATACAAACACCACACCAAGCGCAGTTACAATATATACAAGCACCACCCTCAGCCGCTTCTTTTTTTCCGTCAACCACAAAAACAGGAGCGCGATTAAAAAAAGCGGCACAAGAAAGCTTTTATTGTTATACAGAATAATGTCCTCAAGCACTGTTCCGGCAGCCATCTTAAGCGTAGAAAGCATACAAATCCCCCTCGTTCAAACAATATTGGTATGTCAGACACAGACTACCTGACAACAAGATAGCACACTGCAAGAAGCAGACAGGGCACACAGCAGGCAAATATATTCACAGCCGCACGCACGCTTCTCTTTTTTATGCCAATGAATACTGCTGCCACCCCCACAATCGTAGGCACAAGCATAAACGAAATACTCGTCGCAAACACTGCCGACACCAGCACACACTCATACAACATCCATGCGCCAAGACTTACTCTGTCCTGCGCTAGATAAATCAGGCATAAAAACAGCGCCGGAAGCACCATTCCCGCCATCATTCCCTTGCCCTGCCATGTCCTTGTCATGGCAAACGTTTCCGACGTATAGAGTGAAATATTTCCAAAAGCAAACCACACCGCAATTAAAATCAGAAACACCGGGCGGAAATTGCTTTTTGCCCTCCCCGCCTTTTTCGTAATCGGCAAAAGACGGTTGCCAATCTGGGCATAAATACAATACAGAAGCACAAGCCATACCACCGAAAGCACACTATGGGCGATTACCGCAGGATGAATCCCGCTCAGCCTCGAAAGCCACGCCTGATAAATCGGTGTCGGTGAGAGTGCATGTCTTGCATCCAGTGAGTAAATATACCCCGTGTAGGCATCACGAAGGTACATCGTATCAAACGTATCCGTCAGCACGGAGGATGCAATATAGTACGCGTCATCCCCATCATAATACTCATAAAACAGCGCCATATAAAGCTGTGCTCCAATCAGCAAATATGCCAAAAGCCACCCCAGCTTCACAAGCAGCGGCTGTGAAAATGACTCCCTGATATTCTTTGCAAAATCAGCCCAGACAGGTCCTGATATCCACACCGAACACACCAAAAGTACTCCAATCACCAACGTATACGTAACAACCAGTGACGTAAAGCTCTTTTCCAGCAGGATAAACGGTACTGCCACAAGCTCAAATAGAAAAAAGCTCACAAACCACCCGCAGACATACGCCATTGCGGGTGTTCTTTGCAAGCCGGTCATATATTTCACTGGTATCATTCCCAAAAAAAACGGAACCGGAAGCACAAGCGTTAGCAAAATGCACCATTGTATGATTTCCACTGTCACTCTCCTATTTTGTATCCTGAAACGATTTTATAAGCAAGTATGCCTGTAAACATGCCAATCAGCACCCCCACAAGCACGTCTGTCGGATAATGTGCCGCATTATATAATCTTGAAAGGGCAATCAGCGCCGCCGCTGCCACTGCCAAAACAGCATACTTTTTCGGTATTGTTTTTGTATCCTTCCCATACAAAAACAATACCGTCGCCACCGCAAATGCAGACCCCGTATGCCCCGACGGAAACGAAAAATCTCCCGGTATATGTCCAAGCAGCAATAACGCATCATTGACCACATACGGTCTTATTCTCGCCGTGCAGTTTTTTAAAATAAGGTTTACAATAACAGCCTCACCCGCAAGCGAAAAGAATGCCGTTATACCTACCCTCCTGTACTTTGCCAACGCCATAAGCACAAGCACTGTCACAATTGACAAAATCCCCGCGTTGTTGACTGCCGACACACACGGCATCAAAACGTCAAACGCATCTGTTCTTAGATTTTCCTGTATCCAAAGAAGTATGTTTGACTCAAACAAATTCAGTCCTTCCATTAATTTCCTGAATTCCCTTCCTTTTGTCCGAAGTAAAGCGACAGCTCTGCCGCAATATGCTCACCCAAAGCAATACTTCCGTTATCCTTCGGATGAAGTCCGTCACGCAGATAATAGTCGGAAGCTTCCTTTGTGGAGCAGTCCATAAATCCTGTTCCATATAAGTCTATGATGTTAAAGCCAAATTCCTTTGCCAGCTGGCGCTCCGCCTCCATAAAATCGCCAAGCGTCGGCTGTCCGTTGAAGTCCGCATAAGTACAGTTTGGCTTTTTGTTAATGTCATACATTGTGACAAAGAAGATATCCCGGTCCCCATAGTATTCCTTGAGCTGCTTCATAAAGTAGCGCAGCGCCCCGCAGTAATTTCCTGTTGACATTGTATCGGATACGCTTCCAAAGTGCTTGTTTGCAGGAGTACACAGATAATCATTGACACCCGCAAACACCACAATTATATCGGAATTAATATTCGTCACATTTTCAAAATTCATGGCAAGTGAAAGCTCATCCCCCCCATACTGTGCAAACATCCTTCCGCCCATTCCATGATTGAGAACATTGCCAAAATGGAGATAGGAATTTACATATGTAACATAACTTACATAGTTTCCGTTCTGATCAATTGAGCTTGTAATGCCTTCCGTGATACTGTCGCCGATAAATACGATTGTCTTATTGCTAAAGTCATATGCATTATTTGCTAAAATCTGTTTGTCCATCTGATTAATTTTTTTCGTCTTGTCAAGCGAGTCGGAAATATCATAGAGCGACTCGCGCACTTCTGCAAAATTTTCCTGCTGTTCCCGTCTTGCCGCAAGCTCTCCCTCTGTTAGCTCAACCTGTAATCCTTCGCTCTCCGATGTCGGTTCTTCCGGCTCCTGCGTTGTGGTCTGCTGCGTTTCCTGCGTCTGCGTTTCTTGTGTTGATTCCAAATCAGATTCTGTTTCGGAAGGAAGCGGCGCGGGCTGCGATGCGATGTTCCCCGCAGTACCGTTACAAATACAATCGCCGCATGTGCAGGAACATCCACATCCTGTATCAGTCACAGGCCCGCTCTCACGCACTATAACGTTATTATTATCTTCCTGTACACTGTCACCGCATGCTGAAAAAGACAGCGCCATTATAAACGCCGTAACAACTGCTACTACTGATTTTCTTTTCATAATATTCTCCTCTTTATTCTCCTACAAGCCTAACGCACCAAACCGGAGCACTGGCGTTTCAGCATTTTGAGACATTCCGCTTCAAAAAAACGGTTGTCCGACATATAAAATTCGCGAAGCTCCCCGCGCCTCTGATCAAGAAGCTCATAATCTGCCGTAAGATTCCCGGGGTGGAACATAAGTTCGAGTGATGTTCCTTTTTCGTTTGCATATTTTTTATATGCGGGAAACAGTGCCTTAACAATGTCCCATCGCATCTCACAAGTATACAATATACCAAAAAATACAGGAACTTCAATCCCTTTTTGCAATAATACCTTAACATTTCTTCTTGACGGGAATTTCAGAATCAGCCATTTCACAAGATTAACCGCCGGGATTCTTTTTGGTTTTTTTACCAGAAGCACCGGTTTTACAGGATCTACCGGAATCCGTACCTGCCGGATGTCCAAATGTGCAAACTCCGCTTCCCCCAAAACCGCAGTCAGACAGTCAAATACAATCGGTATCATATGATAATGCTGGTGCGAATCAACCGCTGTAATGTGAAAATCCTGCTTGATTGCCACGGCACGCAGCTGCGCCCTGATTTCCGCGCAAAGCTGCTTTTTCAACTTCGTGCGCTGTTTCCCAAACAATGTATAATTCCAAATAAAAAAGCGCACAAAGGATTTATCAAAATATCCCTCTTTATCCACTAAAAGCGGAACCTGATTTGCACCCGCGAGCGGCTTTCCTTCCACAAAATTCAAGTGCAGCACACGCCTGATAACACGCTTTTTGTCCACTCTGTCCAAAAGCTCCAGCGCCCCCCCCAAATCAGAAACATTGGGAAGGATACTAATACTGTTTAAGGCACCGTCCTGATAGCAGGACAGAATTTTTTCAGACTGCTCCAAACTGACGCCAAAGTCATCCGCATGATACCAAGTTACTTTATCCCGCATACCGTTCTCCCACGCAGCCCTTTTTTCCATTCCGATGTCCATCCCCCTTTAACTTTTAACCTTGCTCCTTCCAAATATATTTTATAAACTTTAAGTTCGTTGTCACATACCGCTTCCACAGCCGTTTCGGATCCTGCAAAAGCCGGTAAAGCCATTCCATGCAAAGCTTCTGCATAATCTTAGGCGCCCTTTTTATATCCCCTGCAAGATAATCAAAGCCTGCACCTACGCCTATGCACACTCCGCTGAGCCTGCCTCTATGTTCATACATCCACTGTTCCTGCTTTGGCGCGCCAAGTCCTACCCAGATAAAATCCGGTTTTGCCTGGTTAATCAGGCTCACAGCCGCATCATCCTCCTCCGGACGAAGCGGGCGAAAAGGCGGTGCGTACATTCCCGCAATCGGCGCATCGGGATAATCCCGTTCTATCGCCCGTTTCATCGCCTCCAGCGTTTCCTTCGTCGCACCGTAAAAAAAGTGCCTGTATCCCTCTTCTTTTGATACCTTCAGCAATTCCACCATCAAATCAGGTCCCGTCACGCGCCCCGCATTCGCAAAGCCATGCTTTTTACTGTAGACGGAAAGCGGCGCGCCGTCAGGCAGCGCCATCGCGCCGCTATTCTGTATCCTGCGGTAATGTTCATCCTCATATGCCATGACTGTCGTGTGAACATTGGACACACAGATATAATTACCCCGAAGCTCCTCCAAATGACTTTTCAGAAAGCCAAGCGTCTGCTCCATGTTCGTGACATTAATCTTTGTCCCCAGTATTTCACAATACTGCAATTTCTCCATCACTTTGAACCCTTTCTGCCAAGCACTGCAAACACGGTCTTAAACAGGATTTTAAGATCAAGTCCGAGCGACCAGTTATCGATATATTCCAAATCCAGCTTTACAATTTCCTCAAAGTCACGGATATCGCTCCTGCCGCTCACCTGCCACATACCGGTCAGTCCCGGCGTAATGCTCATACGTCTTCTATAATAACCGTTATACTGCTCAAATTCATCCTCCGTGGGCGGACGCGTTCCCACAAGGCTCATATCTCCTATTAGTATGTTCCAAAACTGCGGTGTTTCATCAATGCTCGTCTTTCGGATAAATTTTCCAACCCGTGTAATGCGCGGATCATCCTCCATCTTGAACATCAGACCCTTAACCTCATTTTTCGCTTCCAGTTCCTTTTTGCGCTCCTCGGCATCAAGATACATGGAACGGAACTTCCAAATCTGAAAGCGTCTGCCGTTTTTCCCCACGCGCACCTGCGAAAAGAACACGGGTCCCGGCGAATCCAGTTTAATCGCAAGTGCGACAAACGGTGTGATAACGCATGTTATTATAAGACCCGTTACTGCTCCTATAATATCAATCATGCGCTTCACCAGCAGTCTTCTGGAATCCATCGTTTTCAGCGAAAACGAAATCACACTGTATCCCGCCATCTTCTGTACAAACGTATTGGGGTTTGCACGGCTGAAAATGTCAACATTGTAATGGCAGACAAGTCCCATTTCCTCGAAGCGTTGTATCATATCACGGATTTCAAGCGTCGGCACGCCGGGAAGACAGATAAATACTTCATCGACAAGCATCTGCACCACAACCTCATAAAGGCAGTCTTTTGACGCAACCACAGGCACATTATAAATACTGGTTCCCATCTTATCTGCATCATAAACGGCAGCCGCTATGATATCATAGTACCATTCCTTTCCTTTAATCAGACTGTCTATCACCTCATCCGCCGTAATGTCAAGCGTCACCACAAGCATCTTCGTACTGCTCCCGCTTTTGCGGTAGTATTTCCACATCGCCTTTTTAAACGCCATATGGACAAGATATGTGATAATAACATTAAGCGCCAGAAAAATTCCGTAAATCAATCTGGAAAAATCATACGCCTGCTGTGTCAGATAAAGCACGACAACAAGCCCGACAACAAGAATTAGTGTATAACGCACTGTATAGTAGAGCTCGCGCATCCATCCCCTGTAAAAAAAGTTACTGTTTGCATCCAGAAACAGACTGTACAGAAGGCACAGCGTCACGATATATGCCCCCACCATAATGTGGAAATCCCTCGGATACCGCTCCACATGAATCATATGAAACCGGATATACACGGAAAGGGCATAAGAAACAAGCACACAGAGCAAGTCCATGAGCAGGATGCTATAGGTTTCTATCATCTTGTTTTTTCTTCTGACATTTTCCATGAGTACAACCGTGTCCTTTTCCCAGTATGTCCTTCGCCTGTGTTACTCAGAAGCGCTTTCTGCAAACTGTTTGATACTTCCCAAAATCTCATTTTTTCTGCATATGTAATTTTCACTGCCGCCAAACAGCTGTGCATGAATTGACATAACATCATACGTTTCCACAACCTTTTGTTCCAAATCCCTATCCGTCTTTTGAGGAAACGCCTTTCCGGTCAGCTCCTTGTACAACTCGTCAGCTGTTATTGGCTCTGATGTTAAGTTTACAAGTGTAAGCTTCTCCGCAAGTGCAGTCTGAATATCCTCCCAAATACGGCTAAGCGGATAGAACTGGTATTTGCTTTTACTGTCAACAAATTTCATTTCCCTCTCATCCGCAAACCGTTTAATATAATTGTTCTTGTAGTTTAATCCATACGGAACAGCAAGCCGCATAATCAGCGACTCCGGATAATATTTCCGCACCCACTCCTCAAAATAATAACGGTTTAAGTTGTATGGTGAAATCCCTTTTTTGTCCGCCTTATCGCTTCCGACTGCAAACACGGAATTTTCCTCATCTACACCTACCGGATTCTTGTATACATCTATACTCGAAACCAGCACAATTTTGTACGGATTAATTTTTCTGATTGTTTCCTGTGCTTCAAGGACCTTCTCAAGATGCTGGTACGGCGCCCGCTCCGCAAGCTCCTTATCCGGCTTCAGCCCCGCATAAATCAACACATCCGGCTCCAATCCATATGCCTTCTCAATATTTTGCGTATTATAAATGCCGTCAATGCGGTTGCTGGCACGTGCAAAGATATTACTGCCAATAAATCCTGTGTATCCTGCCAATGCAATCATATAAATTCCTCCTTCTATTTTGCTTTGTCATGACAATCCCCGTCATGTGAAAGCACATCCCAAAAATAATACCGCGGTCTGCGCTTTGTTTCCATATAGTTTCTTCCCACATACTCTCCGATAATTCCGAGCGACAGCAAAATCGCTCCCCCAAGTACCCAAATGGACATTAAAATGGATGACCAGCCATCTGTCGTATATCCGAAATAATGTTCATACACAATATGAATCACCATGCCAACCCCCACAAGAAGCGCTACAATTCCCATGCCGAACACCAGCCTGATGGGCTTGATGCTAAACGACGTAATGCCATCCGCCGCAAGCGTCAGCATCTTTGAGAGCGAATACTTTGATTCTCCCTGCATCCGCGCGAACACATCAAAATGCACCACGGAAGAGGACAAGCCAATATCAGGTATGATTCCCCTTAAAAACAGATTCACTTCGCCATACTCAGCAAGCGCATTTAACGCCTTTGCGCTCATAAGACGGTAGTCCGCGGAATTTTCATAAATTTTTGCCCCGATAAAACGCATTATTTTGTAAAACATGGTTGCCGAAAGCTTTTTAAAAAAACGATCCGTATTTCTCGAATTCCGGACACCGAAAACCACCTCGCTGCCCTTCTCGTACTCCTCAATAAAACGTGTAATGGCATTGATATCCTGCTGCAGATCGGCATCAATCGTAATTGTGTAATCACAGTAATCCTTTGCGTACATCATTCCTGCAAGAATCGCGTTCTGATGTCCCCTGTTGTGTGCAAACCGAAGTCCTGTTATCTCCCCGTGTGCATGATAGAGCTGTGTAATCAGCTCCCACGTCCTGTCTTTTGAACCGTCATCCACAAAGACAATCCGGCTCTTTTCGGATACAATCCCGCTGTTTCTCAGTTCCTCAAGTTTTTCCAAAAGCGTCTTTGCCGACGGCAAAAGCGCTTCCTCCTCATTGTAACAGGGCACCACAATGTAAAGGATCCCTTTTTTTCTGTTTTCTTCCATTGTACCACCCTTTCCGTTTGTCAGTTCCAGCTTTCGTGTCTACTCCTATCATAATACAATCCCGCCCCAAATGACAACAGCTAGTCACACATTTTCACGACCCACACGCCGTTAATCTTTTGTACACTGCCCTGCGACGGATAAACATTCATTTTCCTGTATGCATCCGTTTCCATAAGCGCCTTCTTCTCTCCATCACTTAAGCCTGCCGTTTCATATCCAACAAAAATTTTAATAAAATTGTCGCGGACGCCTGATGTAATCAAGCCATTTTCCAGCGCCACACCGTCAAGCGAACGCAAATCCTCTGAGTCAAGCACATCAATCTCAACGCTGCTTGGATTGTCCTTATAATAAAAGTCCCCAAGAATCGTCAGCTCGTCGCCTGCCTCAAACCCCTGCGTCGCTTCCGCAAATCCTATGACACGGTTGAAATAGGAAGCAACCCTCTGCGACGCGAGATCCGTACGCAAATACGCCTTGTTCGTCAAAAGAAAATCCGTGTAGCTGCTTAACAAAACCATTCCAATTGTCAGCGCCGCCAAGGCATAACAGGCGCCTTTCTTTGCTTTATCCATCAGAAGCGCGCTTCCCCACTCCTTAAGGCAATACTCCAAAAGTGCAAGCACAAGCACATAAATCAGCGCATATGCATAGAGCATCAGCATGGAATAATCCACCTCCGGAGCCATAAAATAGATAAACGCTGCCGCAAGCGGCACAAAACCACAGACCACAACCAATAGGATAAAATTTAAGATATTCTGATATAACTTTTTTTTAATAACAATCGTTATGAATAATATCACTGCCAGCACACAGATTCCGATATTTGCCGCCTGTTTTGTTCCGGTCATAAATGCGAACGGTTTCCACAGGAAAAATTCGAGAAACCGCTTATAACAGCGTGCAATCAACACTGGCGCCTGTGTCAGCTCAATCTGCCCCATATTTCCCACACCGCCGTATGTTTCATTATCAAGGTTCGGGTAAATCACATGGGACAGCCACATGTAAAGCGCCACACTCACGCCGAGCACGATAACACAAAAAATCCCTTCTTTCAAAACAGTTTTAAACTCTTTTTCCTGATTGATTACGTCATTGATCATTCCCATCAGCATCAGTGTAATCGCAAAACTGATATAGCTTTGATACGTGCCAAGCACACAGACCAACAGGACACCGCACGGAATCATGCCATACCGGTACCTACGCATCAGATACACTGCCAAGCTAACCATGAAGATGCCCATGCCTGACGTATGTGCCATAAACATAAAGGTCATCGTGCTTGCCATGCTTGGAAACGTCATCAGCACAACCGGAACAAGAACTGCCCCCGTCGTGCTCTGAATCCCTGTAATTTCAAGAATCAGGCATGCCGACACTGCAATCAGGAGAATAAACAATACACCATGCACTGCCGGAATACTGTGTATCCCGCCAAGCGGATGAATATATTTCAAAAACCACCGTCCAAGATAATCACCGCTGCCGTATGCACTCATATTGTTTGCATCGTCCCAGTTCACAAGCTTATGCGTAAGCATATAAAAGTGCGTAATCCAGCCCGCTGCCAACCCTGCCAGCAGGCAGATTCTGATATGCCTTGGTATCTTTTTATTCAACACCGCCAATAAATCAAACTTCATCAAACAGCACCTCTCTGTATTTGTCTCCCGTCTTCTTCCAATTAAAACGCTCAGCATTGAAAAGTCCTTTTTCCACAAGCTCCTTGGCACATGCCTCATCCGTCGTAACTTGAATCAGCGCCTGTGCCACCGCGTCCGCATCCTGCGGATCCACCAGAAGCGCCGCATCTTTTACGACCTCCGGAAGCGAACTAAGACCGGAGCATACCACCGGGGTTTCCAGCTGCATCGCCTCAATGGGTGGAAAACCGAACCCCTCCGCAAGCGAAAGAAACAAAAATGCTTTCGCATTGTGTATCATCCGGTGCAAATCCTCATCCTTTTCCACATATCCAATCCATGTTATGCCTTCTGTCTGTATGCCAATGCCTTCCATACCGATTACCGTAAGCGGCAGCGGGTTTGAAGCAGTCCTGCGGTAGCAGGCATATGCTTTCACAATCCCCTCTGCGTTCTTGTGGGGAAGCTTTGAAGTCATCGCCACAATATAGCTGCCGTCTTCTTTCCCATAAGCTTCCCTTTTTATTGGAGTATATCCGTTATAAATCACTGTAATCCGTCCGCCATCCACATGGGAATACTTCATGATGTCACGCCTTGATGCCTCTGATATCGTAATCACCCGGTCTGCATGCCTCGCGGACGCTTTCAGCCGCCACATAATGTAAAAATTCTCCAGCTGGTTAAAGTATCCCTTATAATGTTCATTATAGTAAAACGGTATCATATCGTGGATAATCACATACTCCTTTGTCAGATGAAGCATGGAAGCATACCCTCTTGGAAACAGCACCTTATCCGCACCTAATTTTTTTGCCAGCACTGACACGTCAAAAAGTTCCCACTGAATGCAGGTCAGTTTACTGAGCGGGTTTTTCCTGATTTCGATAAACGTCACCCCCGCAACATCAAAATCCTTTTTATTATAGGCATTTCCAAGCACAACAATCTCATTTCGGGCATTCTCACGGGAATCATGGTTTGCCGCAAGCTCCCACACCAAATGGCGTGCAAGGTTATAGATTCCAATACTCTTTCCTGCTCCCTTTACCTGCTTAAAACAGTCTATTACAAGCTTCATTTACGCCTCCATTTTTTGACCTTTTTAGTCAATTTCATCAACCGTCCCAATAATATAATTGTCCGCCTCATAAAGATTGAGCCCATACCCCTCAATTCCTTGTGTTTCATCACTCCGGAAAACATAAATACAACTGCGATCCGGATTTTCCAGGCTTTTTTTCGTATTCTCGTTCACGTTAATGCCCCTTGCAAAGTAAAAGTTATTCATCGTAAGTCCATTGTCATACGCATACTTTGCCATATGCATTATATCATTGTTGTCAATATTGTGCGACACCCACACGATATGTTCAAAACCGCCATGCGCTAAAAGCCGCGTCCAAACATCGCTTTCAAGCGGCGTTTCATACGTCCGTTCGCCTGCAAATGCCCTTCTTTGGGACTGCAGCTTCCCACTGATGTCAAAAATCTGCAAAATCACACATACAATAAGAACCGCCGTGGCAATATGCTTCTTTGTAAACAGCCTGTCATTGCAGACAATCACGCCAATCATAATCAGATAGCACACCGGCCATACAATTCTTCCGGAAGAGCGGAACATTCCCCAGTAATGCGTAAGCGTACTGCTGTCCGTCAATATCAGCAAAAGCCTGTCACCGAATGTCACCTCAGGCGATGCCGCAAACAGAATCAACCCCACGGACATCAGCACATACATCACACCATATAAAACGAGTTCCCCGTCTATTTTGCGTTTCCCCGTGCGGATGCCTAAAATTACCGTATGGATGCAATAAACAAGTGCAACCGCAAGCAGCACATACACACCAAGTCCCAAATATGCAAATCCTTCATACTGCCCATCATGATACGTCGTAAGCGACGGCAAAAAACGCGAATATCCCTTCGCATTAAAAAAACCATTTAAATTAAAGCTAAATTCACCCAAATCATTACTTCCTGCCTCCGCTCTCGTGGAAAACCCGCCAAACAGATAAGTACAGACAAACAGTCCAAGCACAAATGCCACACCCGGCAGAAGATAACTGGTTTTTGCTTTCAGCGTCCCCTTTTTCAGCAGACTGCAAAGCACAAAACCGCACAGGAATGCACCGCACATCGGCAAAAAGTACATATGGACAGAGCCGATATATGCCCCGACCAGTCCCCAGTATAACGCGGTTTTCCCGACGTCCGTATAAATTTTTCTGTGGCGCACAAACAGATAAATTGCCGCGAGAATAATCCAATGCCCGCCAAGCGCCGTATGACGGAACATTTTTTCGATTACGACAGGCGATAAAATAAAAAGGAAACTGCCTGCAAGCGTCTGTAATCTTCCCACACAAAGCTCGTCCAAAATTTTAGCCGCAAACAGCCCCTGCAGCATAAAACACGCAAGACCCCACCATCCAAAGTATTGAAAGGTTTCCGGCAAAACAGGTGACAGAAGCTTGAACAAAAACGCAAAAACGGGAATCGAGTCCGTAAATATAATCGAACTGTAGTCAGGATACGCTAACCCATATGTCAGCCCAAACGGAAACGTCCACGCTCCTCTGCGGAAAAAGCACCAGCCCAAATAATGCTGTGTCAAATCCCCGCGTCCCAAAAGCCACGCATCATAGGTCGGATTCAGAACACGTGTTCCGTACACTGCAATAAAGCAGACCGCCCCCAATAACATCGCGGAAAGATATATCAGCTTCGCCTTATCCTTATGCTCCTCTTGCATCATGTTCTCTTCCTCCCTGCAGTCTTATTCCTCAAAGTCCGCTTTTTTTATTTTCCAACTGTTGATGTCATTCGCATCCCCATTGATTATGTATTGAATAATATAATTTTTATAAATGGATACATAGGACCGTTCCCGTTTCTCATTGATTGAAACTTCGTCAAGGCACATTCCGTATTCCGCAGGATTTCCACCCGCAGCCCTTATAATAGTCGGCAAAATCTCCCCTTGTATCACCGGAGCATGGTTCATCTGCATCTCATCACTCCTTTGGAATGCCTCCTTTACAAGCAGAATCGGCATGGAAGTGGTCTTTGGCTGGCTTTCCCCACTGTTGTACGTCACACCGTTTCCGTGGTCAGCCGTTATGATAATTGTCGCAGAATCATACAAGCCAAGTGCCTTTAACTGTTCCAAATATTCATATACAATACGCAGACACCCTTGCTCCTGATCTTCCCTGTTTACTTCTCTTCCCGATTCATCATACTTCAGATCTGCCGACATATAATATGGCGCATGCGCCCCTCTCATATGATAAAACCGAAACGCATTTTCATACGCACTGCTTACGGACAATTTTTCGCTGACAAGATTCTCATAAAACGGAAAATCATTATCAATGTCCCACAATCCTTGCGTTTCCGCCATTTCCTTGATTTCATCCGTATAATACATATATGCACTTTTCAGCGAAAAAGGCAACGTCTTGTACATGGAACATTTCCACATCGTTGAAATTGTATTACGGACATTGCTCTTTCTTCTCACCTTTTCACTATAATTGAAAATATCCGCATACTCCTTCTCTGCCAAATACCCCCCATGCGTATAAATCCCCAAATCAAAGCCATACGCTTTCATATCATGCAAAAAGCTGCTGTTTTCATATGCGATGTCCGGATATCCATCTCCCATTTCCTCATCCCACGCAACACCGGTAAGTAAATATGGAATCGCCGTGCTTGTATGCGCAAACTGGGATGTTACGTTATCATAACAGCAAAAATCATTTAATGGTTCCACAAACGGCTCATTTTCAGCCTTGAGCTCCTGAAACCATTGATTATCAAAATTGTCAAGCACAAAAACAATGATGTTCTTCCCGTTTGATACTTCCAGTGAATGGGCATCCGTAAATCCCGCTCTATAAGGAGAACTGTCAAGATCCGTTGTAATACACAGAAATCCAAGCGTTATTACCTGTATCAGACAAATGTACAGGCAAATCCCGTTATAGAACCTGATTATTTTTCTTTTCTTTATTCCGGCAAATATGACGGCTGCAATGATAATGAGCCACAAACAGGCATTCACTACGCCTGATGTTCCAGACCATTGCTGCTCATTTCCATCCAGCAAATCAAGTTTTCCATTAAAAATAATATACTGCAGGTAACTCATCAGCACAATGCCAAAAAGCAGCAGTTTAAAGAAAACTAACGACCTCACGGTCAGCATAACCACTGCCAAAGCCGTAACAATAATCCCGATCAGAACCGCACCCAATACCAGCGAAAGGAAAAAACCGTGAAACGGATTATTAAATTCATCCACGTTTGACAAATACAACTCGCTTGGCAGAAAGATTCCGTTCATTATAATCCAGCTGCCCACCATCGGCAAAACATCAAACACATTTTTCCGGCACTCCCTGCCACCCGCAAAAACCATATCCTTTTTATAGATTATGGCAGTCACCAGGGAAGCCAAAATTCCCACTGCATAAAACCACGTAAAGGTTCTGTTTGTGATTTTTCCGTTACAAAGTATCAGCAGAAACACACCAAAAAATAGATAGTGATTTAAGAGATTACTATATTTGACGCTCCTTTCTTGCAAAATAAGCCTTACAGCCAGCGGAACAATTACCGCTATCGCCGCAAGCGCGACTCCATAGTGAACAAGCGTTTGGAATCCCATATCCCAAAAACTCTCAAGCAGGGTATCTTCCCCGTTTCCGATAACATATTTCACTGCCGATACAATAAAATAAAAACTATGGAAGAAAAATATGCCGGTCCGCACCCATTGCATGGCAGGAAACGGTCTGCCTGCCTTTCTTTCCGCCATCAGCCAAATCCCTGTCGAAAAAACTGCAAGCAAAACAAAATATAGCAGAATTACCACCACATTATTTTCCATCGCTTCGTGCGCCTCCCTTATCCTTGCTCAAAAAAATCCCCAATATCACAGGCACGATGCACATTGTCGGCATGGCATACCGGATACAGGTATTTACCGGCGATATCAGACATACCAAAATATTAACCACCGCAGGCATCACTGCAACCAGCAGCTTGTACCTTTTTTTTGCAATCAGCGCCATTGCGATAAACAGCACACACCATGTATAAAATCCGCAGCGGTATAACAGTCCGAACCCCGGAAGATACTCCGCCTTTCCCATTTGCCGCAAAAGGAAACGCACTGGTTTTAACTGCTCTGTCTGCCGGTACGCATGCATGCCGCTTGTCAGCATATTGCGTTCTTCCTCATAAAATCCCGTCCCTTCCTTGTACGGTTTTGCCTCAGGATAATAATAACCGTAGGAACATTCCAAAAAGGTATTGACGTAAGACATGGGATGTCTTAAAAACTGCGCAAACCAAACCTTAAAATAATCTGCCTTAATCCTTGAAAATTCTTTATTCGTATGATCTGCCGAGTTGTATTCCGAAAGCTTCAGACAGTTTTTCACCCAGTCCGCAAGCTGCGGATTATACACGTTCACCATCTCATCATAGTCAAATATGGTATTTAACAGCACCCGCTCCTCTTCTGTCACATCCTCCGGATAATCCTGCCCGTATTTTGCAGTCTGCTGAAACAGGATACAGTACGTGTCTTCTTTCGTGTCAAGGCTGATTACGCCAAGCGCAGGATATAAGCCATTGTTCAAGGCGGTATTGATGAGCAGCATCGCGCATCCCCCCGCAATCAGCATTGCCCGCTTTCCCTTTGCAAAGCATACCGCAAACGGCACGGCAAACAACACCACAAACACACCGTTATTTCTTGTCTGCATCATCAGCACGGCGTAGAGAATCATCAGAATAAAATTCCGCTTCCTGCCCCAAAACAGCTCACTGTCAATCAGACAGGATGTCAGCTGCAGGGTAAACAGCAGCGTTAATGGATAATACAGTGTATCCTTGATCACCGTGCAGTCAAAAATACACCAAACCGTAAATGCCGCATAATAAACAAGGCTTCCCCACCGCACCCTGTATGAAACTCCAAGACGCTTAAAAAGCACAAACACCTGTGACACCGCAAACGCTGAAAGCAGCGTCTGCATTACCGGAATCGTAAACATTCCAATATTCGGAATCCCCCATTCCTGAGAGTACCATGCAATTGCCCCATACAGATAACTGATCAACGGCGGATGATGATCGGTAAACGGCTCTGTGCCAAAAAAACAGCAGATCTGCGCGCCGCCGTCCCAGGACATCGAACATGGGTAAAACGCAATCAGATACGGCAGACGGCATAGAATGACCGCAAGCATCACACCGGATACGACATGTTTTTCAAACAGCCACTGTGTTACCTTTCCTGCGCAATTCCCTGTTTTTATCTGCATATAGGAATCTATTTTATCCATCAAAAATACGACTGTTATATAAAATAGCGGTAAATACCCCAAAAACAGCAAAACAGCAAACAATCCGTATTTCAAATCAGGTTCCGCTGTCTGCGCCTTTCCGATAATCATAAAAACAGTAAAGAAAACTGCCGTAATCACACTGCATATCTTTTTTCTGATATCCACCTGTAAAAAAATATCTTTTTTCACAATCCATTTATGGTAAACCGTCCAAACAACCGCAAGCGCAATCAGCTGCGGTATTCCATCGCCGTTCAATGCCATTGACAGATTCCCTGTGGATTCCACATCCGCAAAGAGCGCCACGATCGTAAACATGGATGCCATCAGCACCAAAAACTCATTAAGCCATATTTTTGCAGTAATCCTCATAAAAACACTCCATTGTCTTTTATCATAGTATCCTGTCAGTAATATAAAAACTCGTGGTATTCCTCTGTCGCAATCCAATTTGCAAAGTCAAGGGAGCTTCCTTTTATC
>CAJTSD010000023.1 GCA_910578795.1 uncultured Lachnospiraceae bacterium
CTCAGGAAAATATTCTGCGGAGTTTTACCAGATATGAAGCAGACAGTACACTAGTCTTCGTATATCGCAGACATATTGTGTATTCTGCGTTTCAGTTCGGCACGAATATGCAACGGTTCTAAGCACTCACACTTGTTGCCAAAACCAAGAAGAATGCCGTAATAATATTCATTCTCGATAAACGGAAAATCAACAATGTAATGTTCGTCACCATCAGAAGAAAAGCGATCATAAGTGCAATAATCAAGTACCCGGTCCATGATTGATTGATGAATGCGGATTTTTAGTTCCGTTTGCATTTCTTGCAGAAATTCCTCATAGTGAAAAATCGGTTTTTGAAAATCTCGCGTTGTGAAATTTTCCGCTTTTATTTGCAGATTTGATATACGGGATAAACGGAATAAGCGAAAATCATTCCGCATCAGGCAATATCCTTGAAAATACCAATGACCGCTTTTTAAAACAAGCTGATACGGCTCAACAGTCCGTACCGTTTTCGCTCCGTGATGCGCTATGTATTCAAAGGAAACCAGCCTGTAACTCTGTAGAGCTGTTTTGATACGATCCAAATAGAATTGTGTGCTTTGATTGCCAATCCAAGGACTTAAATCGATACAGATTTGGTTCGCTCTCAATTCGATGGCATTTGCTTTGTCAGCGGGGATAAAACGTTTGACTTTTGCGAGGGCATGGATTAGTTCCTTTCCCCGTATCATATCAGAAAGGCTTGAAAGCCCCATAAGGATCGCGGAAAGGTCATCAGCCGAAAAAACGGTTTTGTCAATTTTATAGTTTGGCATAATTTCAAAGCCGCCGCCCACTCCCGAAACTGAGCGGATAGGAATACCTGCCATGTTGATTGTGTCGATATCGCGGTAGATTGTGCGGGGCGACACTTCAAACAGGTCCGCTAATTCCTGCGCCCCAATCCGCTCTTTATCAAGAAGCACCATAATGATACTAACGAGCCTGTCAATTTTCATTGGATAACCGCCTTTCAAAATTTTTCTTGTGCTATTGATTGTTGCCATAATGCTGTCAACAATTCCATGATACAATAAAAAGAAAAACAAATCAAATGTACAATATAAACGGAGGGAAATTATGCTTACAATTTATGTTTACGTTCTTGACACATTAGCTGATTGGGAAATAGGTTATATTACTTCGGAGTTACATTCGGGGCGCTTTTTCAAAAAGGACGCCGGACGTGTATCGTTTCAAACAGTCAGTTATTCCAAAGAGCCAATCCGTACAATGGGAGGGCTGACAGTCGTACCTGATTGTTTGGTTGCGGATATTGTTGTCAAAGAAACAAGCGTATTGCTGCTACCAGGTGCAGATACATGGGGGGACCTGAAACACGGCGCAATTATTCAAAAAGCAAGTGAACTTCTTTCTATAGGGGCGACCGTCGGTGCAATTTGTGGGGCGACTGTTGCACTTGCTGATTTTGGGCTGTTGGACCATCGGCGGCATACCAGCAATGGACAGGGATTTCTCGAACGGTTTTCTCCCGCTTATAAAGGACAGGAGTTCTATGTAGATGAGCCATCGGTAGCAGATCAGAACTTCATTACAGCAAATCCTACGGGGGCTTTGCTGTGGGCAAGACAAATCATTGCGCATTTAGGTGTTTTTCAGACAGACACATTGGAATTTTGGTACGAATATTTTCGTACCGGAAATGCAGAGGCTTTCTATGCCCTTATGCAAACAGTAGCGTCTGACAATGAAAAGGGATAAAGCGTCAATAAGAGTTGACGGGTAGTGAAGCTGTGAATGAACTGTTGTCATAGCGTGGGAAATTTAAAAAATAAAATGGATTTCGATCGGTGCATGTGGTAAGATAATGGTGAAAAGTGACATTACGAACTTTGTTTTTGAGTCAAAGATGAATCAATTACAACAGGAAATCAATCCGTTTCATAACAGGTTAAAACCAAATCTTCAAGTTATTTTGGAAATACAGCATTTCTTTTAGCGCTTTACAATCAGATTGGATTTGGCGAAACAGGATTGTATCCGAAGCTGAATCAGAATTGGGGAAAAATAGAAGCAACCATAAATCTTTATATGGATTGCCTGAGAGAGGAATAGAACATGACATCAAATCAAAAAAACATGCTTCTTAGCACAACAAACGGCGATATTATATGCCACGGCAAAGCTGAAATAGCCGAATTGATAAGACAAGGCGCCGCTTTGACGCAGGGAGATGAGATATGGATTAGCGACAGTGAGCAGCCATATCCATGCCTTTCCATTCTGATGAAAGGGAGTCATGCCTGCGTCCATTATTTTCAAAATGACGATGGAGAAGTGTGGCAGTCCTGCGGGGATTTTGACGAAGAAGTGACCTTCCTTGCAGGCGGCGAGGCGTGGACGGCGCCGGAGTATGTAATCATTCCGCTTGAACAAGCCATTGACGGTATGGAAGAATTTTGGGATACATTGGAACGCCCAAAGTGCATCAAGTGGGATAGCTTGTGGGAAGAAGAATAACTAGTGTACTGTCTTGTTCATATTCAGGCAAACCTCCTTGCCTATTTTTCTGATAGCACTACTTCCCAAGCCTCGCCGTAGCCACCGCTACGCCTACGTTTGTGAAGCAGCGCTCTCGGAAAAATATTCTGCGGAGTTTTATCAGATATGAAGCAGACAGTACACTAGTGTACTGACTCGTTCATATTCAGGCAAACCTCCTTGCCTATTTTTCTGATAGCACTACTCCCCAAGCCTCGCCGTAGCCACCGCTACGCCTACGTTTGTGAAGCAGCGCTCTCAGAAAAATATTCTGCGGAGTTTTATCAGATATGAAACGGTCAGTACACTGGGAGGATTTTTATCAATGGACTATAAAATCATACGGCTGACAGACAATCCATCATTAAAGGAGCAAGCCGCGCAGTGGTTTCACGAAAAATGGAATATCCCTTTGGCGGCATACATGGAAAGCATGGAAGCGTGCCTGACAGACAAATCACCCGTGCCGCAATGGTATCTTGCGATAGAAAACAACCGCATCATCGGCGGCTTGGGCGTTATCGAAAACGACTTTCATAACAGAAAGGACCTTGCGCCAAATGTCTGCGCCGTCTATACGGAAGAGGACAAACGCTGCAACGGCATAGCCGGGGCATTGCTTGATTATGTGTGCGCAGATATGAAAGAAAAGGGCATTGATACCTTATACCTTTTAACAGACCACACAAACTTTTATGAACGTTACGGTTGGGAACTTTTCTGTATGGTACAGGGCGACGGCGAACCGGAGCTATCAAGAATGTATGTTCACAAAAGCTGAATTGTTACGATACAGTTCTCACGTACAAACCGCTGCGACACAATTGTATCAACCGCCGCTACACGCTATAAGGCATTCTTGGGACATGCCTTGACACACTCAAAACATAAAATACATTCCGTCCCGTTTTTACGTGTTCTCGCATTGTCCGTCACATCGACATTCATCGGGCAGACCTGCCTGCATTTGCCGCATGAAACGCATTTGCTTTTGTCGCACCGGATACGTAGTAAGGAAAAATACGACATCGGCTTTAAAAATACCGTAATCGGGCAGACATATTTGCAAAACGCGCGGTTATCCTTGAGCGCAAATGCCAATATAATCCCAGCGGCATAATACAAAATGTTCCCAATCAAAAACGCCCAAAACATCATACGCTCCATGTCGTTTACCTGCGCAAGAAACAGGGCACTGACAAATATAAAAGACAATGCAAACATGACGTACCGGAACCAACCCCACTTTTTCCGTGGCTGCTGCGGTATTTTATAAGGAAGTAAATCCAAAATCATCGCCGTCCAACAGGCGAAACCGCACCAGCCTCGCCCGAAAATCAGCGGACCAAAGATTTTTGCCACAGCATAATGAATGGTTGCTGCCTCAAAAACGCCCGTGAACAGATAGTACCAAAACCCCTCAATCTGCATGTTTTCGTTGGAAAGCAATCCAAGATAAACAAGCATGTACGTCCCGACCAAAAACTGTGCAACCCTGCGCGCGTGTCGGTAGCGCAGTTGGAACAATAAAAAACCGACTGCAAGCGCTGTGCCGATATAGCTGAAATTAAACAGGTAAAAAATATTTTGCTTGGCGAGCCAAAGCGTGACGGCAATTGTTTCAAAAATCAGCCACATCATGACGGGTAAAATCCATTTTTTGACTGTATTAAACTGTTTCATTCCATGTCCTCCAACTGCGTAATGCACCGCTGCGCCCATTCGATGCAGGTTTTGATAAAGCAAAATCCGAAATCCGCCGTAAACTGCCAGTAGATTGTCTGATAATCGTTTTTGTTTAATCCGTACGTTTCAATGCTTGCGGGTACAGACTGCATTCGTTCTAAGTATGCTTCGCAATCTGCCCGAAATTGCCGCAGCTTCTCAATGCTTTGCGCAGGCGGTATATTTCCGCTAAAAAAGACCTTCATCAGAAAAACGCTTTTAAATTGCAGTGCGCTTTCCCCCTCACCTTTTGCAAGCCAGTCAAAAAACGCCTTTTGTCCTGCTTCGGTAATGGAAAAAACCGTCTTATTCGGTCGTTCCGACTGGATAACGGTTTCACCGCAGATAAATCCTTTTTTCTCCAACTTTTTCAATTCCAAATAAATATGACTGTTTTGGGCGTGCCAAAAAAACGCCAAGGAAGATTCAAACGCCTTAACCAAATCATATCCGCTCATCGGCGTATAATTTAAAAATCCTAAAATTCCAAACCCTAATGACATAGTAATCACCTGTTCCTGTTGCGGTTTTATCCCCATGAGCAATAAGCCAAGTACCGTGCTGAAAATCAACTAAAGGCTGGTTTGTGTATATTGGCGATTGCTATGATTTATTTAACTTAAAATAATATAGTATAATATTATACTAATAAAAAATTATACTATTGTCAACAATAAAACAAAGCTCTTTTTTATTATTGTGTGATGGTTGGAAATGATCCTATAGTTACTTGCATTCATTGATTTTTCTGCGGTTCTTCGATATACTGTAAATAAAAACAGCAATATGGCTGGAATTGCGTGGATATTTTTACACATTATAGAAATCGAACGGTTGGGTACACCGCCTGAATGATATCCGTGATAAATTTACAGACAGTTGACGGAGGAATTTTGTTGACGAGAGGACCTATAGAGTTCAAAAGGGATAGTTCTTATACGGAATTATTCCCCTGTAAAGAACTCTATCCCTATGTCAGATGCTATTGGGGAACCGAAAATCCGATAATACCATGCACCGGAAGGGAAAGCCTGCCCGATTTATGATTGTGTCAGGAACAATAAATGTATGCAAAACTGCGGTGAATGTGATGAAGTTCCTTGTAAGATATGGTTTGAAACGAGGGATCCGAAGTATTCCGATGAAGAATTTAAGGAAAACGTGACAATGAGAGTACAGGCATTACAAAAATGACAGAAAACGCTTGCGGTTCAGGTATTAATAAACCGCAAGCGTTTTTTTCTATTTATTTTTATAGGCAATCGCCGCTTCCACAAGCCCTTTAAACAACGGATGCGGTCTGTTCGGGCGGCTCTTTAGCTCGGGGTGCGCCTGCGTCGCAAGAAAGAACGGGTGTGCGGGGATTTCAATCATCTCCACAATCCGACCGTCGGGAGAAAGCCCCGACAAAAGCATACCTTTCTCTGACAGCACATTCCGGTAATCATTGTTCACTTCGTAGCGGTGTCTGTGACGCTCGTGGATGACTTCGCTGCCATAAAGCTTGTATGCTTTGGACGATTTGTCAAGGTGGCATTCATATGAACCAAGCCGTAATGTACCGCCAATATCCTCTACGCCATTCTGATCCGGCATGAGTGCGATAACAGGGTGGATGGTGTTGGGGTCAAGTTCAATGCTGTGCGCATCATTATAACCGACCACATTACGTACATATTCCACAATAGAGAGCTGCATTCCAAGACACAGTCCAAGAAACGGGATATTGTTTTCACGTGCATACTGGATTGCATCAATCATTCCCTCAATTCCGCGGTCGCCGAAACCTCCAGGGACAAGAATACCGTTGACATCAGCCAAAATACCAGCCACATTTTCCGCATTTACCTGCTCTGAGTCCACCCACTTGATATTGACGGTGGCGTGCTGCGGAATGCCGCCATGCTTTAGTGCTTCTACAACACTGATGTAAGCGTCATGAAGCTGTGTGTATTTTCCGACAAGTGCGATATTGACCTCCTGTGTGGGCGACTTGAGGTTGTCCACCATTTTTGCCCATTCCTCCAAATCGGGTTCGGGACACTTTAAATGAAGACATTCGCAGGCAACCTCAGCCAAATGCTCCCGCTCCATTGCAAGCGGTGCTTCGTAGAGGTACTCTACGTCGAGGTTTTGCAGCACATGGGAAGCAGGAACATTGCAAAACAGGGCAATCTTATCCTTGATTCCATGGTCAAGCGTATGTTCGCTGCGGCATACAATAATATCCGGCTGGATGCCCATTCCCTGCAATTCTTTTACGCTCGCCTGTGTCGGCTTTGTTTTCATTTCCTGTGAGGCGTTCAGATAAGGAATGAGCGTCACGTGGATTAAAATTGCATTTTCATGTCCGACCTCATGCTGGAACTGCCGGATGGATTCCAAAAACGGCTGGCTCTCAATATCTCCGACCGTGCCGCCGACCTCAATGATGGCAATGCGCATATCGGGATCCGTGAAATTCCTGTAAAAACGGCTTTTGATTTCATTGGTAATATGCGGAATCACTTGAACAGTCCCGCCCCCGTAATCGCCGCGCCGTTCCTTTTGCAGGACGCTCCAGTATACCTTTCCGGTGGTGACGTTGGAATTTTTGTCAAGACTTTCATCAATAAAACGCTCATAGTGACCTAAATCAAGGTCGGTTTCCGCTCCGTCGTCCGTGACGAAAACCTCGCCGTGCTGGATTGGATTCATGGTTCCGGGGTCAATATTGATATAGGGGTCAAATTTTTGCATTGTGACTTTGTAGCCCCTTGCTTTTAAAAGCCTGCCGAGCGATGCGGCTGTAATTCCTTTTCCAAGTCCTGAAACGACGCCGCCGGTTACAAATACATACTTAACGGGCATAATAATACAGTTTCCTTTCGATTTTATTATTTTAGTTTTATTTCATAAAGAAATTATTGATTTATAAATGGATTATCTTTATAATTATACTTGATTTGTTAAAAATATTCAATATGAGTAAGCAATAAAGAAAGGGATTACTGAACGAAGCGTTCGTAACAGAAAGGTTTGCAATAAAACATGGATAATAATCAGTCTAATAATCATGACAGCAATGGCAGCCATGGAAACGGTGGCGGAGGAAATAATGGAAAAGATCCAAGAAAGCAGAGCATTATCATTATGCTTGTGGCAGCAGTGCTTTCTCTTTTTTTCGTAAGCTATCTGACGAAAGTCGTAACAGGCGCTACCAACAGGGAAATTACGTACAACGAATTTATAAAATTGGTTGATGAGGGCTCGATTGAGAGCGTGAAAATTGAGTCGGGACAGCTTGTCATTACGCCAAAGGTGAAAGAGTCGAGCGATAAGCTGCTATCGTATTATCAGCCGACAATCACGTATGTAACGGGAAAGGTTGAGGATGACGATACATTGACGAAGCGCCTTTTGGACGCGGGCGTTGAGATTCAGGGAACGCTTCCCGACCGTTCCGGCATTATTATTTCCTTATTATATTATGCGGTTCTTGCACTGATGATGTGGGGATTTTTGAGTTTGATTTTCCGAAAGGTTTCCGGCGGCGGAGGCGCGTTCAGCATGGGAAAGAGCAATGCGAAGGTCTATGTGCAGAAGGAAACGGGTATTACGTTTCGGGACGTTGCGGGGGAAGATGAGGCGAAGGAATCTTTGCAGGAGGTTGTCGATTTTCTGCACAATCCTGGAAAATATGCCAAAATCGGCGCAAAGCTGCCAAAGGGTGCACTTCTTGTAGGACCTCCTGGAACGGGTAAGACAATGCTTGCAAAGGCAGTTGCAGGTGAGGCGCATGTGCCGTTTTTCTCGTTGGCAGGCTCGGACTTTATCGAGCTTTACGTGGGCGTAGGAGCGTCGCGTGTGCGTGATTTGTTTAAAGAGGCGGAAAAAAATGCGCCTTGTATTGTTTTTATTGATGAGATTGATGCTATCGGAAGAAGCCGTGACTCAAAATACGGCGGCGGAAACGAGGAGCGTGAGCAAACGTTAAACCAGCTGTTGTCAGAGATGGACGGTTTTGACGGCAAGAAGGGAATTATTATATTGGCGGCAACGAACCGTCCTGAGATTTTGGACAAGGCATTGCTTCGTCCGGGACGTTTTGACAGGCGGATTATCGTGGATAAGCCGGATTTGAAGGGACGTGTCAACATTTTAAAGGTGCATGCAAAAGATGTGCTGATGGACGAAACGGTTGACTTGGACGCAATCGCGCTTGCGACAAGTGGTGCGGTCGGCGCGGATCTTGCGAATATGATTAACGAGGCGGCAATCAATGCGGTGAAGGAAGGCAGGGAGTTTGTCAGTCAGAAGGATTTGTTTAATGCGGTTGAGGTCGTGCTTGTGGGCAAGGAGAAGAAGGACCGTATTATGAGCAAGGAGGAGCGCAAGATTGTTTCGTACCACGAGGTTGGTCATGCGCTGATTAGTGCGCTGCAAAAGAACTCGGAGCCGGTGCAGAAGATTACGATTGTGCCCCGTACAATGGGTGCCCTTGGCTATGTGATGCATGTGCCGGAGGATGAGAAATATTTGAATTCCAAAGCAGAGCTGCATGATATGATTGTCGGTCTTTTGGGCGGACGTGCTGCGGAAGAGATTATGTTTGATACGGTGACGACAGGGGCTGCAAATGATATTGAGCGGGCGACAAATATTGCACGCTCAATGGTGACACGGTACGGTATGAGTGAAAAGTTTGGCTTGATGGGACTTGCGACGGTCGAAAGCCAGTACCTTGACAGTACCAGTACGCTCAACTGTGCGGAAAATACGGCTGCAGAGATTGACACGGAGGTTATGAAAATCCTGAAAGAAGCGTATGACGAGGCGCTTGATTTGTTGCGTGACAATAAGGACGTTATGGACAAGATTGCGGCATATCTGATTGAGAAGGAAACGATTACGGGTAAGGAGTTCATGAAGATTTACCGCGAGGAGAAGGGAATGCCAGAGCCGGAGGAAAAAAATCCGGAAAACGCGCAGGAGAAGTCTTCGCAGGAGGAGTCCTTGCAAGAAAAGTCTTTACAAGAGGAGTCTTCGCAGGAGAAATCAGAGCAGGAAGCGCCTGCTGTCACGTCGGACACGGAGGGCGGGAAGGAGCAGCCGGAAGGTTTGCAGGAGCCGCAGCCTGAGCAGGAGAATGAGCCAAAGGTGCCAAGTCCGCAGGAGCTTCGGGATTTTGTACCGCAGCAGGACAATCAGGAGCAGAATGTTAAAAATCAGACAAACGGTGAGGGTGGCGAGAAATCACGGTTTGGTTCGGCTTGGGACAGGAATGTAAATGGATGATTTTGATGTATTTAATGTAAAAGAGGAATTGAAAAAGCTTCCGAATAAGCCGGGAGTTTATATCATGCACGATGCGGATGACGCCATTCTCTATGTGGGAAAGGCGGTCAATCTGCATAACCGTGTGCGGTCTTATTTTCAGGGAAATATTGGCAGGGGACCGCAGATTGATAAGATGGTGTCGTTAATAGCGCGGTTTGAATATATTGTGACGGACTCGGAGCTTGAGGCGCTTGTGCTTGAGAACAATCTGATTAAGGAAAACAGTCCGAAGTACAATACGCTGCTGAAGGATGATAAGACGTATCCTTATATTAAGGTGACGCTTGGTGAGGCGTATCCGCGTGTGCTGATGGTGCGTCAGATGAAGAAGGACAAAGCAAAATACTTTGGACCGTTTACCAATGGCGGCGTGAAGGAAAGCATTGATTTGCTGAATAAGCTATACAAGCTCAAGACGTGCAACAGGAGGCTTCCGCGCGACGTTGGAAAAGAGCGCCCTTGTCTGAATTACCATATCGGACAGTGCAGCGCGCCGTGTCAGGGCTATGTTTCCCAGGAAGACTATGCAGCGACCATCGAGCAGGTGATTGACTTTTTGAACGGGAAGCACCAGCCTGTGATAAAGGAACTGAAAGGGAAAATGCAGAAAGCCTCTGAGAACATGGAGTTTGAGGAGGCTATTAAATACCGCGATTTAATCGAGAGCGTCAAAAAGGTGAGCGAAACGCAGAAGATGTCGGATAATATCGGCGAGGATAAGGATATTATTGCACTTGCAATCGATGGCAACGAGGCGGTTGTGCAGGTCTTTTTTTTAAGGAACGGCAAGCTGATTGGCAGGGAGCACTTTTATATGACGCAGATAGAGGAGCCTTTGCCTGATAAAATATTAACAAGCTTTGTGAAGCAGTTTTACGCCGGTACACCGTTTATTCCGCGCGAAATCATGCTCCAGTTGGCGATTGAGGATATGGCGCTTGTGGAGCAGTGGCTAACGAATAAAAAGGGTGCGAAGGTGCATTTGCGGGTACCGCTTAAGGGCGCGAAGGAAAAGCTTGTGGATTTGGCGGCGAGAAATGCGCAGCTTGTTTTGAGTCAGGACAGGGAACGCATGAAGCGCGAGGAAGGCAGGACAATCGGTGCGGTTAAGGAAATCGAGGGGATTTTGGGAATCGCGCCGCTTACGAGAATGGAAGCGTTTGATATTTCCAACACGAGCGGCTTTGCGAATGTCGGCTCGATGGTGGTATATGAGAAGGGAAAGCCAAAGCGCAGTGATTACAGAAAGTTTCGTATGAAAACGGTGGCAGGTCCCGATGATTATGCGTGTATGCATGAGGTTTTGACGAGACGGTTTCAGCATGGGCTTGAGGAACGCGAAGAGATCCGAAAAGAAAAGGGAAACGATGAAAACGGCTTTGACGAGAATTTTGGCAGTTTTACGAAGTTCCCCGATTTGCTGCTGATGGATGGCGGACGCGGTCAGGTAAATATTGCAAAACAAGTGCTGAGTGAGCTTGGAATTGATATTCCGGTCTGTGGTATGGTGAAGGATGATAATCACCGCACGAGGGGCTTGTATTTCAATAATCTTGAGCTGCCGATTGACCGTAACAGTGAGGGTTTTAAGCTGATTACGAGGATACAGGATGAGGCGCACAGGTTTGCGATTACGTATCACCGCTCGCTTCGGAGTAAGGCGCAGGTGCATTCGGTGCTCGACGAAATTCCGGGTGTGGGACCAAGCCGCAGAAAAGCTCTGATGAAGTATTTTAAGTCAATCGAGGAGCTCCGCGCGGCGGATGCTTCCCAAATTTCAGAGGTGCCGGGAATTACGGCGAATGTGGCGCAGGACATTTATCGCTTTTTTCGGAAGAAGGAAGAGTGAATGATAAATTGTTCACGAGGTTGTGGTCAAATGGAGGTGAGCCATGATGGAAGGCGACAGCAGAAGAGAAAAAATAATAGAGATGCTGAACTGCACGGCGGAGCCTCTTTCGGGGGCGGCACTGGCAAAAAAGCTCAAAGTAAGCAGGCAGGTGATTGTGCAGGATATTGCGCTTTTGCGTGCCTATGACAAAAACATTCTCAGCACCAATAAAGGGTATATTCTATATCAGCCGGTTCGTGAGGGAAAGCGGCTTCGCAGAACGGTGTCTGTCAGGCATACGGACGACCAGATGCAGGATGAGTTATATACCATTGTGGATTGTGGGGCGTGTATGCTGGATGTGGTCGTGGAGCATGAGGTTTATGGTCAGATTACAGTAGATTTGTTTTTGCGTAGCCGTCAGGATGTTGATGAATTTATTCAAAAAATTGCAAAGAGTGATGCGCAGCCGTTGAAATCATTGACAAACGGTGCGCATTTTCATACACTTGAGGCGGACAGTGAGGATGTGTTTGTCCGGGTGGAAGAGCGGCTGAAGGCAAAAGGATATTTGAATTGACCCTTAAAAAATAGATAATAACTGTTTTGGGATTGCGGTTATTTTGTGCATATTTGTAGAATTTTGTGTAAATGTTCCATAGTCATTGAAATGCAAAAATCCGTATGTTATACTGCTTAGAGCTGACAAGACAGCTGACTATACAACTGACGGGCAGTCATGAAAACGGAGGATTGACATGGAACAATTAAAGAATTTTCTAAAACGCAAGGATATCGTCATATCAGGAAAGCGGTATGGCATTGACGCACTTGGTGCGATGGCGCAGGGACTTTTTGCGTCGCTTTTGATAGGGACAATTATTTCGACACTTGGAGAGCGGTTTGGAATTGAGCTGCTTGTGACAATTGGCGGCTATGCGAAGTCCGTTACTGGTGAGGCGATGGCGATTGCAATCGGTTTTTCGCTGCACTGTCCGCCGCTTGTGCTATTTTCACTCGCAGCCGTGGGACATGCCGCGAATACACTTGGCGGAGCGGGCGGTCCGCTTGCAGTGCTGATTATTGCAGTAATTGCGGCAGAGTTTGGCAAGGCGGTTTCAAAGGAAACAAAAATAGATATTATTGTGACACCGATTGTGACAATTCTTGTTGGCGCGCTGTTTGCGACAATTTGTGCGCCTGCTATTGGAGCGGCAGCGAGTGCGGTCGGACGAGCAATTATGTGGGCGACGGAATTACAACCGTTTTTAATGGGAATTATAATTTCTGTGATTGTTGGGATTGCGCTCACGCTTCCCATCAGCAGCGCGGCAATTTGTGCGGCTTTAAGTCTTACGGGACTTGCGGGCGGCGCGGCGCTTGCGGGATGTTGTACACAGATGGTTGGTTTTGCCGTTATGAGTTTTAAGGAAAACGGCTGGGGCGGATTTTTTGCACAGGGAATTGGGACATCAATGCTTCAAATGGGAAATATTGTGAAGAAGCCGCGGATTTGGCTGCCGCCGATTCTTGCATCCGCAATTGTGGGACCGATTGCGACCTGCGTGTTTCAGTTGAAGATGAACGGGGCAGCGGTTGCGTCTGGAATGGGTACCTGCGGTCTTGTGGGACAGATTGGGGTATATACGGGATGGCTCAATGACATTGCGGAGGGAACGAAGGCTGTAATCACGATTGGCGACTGGGCGGGCTTGATTTGTATCAGCTTTGTGCTGCCGGCAATCATTACATATGTTATTGGAATAGGATTTCGGAAAATTGGGTGGATTTCGGGAAACGATTTGAAACTTGATTTATAAAAACGGTTGTTATTTAAAAACAGCTGCTATTTAACAAAAACGGGGGAGGCTACAGGAACAGATGGCACATGTATATTTCACAAGGCATGGACAGACAGTTTGGAATGTTGCAAATAAAATATGCGGTGCGACAGATGTCGAACTGACGCAGCTTGGACGTGAGCAGGCAAGGGGGCTTGGGAGAGCGATTTTGGAGCAGGGGTTGCAGATTGATGAAATTTTATATTCGCCGTTAATGCGTGCCAAAGATACGGCGATGGAAGTTTCCCAAATTACGGGCATTCCCGCGCGCGAGGAAGTGCGTCTTACGGAACAGAACTTCGGGAAATATGAGGCTACGGCGCGCAACGGGGCGGAGTTTCAGGAGATGAAAAAGAGCTTTGTCAATCATTTTGGCGGGGGTGAAACAATGCTGCATTTGGCACAGCGGATATACAATTTGCTTGATGACATTCAAGAGGCTTCGCAGGACAAGACGTTTCTTTTGGTGGCGCACAATGGGATTGCGCGGGTCGTGCATTCCTATTTTAACGATATGACGAATGAGGAGTATGCGGCATTTGGGATACGTAATTGTGAGATACGGGAATATTTCTTTTAATATCAATTTGTGAACGAAAAAATGGCATTCCTAACGAATTGCCATTTTTTTGTATCATTTAAGTTTTTTCTTTTATTTAATCGGTTTTGCTCCTGCCTTTTCCTGCATTTTGGAAACCCATGCTTTGAATTTGTTCTTTTTCTTTGTGGATGTCGTGGCAAGAGGACCGCGGATCCCTTTTACATCCGTAATATAGATACCACTCACAGTCGCTTTGACCTCTTTTTTTACGGGTACACTTTCAAAAATCTCAGCATCGCAGATTAATGACATAATCTGAGGACCGATTTTTGCTTTTACGATAGGGAGCTTAGCGCGTCGCATATATTTCGGCGCCTGCTCCAGCACTGCGGCAGGAAGTCCCGCTTCGTTCAGCTTCATTTTCTTTTTATCAATAATCAGCATGGAAACGCTTTGCTTTGCGGCATCAATCATCGCCTGCTGTTCCGCCTGTTTTTTCTGCATTCTTTTGCCAAGAAAATACATTCCAACAAGCAGTAATATTAAAATAACAAGTATTATTAAAAGAATCTTCCACACCATTGTTTCTATCAGCCTTTCTGTTGTAAATTACAATCTTATTAAAGATTGTATCATTAATAACTGGAAAGTGCAAGAAACTCTTTTATTTTCCTTCTTTTTTTGCTATACTGTAAAAGTATATAATAGTATAAAAAGAGAAATACAGAAAGGCTGGAGAATGAAAAATAAATTAATAGTAATAGGTCTTTTAAGCGTTATGACGTTTGGAATCAGTGCGTGTGGAAACAAAAATGCCGCGGATGGGGAACATGGTACGCAGACCGTTGCGGAAACAGGCACAAGTGAGGAGGCAGAAAGTATTGGTCAAACGCAGGCAGGGGAAGAGGGAACATTAATTCTGAACGCGGAGCCTGTGAGCGATCGGGAAGATTATGTGGGGCTCCAGGATTTGGATATTGACGAGTATGTCACCCTAAATGATTATAAAAATATGGAAGTTACGGCATATAAGCCGGGGACGAGTGATGAGGATATTGAGCAATATATTGATAATCAAATGCTTAAGGGCTATATAACCGACCGAAAGGTAGCAAACGGTGATGTTGTCAATATTGATTATGAAGGAAAGAAGGACGGCGTGGCGTTTGCGGGCGGAACGGCGAGCGGCGCGGATCTTGAGATTGGTTCCGGTTCGTTTATTGAAGGATTTGAAGAGGGACTGATTGGGGTGATGCCGGGTGATACGGTTGATTTGGATTTGACATTTCCTGAAGGATACCCTGAGGAATCCCTTGCGGGACAGCCGGTAGTGTTTACGGTAACGGTGAACGGTATTTCCGAGACAATGGAATATGCCAACGCGACAGATGCTGATTTGGCAAGGCTTGGACTTTCGTATGAAAATAAGGAAGCGCTTTGGGTAGCAGCAAAGGCAGAGGTTGAGAAAAACGCGCAGGAGGCGTTTGAATCTTCCAAGACAAGCGCTATTTTGAATCAGATTTTAAGCGAAAGCACCATAAAATCCGTTCCAGAGTATCTTGTGGAGGAGCAGATACAGGGGTTTGAGATTTATATGGATTCCATGTGCCAAATGTATTATGGAATGGAATTTGAGCAATATTTGAAAGACGTGGAGCAAAAATCGTTTGCGGATTTTGAGGCTGAAATTCGTCCTGACTGTGAGACGACAGTAAAACAGTATTTGATATCGGAGGCGCTTGCAAGGGCAGAGAATATTGAGATTACGGATGAGCTGATTCGGGAGTTTGCCGAGAAGGATATTGAAGGTTATGACGGATATACGGTGGAATCATATCTTGATGAGGTCGGATATACTACGTACAGGATGTTTGTGTTACAGGAGAAGCTTGTGGAACGCCTAAATGAAATTATTACAGTAGAACCGACATCGGAGCAGTAGACAAATAAGGGGTTGAGTAGTTAATGCAAAAGAAGAAGGGGTTAAGACACGTTCTTTCCGTGCTGTTGTGTGCGGCAGTACTGGCAGGAAGCATGAATGCCGGCACTTGGCAGGAAATGCGGGTGTGGGCGGCAAAGAAGGATGATTTAAAGAAACAGAATGAACAGGATGAGCAGAATTTAGACGATATTGAAGATCAGGTTAATGAGCTTTCGGACGAGCAGGAAGGAATCGACAGTGAAATTGAGGCGCTGAGCAATGAAATCGCAGAGATTATGGCGAGTATCAGCCTTCTTGAGGAGGAAATTGAGGCGAAAAAAGCACAGATTGAGCAGGCGAAGCTTGATCTTGAGGAGGCAATTAAGGTAGAGCGCGCCCAGTATGAGGCGATGAAAGTGCGCATTAAGGAAATGTATGAAAGCGGCGACAGCACCTATCTTGATATTTTGTTCAGTTCGTCATCAATGCAGAGTCTGTTGAATAAAGCGGATTATGTTGAAAAGCTTCACGAGTATGACCGAAGGATGTTTACAGATTATCAGACTGCAAGGCAGAATGTGGAACTTCTGAAGGAAGAGCTTGAAATTGAGGAATCGGAGCTTGAGGCTGCGCAGGAGGGACTTGAGGAGGAAATGGAAAGCGTGGAAACTGCGCGTGCCGAGCTTGAGGAAATCAGCGCCGATTATGCGATGCAGATTAGCAAGGCAAAGCAGCAGGCGGAGGTTTATAAGACGCAGATTAAACAACGGAATGCTCAGATTAAGCAGATTGAGGAAGAGGAAAGAAAAGCTGCGGAAGAAGCGGCGCGCAGGAAGGCGGAGGAAGAGGCTCGCAAGAATAATAAGAGCAACGGAAATACTGCTTCCGCCAATACCACAAAGCCGACAGGAAAGGCTACGGTCAACAAAGATGAGATTATGGCGGCAAACGGCAGCGCGAAGGGAAAAGAGATTGCGGTGTATGCATGCGGATTTATTGGAAACCCGTATGTGGCAGGCGGTACAAGCCTTACAAACGGTGCGGACTGTTCCGGATTTACACAGGCTGTGTACAGACAGTTTGGATACAGTCTGCCTAGAAATTCCACTTCGCAGCGCACGGCGGGGACGCAGGTAGGATACGCGGAAGCACAGCCAGGGGATATTATCTGCTATCCGGGTCATGTGGCAATTTATATAGGAAACGGGAAAATCGTACATGCCAGCTCAGCGAAGACAGGAATCAAGATTAGTAATGCGCTTTATCGTGAGATTATTTGTGTCAGAAGGATTGTGTAACGGTTATTGCTTCATGGCAGGAGAAAGTATGGAAAATTTATACTTTTTTGTTTCATTTTCAGATAAATTAGTGTACAATTATCAGTAAGGGATATTGTTATATGCATTAAAGTGAATGTGGATTCAACTTCGTATTTTGTCAGAAATAATTTATGGGGAACAGGCATTTATGGGGAATGCGTGTTATAGGGAAAACGAATGGAAAAGGCAAATATTACAGAGTACAAAACAGCGCCCGGAGCACATATTACTTATTATGGAAGGGCAACAATTAAAAATGATTATGAGTTTGTAAATGGTGACGAGGCATTTTACCATTTTATTGGAAAGAATTCCTGTTATTCTTTGCTTGATTTGCTGCACCCTGATGATAAGGAGGATTTTAAATCCGTAGCAGGTGAGTTGGATAAGGGACGCCAGTGTACCATTGTGCGTATGAAGGATGCAGAAGATAATTACAGACTTTTATATCTTGAGATTGAGCTGAATGGAAGGCAGTATGGTGATTTTAAGTCTTTTAATTTGGAGTTTTCCAATTTCATGGAGCTTAAGGACAGATATGTTAAATATTTGGAGCTTGTGAAAAAGTACCGTGAGTTTATGGGGCTTTCCGAAAATATGTTTTTTGAATATAATTATGATACGGATGAGATTAATATTTACCGGTATGTGAATGTCAAAAGTATTCCTGTTTTAAAGAAGAAACTGAGCGAAATTAAAAAAGACATTTTTGTTTCCGGTGAATTTGAAATGTTCTGTGATTTCCTGAAAAGGGGCGTTGACCGTTTTAATGCTGAATTTGAGGCGGCTCTTTTATTAAAGGAAACACAGGGACGCTTTGCTATCAGAGGGTGTACCTTGTATGATAACGGAAGACGTATTATGACAGTGGGTCTTATTTTGCATATTGGCGGGAAGAGTGAAAAGAAAAGCTATTATCTGTCGGATAATGCGTTTGATCCTGGTACAGGGCTTTATAATAAAAGAGCGATTCATGAATATGCAATGGAAAAGACGCAGGAGGGAAAAGAGCTTTATCTTGCCATGATGGATGTGGATGATTTTAAGAAGGTAAACGACAGCTTTGGACATATGTTTGGGGACGAGGTGCTTTCCAAGGTTTCGGAGATTATGCGTGCTGTGATTGATTCCCGCGGAATGGTAGGGCGTTTTGGCGGCGATGAATTTATGCTGGTGCTTGATGGCGTATCAACGGAAGAGGAGCTAAGACGGATTTTTAAGACAATTTCCAAGAATGTTCAGTGGGAATATCAGGACATTAAGGATACAATGGCGATTACGACTTCCTGCGGTGTGGCAAAGTTTCCGGCGGATGCCACAAATTTTGAGGATTTGTTTAAGAAAGCGGATAAAGCGCTTTATGTGGCAAAAGAAAAAGGGAAAAACCGCTATATTATTTATGATGAGGCAAAGCATGGCGCAGTTGAGGATGCGGCAATCTCGGAGCGCAGTATTGGAATTAAGGCAATTGCGAGTGACGATAAGAAGGCGGCTGTTATGTCGGATCTTGTGATTTTGCTGAATATGCAAGGCTTTGAGGCATTTGATGAGGTTTTGGAAAAGCTGAGAAGTTATCTTGATGTTGATGGAATTGCGGTGTATGCGGGCAGTGATCTTCATCGGGTTAGCATTTCTGGAAAATATATCAATCCGATTGAAAAGCTTGATTGTATTAAGGATGAGAGCTGCCAAAGGCTGTTTGACAAGCGCGGTATCCGTGTGGAGAAAAACTTTGGGAAATTGGAGATGCAGCAGCCGGAATTATACAGGCTTTATCAATTACAGGAAAATAAGGAGTTTGTACAGTGTGTTGCGCGGCACGATGATAAAATCCTTGCAGTGGTTTCGTTTGATTATTTTAACAGGGCACCCAAAATCGGTGCGGTGGATTTAGGATTTATCACAATTGTCGGACGGCTGATGGCAGAAATAGCAAGCGGTTTAGAGTAACGTGGGGATAACATGGCATTTACGCATTTACACGTCCATACAGAGTACAGTCTTTTGGACGGTTCCAATAAGATAAAGGAATATGTCAAACGCATCAAAGAACTTGGCATGGACAGTGGCGCGATTACGGACCACGGTGTCATGTATGGTGTGATTGATTTTTATAAGGAAGCGAAGGCAAATGGGATTAAGCCGATTCTTGGCTGTGAGGTGTATGTGGCGCCGAATTCCCGTTTTGATAAGGAGCTGACAGGTGGTGATGACAGGTATCACCACCTTGTTTTGCTTGCGGAAAATAATACTGGATATGCGAATTTAATGAAAATCGTTAGTATCGGATTTACGGAAGGGTATTATTATAAGCCGCGTGTTGATATGGAGGTCTTGAATCAATATCATGAGGGGATTATTGCGCTTTCCGCCTGCCTTGCGGGGGAAGTGCCGCGTCTGATTGTAAAAGGACTGTATCAGGAAGCGAAAAAGTGTGTCCAAAAATATTTGGACTGTTTTGGGAGAGGCAATTATTTTTTGGAGCTGCAGGATCACGGAATACCGGATCAAAAGACGGTGAATGCAGCTTTGGTACGAATCAGTAAGGAGATGGACATACCGTTAGTCGCAACGAACGATATTCATTATACGTATGCGGAGGACGAGAAGTCGCATGATATTCTGCTTTGCATACAGACAGCGAAGAAAGTGTCGGATCAGGACCGTATGCGTTATGACGGTGGGCAGTATTATGTAAAAAGTGAATTGGAGATGCGTGGACTTTTTCCGTATGCGCAGGAGGCGGTTACCAATACTGCGCTGATTGCAGAGCGGTGCAATGTGGAAATAGAATTTGGTGTGACGAAACTGCCAAAGTTTGATGTGCCGGACGGATATAATTCATGGTCGTATCTGAATAAAATCTGTTTTGACGGCTTAAAGGAGCGCTACCCTGACGATGACGGGACGCTTGTGAAGAAGCTGGAATATGAGCTGAATGTTATCAAAGATATGGGGTATGTGGATTACTTCCTGATTGTGTGGGATTTTATCAACTGGTCAAGGGAAAACGGCATTCCTGTGGGTCCGGGGCGCGGGAGCGCGGCAGGGTCGATTGTTTCGTACTGCCTTCATATCACCAATATTGATCCGATACGCTACGGGCTGCTGTTTGAGCGCTTTTTGAATCCGGAGCGTATCTCCATGCCTGATATTGATATTGACTTTTGCTATGAGCGCAGGCAGGAAGTGATTGACTATGTAAGTCAAAAATATGGAGCGGACAAGGTTGTTCAGATTGTCACGTTTGGTACGATGGCGGCAAAGGGCGTTATCCGTGATGTGGGACGCGCTTTGGATTTGCCATATAATTTTTGCGACAGCATTGCCAAGATGATACCGAATGAACTGAATATTACGATAGAGCGCGCGCTTGAGATGAATCCGGAATTTCGGGAGTTGTATAGGAACGACGAGCAGGTGCACTATCTGATTGATATGTGCAAACGACTGGAAGGGCTTCCGCGTCATACGTCCATGCATGCGGCGGGGGTCGTAATCTGCCAAAGACCTGCGGACGAGCTTGTGCCGCTTTCAAGGGGAAGTGACGGTTCGATAACGACGCAGTTTACCATGACGACAATCGAGGAACTTGGATTGCTTAAAATGGACTTTCTCGGCTTGCGTACGTTGACAGTGATTAAAAATGCCGTGGATAATGTGGAAAAAACCACGGGTATTTTGATAGACGTGGATAAAATTGATTATGATGATAAAAAAGTGCTTGCGTCTCTTGGCACGGGAAAGACGGACGGCGTGTTCCAGTTGGAAAGTCAGGGCATGAAGAACTTTATGAAGGAGCTAAAGCCCCAAAGCCTTGAGGACGTGATTGCGGGCATTTCGCTTTACCGCCCCGGTCCGATGGAGTTTATTCCGGCGTATATCCGCGGCAAGAACAACCATGCGGCGGTGACGTATGCCTGTCCGCAGCTTGAGCCGATTTTAGCGCCGACCTATGGCTGTATTGTATATCAGGAGCAGGTTATGCAGATTGTACGTGACTTAGGTGGGTATACTATGGGCAGAAGCGACCTTGTGCGCCGTGCGATGAGTAAGAAAAAAGCGTCCGTGATGGAGCAGGAGCGTGCCAATTTTGTGCATGGAAACGAGGCGGAGCATGTGCCCGGGTGTGTGGCAAATGGAATATCGGAGCAGGTAGCAGACCATATTTATGATACCATGACGGATTTTGCGAAGTACGCGTTTAACAAATCGCATGCAGCTTGCTATGCGGTGGTTGCATATCAGACGGCATATTTGAAATACTATTATCCGGTGGAATTTATGGCGGCGCTTTTGACGTCTGTGATTGATAATTCTTCTAAGGTTTCAGAGTATATCATGGTGTGCAGGAGTATGGGAATCCAAATTCTGCCGCCTGACATTAATGAGGGTGAGGCTGGTTTTTCCGTGTCAAACGGGTCAATCCGCTATGCGCTTACAGCAATTAAAAATGTTGGAAGACCGATTATCAGCGCAATTGTGGAGGAGCGCAATGCACATGGGAATTATCAAAGCCTGAAGGATTTTATTGAACGGACACAGGGAAATGATGTGAACAAACGTGCAATAGAAAATTTTATCAAGGCGGGTGCATTTGACAGCTTTGGTGCGACGCGTAAGCAGCATATGAGTGTCTATGTGCAGATATTGGAGAGCGTTACGCACAGCAAACGCGGGATAACCGCGGGACAGATGTCGCTGCTTGACATTGTTTCGGATGAGCAGAAGGAGGAACTTGAGATCAAGTTGCCAAATGTTGGCGAGTATGAGAAGGAGCTGCTTTTGGGTTTTGAAAAGGAAGTTCTCGGCTTCTACGTCAGCGGGCACCCAATGCAGGAGTATCAGGCGCTTTGGGAGAAGCGCATTACCGCAAAAACGTCTGACTTCTATCTTGATGAAGAAACGAATGCCGTGCATTTGCAGGATGGATTGACGGTGACTATTGGCGGAATGATTGCAGACAAGAAGATTAAGTATACAAAAAATGATAAAATTATGGCGTTTCTGACGCTTGAGGATTTGGTGGGAAGCGTTGAGGTGATTGTGTTTCCGAATGCTTATGAGAAGTTTTCTGCCAAGCTTATGGAAGAGAATAAGGTATTGATAGAAGGCAGGGTCAGCGTGGAGGAGGAGCGTGACGGGAAGCTGATTTGCGAGAAGGTCACATCCTTTGGGGAGATTCCAAGGAAGGTGTGGATAAAGTTTCCAAATATTGACAGCTATGTGGAAAAAGAGTCTGTGTTGTTTGACGCAATTTATGATTCGGAGGGAAAGGATGCGGTTGTTATTTATATAGAAGAAACACGTCAGAAAAAGACGCTGCCGCCGAATCGAAATATACAGGCTGACAGTGAGCTTTTGGACAGGCTGCGGGCTCTTTTTGGAGAGGAGAATGTTAAGGTGGTCAGCTAAGTGATAAAATTTTCACAATTTTTTGGGAAGCCCTATTGTATTCTTGCCAAAAAAAGGGTAAAATGAACATGATTCGGAAAAGAGGGACGGACCAAAACGCATGGGGAGCTTAACAGGAGGTATGAAAAATGGCAAAGGTTAAAACAATCGGAGTATTAACAAGCGGCGGTGATGCACCCGGAATGAATGCGGCGATTCGGGCGGTAGTAAGAAAATCACTTACAAGCGGATTGAAGGTAAAAGGGATTAAGCGTGGTTATCTTGGGGTTTTAAATGAAGAAATTGTTGATATGGAGGCTTTCAGTGTAGCGGATATTATTCACACAGGTGGAACGATTCTTGGTACGGCAAGATGTCCGGAATTCAGCCAGGAGGAGGTACAGGCGCAGGCAGCAGATCTCTGCCGTAAGAATGGAATTGACGGTCTGGTCGTCATTGGTGGAGATGGTTCGTACAGAGGAGCGCAGGCGCTTGCCAGACACGGTATCAATACAGTAGGCGTTCCGGGTACGATTGACCTTGATATTGCCTGTACAGAGTACACGATTGGATTTGATACCGCAATTAATACTGCAATGGAGGCAATTGATAAGGTAAGGGATACCTCCTCTTCTCATGAGCGCTGCTCGATTATTGAGGTTATGGGAAGGAATGCGGGGTATATTGCGCTTTGGACAGGTGTTGCAAACGGTGCAGAGGATATTCTGCTTCCGGAAAAATATAACTTTGACGAGCAGGAGCTGATTAACAATATCGTGCGGAGCCGTAAAAAAGGTAAAAAGCATCACATTGTAGTAAATGCGGAGGGAATCGGGCATTCTACTTCTATGGCGAAGCGGATTGAAGCGGCGACGGGCATTGAAACGCGGGCAACTATTTTGGGGTATTTGCAGCGCGGCGGACACCCGACCTGTAAAGACCGGTTCTACGCGTCCATTATGGGGGCATACGCTTCTGATCTTCTCGCGGAAGGGAAATCAAACAGAGTCGTGGCATATACGCACGGTAAGTTTGTGGACTATGATATTGAAGAAGCCCTGAACATGAAAAAAGGCATTGATGATTATCAGTATGAGGTTTGCAGGAAGCTTTCAAGATAAATGGGCAATTCTTTATACAATCCGGGAGTGGCGGGCATTTCCGGATTGTTTGCATTTATACAACGAGTCAGGTGGCTGCTTATAACCAACCTTTGGTTGGTTTGACATATTGACTTCGCATTGATAGATTGATAGATAAAAGGAATAGATTGTATCATGATTTTTAAGAAGAATGAGAAGCAGATGCCAAAGAGCGGGCGTTCTACAACAAAACTGATTGCATTTGGCTTTGCGTTAATTATTTTGATTGGTACGCTGCTGCTGTCTTTGCCGTTTGCCACTAGGAGCGGGGAGACCAATCTTTTAACGTCGCTGTTTACGGCGACCTCGGCGACCTGCGTGACGGGGTTGGTTGCGGCGGACACGTATCAGAACTGGACGTTGTTTGGGCAGCTCGTGATTCTTTGCCTGATTCAGGTCGGCGGACTTGGGTTTATGACCATCGGCGTGTACATCTCAGTGTTGTTGAAACGCAGGATTGGGTTACAGGAACGGGCAACGCTGCATGAGAGCGTCAATACGCTTGAAATTGCAGGTGTGGTAAGGCTTGTGAAAAAGATTGTGCAGGGCACTTTTTTTATAGAAGGAACGGGTGCGTTGCTGCTGGCGACACGCTTTATTCCGCGCTTTGGCGTTGCAAACGGGATTTATTTTTCGGTTTTTCACGCGGTTTCGGCGTTTTGCAACGGTGGGTTTGACTTGATGGGGATTGAGGAGGAATATTCGTCCTTGGTTTCCTTTGAGGGGGATGTGCTTGTGAACGTGGTGGTCTGCCTGCTGATTTTAGTGGGTGGTATCGGGTTTATCGTGTGGGATGATGTATTGAAGCACAAATGGCATTTTAAAAATTATCTATTACATTCTAAAATTGTGCTTTCCTCAACGCTTGGACTGACAGCCGTAGGAACGCTGCTCTTTTTGTTTTTTGAGAACAATGCGACGTTTGCGGGAATGACCCCGTTGGAGAAGCTCCTGGGTGCGTTGTTTGCGTCGGTTACGCCGCGTACGGCAGGCTTTAATACGGTGGATACGGGTGCGATGTCCAATGCGGGAACCTTTTTGACAATGCTGTTCATGTTTATCGGCGGCAGTCCGGGTTCCACGGCAGGCGGTGCAAAGACGACAACAATGGTCGTACTGACGTTCTATGCGGTGGCAATGCTGCGCGGCAGGGAGGATATCAATCTGTTTGGCAGGAGGCTTACGGCAGATGTGGTGCGCAAGGCAAACGCGGTAGTTGTGATTAATCTGACGCTTGCATTCGGTGCTGCGTGTGCAATTATGGCGCTGCAGCCTGCGATTACAATGCCGGACGTGGTGTTTGAGGTGCTTTCCGCAATCAACACGGTGGGCATGACGACGGGGATTACGCGTGAGCTAGGGGTTGTTTCCAAGCTGATTGTGGCGGTGCTAATGTATTGCGGCAGGCTTGGCAGTCTTTCGTTTGCGCTTGTGTTTGCGAAAAAGCCTGCAACGAACCTTGTGCGGGAGCCGCAGGAGAAGATTATCGTAGGATAGTATATGGAATAAGTGAGGGATAATATGAAATCAATATTAATTATCGGAATGGGACGGTTTGGGCATCACTTGGCGCAGGATTTTTTGGATAACGGGCATGATGTGATGATTATGGATCAGTTTGAGGAGAAGGTGGAGGATATGGTGCCGGTTGCCACCAGCACGAAAATTGGGGACTGCACGAAGGAAGAGGTTTTGCGCAGTGTCGGTATCACGAATTTCGACGTGGTCTTTGTGTGTATCGGCACGAATTTTCAAAGCAGCTTAGAGATTACGAGCCTGGCAAAGGAGCTTGGCGCAAAGCGCGTGATTAGCAAGGCGACAAGGGACGTACAGGCAAAGTTTCTTCTGCGAAATGGCGCGGATGAGGTCATTTATCCGGATAAGGACATTGCGCAGAAATGGGCGGAGCGATATAGCCTTGATAATATTTTTGACTATATTGACCTTCCTGGACATTACGGGATTTACGAGATGTCGCCGCTAAAGGAGTGGGTGGGGAAAAGTATCCGAGAGTCCAACATTGCCGCAAGGTATAAGATTTCGATATTGGCTATCAAGAAGAAGCATGCGACAGAGATTAGCCTGATGCCGATGGCGGATTACGTGATTAAGGAAAAAGACCACCTGATGATTATGGCTGCAAATGAGGTTGCGGAGGAGTTGATTAAGGAGAATAGAAACCATTTTGTGAAATAAGGTAAGGAGTGTGCGACGGTGATTACAAGTACGGGAAATACAAAAATGAGACGGATTGTCAACCTGGAGCGGAAGGCAAAGCTGCGCTACAGTGAGGGCGTATTTATCGTGGAAGGACTGAAAATGTTTTTGGAAGCGCCGAAAGGGTTGATAGAGGAAGTCTATGTTTCGGAAGGATTTATGGCAAAAAATTCACCTGAGCTATTTAAAAACATATGTTATGAAATGGTTTCGGACGAAGTGTTTCAAAAGATATCGGATACGCAGACACCGCAGGGGATTCTGTGTGTGATGAAAATGCCATCATATTCGATGAAAACATTGTTGGAGAAAAAACATAAGTTATTTTTACTGCTGGAGGACTTGCAGGATCCGGGGAATTTAGGGACTATTTTCCGGTCAGGCGAGGGTGCAGGTGTTGATGGTGTGATTATGACAAAAAATACAGTCGATATTTTTAATCCAAAGGTCATCCGTTCCACAATGGGCTCCATTTATCGGGTTCCGTTTATCATAACGAATGATATTTTAAAGGCGATGGCAGATTTGCAGGCAAATGGTGTGACGGTGTATGCGGCGCACTTAAAAGAGAGTATGGATTATGATTTGCAGGATTATACGAAGCCGACGGCATTTTTGATTGGAAATGAGGCGGCAGGATTAAAGCAGGAAACGGCGGACAGGGCAGACTGTTATATTAAAATTCCGATGAAGGGGCAGGTAGAGTCCCTGAATGCGGCGGTGGCGTCTTCTGTTTTATTGTTTGAGGCTGCAAAACAAAATAAATGACAAATGGGATGAAAGGAAAAGGATATCAGTATGAAAATCGGTTTTATCGGTTTGGGAAATATGGCGACGGCGATGATCGGCGGGATTATCGGGAAGGGGCTTTATCAGCCTGCGGAGCTGATGGGCTCGGCGAAAACGGAAAAGACGGCGAAAGGCGTGGCGGAAAAGTATGGCATAGAAGCTTGCACGGATAACCAAAGGGTGGCGGCGTGTGCGGACGTGCTTGTGCTTGCGGTAAAGCCTGTCTTTTTGGCGGAGGTTATCGCGCAAATCAGGGACAGTGTGGACGATGATACGCTTGTGGTTTCAATTGCGGCGGGGAAGTCGATTGCCTGGCTTGAGGAACAGTTTGGAAAGCCGGTGAGGCTGGTACGTTGTATGCCGAATACGCCTGCACTTGTGGGGGAGGCGTGCACATGTGTGTGCCTGAAGGAGAATACGGCAGACGCGGACAGGGAGCTTGTACTTCGGATGATGGAGAGCTTTGGCAAGGCGAGTGTGCTTCCTGAGCGGCTGATTGACGCGTTTACGGGCGTGGCGGGCAGCTCTCCTGCGTATGTGTTTTTGTTCCTTGAGGCGCTTGCGGATGCGGCAGTGTGTGCGGGAATACCGAGAGCACAGGCGTACGAGTTTGCGGCGCAGTCCGTGCTTGGCAGTGCGAAGCTGATGCTGGAAACAGGAATGCACCCTGCGCAGCTAAAGGATATGGTTTGTTCTCCCGCGGGAACAACAATTGAGGCGGTGAAGGTCCTGGAGGAAAAGGGGCTGCGCGCGGCGGTAATGGACGCGGTGGGGGCTTGTGTTGAAAAGGCAAAAAGCCTGTAAATGATAAATGAAAAGTATGCAAATCTTATGCAAAAATGTATCTTGTTTGCTGCGAAATAGGATGCAAGTTTGATGAATTGCCATTGTATTGTATCAGTAACGGAAGTTTTCGGACAAAGATTTTAGGAAAGGACTGGTACAATATGATGAGGAAATATGAAAAACTGTTTTGTTTCATATGTTTTATAGGGGCGGCGTTTGTTTTATTCTGCGCGTTTGGTCTGACGGCTCATGCCGAGGAGGAAACGCAGGACGCAGATCAGACGGGCGCGCCTTATTTTTATGTGGAAACGCAGGATCCGTCGCTTGACAGCTTTCCGTTAAAGGGGACAAGTGTGACGGTTGACATCAACGGCATAATTGCGGACATTCATGTGATGCAGACGTATGCGAACGCGGGTACTGCACCGCTCAATGCAACCTACGTATTTCCCGCGTCCGACAAGGTTACGGTACATGGGATGCAGATGCGCATCGGAAACCAGCTTGTGACGGCGCAGATTAAGGAAAAGGAAGAGGCGAAGGAGGAATTTGAAGAGGCGAAGGAGGAAGGCAAAAGCGCGTCCCTTTTGGAGGAGGAGCGACCGAATGTATTTTCGATGAATGTGGCAAACATTATGCCGCAGGACGTGGTTTCCATTGATCTCCACTATACGGAGCTGATTACGCCCGCGGACGGGGTTTACCAGTTTGTGTATCCGACCGTTGTCGGTCCAAGATATGTCAGTCCTGTTTTGGACGAAAGCGGCGTGCGCGAGGAGTGGGCGCAGACACCGTATCTGCACGAGGGCGTTTTGCCGCAGGATCAATATGACATTCGTGTCAGTATTTCGACGGCGGTTCCGATTACGGAGCTTACAAGCAGCTCGCACCAAATCAACATTGCATGGGAGAATAATGCCAAAGCGATTGTTACGCTTGCGGACGCTTCCGATTATGAGGGAAACCGGGACTTTATTTTGGATTATAAAATGACGGGTGAGGAAATTTCCACGGGGCTGCTGCTCAACAAGGGCGAACAGGAAAACTTCTTTATGCTGATGGTGCAGCCGCCAAACCGTTATGAAACAGCCGACATTCCTGCGCGGGAGTATATTTTTGTGCTTGATATTTCAGGCTCCATGTACGGATATCCGCTGGATACGGCAAAGAAGCTGATTCAAAATCTTACTACCGATTTGCGGGAAACGGATACGTTTAATTTGGTTTTGTTTTCGGACGAGGCATATCGATTGTCGGAAACATCGCTTCCTGCTACGGAGGCGAATGTGAAGCGTGCCATTCGGATAATTGATTCGCAGGAGGGCGGCGGCGGTACGGAGCTTCTGCCCGCACTTGAGAAGGCAGTTGCAATTCCCGCGCAGGAGAACGGGACGCGCAGTATTGTTGTAATCACGGACGGATATATTTTTGACGAGGTGGATATTTTCAAACTGATTCATGAAAATGCAGGTGTCTGTGACTTCTTTTCATTTGGGATTGGCACTTCGGTCAACCGTTATCTGATTAACGGAATTGCAAAGACAGGGCAGGGAGAGCCGTTTATCGTGACAGACGAGGAGGACGCGGACAAGACGGCGCGGCAATTCCAAACATATATTCAGTCGCCTGTCATGACGGATATTGCGGTGACGTTTGAGGGATTTGACGCGTATGACGTGGAGCCTGCTATTTTACCAACGCTGTTTGCGCAAAAGCCGATTGTGCTGCTTGGAAAGTGGCGCGGAGAACCGACAGGGAGTGTTCACATTACGGGAAAGACGGGAAGCGGGGACTATGAGCAGACTGTTTCTATTGCCGAAATCGTGCCTGATGACGAACAGGATGGCGTCAGACCTGCGGGCAGTGCGATTGCGCAGTCCCGTTCTGCAATCGCGTTGGAAAGCGATGCGCTGAGTTATTTGTGGGCGCAGCAGAAGGTGGAACGGCTCACCAATTATGGCATGACGAACGACAATCCGGATGTCAAGGATGAGGTGACACAGCTTGGTCTGAATTACAATATGCTTACGCCTTACACATCGTTTATCGCGGTGGTGGAAACCATACGCAACCCCGAGGGCAATGCAGTCGATACCAATCAGCCGCTTCCGTTGCCGCTTGAGGTGTCGGACTTTGCACTGGGCGGCTATATGATGGGCAGCGAGCCCGAAGATGCTTTTTTGGCAGCGGTGGTTTTGGGGCTTGCGGTGTTGCAGATTGTGCGTATGCGGAAGAGAAACATGCAAAATCAGAGAGGATAGCAATGAAAAAAAGCGGGTTGGTTTTTAGTTATGCGTCTGCCGTATTTGCAGCGGTTTTGCTTCGGCGGTTTTATAATACGGCGGACAGCGACGCCCTTATATGGATTTTGGCACCCGTCGCATGGTGGGTGAAGCTTCTTGGGGGGATTACGTTTGAATATATCGCGAAAGTCGGGTATGTCAGTGAACGGTATCGGTTTGTCATTGCCGCCTCATGCGCGGGCGTGCGGTTTCTTGTGCTGACGTTTCTGATGATGGTGTTCTCGTTTACGCATCGGTTGGGGACGGGGAGAAAAAAGGCGCTTTGGCTTTTGTTCAGCGCAGGATTTGCTTATGTAACAACTGTTATTGTAAATGGGATTCGCATTACGGGTGCAATTTATATTCCGCTGATGCTTTTTGAGAATGGATCTGTGCAAAGTAGATTGGTGTCAGATGGGGGCGCGTCAAGCCTGTTTCTTCCAAACGGACTTACGGCGCAGCGTCTGCACACCATGATTGGCACGGCAGTGTACTTTTCGGCTTTGTTCGTGCTTTATGCGCTTGCGGAGAAAATCTGTATCCGTATGTTTGGTGCGCAGTGCCGTGAAAATGAGGCTTTCTATGGGAAAAAGATAACGGCACCGATTTTTTGGTATGCGGCGATTGTCCTGTTTCTTCCGTTTTTAAGCAGGCTATACCATAATGAATGGAACGGTTTTTTGCAGTATGCGGTGCTCGTGGCGGGGGTATGTATTGCGGTTGGCGTGGTTTTTACCCTGATCGGTTTTGTTATTTCTATAATAAGAAGGGGGAAAACAAGAAAGCACATTGGTGCATAAGAGGCAAAAGAACGCAGAAATCTACTGTTCACTTTGTTCCAGTAGTGGGTAAAAATCCATGCAGAATTTGCTTCGCAAATGGATTTTTACTTGGTTGCGATACTTCTTTTTTACGGACTTTGCAGTGAATGCAAAGTCCTGTCCGAATGGTACTGGAAATGCCACAAAATGTCAATTTTTCAAGAATATTTGTACAAATTAAACAATTTAGAAAACAAAAATAGTTTAATTTCAATAAAAATATTAGGGTTCATGACTTGACAAGTCGTGAACTCTTTGTTATTATATAAAATCGTAATAGGTGTTAATATTTATGTAACATTTGTCGCAAAAATGTAAGAAACTTTGCAAAACAAAAGCATATTATGTAAAAATATGTAATATTTTGTATAAGTTTAAAGGAAATGGAGTAAAAAATGAAGGCAAATTGTAAAAAGTGGAAATGTCTGTTGTTTATTATGGCAGCAGCGGCTGCGTTTACAGCTTCTCCGGTCAGCACGGAAGCGGCTGGCACACAGGAAAGCTTCACGTCAGGGAAACCGGGCAGTGAGCAGAAAGCCACATCAGACAAGATGAATTCAGAAGTCAGTATCGTGGGAAGCACGGCAGCAGGTTTAGGCAGGGAGCAGCAGTCCCTGACAACGGCAGGCGCAGCGGACATACTGGACGCAAACATTTCAATGGAAAAAGAAGAACTGATTGCGTTTGCAAAAAGAAGCGCAAAGACAGAGAAAAAGGAAAAAAGTACCCTTGTAATGGCGAAGGTGAATGAGTTCGTCAATATGCGCCAGGATGCCGACCAGGACGCGGAGAAGGTCGGTGTGCTCTATAAGGACTGCGGCGGCGAAATCGTAGAGCAGATTGCGGGTTGGACAAAAGTAAAATCCGGCGACGTTACAGGTTGGATAAAGAACGACTATTTATACTTCGACGAAGAGGCGAAGCAGGTCGCAAAGGATGTCGGAATGCTGACGGCATACTCCGAGACACAGACGCTCAGAGTCAGAACGGACGCAAACTTACAGTCAGGTGTGCTTGGTCTTTTGGCAAACGGAGAGGCAGTAGAGGCAATCGCGGAGGAAGGCGACTGGGTCAGCGTAAACTATGAAGGCACGAAGGGTTATGTGGCGAAGGAGTACGTGAAAGTCGTATTTGATATTGATAAGGCGGAGTCTATGGCAGTTATCAGGGCTAGAGAGGAAGCCGAGCGGCAGAGAGCGGCAGCAGCAGCCGAGGCAAAGAGAATCGCACAAAAAGAGGCAGTGATGGCTACGGCATCTGAGGTGGACATTTTGGCAGCGCTCATTCAGTGCGAGGCAGGCGGCGAACCGTATGAAGGACAGGTGGCAGTCGGTGCGGTTGTTATGAACCGTGTCAGAAGTGGTGGCTATCCGAATACGATAACAGATGTTATTTATGCATCAGGTCAGTTTGTACCGGCTTCTAAGGGGAAAATGGAGTCGTTGATTTTGAACGGAACGACGAAGGCTTCCTGCAGACAGGCTGCGAACGAGGCAATCAACGGCGCTTGTAATGTCGGTGATGCGCTTCACTTTAGAAGAAACAATGGCAGAGACGGACTTGTGATCGGGAATCATGTATTTTACTAAAATGATCTAATTCTTCATGCTGCCAATATTCCTATTATCCCATAAAAAGTGATACATATAGAGGGTATTGCTTTTTATGGGATTTTTTTGTCTCTTTTACCTGTAAATGGAGGGTAAGGGGGAGAGCAAAATTTAAAATATAATTATACAGAAAATTATCTGTTAAAGAATATAGGGAAATACAGGAAAAGTCTGCCATAATGGCGTAAAAGCACCATTGCCAAGTCCAAATGGCTATGGAAAACCATTGGGAAATAAAATGGGAAATAACCTGACAGGGTTCTTTAAGATTAAGTATCGTGGAATCGGAATAAGAGTTGTATATACTTTGGTTGTGGATAAAATGACAATGAATATAATGGTAATTTCACAAAGGGACGATAATTATTGTTATGATTTGGCTGCTAGGCTGTATGATCAGTATGGCGAAGATGTATTTAAGGATATATTTGGGGAATTTTAGTTTGCGGGGAAGCATCAGAAAATGTATTGGGCATTGGATGGTGCTTTTTTTGTGGTATTTTTAAAATATATAAAAAATTATGTCTAAGCAGTATTGTTATTTATGGGATATTTTTTGTTTCTTTTGCCTGTAAATGGGGGGTAAGGGAATGAATGCACAGGAAAAACTGGAACAGTATGCGGAATATTTATTTCAGAGGGAACTCGCGGAAAATACAAGAAGCGTATATCTGAAACAGGCAAAACGATTTTTGGAATTTATGGGAGGACGGGAGATTACAAAAAAGGAAACAATGACGTACAAACAAAAGCTGACGGCAGAACGCAAAAGTCTGACAAGCATCAATTTGTATATTACGGCGGTAAACAGCTATCTAAAGTACGAGCAGCTTGAGCATTGTTATATCAGAACAGTAAGGCTTCAAAAGAATACATGTTCGAATAACGTTATTAATGCCGGGGAATACCGGCGTCTGCTTTTGTGTGCAGAGCGGTGCGGGTATCGGAAATATTACTGCATTATGAGGACGCTTGCGATGACGGGTATCCGTATCAGCGAACTGTCGGGTTGTACGGTGGAGGCGCTGCGCGCGGGAACGTTTATGATATACAACAAAGGACGGATGCGCGAAATCTATTTGCCGGAGAAACTGATTGCGGAGCTCGAATGTTATTGTATGGAAGAAAAGATAACGTCAGGCGCGGTGTTTCTTGGGAATAAGAAGCACCCAATTAGCAGAAACGCAGTGTACAAAATGTTGATTCATGTGGCGGAACTGGAGGGAATCCCCAAACATAAGGTTCACCCGCACAGCTTCCGCCACTTATTTGCAGTCACCTATATGAACCAATACGCGGACTTGCCGGAACTGGCGGACATCATGGGACATTCCAGTCTTGAAACGACAAGGATTTACACGAGAAATACGACTGCGGAAAAGAGAAGACGGATAAACGAACTAAAGTTATAACAGATGACAGGCAAAAGAAACTACCCCGGTGGAGAGCGGCATATTAAGAAAGTCATCATAATACAATATTATGGGTAATATGTCAATAAATGACAAAAATGTTAAATTCAAAGTTTTATAAGATTACGCGGATATAAGGCTGTTCTATTATCAGATCAGCTTTTTTATATATCGGAAAAATTTTATACAGTATCCTTTAAAAATGGCGGAAACAGAGGAAAGCGAAGTCATCATAATATTGTATTATGAATAACAGGGTATTTATATGTGAGGAATTTTTATGTTTGATAAACAAATTATGCAGCAGTCTGCAGAGGCATATAAATATTTTTAAAATAGGCAAAGACAAATAGGTGTTGTGAAAAGCACAGAAAGGAAGTTAAAAATGGCACAAACAGGAAAATCCGAAATTGCAATGTTGGAGTTGGTTGTCCTTCCAAAAATTGAAGAGGTTAGGGAGCTTTTAAAAAAAGAGAAATTAGAAGAAGCGACAAGGATCGTAAATCATGATATTTTGGAGCCATTACGTCACTTGAGAAATTCAGAACGTGGGACATTTGCAAATGTTCCCGAAAATTTGAAGAGCGCTCCCAACAGCGTTCGTATGATGGAGAATGCGAAAATATGTGAAGAAGTAATTCAAAACCTTTGCGATGAAGGCGCAGGTAAAACATATGATGCCGCGCAATGGGATTTGGATTTTGTGGAGTCGAAGGTACGGGAAATAGTACAGAATCAGAGAGGATAAATACAGGAGGGAAATATGTTTTGCAAAAATTGTGGAACACAGTTTCCGGAGGGCGCTGTGTTTTGTCCGAATTGTGGGACAAGGATGGAAAATACAATTGCAGAAAAACAAAAAATTAGTAAGGATACAAAAACAAATTTAAGATGTACAATGACCTGTTTGTTGAACTGGGTTCGTAGTTTGAAGGATACAGTGAGTACGAAAACAAATTTAAGTTGTACGATGATCGGCGTTTATGCGGGAATTGTTTTTTTGCTTGTATTGATGGTGTATATATGGCATTTGTCTATTTGGGGGAAAACAATTACTGTAGGATACGGAGATATTTATCTTATGAAGTATTTTGGAATAAGCGACTTCGCTGAAAAGATTGTTATTGCCAAAAGCGTTAGAGAAATACCAGACGATGCATTTCGTAATGATAAAAATGGTGATTATTCCCTACTAAGTGAAATAAAAGAAATTAGAATACAGAAAGGTGTAAAGAGTATAGGAAACAAAGTGTTTTATAATTGTGACAATTTAGAGAGAAAATATATGGGATTACTTGACAAATTAACGACAATAGGAAATGAAAACAAAGAAAGGAGATTAATCATAATGAAAAAGAAAGTATTATGTCTGTTTATGGCACTGATGGCAGTGTTACAGCTTACAGCATGCGGTTCGAATACGTGTAAAGAAAGTGGGTGTGATGACGAGGTTTATGAGGAGGGGTACTGTAAATATCATTATTACCTAAAGACCGGAAGCGACACGTTAAAAGATATTATTAATTAAGCAGGAGAAAATATATGGGATTGCTTGACAAATTAACAACAATAGGAACGGAGAATCATGCGGCACCGCCGGAAGTGGAAGAATGTAACACAAAACTTGCACAGTTGGAGCGGAAAAAAAAGGAAGTCATCTATCGTATTGGAGAACGATATGCAGCATGTAATACAGCAGAAAAAACAGTCGGAACGCCGTATGAAGAAGATATGATGGAACTGCAGAACATTGCACAGGAAACAGAGAATACGGAGAAACGCAAACTCGCCGTTCAGGGACTGCGAAGATGTGAGAAATGTGGAAATATACTTGTGATAGAAAGCGTATTCTGCAATAAGTGTGGAGAAAAACTAGAGGCACTTCAGTTGGAAACAGCGGGTGGGAAAAATACCTGTCCTAATTGCGGCAGCGCTTATGAAGAAGGAAATGCGTTCTGTACAACGTGCGGTGCAAAATTGTAGATTGATTTTATGCACAAACATGAAAAAAGGAGAGAATGCAGATGTTTTGTAAAAATTGCGGTGCAAAGATAAAGGATGGAGCACAGTTTTGTCCTGAATGCGGAACAAAGGTAATACAAACGGAGCTCTCAAGAAGCACTCCAAAACAGGAAAATAACAGTATAGAACAGTTGCTGAAAAAACGCGGAATAGACCAAATATGGAAGAATATTACGAAGCGGCAGCTTATCTATATGGGAGTAGTGACTTTGGCAGTTGTTCTTGCATTTGTTTTGATATCGGGCATCAAGAAGGGGGAGGATAAAGAAACTGCATCTTTGGAGCAGGAAACTGTTCAACAGGAAGACATAAAACAGGAAATTTTAAAACAGGATAATGTGGAACAGCAAAGTGCGGAAAAGGATATTCACGAGCTTACGCTGGATGAGCAACTATCGTTAATGAAGGAATATATGGATACCCTGAACATTGACGGGGCGAAAGGACTTTTGACCGTCATGGTGGAGCAGCATGTTTATGAACCGGATTTATATCTTGAACTGGCAGATATCATGCTCGCAAGAGGCAAATCAGATTCCGCCATAGAAATGCTTGTAATCGGATATCAAAATACAAATGATGAACAAATCAAAAGCAAACTGTTGGATTTGCAGACACGCGCTGAGGTGGGGGATGAAAATGCAAAGATAATTAACGATGCGCTTGGTATTGCTGAGGATATTGCGGATGATTTAGGCTATGGCGAAACGGTAGAAAAAGGAAAGAATCTTTTTGATACATTGTATGGTGTTTATCTTGAAAACAAATGAAAAAGATAAAATAAATATGTTCAAAGATGGGGAAAGCATAATGTATTGTAGCAAATGTGGAAAGGAAATACCAGATACGGCAAAATTTTGTACCGTTTGCGGTGTCCCGGTCAAAGAGGCAGAGCGGGCAAGTATATCTTCAATTGCGGAAACGGCGGATAAAGGAAATCGTAAAAAGCGGTTCATAGGAATCGGAATGATCTGCACGCTGGTAATCGTAATCGCAGGGGGATTTGTGCTCCATGCCAATAGGAAGGCAGCCAGGACAGAAATCCCGTCCTCCGCCATAAACGAAACCCAGCCATCGGAAGCAGAAAATACATCGGAGCCGGAAACGGTAATCAATACGGGATTCGTCACACAAAATGGGGAATTGTATTATTACGATACAGATGGGGAACTGATCAAGGGCTGGATTGAGGAGAACGGCAGCCGGTATTATGCGGCGTACAATGGCATATTGTACACAAATGGTATATTTGAAATAGAAGGAATGCAGTATATTTTTGATGAAAGCGGTATCTGTACCGGGGATCAAAAAATGATTGCCGAGGAGGATGCAAAGCTGCAGCAGACATTGAATGCGCAAAGTAATCTGACAGAGCTGATGACAGTGCTTGTGCATTATTATATTGGCGGTGGATTTCATGATAATGCTTCCGCGACTTTCGAGGCAGTGCAGGCAAGTATAAATTGTCTTCTGAACGGGGAACAGGAAGGAATAGAGGAGCTTTTCAAGGGAGAAACAGCTATGGCGCAATGCTTAGGCTATGTGAAAGAGAATGCGCCATCAAATATTCAGGAATTGTATCAACAATATGGTCGTGAGTGCTATTTGACAAAGGAACAAATTCAATATCTTGTGTATTCAATATGCGGAAAACAGGTCGAAATGGATCTGTCCCATGATCCCGGATGGCATAAACCATACTTGGGCTTTGGGGGAGCTGCGGGAGATATTACATGGAATGAGCTGCGGAATTTCAACGTAGAGCGCGTCGATGCCGATACATGGCAGGTAAAAGCCGATGTTTACTATGGATGTGATGGATGGTATTTTTATGTAAATCAATATTTGGATTTAGTGGGAAAGGTATGCTTTACGGTAATCAAAAACGCCGATAGTTGTTTTGATAGTTATAGCATTGCCAATGCAGAAGTAGAGCTGACAGGGAAGGACGCTGTATGGAAAGACGCATATGTAGAATATATATGTTATTTGGATTCTCAGATAAAAAATCAGATTGATGAAACTGTTACGTATGATGGTATGGACGCGCAGATTAAAGCGGATCTGAAAGCAAGTATCAGCTATGATTTAATTGATATCAATAATGATGATATTCCGGAATTGTATGCTGAATATCCGATAGATATGTCTTTTCGGGAAGCGCGTATTGTAACTTATTATAACGGACAGCTGATAGACAGCAAAGATGAATATGAATGGTCATTTTGTGAGTACATAGAAAAAAGTGGTCTGTGCTATGGTGTATTTGACAGGTTGGACTATTATGAATATGGTGTGTATAAATTAGAAAATGGTAAATGGAAGGTAATCGGTTCAGGGGGTGTAACGGGTGTAGATGTGGAACCCAACTTTGAATGGAATGGTACAACCGTATCATCATACGAAGAAATCGAGCGTAATATCAATACTGTTTATGATACGGCACATTCAAGCGTATGCGGCAAAAGCATAAGTGCATTTGATTTGATAAAGCTGCTTTATCCGGACGCGGAATTGGCTTTTGCCAGTGAAACTTATTCTACTGAGAATGATTCGATAAGTGAAACGATGTCCAATGGAATCGTTTCCAATGGAATCTGTTATTTTACGAACAATGATGAATTTGAGGCGGCACTCACGCAGGAGCAGTATGAACAGTGGGGCGAGATTGTTGGACCAAACTTGTACAGCCGGTATGGTGGTCAGTTATATTTTGAGGGATTTGACGGTGTTGTTCTAAGGGCGTCTTGCGCTACGGCAGACATTACGGTCACATGTAGCAATAACTATTGGACAGGGCTTGTCATAGCAAATAAATAAGGAGGATTGCAATGTTCTGCGCAAAATGTGGGGCAAAAATTAAATATGGCAGTCGTTTTTGCATAAAGTGCGGCGCCAAATTGGAAACTCCAGCGGCATATCCCGCAGGTGTCAGCAAACCTGTTCGTCACACAGGGGGAGTAAAAAAGACTGTGTTAATAACAGGAATGGTTCTCATTTGTTTAAGTGCGATTTCTGCTATGGGAATTTCTGTTTTTATGTCAAAAAAGGATGCTGTTGATGATGCCATTTCCAGCGACACTGCCGCAACCTCCGCAGTAATTGGTACGGAAGCAGTAATTGCTGCGGAGGTTGCAACTGTTGCAGAAACAGTTGATGAAAGCATTGAAGAAGCGGAGTCGATACCAAAACTGCCGACAGAAACGCAGCCTGATATCGTTCAGGAACCGCAGGCAGTGGAACTGGTGGAAGAAGAAAGTCGCTATATCCTGCCAGACAGTGATTCCGTATATCTTTCAAGGTCGGATTTGGAAGGTTTGACACAGGAGGAGTGCAGACTTGCAAGAAATGAACTATATGCAAGACATGGCAGGAAGTTTGATGATGAAGGGCTACAGGACTATTTTAATGCAAAGGACTGGTATACAGGAACGATAGATCCTGCGGATTTCAGCGATTCTGTATTGAATGATTTTGAGATGGCAAATCGGGACCTGCTTGTCCTATATGAAGAGGAGATGGGGTATCGATGAACAGAGGGAAGTATGCCATTTTGCTGATATTGTGTATGTGTTTTCTTGCCGGATGTGGGGATAAAGAAGAGATGGCTTTAGAGCCGATCGGGCAAGCAGTCGAGAAACCGGTTGAAACCGAACGACAATCCTTCGAGGAGCCGGCAACGCCGGAAACGGAGTCTTCTGCGGCAAAAGAACAAAAGGAAACGGAAGAGATTTCAGATGTGCCATCGGGTAACGGATATTTGGTTGTAATTGATGCAGGGCATCAGGCAAAAGCAAATACAGAAAAGGAGCCAATCGGACCGAATGCGTCAGAGACAAAAATAAAGGTGGCAGGCGGAACTTCCGGTGTTGTCAGCGGTTTGGCGGAATATGAGCTGACGCTGGCAGTTGCAAAGAAGCTTAGCAGTGAGCTGGAGGCACGGGGCTATGAGGTCATCATGGTGAGGACCTCCAATGATGTCAATATCAGCAACAGCGAGCGGGCGGCAGTCGCCAATGAAGCAAATGCAGATGCTTTTATCAGAATCCATGCCAATGGCAGTGAAAATGCAAATGCCAATGGTGCGATGACAATCTGCCAAACAGCGGATAATCCGTATAATGCAGTGTGCTATGTACAGAGCAGACGATTGTCTGATAATGTGCTGGATGCATTGGTGGCGGAAACAGGCTGTAAAAAAGAATACGTGTGGGAAACAGATACGATGAGCGGCATTAACTGGTGTCAGGTTCCGGTGACCATCGTTGAGATGGGTTATATGACCAATCCGGAAGAGGATAAACGCATGGCGACAGAGGATTATCAGCAAAAGATTGCGGCTGGCATTGCAAATGGTATAGATGGTTATTTTGGATTGTGAGGTGTGTTCATAACAGGATATCAGAAAACAAAGAGTGCAGAAAATCCCTATATTTTTTTGTTTTTGTGGCACATTAAATCAAACATATGTTCAAAACACTTTTATTCTGTTGCAGGAAATTTTGGCGCAGTGGGCAATCCGAAATGGGTTGCCCCTTTTTGGTAAATGTAGTAAAATAAGGGATATATTAAAAAACGGAAAGCAGAGAACGGTTGAAAATGAGAAAGGAGCAAGGAGCAAAATGGACTTAAGAGGACGCAGTTTTTTGACATTAAAGGATTTTACGCCGCAGGAGATTGTATATCTCATCGATTTGGCGGCAGAATATAAGGACAAAAAGAAAAAGGGAATTTTGCACGACACCCTGCGCGGAAAAAACATTGCGCTGATTTTTGAAAAGACAAGCACGCGCACGCGCTGTTCGTTCGAGGTGGCGGCACATGACCTTGGCATGGGCACAACGTATCTTGATCCGTCCGGCTCACAGATTGGCAAAAAAGAGTCAATTGCGGACACGGCAAGAGTGCTTGGCAGAATGTTTGAGGGAATCGAGTACCGCGGCTTTGAGCAGGCTATCGTGGAAGAGCTTGCAAAGCATGCGGGCGTACCTGTATGGAACGGACTGACAAACGAGTACCACCCGACGCAGATGCTCGCCGATATGCTGACAATCAGAGAGCACTTTGGACATTTGGAAGGCATCAAATTAACATACATGGGCGACGCGCGCTACAATATGGGAAATTCGCTGATGATTGCCTGTGCGAAGCTTGGTATGCATTTTACGGCATGTACAACAAAGGAGTATTTCCCCAACGCGGCGCTTGTGGCAGAGTGTGAGGAATACGCAAAACAGTCCGGGGCAACAATTACACTCACGGAAGATGTGGACGCGGGTACAAAAAATACAGATGTTATCTATACGGACGTATGGGTGTCAATGGGCGAGCCTGAGGAAGTTTGGGCGGAGCGCATTAAAAAGCTTTCTCCATATAAGGTGACAAAGGCAGTTATGGACAACGCAGGCGAACAGTCCATCTTTTTGCATTGTCTGCCCGCATTCCATGATTTAAAGACAAAGATTGGAAAAGAACAGGGCGAAAAATATCATTTTACAGAGCTTGAGGTGACGGACGAGGTATTTGAGTCAAAGCAATCGCTCGTGTTTGACGAGGCGGAGAACCGCATGCATACAATCAAGGCAGTGATTGCAGCAACTTTAGGGGCATAGAATGAAAAATCAAAGATTTTTTATAAACGAATTTATTCGTTTTGCAAATATTGTGCAAAGGTTTGCATACAACAAAATGTATACACATTTTGTTGCAGGAATTTGCGGGTTGTTGGCAAAATAAAGGATTATGTATGAAAAAAGAGGAAATATTAAAAAAGCTGAGAGATGCAGGGGATTACGTCAGCGGACAGGAGCTTTGCGAATTTTATGGCGTATCGCGTACGGCAGTTTGGAAGGCAATCAAACAACTGGAAAAGGACGGTTATGTGATTGAAGCGCAAAATAACAGAGGTTATCGATTGATGCAAAACAATACAGAAGTTATTTTTTCAAAAACAGCAATTGAAAGTTATATAGACACAACACATATTGGCAAAAGCATTGTGTTTCATAAAGAAACAGGCTCCACCAATATTGATGCAAAGGCGCTTGCAGAGAAGGGCGAACCGTCCGGTACACTTGTGGTAGCGGACATGCAGACGGCAGGACGCGGACGCAGGGGACACGGCTGGGTAGCGCCTGCGGGCAAAAATATTTACATGACGCTGATGCTGCGCCCCGACTGTCCGCCGGATAAGGCGTCGGCGCTTACACTTGTTATGGCGATTGCCGTATATGAGGCGGTCAGTGAGCTGATTTCCAAAGACTGCTGTGGGATAAAATGGCCCAATGACGTTGTCGTGAACAACAAAAAAATCTGTGGGATTCTGACAGAAATGAGCGCAGAGCCCGACTGTATCCATTACGTGGTAACAGGCGCGGGCATCAACGTCAATCAGGAGGACTTTCCACAGGAAATCAGGGAAACCGCGACGTCGCTTTTCCTTGAAACGGGAAAATTGACTGACCGTTCCAGGCTTACGGCGCGGGTAATGCATTTTTTCGAGCAAAATTATGCACTGTTTGAACAAACCTGGAACTTGGAACGTTTGCAGGACAAGTACAACGAAATGTTAATCAATAGGAACCGGCAGGTGCGCGTGCTTGATCCAAAGGGCACGTACGACGGCATTGCGCGCGGAATTAACGAAAAAGGCGAGCTCATCGTCGAACGCGGCGACACGGGCGAAACCGTTTTGGTTTACGCAGGAGAGGTGTCGGTGCGGGGCGTTTACGGGTACGCGATGTAACGATCTGAACAGATCAGAAGGGAGCAGTTTTATTCTTATGGAAAAAACCGGAGAGCGGATTGTGCTATGCGGTGCAAATGCCTATGAGCAGAAATATTATTATAACGAACGGTTTCAGGCAATACCAGCGTCAATCAAGGAGGAGCTGCATATTATCTGCGTGCTTTTTACGGAAGAGGTCGGCGGCGTGTTTACCATTGTGTTTGAGGAGGACGGAAGTGTAAGCCTTGAAACGGATGCATATGAGGAGGATATCCTTTATGACGAGATTAGCAGCGGACTTTTGGTACGCGAAATCAGAATGCAGCGTCAGGAGCTTTTGGAGTCGCTTAGCCTCTACTATAGAGTGTTTATACTTCATGAGCCGATTGACGTATTGATAAAAGAAGATTAAGAAAAAGAGAAGGATTGGAAAAATGGTTTTAGTAGTAGATGTAGGAAATACCAATATTACATTTGGCGTATATGACGGTAAAAAGCTTGTGACAACCTTCCGGCTGATGGCAAAAACACCGCGCACATCGGACGAATATGGTGTGCTTATCACGGAGCTGCTGTCAAAAAACGATATCGAACGGGAACATATAGCAGGAACAATCGTTGCGAGTGTTGTGCCCAACGTAATGCATTCCCTGATTGGCGGAATTAAACGATATATTAATGAGAAGCTTTTGCTGGTTGGTGCGGGCGTGAAAACGGGAATTAAAATTGTAACTGAAAATCCAAAAGAAATCGGACCCGACAGAATTGTTGACGCAGTGGCTGCATATGAATTATATGGAGGACCTGTACTTGTGATTGATTTCGGAACGGCGACCACATATGATCTTGTAGATGAAAACGGATGCTTTTGTGCGGGAATTACTGCTCCCGGCATCAGGATTTCGGCAAAGGCGCTTTGGGAGGATACGGCAAAGCTTCCGGAAATTGAAATTAAAAAGCCTGCCTCTATTTTGGCACAGGAAACAATCTCCAGTATGCAGGCAGGTCTTGTTTTTGGGCAAATCGGACAGACCGAGTATATCATACAACGTGTGAAAAGTGAAACCGGATATGAAAACCTCAAGGTTGTGGCAACCGGGGGACTTGGCAGAATCATTGCTGAGGAAACGGATCTGATACAGGATTATGACAGTTTCCTCACATTGGAGGGACTTAGGATCATTTATGAGAAAAACAACAGATAGCCGTGGCAGACAGCTTCAAATCGGCAGCGTGATTTTGGAAAACAACGTATTTCTTGCGCCGATGGCTGGTGTGACGGACTTGCCGTTTCGTCTGATATGTAAAGAGCAGGGGGCAGGGCTTCTGTGCATGGAGATGATTAGTGCCAAAGCAGTGCATTACAACAATAAGAACACGGAATCCCTTATGGAAATCCACCCTGACGAACTGCCGGTTTCCCTGCAGCTGTTTGGTTCAGAACCGGAGATTATGGCGGAAACGGCTGCACGTATAGAAGAACGTCCGTTTGCAATTCTTGATATTAATATGGGCTGTCCGGTACCAAAAGTAGTGAATAACCGGGAGGGAAGCGCTCTGATGAAAAATCCGAAGCTTGCCGGTGAGATAATAGGCGCCGTTGTAAAAGCCATATCAAAGCCTGTCACAGTCAAAATCAGAAAAGGTTTTGACGATGATCATGTCAACGCGGTGGAGGTGGCAAAAATTGCGGAGGCAAACGGAGCGTCGGCAGTAGCGGTTCACGGACGCACGAGAGAGCAGTATTATGCGGGAAAAGCGGACTGGGACATTATCAGGCAGGTGAAGGAAGCAGTCAGTATTCCTGTTATCGGGAACGGTGATGTGACGGATGCGGTAACGGCGGCAAAACTGTTTGATGAAACAGGCTGTGATGGAATTATGGTGGGAAGGGCGAGCCGCGGAAACCCGTGGATATTTGGGGAAATCAATACGTATCTTGATACTGGGGAGCTTATCGGGAAACCATCGAAAGCGGAGATACGTGATACCATTTTAAGGCATGCGGCGCTTCAGTTGCAATTTAAGGGAGAGTACACGGCAATCCGTGAAATGAGAAAGCATGTGGCGTGGTATACCACAGGCTTACCGCATTCGGCAAAGCTTCGTCAGATGGTGAATGCAATGGAAACGATTGCGGAGCTGGAAGAGGGCATTCAAAGTATTTTTTCCTGACGAAAAGCTATAATAATTCAGGACTTTGCACTTGCTGCATAGTCCGTAAAATAGCATTGCCCAATCTTGACAGAACAGCCAAAAAGGGCTATAATATGCTAGTTTATGAGAAAATAATGCGTTTCTTAAACTATTTTATGAAAGGAAGTAATTTCATGGAAGCAAAGAAGAACTTATTAACACGCGAGGGACTTAAGAAATATGAAGACGAGCTGCATGAGCTGAAGGTCGTAAAAAGAAAGGAAGTCGCACAGAAAATCAAAGAGGCGAGAGAGCAGGGCGATCTTTCCGAGAATGCGGAGTACGATGCGGCAAAGGATGAGCAGCGTGATATAGAGGCAAGAATTGAGGAGCTTGAGAAAATCCTTAAGAATGTTGAAGTTGTCGATATGGATGAGGATCATAATCTTGAGCAGGTAGGATTTGGACTGATTGTGAAGGTAAAGGACAATGAGTTCGATGATGAGATGGAATTTAAAATTGTAGGCGCTACGGAAGCAAACAGCTTAAAGGGCAGGATATCCAATGAATCACCGCTTGGAAAAGCGCTTTTGGGTGCAAAGAAGGGCGATGTTGTAACTGTTGAGGCGCCTGCGGGAGCAATCGAATATACCATTTTGGATATTTACAGACCGGAGGCTTAAAATTAGAGAGGAGAAGGTTCAAGTGTCACAGGAGCAGAACAGGAATCAGGAAAAGAACAATCAGCCAAACCGCGAGCAGGATATTAACCAGCTTTTGAAGGTGCGTCATGAAAAGCTTGCCGCCTTGCAGGAAGCAGGAAGGGATCCCTTCCAAATAACGAAATTTGATGTTACACATCACAGCCAGGATGTGAAGGACAATTTTGATGAATTGGAAGGAACGAATGTAACCATTGCAGGAAGAATGATGTTTAAGCGCGTTATGGGGAAGGCGTCTTTTTGCAATGTGCAGGATTTGAAGGGCAGCATCCAGTGTTATGTCGCAAGGGACAGCATCGGTGAAGAGCCGTATGCGGACTTTAAGAAATATGATGTAGGAGATATTCTTGGAATCAGTGGTGAAGTTTTTAAAACAAAGACTGGCGAAATGTCAATTCACGCAGCTTCTGTTACACTTTTGTCAAAGAGCCTTCAGATTCTTCCTGAGAAGTTTCATGGTCTGACGGACACGGATATGCGTTACCGCCAAAGATATGTTGACCTGATTATGAATGCGGAGGTAAAGGATACCTTTGTGAAGCGTTCCAAGGTGCTTTCGAGCATTCGCCGTTATCTTGACGGACAGGGATTTATGGAAGTGGAAACACCGATGCTCGTGTCCAATGCGGGCGGTGCTGCGGCACGACCGTTTGAAACGCACTTTAATGCCCTTGATGAGGATTTGAAGCTTCGGATTTCTTTGGAATTATATTTAAAGCGATTGATTGTAGGCGGCATGGAGCGCGTTTATGAGATCGGACGCGTATTTCGAAATGAGGGACTTGATACAAGACACAATCCGGAGTTCACGCTGATGGAGTTGTATCAGGCTTATACGGATTATAATGGCATGATGGACTTGACAGAGAACCTTTACCGCTATGTGGCAAAGGAAGTGACGGGTTCGGAAATCCTGACATACGGCGAGCATCAGATGGATTTGTCAAAGCCGTTTGAGCGCATTACGATGGTGGATGCGGTTAAGAAGTATTCTGGTGTTGACTTTAATGAGATTCATACTTTGGAGGAAGCACGGGCAATTGCGAAGGAGAAGCATATCGAGTTCGAGGAGCGGCATAAGAAGGGCGATATTTTGAACTTGTTCTTTGAAGAGTTCGTGGAGGAGCATTTAATCCAACCGACGTTTGTGATGGATCACCCGATTGAGATTTCTCCGCTGACGAAGAAAAAGCCGGAAAATCCGGAGTATGTGGAGCGGTTTGAGTTCTTTATGAACGGTTGGGAAATGGCGAACGCGTATTCGGAGTTGAATGATCCGATTGACCAAAGGGAGCGCTTTGCAGCGCAGGAGGCGCTGCTGGCAGCAGGCGATGCGGAGGCGAACCATACGGATGAAGATTTCCTGAATGCACTTAGCATCGGTATGCCGCCGACGGGGGGTATCGGATTTGGGATTGACAGAATGGTCATGATGATGACGAATAGCCCGGCGATTCGTGATGTGCTGTTGTTCCCCACACTTAAGAACTTGGATAAATAAATGAAGCCGGAACCTGGCTAAAATCAATGATTTTGGGATTATTGGGCGTAAAATTGTTGGCGTTGATACGCCCAATTTACGCCCCAATTTTTTAAAATATGCAAAGATTATGCTGATAAGGTTTCATAATGCATATTGTAGTAGCAGTTTCTCTGATTTTTGTATTCTTGTTAAGGTTGTTGTAATGGGATTATGAGGGTGTAAATTACAGGAAACACTTCGCGAACCCTGTAATCGGATGCACGGCGCAAAGAGAGTGCCTTTTATCGAAACTTGCAAAGCAAGTTCCAATAAGCTATACTATAAGAAACAAGGAGAAACGTATGGAAAATACAAAGGTACAATGGCATTTAGGATTTGCATCTGCCATTGATTTGGAGTTGGCAAAAAACAGGTCAGACTTGACATACTACAAGGAATTTAATCTGAACAAACAGGCATTGGAAGTTGACCTTTTGGTTATCAAAAAGGACAGCGATATACCGATTGATAATGAAATCGGAAAGCTGTTCCGCAAATATAATATTGTGGAGTACAAATCGCCCGACGACCATTTAAGCATTGATACGTTTTACAAGGCAGGCGCATATGCAAGTCTGTATAAGTGCTATGGGGATACGGTTGATGAGCGTAAAGCAGACGAAATTACAGTATCCCTCGTTCGGGAGGTTGAACCCGTAAAGCTGTTCCAGTATTTTAGGGAGCATGATATCCACTATACAAATCCATACAGAGGGATTTATTATGTGACGGATAAGGTTTTATTTCCGACGCAGATTATTGTTACAAAGAAACTGAATCCTGCCGAGCATATGTGGCTGACTGCCTTATCAGCAGGATTACAGAAACAGCAGTTAAAAGAGCTGCTTGAGAAAATTGAAGCATTTGATTCAAAACTTGACAGGGAGCTGGCTGATTCGGTGCTTGAAGTAACGGTGAACGCAAACTGGAAGATTGTGGAAGAATTGAGAGGAGATGAACGTATGTGTCAGGCATTATTGGAGATTATGGAGCCGGAGATTAATAAGATTAAAGATAAGGAACGGCAGAAAGGAATTATGGGCACAGTTATGGCTTTGCGTGATTGTGGTCATGGAAAAGAGGAAATAAAAAAAGCAATTATAAAAGTATATGGTATCTCTGCGAGTGAGGCAGAAGAATATTTGTAAATTACTCTTAGATACGTATGAAGACATGTCTTCTTGACAGAAAGTTTGTTAATTCGGTACTTGAGGTAACGATAAATGCAAACTGGAAGATTGTGGAAGAATTGAGGTGAAGCAATGGCAGCAGTTGACATTGAAAGTACTTTGAAATTGGCAGCAAAATTGGTAACTTGGAAGAAAGAACCGCCAATATCAGATGATGGTGTTAGGGGTGAACATATCTCGCCTGATGACAGGGTTAGGCAAGAAAAAGCGAAGAAAAAAGAGAAAATAAAGAAACGCTTAGCTTTATGGAATTTAAAAAAGAATACGAAATATATTTAAAATAATAAAGAAGTGAAACAAGAAGCTGAACTTGTTTCACTTCTTTATTTATATAATAAGAAAAATTCAAAGTGTGCTATTAAACATCAGAAATGTCTTTTGTAAAAGTCATAATATCTTCAACATTACAGTCTAAAATATTACAAAGCATATCAATAGTATGGGTACTGACAAATGCGTTTTTTCTTAGTCGGGATAGCTGTCCTGCGCTAAAGTGATAGTCTTTAATGAGAGAATATTGTGATATTTCTTTGGTTTTCATTGTTATCCATAACTTGTCATACGAAATCAAAATTAAATCTCCTAAAATTTATTGAATATACTTGATATAATATATTTCTTACCCTATAATGGATATTAGCCATAAATGGATAATAGTTACTTTTTAAAAATGTTGGTTTTGTTTGAGATGTTAAACTGTGTGATATAAAAAAGACGAAAATATTGAGAGCTTAAGGCATAATTGAGGAGGATAGATAAAAATGGTTATGGCGCGACCGGATTGGGTAGTACGTAGATGTCCGTATTGTTATGAACCTTTGGGATATTTTGAATATTTGAAACGTAAAAAGAGGAAGATTTGTACTTGTAAAAAATGTAAAAAGGTAATAGATGAGCAACATATTGTTTGGCAAAACTTGAAGTAGCATTTTACGGAGGTGAAAAATGTTTGGTAAACAAAAAAGAGAAATGGAAAACGTTACTGTTGTAACTACAAAAGAGCAGCTAAAAGCTGCCATCAATAGAAAGGATGCCTGTATTGAAATAAAAGGAGAACTGGCAGGGAAAATGAAATGGATGGCAAAATTATCCAGTAAGAAAATAGCAATCATTATAACATGCCTTACGACATCGGCAATTGTTCCCGCAATGACTCCTGCAGCCGGAAGCGCTGCATTGGTTGCCGCAGGAATGGGAGCTGCTGAGGCGGCTTCTGCAATCAGTATAATTGGAATTTTGGGAGCAGTAGTTGTTGTAGGGATATTTAAAAATTATGATGTTGAGCTTAAGGTAGGCAGTAATTCACTGAGGCTTACGGCAAATAAATAGAATAATAAAAAATATACGGAGGAAGAAACATGGCAGGAAGAAAATGTCCCACTTGCGGTCAACTGACTTTTTTTGTAAACGGAAGGAACGGTGAATGCAAAAACTGCGGATATAAAATGCAGGTGCCGCCCAATGAAGGGAGAGGAGGCAAAGGCAGAAAATGCTTAAACTGCAATAAGTTTACTGTGTTTAATGGAATATGCAATAGCTGCGGGGCACGTTATACGCAGTAAAAAGAAGGCAGGAATAAAATACAAGGCAGGTCTGTATTTGGAAATCCGAATTAGCAGACTGTGAAAGGAGCAGGATTATAAAGATGAAAAAAGACAGAAAAAACACAGCTACGGGTTGTAATACGGAAGGTGCGAAAGACAGGGGCAGCAAAGGTAAGAAAAAAAATCATTTACTAAAAAACGGAGGGATTGTGGCAGCCGGTTCAGTTTTAACAATCATTGGATTTTGCGTTATTCCAAGATTTCAAAATAAAATTTCCAACAAAATATATCAGATGATGAAATGATTATACACTATGGAAGGGATAAAATGCTATGGAAAGTATCAATATAAATAACTTGGCAGAAGAATGCATGAAAGAAATAAAGAATACAATGGAAAACCTAAAGAAGTTGAATATTGTAATTATTGGAAAGAGCGGTGTGGGAAAGAGTACCCTTATCAATGCGGTGTTTCGGGAGAATTTGGCGACTACCGGTATTGGCACACCGGTTACACAGCGTATGCAGCTGTATACAAAGAGAAATTTTCCACTTGCAATTTATGATACAAAAGGATTTGAACTGGGAAAAGAAGCGCAGGAAGAAGTAAAGAACGAACTGATTGAACAGATAAAAAAAGGAATCAGAAGCGGAGATATAAACGACACAATACATTGCATGTGGTATTGTATCAATACGCAGTCAAATCGTTTTGAGCCGGAAGAGATTCAGTGGATTAAGGATTTCCGCAGTCAAATAAATAGTTATAAGATTCCCATAATTATAGTGCTTACAATGTCATATTCCAAATCACATGCATCAAAAATGCAAAAAGTAATTGAAAAAGAGAATTTGGACGTATGCAAGGTGCTTCCTGTTTTGGCGTTGGATTATGAGGTGGATGAAAATTATACAGTACCAGCGTACGGGTTGGATAAACTGATAGAGATAATGGAAGAAACACTGCCGGATGAGTTGGCGGACACGCTGATGAGTGTCCAACAGGCGAACTTGGAATTAAAACGAAAAAAGGCATTAAGCAAAGTGACAGCTGCTGCAGTTGCTGCCGCTGCTGCGGCAGCAAGTCCGATACCGTTTTCTGACTCAGCGGTACTGATTCCGATAGAGGTAACAATGATAGCTTCCATAACGGCTATTTTTGGATTTGAATTTAACAAATCGGTTTTGACCGCACTGATTTCTTCTGTTTTTGGGGTAGGCAGCGCAACGATTGCGGGGAAAACAATTGTTTCAGGTCTGCTTAAGATGATTCCGGGAGTGGGAACACTTGCCGGAGCAGCAATATCGGCAGGTACGGCATCCACGCTGACAACAGCGTTGGGAAAGGCATATATCGGTATTATGACACTCATGTTTAATGGTGAGTTAAAAGAAAAAGACTTGGAAACAAAAGCAGGCAGGGATAAGCTGGGAGAACTGTTTCATGATGAGATGAAAAAGAATTAGGGTAAACAGTAAATATGTTTTGGGAGATGCAAAAAAAGAGGAAATTGTTTTTGATAATCCAATTTATAAAAATCACAGATACATGGAGGGAGAAACATGGGTATTAATCTTTGGAACAAAAATGCTTTAGAAGGGGAAGTTAAAATTGCCGAAATTAACGCGCAACGAGACGTTGATATACAGACATCGAAATCAAAAGGGTGGGAAACATTGTGTCAGGCTATAATAAAAGTTGCAGAGGCTGTTATTAATATAACAAAAGGTGGAGAATGACCTAAGGTATGCTTTAAAGAATTGATGATTATATTCTGTTCGAGGATTGTAATCAAAAAGGAAATAGAAGAAGGACATGAAGATACCAAGAGAAAACTTATGGAAGAGGTGAGTAAGTATTATGCCCAGTAAAAACAGGAAAGCATTTAAAGAGGACGCAGAGTAAGATGTATAAAAAATATGTACCTTCTTCTTACCCCAAAATACAGTAATAAATTCAAAACCGTGTATATACCAGTTAAATATAAAATCAATAAATATTCTGATTTAAATAATATAATATCCCCCTGTACCAATAAACACAGCGCCCACAAGCGCGGAAATACAGGAGGATTTTTTAATGGAAACAGGAATGAAGCTTTTGAAACTCGTAGGCAAAGTTGTGGCAGGCGTCATCATTTGGACGGCAGGCAAAATCGAAGGGAGGAAATAATCATGGCGGCACAGGTGGAAACAATGTTCTCGACAAGGGTAAAGCCTTGGCACGGGATAGGGACCGTCGTAGAGGAATGCCCGAACTCGGCAGAGGCGATAAAACTCGCAGGGCTTGACTGGAAGGTCGAGCAGAAGGCGCTCCAAACCGATGACAGGACACCGATTTGGGGCTATAAGGCAAACATCAGGGACAGTGACCAAAGCGTTTTAGGTGTGGTGAGTGACCGTTATCAGGTGGTGCAGAACGAGGAAGCCTTCGCGTTCACTGACGAACTCCTAGGGGAAGGTGTGCGTTATGAAACGGCAGGTTCCCTGCAGGGCGGTAAACGTGTGTTCATACTTGCGAAGCTTCCGCAGCGGTTCATCATCGCAGGCGACGAGATAATGCCGTATTTTGTCATCATGAACTCGCATGACGCGGGCTGTTCCATAAAGGCGGCAATGACACCGGTACGCGTCGTGTGCCAAAACACGCTCAACCTTGCGCTGCGCACCGCAAAGCGCGTGTGGATGACAAAGCACACCTCAAACATCATGGAACGGATAGACGACGCGCGCATGACACTCCAGTTCGCGGAGCGGTACATGAGGGAAATGGGGAAAAGCGTTGACGAACTGTCGCGCAGACGGCTGACGGATAAAAAGGTCATGGAATACATGTCCGAGTTTTTCCCCGTCACGCAGGACATGACGGACGCGCAGAAGAAGAACAACCTTATCCTGCTGAATGACATGAAGGCAAGGTACTTCGACGCGCCCGACTTAAAGGGAATGGATAAGAACGGCTACCGTTTTGTCAATGCGGTAGCCGATTTTGCAACCCATGCGGAACCCATACGGAAGACGAAAAATTACAGGGAGAACCTTTTCCTGAAGACGGTGGAAGGGAACCCGCTCACAGACAAAGCGTATCAGATGATGTGCGCGGCATAACGGAACAGCAGAAGGGGGCAGCATACCGAAAGGAAGCTGCCCCCTGTTTTACTGCCCTCTGACCGCATCAGGGGCATACGGTTGCAGGAAAAATGAAAATTGTTAATGCGTACACGCATGGAAGGGAGAACAGATGTATCAGAAAACAGCAACGGCAGGAATGAGCAGTGAGGAATGGCTTGCGCTCCGAAAGACGGGGATAGGCGGCTCCGACGCGGGAACGGTCTGCGGACTGAACCCCTACAGCAGCCCCATGAAACTGTACTGCGACAAGATAAGCAGCGAAACGGAGCAGCTGGATAACGAAGCCGTCCGACAGGGGCATGACCTTGAGGAGTATGTCGCGCAGCGCTTTACGGAGGCGACGGGATTGAAGGTAAGACGCTCCAATTATATGTACCGGAGCGTAGAGCACCCGTTCATGATAGCGGACGTTGACAGGCTCATCGTCGGGGAGGACGCAGGCTTGGAGTGCAAGACGGCAAGCGCGTATAATGCGGACAAATGGAAGGACGGCGACATTCCGCTCCATTATGTTTTACAGTGCTGCCACTACATGGCGGTGACGGGGAAACGCACATGGTATATCGCGGCGGTAATCCTCGGGCAGAAGTTCGTATACAGGAAGCTTGTGTGGAACGACGAACTCATTACACGCCTGATTGAAGCGGAAAAGGATTTTTGGGAAAACCATGTCATGGCAAAAGCAATGCCCGCGCCCGACGGTTCGGAAGCCTGCAGCAAGTTCCTGAACGGGTATTTCGGTCTTGCAAGGAAGGGCAGCGCCATAAGCCTGAACGGGTTTGATGAAAAACTCAGCCGCAGGGCGGAAATCGTTGAGGAGATAGACAGGCTTCAGAAAGAACAGAACCTCATAGAGCAGGAAGTAAAGCTATACATGAAGGACAGCGAGTCTGCGGTAAGCGGCAGGTACAGGGTGTCATGGAGCAGCGTGGAAACGACAAGGCTCGACACAAAGCGCATCAGGGAGGAACAGCCGCAGATTTACAGGGATTACGCAAACAAGTCCGTATCGCGCAGGTTTCAGGTAAAAGCGGCGTGACGGGTAAAATATGCCAAAACAGGCAGGAAACGGAGGAAAGCATGGAAGGATACAGAGTAAGGGAACATTTCATGGACAGGATTTACGGGGAATATCAGGAATACAGGGCTTCCGTATTAAGCTGTCCGAATGCGGAGATTTTCGGAAGGTGCTACGAGATTGACGCCATGGTGAATTTTTATGAGATTTTGGCGGATATTTCGGACAGCCTTGCCGAACATACCATAACGGCGCTCTTATAGCGGAAGAACATCTTGGCGGAACTGTATGATGCGTGGCTCAAAAAGGACGACTGCAATTACGGGGAAATGGAAATCCATGTAAAAGACGAAATTGAAAACATGGTGAAGGATTTTACGGGCATACGGAAAGGGGAAGGACATGGGAAAGAATGAGGCTGCGGTAAGGCTGCTGAATGCGGATGAGATAGAATGCCGCGTTGCGTCAGCCAGTGAAAAAGGTGTGAGCCTCCTGCTCTACAAGGACGCGAGGGTTGACCAAAAGATACTCGACGAGACATTCGGGGCGTTCGGGTGGAAGAGGAGCCACCAGTGCATTGACGGGAGCCTGTACTGTACGGTGGAAATCCGCGACGAGAAGACGGGTGAATGGGTTGCAAAGCAGGACGTGGGGACAACGGGATATTCAGAAAAAGAGAAATCGCAGGCGTCGGACAGCTTCAAGCGCGCCTGCTTCAACTGGGGAATCGGACGGGAACTCTACAGCGCGCCGTTCATATGGATAGCGTGCCCGAAGGTGGAGGTCAGGAAAAAAGAAGGCAGATATTACTGCAATGAGCGTTTCAGCGTGGAATCAATCGCATACAACGCCTGCCGCGAGATTACCGCGCTTACGATAGCGGACGGCAGGGGGAATACGGTCTATGAATGGAAGGCGTCGGACGGTGTACAGGGGGCAGGGACGAATCCTGACATGCAGGCGTCCGTGTCCAAAACGCAGATGAACGGTCTGAAAAAGGAACTGGAGCGTACGGGCGTGACAATGGAAACCGTCCGAAAGAGATACCAAATCGACAACCCGTCGCAGATGCCGGAGGAACTGTACAACAGGGTGATGCAAGCCCTGTCAAAGACAAAATCCGCGGGAGCGGCATAGGCAGATTGAGAAAGGAGCATGGTTATAAATATGGGAATAGAAAGTTTTGCGGAAGACGTAAAGGAAAACGTGGAGAGGAAAATCGGGAAAGGGTATGACGTTTCGGTGCGGAAAGTGGACAAAAATAACGGCGTAACCCTTACGGGGCTGTGTGTGAAACAGGACGGCACGAACATATCTCCCGTAATTTACATGGACAGCCATTATGAGGGATATAAAAAGGGAAGCACCACGCCCGCGGACACCGCGGATTATGTGGCATACATATGCAGGAAGAAAAGGCATGCGGCGGACATGAGGCGTTTCCTGAATTACGGCGACATTAAAAACAACATTGTATACAGCCTTGTCAACACCGACAAAAACAGGGAACTGCTCAAAGACCTGCCGCACTTGGAGTATCTCGACCTGTCCATAATCTTCCAATGTTTGGTGGAAGATTCGGAAATCGGCACGGCGACAATGCTCATACACAACGCGCACGCCAAGCTTTGGGGCGTGTCAGAAAGGGAACTGTACGGGGCAGCGTCCGAAAACACGCCGAAGCTGTGCGGGTACGAACTCAAAAGCATAGGTCAGATACTCCAAGAAATCATGCTCGAAAAGGAACTACCCGAGAGAACCGACAGCGGCATTTCCCTGCCGCTATATGTGCTCACCAACAGGCGGAGGACAGACGGAGCCGCATGTATCCTGTATCCCAATTTCCTGAAAGACTTTTCAGAGGCGCTAGGGAGAGGCTTCTATATCATACCCTCATCGGTGCATGAAACATTAATCCTTCCCGCGGGGGATATGGAAAACTGCGGGGAACTCCGGGAAATGATAAAGGAAGTCAACGATACGCAGTTGCTGCCCGAGGAGATTCTGTCATATTCGCTGTATTATTATGACAGGGAGAATGACGAGGTGCGTATGTTATAGTAAAGTAATATGTAAAAATTATAATATAATCTGAAATTCATTCTATGATTTGACAGACTGTATTGAAAATATCATTATATTGTGCAGGTAAGATTAGGCAGTAGATAAGAAAAATTATGTGTCAATGTGTCAATATAGTATAAACGTTTAATTTATATTTGCTTATTTTATGTTATAAAAATATGTGATATAATGATTAAGTATAAAAATATAGGTTATTGGCACATTGGCACAAATAATAATATATTATTACAAAGGAGTTTACATATGAGTTATGATAATGATACATTTGAAAGAAAGGAAAAAGTTTTTTCACTTCGTGAGTTAGTATTTCGATATCTTGTAGAATATGAAGAAAATTCTTTTTTTATTAATATCAATTATGAGGAAATGATAAATATTATAAAAAAACCATGTAGTGAAAATTCACTGGATGTTTATGAGAAAAACAATGATGCATACGACCAACTCGATAATGAATACAAGAATATTTCAAAATACTTGAAGGATATTTTTAGAATATTTGATATAGAAATTTTTTTTGATAAATGGAAAGACGAATCAAAGGAGTATGAATTTTATGAAAGTGATGTAGATTTTCTTTGTAAGTTGTTATATAGGTATAAAAATTGTGCTATATGGAAAAAAATAAAAAAAGTTGACAATCGCAGCTTCGATGGTTTTGTAAAGTTATATAAACAAGAGGGAACAATAGAACTATTAAATGAATTAAGGTTTGTAGTCAATGGTTTTACTGCTATATGTAAAAAAAGATATGAAGGCGAATATGAAAAGATAGAAGATTTTAAAAATACTCTACATATACATACACAGTTTAGACAAATAAAATGTATGGAAAAAATGAAAGAGATTCTTTTTACATTACCAACATTGTCAAGTGCCGCCCGCCCAAGAACCGGGACCCGCTGAACACCGAGCAGGACGCCTGCATCGGCTACCTGTGGGAGCAGATGGAGCTGCTCCGGCCCAAAATCGTGGTGTGCCTGGGCCGCATCGCCGCCATGCGCCTCATCAAGCCGGATTACCGGATCACCAAGGAGCATGGGCAGTGGGTGGAGAAGGACGGGG
>CAJTSD010000024.1 GCA_910578795.1 uncultured Lachnospiraceae bacterium
TAAGAAATATCTGGTATGATGACATGGCGCAAATAACCTGTCGGAAATCAAAGAATAGCACAAATTCGCACGCTGAGAAAGGAGCATGGTCATAATTATGGAATACAAAGCATTTTTAATAAAATACGCAGAAATCGGCGTAAAAGGAAAAAACAGATATTTATTTGAAGACAGACTCTGCGACCAAATCCGCTACGCCCTAAAGCGGTGCGACGGTGCATTCGAGGTCACAAAATCGCAGGGCAGAATATACGTCAATGCGGACGGGGATTATGATTACGACGAAGTTGTCGAAAACCTGAAAACCGTGTTCGGCATCACGGGCATCTGTCCCGTTGTGCAGTTCGCCGACGAGGGCTTTGAAAAGCTCTGCGAGGACGTGATACAATACATGGACGAAGTTTATCCGGACAAAAACATTACATTTAAAGTCGAGGCGCGGCGTGCAAGAAAAAATTATCCAAAGGATTCGATGGAAATTAACCGCGAAATCGGGGAGGTGCTGTTAAACGCGTTCCCCGAAATCAGAGTCGATGTGCACAAACCGGAAGTGCTGTTAAGAATCGAAATTCGTGAAAAAATTAACGTATACTCCGTTGTCATCGCAGGACCGGGCGGACTGCCAATCGGCACAAACGGAAAAGGCACGCTCCTGCTCTCGGGCGGCATCGATTCCCCTGTGGCAGGCTATATGATTGCAAAACGCGGCGTCAAAATTGATGCGGTGTATTTCAGCGCCCCGCCCTACACAAGCGAGCGCGCCACGCAAAAAGTAATGGACCTGGCAAAAATCGTGTCAAAATACAGCGGACCGATTACGCTGCATATTATCAATTTTACAGACATTCAGCTTTATATCTACGACAAGTGCCCGCACGACGAGCTGACCATTATCATGCGCCGCTACATGATGCGCATTGCGCAGACGATTGCGGAACAAAGCGGAAGCCTGGGACTGATTACGGGTGAAAGCATCGGGCAGGTGGCGTCGCAGACCATGCAGTCGCTTATGGCAACAAACGATGTGTGTACAATGCCCGTTTACCGACCGCTAATCGGTATGGATAAACAGGAGATCGTGGAAATTTCAGAAAAAATTGACACATACGAAACGTCAATTCTGCCGTACGAGGACTGCTGCACAATCTTTGTGGCAAAGCACCCCGTGACGAAACCGAATTTGAATGTCATCCGTATTCATGAGAATAATTTGGAAGAACGAATCGAAGGGCTTGTACAGACTGCGCTGGACACGCAAGAGGTCGTGGAGATTAAATGGGAAGTGTGAATAAAAATATCCGGTGCGGAATTTGCACTCCGTACCGGATAAACTTTTGGATAAAACTTCATTTGCTATGAATTGCGTTAAACTAAACTAAGTAAGGCTTTAATATTTCCATAATCTCAGCTGTGTCGCCTTCCGTATGGATGTTTAAGTCAATCTGCTTTGATAAGTCTAAGCTGAAAATTCCCATGATAGACTTTGCGTCGATGACATATCTGCCGGAAACAAGGTCGAAGTCATAATCAAACTTAGTAATATCATTAACAAAGGACTTTACCTTATCAATCGAGTTTAAAGAAATCTGAACTGTTTTCATTTCAAAATACCTCCTTTATTGTTTACATTTTCATTTATTATAATAAAGGTAATCACTGGAAAAGTCAACCAAAGTTAAAAAACAGTTTCAATGAAAATTGACAAAAAAAAGTCAAAAAAGTATACAGGTTGACTTGTAAAGTACAAAAGTACCAATAAAATTCCATATTTTTAAGAAATATGTAGTAAAGAATTGAAAGGAGCACGGATATACAAGTGAAAACAGCGGCATATCACAATCTTGGATGTAAAGTGAACTCATATGAAATGGATGCAATGCTTCAGGCGCTGCGTCAGAATGGATACAAAATTGTGCCTTTTGAGGAAAAGGCAGATGTCTATATTGTCAATACCTGCACTGTCACAAACATTGCAGACAGAAAAAGCAGACAAATGCTGCACAAAGCAAAGAAAACAAATCCTGAAGGCATTGTTGTTGCCGTAGGCTGTTATGTGCAGTCAGACACGCAGGCAGTGGAAGCGGATGAAGCGGTAGATTTGTTAATAGGAAACAACAGGAAAAAAGACCTTGTTCAAATCCTCGAAAATTATTTTGACGGTATAGAACAGGAAAGCGTAATTGATATCAACCATACATCAGAGTATGAGGAAATGAAGCTTGGCGCCACGCAGGAACACACACGCGCTTACATTAAAATACAGGACGGCTGCAATCAATTCTGCACTTATTGCATGATACCGTATGCAAGAGGCAGGGTAAGAAGCCGGCAGAAAGCAGATGTTTTGGAGGAAATCAAAGGACTTGTAACTGCCGGATACAAGGAGTTTGTGCTGACGGGAATACATATCAGTTCCTATGGAAACGGTTCTCTTTTGGAGCTGATACAGGCAATTGACGATATCAATGGCGTAGAGCGCATTCGGCTTGGCTCGTTGGAACCGCGTATTGTGACAAAGGAATTTGCGGACAGGCTTTCCAAATTGAAGCACATCTGCCCTCATTTCCATCTCTCGCTGCAAAGCGGCTGTGAGAGTGTTTTAAAGCGAATGAATCGTCATTATACACCGGATGAATACCAAAAAGGTGTGAACTACCTGCGAACGGCATTTGACCATCCTGCAATTACTACAGATGTAATTGTGGGATTTCCAGGAGAAACAGATGAGGAATTTGAGCAGACCGTACAGTTTGTAAAAAGGATAGACTTTTATGAAACGCACATTTTTAAATATTCCAAAAGAAAGGGCACGAAAGCTGCAGCCATGCCCAATCAGGTGCCTGAGAGCGTGAAGTCCCAAAGAAGCATGGTCTTGCAGGAGATTGAAGAAAGGGCGTCAAAGGCATTCAGGGAAGATTACATCGGAAAAAATGTTGAGGTGCTTTTGGAGGAACAAAAGGAAATCAAAGGAACACAGTATATAATCGGGCATACAAAGGAGTATGTGAAGGCAGCGGCTGCTGTCACCGGCGTAAACGGGAGCATATTGGAAAATGAAATTGTACAGGGGACAGTAACAGGCTTTCTTGAAGCAGATATTCTTTTGCTTCAAATATAATGCAATAAATATAATAAAGTATTTATTGAATTTTGCATAAAATTAAGTTATTATAGTTATAAGTGTTCAGAAACAAATGTACAATAACGATAAATAATATCATCTGATAGACGAAAGGAGCATAGAAAATGGAAGATTTAACGCGCACGCAGTTTATACAATTGACACCGGAGGATTTAGGAGAAGCTGCTTCGGTTAAGGATGTGCTGGCTTCCGTATATGCTGCCCTTACGGAGAAGGGATACAATCCGGTGAATCAGATTGTCGGTTATATCATGTCGGGAGATCCTACTTATATCACAAGCCACAAAGGCGCAAGAGCCATGATAATGAAGGCGGAGCGTGATGAGCTTGTGGAGGAGCTGCTTAAGAATTATATCGTAAGCCAGGGATTGAGCGGTATTCGGAAACTTTAAACCAAAAAGACAATACGTAACAGGGGGACGTGCATGAGAAAAATGGGGTTGGATTTTGGCTCAAAGACCGTGGGAGTGGCTGTGAGCGATCCGCTGTTGATTACGGCACAAGGAGTAGAAATTGTGCGCAGAAAGTCTGAGAACAAGCTTCGTCAGACACTGGCACGCATTGAAGAACTGATTACGGAGTACGAGGTAGATGAGCTTGTGCTTGGGTTTCCCAAAAACATGAATGACACGTTGGGAGAGCGCGCGGAAAAAACACAGGAATTTAAGGATATGCTTGAGAGAAGGACAGGGCTTAACGTACAACTGTGGGACGAGCGTTTGACTACGGTGGCAGCAGATAAAGCGATGATAGAAGCCGGTATAAGACGTGAGGATCGGAAAGAGCACGTTGACAGGATAGCGGCGGTTTTTATTTTGCAGGGATATTTGGATTACTTGAAAAATAAACAAATTGGCAGTTGCATGGAGGATGTGTAACGATGGAGAAGATTACCTTTATGCCGGACGGTGAGGCTGCGGTGGATTTTTATGTATTGGAGCAGACTGTTATCGGTGGGGTGAATTATATTCTAGTGACAGATGCGGAAGATGACGAGGATGGCGAAGCTTATATTTTGAAGGCGGAATCCGGTGCGGAGAATGAAGAGCAGGTTTATAGTATGGTCGAGGATGACAATGAGCTTGCGGCCGTATCGGGCGTTTTTGAAAGTATGCTGGACGACATCGACTTGGTGTAGCGTTGATAATGAGGTAAACATCAATGCTGCCCTGACTGTCTAAAATCGGTTTATGAACGGAAAAAATATTTATTAGGAGGTTAGACTTGAAACAGAACAAAAAACAAAATACGGCAAAGCTCAAGGTGATTCCTTTAGGAGGACTTGAGCAGATTGGAATGAACATTACTGCCTTTGAGTATGAAGACAGTATTGTTGTGGTGGACTGCGGTCTCAGTTTTCCGGCGGATGATATGCTGGGAGTGGATTTGGTGATTCCCGACATCACATATCTTAAAAATAATCAGGATAAGGTTAAGGGATTTGTCATTACACATGGACATGAGGATCATATAGGGGCGCTTCCCTATGTATTAAAGGAGATGAATGTTCCCGTTTATGCGACAAAGCTGACAATGGGAATTATTGAAAACAAGTTAGAGGAGCACAATCTGATTCACAATGTGCGCAGAAAAGTTGTAAAATTTGGGCAGAACATCAATTTAGGCTGTTTCCGGATTGAATTTATCAAGACGAATCACAGCATTGTAGATGCAGCAGCACTTGCAATTTATTCTCCCGCAGGAATCGTCGTACACACAGGCGACTTTAAGGTGGACTACACACCGGTGTATGGTGACGCGATTGATTTACAGCGTTTTGCGGAGCTTGGGAAAAAAGGCGTGCTTGCGCTGATGTGTGATTCTACGAATGCGGAGCGCGCAGGGTTTACGCCGTCTGAGAAAAAGCTCGGACATGTGTTCGATACATTATTTGAGGAACACAAAAAAACGCGTATTATTATCGCAACGTTTGCATCCAATGTGGACAGGGTGCAGCAGATTATCAATACTGCTTATAAGTTTGGCAGAAAGGTTGTCGTGGAGGGGCGCAGCATGGTGAATATCATTGAAACAGCGTCCGGCTTAAACCGTATCAGCATTCCCGACAACACGCTGATAGATATTGAACGGTTAAAAAATTATCCGCGTGACAAGACGGTTATTATCACGACGGGAAGCCAGGGAGAGAGTATGGCGGCATTGAGCCGCATGGCAAACGGTATGCATAAGCGCATTACCATAGGAAAGGGTGATACGGTAATCTTTTCCTCAAGCCCGATTCCGGGAAATGAGAAAGCGGTTACAAGAGTGATTAATGAACTTTTTAAAAAGGGAGCGGATGTTATTTTTCAGGAAACACACGTTTCCGGTCATGCCTGCCAGGAGGAGATTAAGCTGATTTACACGCTTACCAAGCCGAAATATGCAGTGCCGGTGCATGGTGAGTACAAGCATCTCAAGGCACAGGCTAAGATTGCGATGGAGCTGGGATATGATAAGGATGAGGTATTTATTCTCCAGTCAGGAGATGTCCTTGCGCTTGATGCGGACAGTGCGCAGATTGTGGACAAGGTTCCTGTGGGTGCGGTACTTGTGGACGGACTTGGCGTAGGAGATGTCGGGAATGTGGTTTTGCGCGACAGACAGCACCTTGCGGAGGATGGAATTTTGATTGTCGTATTGTCGCTCGACTCTGCAACGGGTGAGCTTCTTGCAGGTCCGGACATTGTGTCAAGAGGCTTTGTGTACGTTAAGGAGTCCGACGCGCTTTTGGAGGAGGCGCACAAGCTGATTGAGAAGGCGGTGCTGAACTGTCTGAAGAAAAACATTACGGATTGGGGCAAGATTAAGGGAACCATTAAGGATACACTGAGTGACTTTGTGTGGAAAAAGACAAAGAGGCGTCCGATGATTTTACCGATTATAATGGAAATATAAGGAGTATAGTTATTATATGAATGCAAAACAGCTTTTAGGAGCGATATCAGCCATGATTATAAAAACAGCAGCGGCGGTCGTAATCATTATTGCGGTGTTCCGTTTGGCAGTCAGCGCTTATGATTTCGGATACCAGGTGTTTGCGGATTTGCCTGTGAGTGAAGGCGAGGGCAGGATTGTAAGTGTTGTGGTTACGGAAGGGAAAAGCAGCCGTGAACTGTCCAAGGAGTTGGAGGAGAAGGGGCTGATAAAAAGTTCCTATGTGTTTTATATTCAGGAACAGCTTTCGGATGATTATAAGGGGAAGATACAACCGGGAACGTATGAGCTGAGCACTGCAATGAACACGGAGGAGATGCTTGAGGTACTCTGCCATGTGGAGGAGGAAGAAGACCAATGACAGATGAGCGGATGCTGACCTTTATCCATTCCTTTGACCAAGAGAAACCGCAGTACCTAAAAGAATTGGAACAGTATTCGCTGGAAACCAATGTGCCGATTATCAGACCTCAGATGCAGAGCCTTTTAAGGCTGCTGATTACATGGGGAAAGCCCATGCGCATTCTTGAGGTAGGTACGGCAATTGGTTTTTCTGCGTTATGGATGAGCGAATACGCACCTAAGGGGTGTCACATTACAACGATAGAAAAGTACGAAAAGCGGATACCAATTGCAAGGGAAAATTTTATCAAATACGGAAAAGAGAACGAAATTACGCTTCTCGAGGGAGATGCCACAGAACTCCTGTGCGGGATTTCGGACGACAGGGCGTATGATTTGATTTTTATGGATGCGGCAAAGGGGCAGTATATTCATTTTCTGCCGGATATTCTGCGTCTTCTTGCGCCAAGAGGGATTTTGGTGTCCGACAATATTTTACAGGAAGGCGAGCTGTTGGAGTCGAAGTATGCGGTGACGCGCAGGAACCGTACGATTCACAATCGGATGCGGGAATATCTCTATGCGCTGACGCATAATGACGCGTTGGAAACGATGATTCTGCCAATTGCGGACGGGGTGACCCTTTCCGTCCGCCGTCAAATGGAGGATAAAAATGAACAATAAAAGACATGGAAAACCGGAGCTTTTGGTGCCTGCAAGCAGTTTGGAGGTATTGAAAACGGCAGTGGTATTTGGAGCGGATGCTGTTTACATCGGTGGAGAGGCATTTGGACTGCGCGCGAAAGCGAAGAACTTTTCACCGGAGGATATGGCGGAGGGGATTGCGTTTGCACATGCGCAGAATGTGAAGGTGTACGTGACAGCGAATATTCTCGCGCACAACGGGGACTTAGAGGGTGCGCACAGGTATTTTGAAGAGCTGAAGGCATTAAAGCCGGACGCGCTGATTATTTCCGATCCGGGAATGTTTATGATTGCGAAGGAAGTCTGTCCTGAAATTGACATTCATATTTCGACACAGGCAAACAATACAAATTATCAGACGTATCAATTTTGGTGGCAGCAGGGCGCGAAACGTGTTGTGTCAGCGCGTGAGCTGTCGCTTACGGAAATCAGGCAAATTCGGGACAATATTCCGCAGGAGATGGAAATTGAAAGCTTTATTCATGGTGCCATGTGCATTTCCTATTCGGGGCGCTGCCTGCTGTCAAGCTATTTCACGGGCAGGGATGCAAACCGCGGTGCGTGCACGCACCCGTGCCGCTGGAAGTATGCCGTTATGGAGGAGCAAAGACCGGGCGAGTATTTTCCTGTTTATGAGAATGAGCGGGGGACTTTTATTTTTAACTCGAAGGATTTGTGCATGATTGAGCATGTTCCGGAGCTTGTGGCGGCGGGGATTGACAGCGTTAAGATAGAGGGGCGCATGAAAACTGCGTTGTATGTGGCGTGTGTGGCCCGGACTTACAGGAAGGCGATTGACGATTTTTTTGAATCGGAGGAGAAGTACCATACAAATATGGAGTGGTACAGGACGGAAATCGGAAAATGCACGTACAGGCAGTTTTCAACGGGATTTTATTTTGGCAAGCCTGATGAAAATTCGCAGATTTATGACAGCAGCACGTATGTCAACGAGGCGGTTTATTTGGGAATGGTTGATTTCGTTGATGAACGGGGCTTTGCGCGGTTTGAGCAGAAGAATAAGTTTTGTGTGGGCGATGTGATAGAGCTGATGAAGCCGGATGGGAGAAATGTCGGCGCGAAGGTGCTTGCGATGTATAATGAGGACGGTGAGGCGGTTGAGAGCTGCCCGCATGCGAAGCAGGTGTTGTATGTGGAGCTGAGCGAGAAGGCGGAGCAGTATGATATTCTGCGGACGGAAGCGCAGAAAAAGTGTTAATTAAAAACTTTCGGAGGAGAATTTGTGAAAAAATTCACATATACAGTTTATATTTCTAAATTTACAATCGTTTTCTTTCTGATTTGTATTCTCGGTGGCATAGTTATGGTGAAAGGGCTGATCAGGCAGCAGCAAAGAATTCATGTAAAACATGCTTATGACAAGTCGCAAATACACTTGGGAGACTGTATCGAATATGATATCTCTTTGGAACTGTTATTGAAAAGCTATCACAAAGGACTCTTGCACGAAGGATATTCTCCCGTCTGCTTTACCGACGCGTATACCATGGATAACCATTACTTTGTCACGACGGGGGAAGACAAAGAATATTACATATCTTTAGTCGTGCCGCCTGAATTTCAGCAGGAGGTGCAACAGCTCATTGACGGTGAAACAAAAACATATCATGTATACGGAAGAATTGAAAGGTTAAAATTCCAAGAGGTGTACAATGATTCTGTTATGGAAGGACTGATTTATTGTACCGGTATCCGCGATACGGCGAAGCTTGGTCAAATGGTTTCGGAAAAATACCAATTAAAAATAATTGATCCAAATGAAAAGGAAAGTATGTGGTATAAAGGGCTTCTGTTTTTTATTACGGGGATTTTAGGCGTGCTTGGCAGCATTGAAAAGAAACATGCCGCATCGAAAGACGATTTTAATTATTATAGATGAGATAAGAGAAAAACAAGATAGTACTTTTTAACAAAAATAAAATAATTAAAAAATATTATATATGCAATATGCAGAAAAAGGAGCAAATGCTGCGAAAATTTTTATAAAAGTCTTGATTTTTTTGAATAGATATATTATTTTAAGAAAAGTAAGGCGAGGCAATTCTATAATAGATTGCTTGCCTAAAGAATTTAAATTCAAAACTATATATTCAGGATATCGTGAACGAAGGTGTTCCAAAAAAGAATAATATCTTTTTTTTGGAACTCTTTTTTTTCATGAAGCTGAACGGTATGACGCATGAAACATACACCATAACATACATCGTAAGGCGGGAATCTCATGGTGCACAAAAAAGTGGGGAGGAAAGGTTGTGCTTAGCAGCCCGGACTCGCAGACTGTGAAAGGAGCAAGGTTATAAAAATGAGCGAATTATTGAATGTGGAAAGTATCTTTGGGGAAAAGGTTTTTACCATTACAAAGATGAAAGAGAGACTTCCGAAAAAGGTATTTCAGGAAGTAAAAAAGGTCATGGAACAGGGCGGCGAGCTTTCAATGGCTGCGGCGGATGTCGTGGCAAAGGAAATGAAAGACTGGGCTGTCGAGAATGGTGCAACGCATTATACACACTGGTTCCAGCCGCTGACAGGAATCACCGCGGAGAAGCATGACTCCTTTGTATCGCACCCCGACGACGAAGGAAAGATGCTGATGGAGTTTTCGGGTAAGGAGCTGATTAAAGGTGAGCCGGACGCGTCGTCATTCCCTTCTGGCGGTCTGCGTGCGACATTCGAGGCAAGAGGCTACACCGCGTGGGACATCACGTCGCCTGCATTTTTAAAAGAGTCAGGCTGCGGCACGATACTTTGCATTCCGACGGCGTTTTGTTCCTATACAGGCGAGGCGCTCGATAAAAAGACGCCGCTCCTTCGTTCAATGGAAGCGTTGAGTGAGCAGGCGCTGCGTATCGTAAAATTGTTCGGAGATACGGAGGCGACAAAGGTGACCGCGTCGGTAGGACCGGAGCAGGAATATTTCCTTGTGGATAAGGATTTGTATATGCAGAGAAAAGACCTGATGTTTGCGGGACGCACGCTTTTTGGCGCACTTCCTCCGAAAGGGCAGGAGATGGAGGATCACTACTTTGGTGTTATCAAGGAGCGCGTCGGTGCATACATGAAGGACTTAAACGTGGAGCTTTGGAAGCTTGGCGTGACGGCAAAGACGCAGCACAATGAGGTTGCGCCCGCACAGCATGAGCTGGCTCCGATTTATGAAACGGCAAACATTGCGGTAGACCACAACCAGCTTGTCATGGAAACAATGAAGCGCGTTGCTTACAAGCACGACCTTAGATGTCTGCTGCATGAAAAGCCATACAAGGGCGTAAATGGTTCCGGTAAGCACGACAATTGGTCAATTACGACGGATACTGGAGTCAACCTTCTCGATCCGGGCAATACACCGAATAAGAACATACGTTTCCTCCTGGTGCTTGCATGCATTATGAAGGCGGTTGATATACATGCTGATTTGCTGCGTCAGTCAGCGGCGGATGTCGGAAATGACCACAGACTTGGCGCGAATGAGGCGCCTCCGGCAATCATTTCGATTTTCCTCGGGGATCAGCTGGAGGACGTTGTGAAGCAGCTTGTTGAAACAGGCGATGCCGCAAAAGTAAAACAGGGCGGAAAGCTTGAAACAGGAGTATCAACACTTCCTGATTTTGAGAAGGACGCAACGGACCGAAACAGAACATCGCCGTTTGCGTTTACCGGAAATAAATTCGAGTTCCGTATGGTCGGTTCGGCGGACTCCATCGCAAGCCCGAATACCACGCTGAACGCGATTGTCGCAGAGGCATTCTGTGAGGCGGCTGACAGGATTGAGGCCGCAGCAGATAAGGACGAGGCGATTCATGATATCATTAAAGAATACATGACAAAGCATCAGAGGATTGTGTTTAACGGTAACGGTTATTCTGATGAATGGGTAGCGGAGGCAGAACGCAGGGGTCTTCCCAATATTAAATCAATGGTGGAAGCGGCGGCGACACTTACTACGGAAAAGGCAGTGAAGCTTTTTGAGAAGTTTGGCATTTTTACAAAGGTAGAGCTTGAGTCGCGTGAGGAGATTATCTACGAAACCTATGCAAAGACGATTAACATTGAGGCGCTGACAATGATTGACATGGCAGGAAAAGACATTCTTCCGGCAGTGGCGTCATATGCGGGTGATTTGGCAAATTCGATTTTGGCAGTCAAAGAGGCAGGTGCAACGGCAGCGGCACAGGTTGAGGTGTTAAACGAGGTGGATGCACTTCTCGCAGAGGCAAAGAAAGCGCTGAATACCTTAAAAGAAGTTGAGGCAAAGGCGTCGGCAATGGACGACGTAAAAGCACAGGCATTCTACTATAAGGATGCGGTGCGGGATGCAATGGACGCGCTCCGTGCCCCTGTTGATAAGCTTGAGATGATTGTAGACGGAACGATTTGGCCGATTCCTACATATGGAGATTTGATGTTTGAGGTATAATCGGGAAATGCAAAAAAAGAAAGGGTGTCTTGGAACAAGATGCCCTTCCTTTTTTCAAGGAAAATATACAAATAAATATACAAATAAAGTAAAAAAATACTTGCATTTTTCAAAAAAGTATTATATACTAAATAACGTGCTAAACACAAGCACTCCTAAAATAACATATAGCGCTATCGCCAAACGGTAAGGCAACGGACTCTGACTCCGTCATTTCAAGGTTCGAATCCTTGTAGCGCTGTTTTCAAAGTCAATAGTACATACTATTGGCTTTTCTTTTGGAATGCACACAGGCATAGCGGAAATTTTAGATTATCCAGTTTTGGGAAATGAGGACATTAATGAAAATCGACAGACAAAAAGCACTCAATGCATTCAATACGTATGTAAAAAATTACAACATAACTGACGAAAAAGTGAGGCTCAAAATCGAGCACACTTACAGGGTATGCGCGCTTTGTGAACAAATTGCGAAGGCTTCCGGTTTTGACGGGGACGAAGCAGAGATTGCATGGCTCACCGGACTGTTGCACGATGTCGGATGCTTCGAGCAATTGCGGCGTTTCAGTACCTTTGTAGACGCGCAGTCCATTGATCACGCTGAGTTTGGCGCTGATATTTTATTTCAGGAAAACAAAATCAGGGACTATATTGACGACGATACTGAGGACATTCTCCTTGAAAAGGCGGTCCGCTGTCACAGCGCCTACCGCGTTCCCGAAAGCTACACTGCGCGGGAAAAAAAGTTCGCGGATCTTTTGCGCGATGCCGATAAAATTGACATTTTAAAAGTTAATATTTTATTCCCGCTTGAGGAAATCTATAATGTAACAACACAGGAGCTGAAAAACTGTACCGTCACGTCCGAAGTAATGCAGGCATTTTACGAAGAACACGCCGTGCTGCGCGCACTCAAGAAAACGCCCGTGGACAACGTTGTCGGGCATATCTCGCTCGTATATGAACTGGTCTACCCCGTAAGCACCAAAATCATGTGTGAGCAGGGCTATTTGGAACAGTTGATGGATTTTCATTCGGAGCTTGCGCAAACCAATAGACAGTTTGATGAGATCCGGGCGAAAATGCGGCAGTATGTAGCCGAAAAGATAAAGAACATACATTCTTAAAGAAAATTAACAGGGAGGACAATAAGAAAAAATGGCACAAAACGCAAAAGCAAACCTGACAACACAGCCGCCTGCGCGCAGCTTATTTTTCTTTGCACTGCCCATGATTATCGGAAACCTGTTCCAACAGTTTTACAACATGGCAGATTCGATTATCGTCGGTCAGTATGTAGGAGAAGACGCGCTTGCGGCGGTGGGGGCGTCGTACTCGTTTACAACTGTCTTTATTATGATTGCGATTGGCGGCGGCATCGGCGCATCGGTGCTCACAAGCCAGTATTTGGGCGCGGACAAGCATAAAGAAATGAAAAGTTCGGTCTACACATTCCTGATTACGTTTGCGGTATTCAGCATTTGGCTGTCCGTTTTGGGTTTTCTCATCAACCCTACGGTGCTCAAACTGCTCAAAACGCCTGACAATATCATGGGCGAGGCAGTGCTCTACCTGCAGATTTATTTTGCCGGACTGCCGTTTTTGTTTATGTATAATATCCTGTCCGCAAATTTCAATGCGCTCGGGAAATCGAAAATACCGCTTTACTTATTGATTTTTTCTTCCATATTAAATATTGTCATGGATTTGTGGATGGTCGGCGGGCTTGGGCTTGGTGTCAAAGGCGCGGCGATTGCGACCGTGATTGCGCAGGGAATTGCGGCAATCGTTTCGTTTATCATATTGATGCGCTTGCTAAGGACTTATCGGGTTGAGGGAACCGTGGACAAGTTTCGCGGCGATATGTTTGTTACAGGCGTCAAAATCGCCATTCCTTCCATTATACAGCAGTCGATTGTAAGCGTCGGTATGCTGCTCACACAGTCGGCGGTCAACCGATTCGGCTCGTCTGCGCTTGCAGGATATTCCGCGGGAATGCGGTTGGAGTCGCTCTGTATTGTGCCGATGATTGCGACGGGAAATGCGATGTCCACGTTCACGGCGCAAAATCTCGGTGCAGGAAAGCCGGAACGCGTCAGACAGGGATATCACGCGGCATATGGAATTATCATAGGCTTTGGCGCCGTATTGGTTTTTATTTCGCAGCTTTTTTATAATCCGATTGTTTCGGCGTTTTTGGACGCGGACAGCTCACTGGTGGCGTTTCAAGTCGGAACGGATTATCTGCGGTTTATCGGACTGTTCTTTTCATTTTTGGGATTTAAGGCGATAACCGATGGAATTTTAAGAGGTGCAGGAGATATTAAGGTTTACATGATTGCAAATCTCGTGAACCTGAGCATTCGCGTGGCAGTGGCTCAGCTCTGCTCCCCGATTTGGGGAATTGAGCTGATTTGGTATGCGGTGCCGATGGGGTGGGCGGCGAACTATCTGATATCATATGTTTGGTATCGTACGGGGAATTGGGAAAAGAAAAACCTGTTGTGATGTTCGGACAGACCTTATTATGGAACCGGAACCACTACAATTTTTACAGCTTCCGTTGGGTGTTCCTTATCATCAAGCGTTCCCCGATAGCTAATCTCTACCTTATCACCCACAGTAATCGGGAAGTTTTCGGCTGCCGGTTGGGCAGTTTCCGTGGAAAAACCTTCTAATATTTGGGCATTTTCTGTGAAAAAATAGTAGAGCATGTCATCATCGGGATTTTTGATGGTGATAAGATTGTCCTCATATTTTTCGACAATTCCGACCATGGGATCACAAAGTTCGCTTTTATCATTTTCTATAGAAGCGTTTTCATCCGCCTTCGCAATCTTTGGCGCTGGCACTATTGTATCAATTGTTTCTGTTGTTTTTGCAGATGCAGTTTCTTCTGTAGCTGTTTCCTGTCGGGAACTGGTTTCGGTAGATATTGCATCTTTTTTTGAAGCTGATGAACAGGCGGTCATGCCTGTCACCGTCACTATCATAAATATCAACATCCATTTCCTTTTCATAATCATTCTCCTCGTATGTTAAAAAAAACGTATTTCCGTGGGATAAAATGTATCATTTTTAAAGCTGCCTTTCATTTCAACAGACATATGTTCCTTTAAGTCCTGAAATCCACATTCCTTGTATGCATGACTCTCTTCGTTTCCATCCATGGTTTTCATATAAAAGCTGGTATTCTCGTCAAAAATCACATGAATCAACTGGGAATCAGGAAGAACAGCTTTGGAGCTTGGAGAACTGTACGATAAGGAACCGTCATCAAGAATTTTTACTTTCTTTTCTGCGATAAAAAATGAGTCCTCTTCAATCTTCCAAACTTTCCCTAGAAAATCTGCATCAACAGCAGCGGCAATATCGGGTTCTAAAATCTGCCATTTTCCAGCTGCATTTTCCTGTGAATCTTCTGCGTTCTCGTTATTTTCATTTAACGGCACATCATTCAATTCCCCCGGCAATGCTTCATCTGCCTGTTTTTCTTCTGTTTGAACAGCAGATTCAGAACCATTGCTGCATCCTGTAAGCATTGTATTCAACAGGAAGACAGCGCCGAACAATAGGATTATCTTTTTTATTCTCATAAGTACCTCCCCGTCATTACAGAAAGAGTTTCAGCCTCTCATTTTCTTTCTGAAATTTTATATAGTATAGTGTCCACAAACAGTACATGAGGGCGCGTAAGGAGACAGGACGCGCCCTGCATGTAGCAAATGACAGTTATGAACAAAAAGCGAAGCTTTTTGCAATCGAGCGCAGGCGCTCGATTTTTTTACTGAATTTCAAGAGCCATATTGATAAACTCCTCTTTCGAAAGGTCAACGTCCATGCAGAAGAGCTGACGCATCTGACCATTCTTTTCCCATGTAACGCTCATGCTGTCGGAGTAAGAGGTTTTATCAGCACCGTAGCCAATGTTGAGCGTGCCCGCCTCAACCTGTGCCTGCTCCTCAGCGGTCGGCTTATAGTCGGGTCTGACCCACATATTGCGTACTGCGTGGTAATAATAGGTGATTCCGTCCTTCTCGAAATGCTCCATGCTGTCATTATAAACAGAAAGGATATGCCTTGGCTCGACATCATAAGACACTTCGTCAGAGCCGTTCTTGTAGCGCACCGCAATTGACTGGAAGCTGTCAATGGTGGTATTCTCCTCGTTTTCATAGGATACGTCTTTGATATTGATTCCCTTAAAGGTATAGCCGTTTGAAAAGCTTTGCGGGGCGTCTGTCGTCACGCCCACACGGTTCTCCGCTGTTGCCAAATCCGTATATTTTGTATAGTCCAGACGTGCGCTTGAACTCGAATGAATACCTGCTATGCCGCCCGATGCAACGGTGAGCGTGCCAAGCACCATCACTGCCGCGACTGTTGCGATAATTGCTTTCTTAATTGTAAACCGTTTCATACTTATTCCCCTTTCTTGATGTAAAGAATATTGTTTTTTGCGTTCTCTGGCTTCAAGCATCACTTTCTCAAATGCGATATCCGTATCCGTAGTGCTCTGAAAAAGCGCTGCCTGCTCTTGTAAACCGTTTTTAATTTGATTGTCGAACAGATTGTTTTTCATGAAAATCCTCCCCTTCCGGAAGTAATTGCCGCAGACGCTTTCTAGCCGTAAAAAGCCTTGATTTTACCGTTCCCTCATAGCAGTCCGTGACCTTGGCAATTTGTTTGGTTGTCAGTTCATTGTAGTAATAAAGAATTACGACCAGCCGCAGCTTGTAGTCAAGCTGCATGACAGCCTGATAAACTTGCGTTTGCCGCTCCTTTTTCAGAAACAGTTCCTCCGTATGCGGATTGCAGTTTGCGTCGGCTTTTTCTAAAATGTTCTCGTCAGGCACTTCTGCCTTTTTCCTGTTTAAGAAAGTCCATGCCGTTCTGTTTAAAATTTTAAACAGCCAGTACCGGAACATTGCATCTGATTTTAACTCCGTACAGTGTGTGAAAACCTTAACAAAAGTCTCCTGTGTAATGTCCTCCCCGTCCTGGGTATTCCCGCTAATCAGACAGGCAGTACGAAACACTGACGGTCTGTACTTCTCATAAATCTGTGCAAATGCATTTTGGTCGCCGCGCTTTATCTGCGCAACCAACAGCTCGTCTGTTTTGTCGTTCATTAAAAGACCTCATTTCCGCGCAAAAAAGTTTCTGAAATCAGCGCTTATGATACATGTATCGTGTTTTACCCAATCAACGATTGGTGATGTCATCTGTATATAAGAGCATTGCAAACGATGTTTGGTTCATTTTTATGTTCCTTTTTTTGAAAAAGAATTGTCAAAATGCTAAAAACAGATATAATGAATGATAACAGTATGACATTTGCAGGCATGATTTGCAAGGAAATGCTGTATGACAAAAAATAGCAAAAGGAGCAATGAAGATGGCAAACAAATATGCAGGAACACAGACAGAGAAAAACCTTGAAGCCGCTTTTGCAGGCGAGTCACAGGCGCGCAATAAATATACATATTTTGCGTCTGTTGCAAAAAAAGAGGGATATGAGCAGATTTCTTCCATTTTTTTGAAAACCGCCGACAATGAGAAGGAGCATGCGAAGATGTGGTTTAAGGAGCTTGCGGGCATCGGCAGCACGGCGGACAACTTGGCGGCAGCCGCAGACGGCGAGAACTTTGAGTGGACCGACATGTATGAAGATTTTGCAAAAACAGCGGAGGCGGAGGGATTTCCCGAGCTTGCGGCAAAATTCAGAGCAGTTGGGGAGATTGAGAAGCACCATGAGGAGCGCTACCGTGCGCTTTTGAAGAATATCGAAACTGCAGCCGTGTTTGAGAAGAGCGGGGTTAAGGTATGGGAGTGCCGCAACTGCGGACACATCGTGGTAGGCACAAAGGCACCGGAGGTTTGTCCGGTTTGCAATCATCCACAGGCTTACTTTGAGGTTCATGCTGAGAATTATTAAGAGGGAAGTAATATCAAATCGAGTAGGGGAATATCCTTCTCTCCTACTCGCCGCGCGCCCCGTGCGTCGCCTTAGCGACATATTTCATCTGCACGGGGGCTGTGCATAAACGAACGCTGCGGGAGATTCCGCAGCGTTTTATATTAAGGGCTAAAAACCACAACATTCGTAACGTCCGTAAATCCAAGACTGCGCATATACTTCTGAAATTTCTCCATTGTGGCGCTAAAGTTGTTATAATTTTCTAAGGCTTTCGAGAAATTTTCCAATGCAAGTGCAGTGTTATTGTCCTCGGCAGCATACCAGGAATCGCAACCGTATGTATGAATGTTATCGTGATATTTTACCAAATCCTTAAAAATCGGATTCTCAGTAATCCGTGTGTCAGTCTGTGAGTTGGCCCATTTGCCGAATTTACAACCCTTTGGATTGTTGAGCTGTGTAATTTTGAGGTGTTCAAAATGCGCAAGGTTATTGTACAGGCGCCATGTGAAAATTAAATGATCCACCATAAATACATGTAGCCAGTCCTGTGTAGAGAGATTCGAAAATCCTCTTGCCATGTCGCTTCTTGCTGTATCAATATAGCGGCTGATTTTGTACATATGTTTTCCTGTATTCGTGCAGTCTTCACCAAGCGTCGCGTAGCTGTCTGCAATGTCCTCCATTGATTTCACAAACAAATCCGTAACCTCTGACTGTGTATTTACGGAATTATAAATGCTGCTAATACTGTCGTTAATTAAATCCATTTGTGCAGTCATTGTGTTAAAATCCGTCACGGAACGCTGCATCATTTCATTGTTTTCATTAAGGTGTGTTGTCGTGCTGTCAACGAGATGAATCAGCTCCTCGATACTGCTGCGTAGCTCGGCAACATAAGTTACAATCGTTTCTGCGGACTGTGATGTATTTTTAGAAAGCTCCGTCATCTGATTTGCAACAACGGCAAATCCCTTCCCGGATTCCCCGGCTCTTGCGGCTTCAATAGAAGCATTCAAAGCAAGCATACTGCTTTGGCTTGAAATTTTTTTAATCATACCGATAATGCTGCTGATTTCCGTAATTTTATCATGGAAAAACTGTGCTTTATCGTTAATGCTGTTGACCTCTGCCGCAGAGTCCGCAACAGCGTTTATGGTTTCTGTCACATGTTCGATACTCGTCTGTGACACCTTGACCGCGTTTTCTGTCGTTTCTTTGATATGGTTTGCCTCATCGGAGATTTTGCTTAAAGACTCCTGAAGGTTGCGGCTCGAGTCATTCATACTCTGAATGGATACATTTTGTGCATTCACCTGATCAAGCATTTTCTTAATCGTAGCGCTGTCGCCGATGGACAGCATGGATTCATTCAGACGCATTACAAAATTATTGTTTGCGTTTAGGAACGTATAAATAACCTGATTCAGTTTTTCCGCATATGATTTATCGGTAAAGGAAGATGTGTCAATGGGTGTAAAGCTGCCGTTGATAATATTTTCCATAGCCTGCATCATAAGTTGTTTGTCGTTATCCGCTTGTGTAGTATTTTTTTTGTTAAACATAGCATCCTCCTTTGTATAGAATACAATTGCTGCAAAATTCTGAATATTACTTATATAGTAACACAAATGTGAGAAAGTAGCAACTCTTTATTCAGAAAGTGTTATGGCTTTATAAGGTCTTTATAAATATGGATTCGTATTTGTAGTTATTTATACTGGTATAGAGTGAACAGTAACAAGTAGACAAAAAATAAAACGATAATCTTTTAAATTGTTGTAAAATTTCACAAAATATGATACTATAAAGACAGTGACTTAAGATAGTATACGAGAAAGGGTGATTATGATGAAAAGAAAGGGACTAAAGCTCATGCAGGTTCTTTTGATTATGGCGGCAGTTCCCATGCTGCTGATGTTTCTTGTTGCGATGAACGGCATTAAAGATGCGTGCGGGGGCATTACGGAAACAATGGTACGTCATGAGCTGAGTGCGGCACAGTATGCCTTTGAGGTGTCAGTCGGAAATATGTCAGTGGGTACATATATGTATACAAACGGGAAGTTTTATAAAGGCAGAAAAAATGTCGGTGATGATACACAGTTTTTCGATAATTTCAGTCAGGAGGTAGACCTTCAGGTATCTGTCTACTATGATAATTTGCGAGTGGCGACAAGTCTTGTGGATCAGAATGGAAACCGTTTGGTTGGTACGGAGGCAAATCCTGATATTTATGAAAAGGTTGTACAGCAGGGGGAGGATTACTATGATGAAGATATGAATATTGAGGGCGAATTGTATTATGGAATGTATTGTCCGCTTTATCAGTATAACAGTGATCAGATTATAGGAATGACCTTCGTAGGATTGAAGAAGGATACGATTAATAGTATCTATACTCAAAGCATGATGAAAAGTCTTGGTGTTCTCATTGTTATCTTTATAATAGGAATTGTTATTGTTGTTGCGGTTGCAAAGTTGATATCCGGCGGAATAAAAGATGCGGTGGCGTTGCTGAACCATGTAGCGGATGGAGGACTGAATGTTAAAGTAAAAAAGAAACTGATGGCGCGTGCTGATGAGGTGGGAGACATTGCAATCGGAGTTGACAAACTGGTGACGAATCTTACGGGAATTGTATTAAATATTAAGGGTGCAACAGGTCAGTTTGACAGTATATCGACAAATTTCTCGGAATCTTTTCAGGAGATGACGGGTAACATTAATAATGTTGACCGTGCCGTTGAGGAAATGGCAAAGAGCTCGACGGATCAGGCGCAGAATACTTCAAGCGTAGGCAGTGAAGTGCAAAGAATGGGTAATGCGATAGACATCACATCACAAAATATAGATATGTTAGTCGGCAATACAGAAAAGATGAAAGAATACAATGTAAGTGTTAACGCGACGTTGAAAGAGCTGATTAAGATTAGCGATGACACAAAGAACGCGTTTGGCGTTGTATATGAACAGACAAATATGACAAATAAATCTGCGCAGGATATTCAGTCGGCGGCGGATGTGATTACAGACATTGCGGACCAAACGAACTTGCTTTCCCTGAATGCAAGTATTGAGGCGGCACGAGCAGGTGAGCATGGAAAAGGTTTTGCGGTGGTTGCGGATGAGATTAGGAAACTGGCGGAGCAGTCAGCAGAATCCGCAAGTCAGATTACGGAAATCATTGAAATGCTGATTATGAATTCCAATACAACCGTGGATACCATGAAAAATGTCACGGAGGTAATTGATAAGCAGAATGATGAACTGAATAATACGAAAGAAGTATTTGGCTGTTTAAATTCGGAAATTGGAGAGGTTCGGGGCGCTGTGGATAATATTAAAACAGAGATGGGCAATTTGAACAGACTGAAGGAAAATGTGCTCACTTCCGTCCAAAGCCTTGCAGCAATTGCGGAGGAGAACGCGGCGAGCACACAGGAAACGTCAGCTGCTATGCAGGAAATTGGGAATATTGTGACAGAATGTGCGGCGGGTGTTGATAATATCATGGCAACTTCTGAAAATCTTGATAACAGCATGAAGGTGTTTAAGATGGAGGATGCAGCAGTTACGGAATAGTTTGAGAAAATATTTATTTCATATTGATTTATGATATAAAATAGGATTTAATATAAATTAGAATAATAAATATAAAGGAAGGGGTATAGACTCAATGAACAATTTTGGCGAAACAGGAAATGGAGAAATAGCAGTTATTCCAAAGGGAACCGTTATAAACGGGAACATTGATATTAACGGTAAGCTGGAGATGTATGGGGAGATTAACGGAAACATCAATTCAAATGACCGCGTAAATATATGCGGAGCTGTCACGGGTGATATCAAGGCAAATGACCTGTATACAAAGGATTCTTTCATTGAAGGAAAGATTGAGTGCATTCAGGGCGCAGTTGTGCGTGATAACACAGTGATACTTGGTGATATCTATGCAGACAGCCTTGTGATAGACGGTGCAATCCAAGGCAAGCTTGACGTAAAGGGATGCGTTACGGTGGGGGAGAAAGCCATTGTTGACAGTGACATTAGGGCAAAAGCGATACAGGTAAGTAATGGTGCGGCAATTAATGGACACTGTTCACTTTGCTATGCAGAGTTGAACATGAAAGATATTTTTCCTGAAACAGAACCAGATTCCAAAGCCATGGAAACAGCGGAAGAGGCGGACAAGCCAAAGCAGTCATCAAAACCAAAGGCAGTAGCAAAAAAGAAATAAAATAAATAAAATAAATAAAAGGAAAGGCTGATACAGAATGGAAAACCAAGATATTCTTGATTTTGCAAATATGGTGTTCAGCATGGAGTATGGCAGTATTGATTTTGAAGAGCTTTATCCAAAGGCTTATTCAAGGAAATACTGCCATATTCCTGTTCACCATACAATCGAAGCAGATGGGAAGATTAAGGCGCTTTTGGATGTTTATCCGGTTACAATGAAACTGAATGGGAGTGAAATGAGTATAAGGGCGGCATATATTGGAACGGTTGCTGTCCACCCCAAACATAGGGGGAAGGGGTATTTGACAGAGCTTATGCAAAGGGCAGAGCAGGATGCAGAAAAAAACGGATTTGATCTGATGCTTTTGGACGGAAACCGGCACAGATATCGAAACTATGGGTTTGAACATGCGGGTGTGAAGTATAACTTTAGTATGCGTCTTAGTAATTTATGGCATCGTTGCGAGGAGCTTTATCCAAAGGAAGCGCTTTGTGCGCCCAGGTATAGCTTTGAGGAGATTGATGGGGAGAGTGTATATATTCCATTTTTGTTTGCATTGTATCAGAGAAGGGCTGTTACAACAAGGACGCAGGAGCAGTTTTTTCTGTGTTTGAAGAGCGGACATGCAGCGACCTATGTAGTGTTGGAAGGGAAACGCGCCGTGGGGTATATAAATTTGTCGAATGATGAAAAAAATATATTGGAATTCGAGCTGGAAGAAAGCGCAGATATTCCGCGAATGCTTTGCGATTTTATGGAGGGAATGGGACTGGTGCAAATCGGACTTTCCGTCGGTATGGATGAGATTTCCAAAATAAATCAGCTTGAAGGGGCAAGCGCTTATTACAATCTGTCCGTATCGCATCAGATGAAACTATTGTGTCCGGAGCGGGTGTTGGATTTTCTTGTTGAATGGAGAAAGAAATATGACACATGTGTCATAAATTCCGATGAAATAAAAAAACTGTGGAGCGTGTTAAAGGTGTCTGATATGGAGAAAATCAGCCTGTTGACAACGCCTCGCTATTTTATGGAAATACAAAAGGGGGAGAATAACTTGTTAAAGGGGATTCCTTCTGATTGGCTGCCGTTGCCGTTTTTCCTTCCGGACGGTGATGCTTTTTAAACTATGCTATGTAAAATTCCTGTCGGAGACGAACGGGGTGTCGTATAAGAGGGGAGCCTTTGATTTGGGTGTGCTGCCTTTTTAAGCATGAAGTGTAAGGGAAAACAGATTTTCTTGATCTTTAGATGTGACAGAATAAAGCAGTGCAAGCACATAAGGCACAAAGAAACGGGCACAACGTCCGCCTGACGTCTAAACTCTTTTCCTAAATTAACATAATATTAAAAAGGTGTATATGGTACTTAAGTACTAAAAATATTCATTCAATATTATTTTTTCGTGTTTTTTCTCAAATTCAGCAATATGCCTTTTCATAAGATATTCCAATTCCCTGTTGGCGGAACGTGCGTTGTATTCTGCGACATAACGGAATTTTTGTAAGGTTTCTTCGTTGACCCTCACAGTAAATTTTGACATTTTTTGCATCATAATATTCCTACCTCTTTAAATACCTTGCAATTCGTTGCTGCTTAAGCTGTTTTAATACCGGTAAATTCCACGGTGGACAGCGTAAACAGCAATATGACTTCATTATACTGTTAAAATGCCGTCACATTTATTATTGACGGCATAGTGACGGCATATTATAATTAGAGTGCACAAAAGAAGAGGAAAGGAAATAACAGTATTGATCAAACAAAATAAGAAAAAAACATGGAAAGCTACTATAATTTTAAAGAAAATAGCAGACAAAAAAGTAAGAATCCAGAATAAAATTTTAGCGAAGAAACACAGTATTTGTCAAAAGAAATTTTACGAGCTGACATATATCATTGAGGATTATCAGCAAAGAAGGCTTTCCGAGCTGGCTGAATCGTTTCGGAAACGAAATGGCTGGAGTGAAAAAGAGATGCTGCAATTTGCGGTTACTGCAACAAATCAAATTGATTTGGACACAAAGTTTCGGTTTTTAGAAAGCATATTAGCGGATTTGGAAAGTGAGGAACAGGCATCAAAATAAAAAGAAAGCAGAAATTAGGGAACAGCAACGTGTTTTTAAAGGCATTTCCAAAAGTGGAAATGTCTTTTCTGCTGTTTAGGGCAAGCAGAATAGATTTAGGTAAATTTAGCCAAATAAAATTGTGCAATAGGTAAAAATAAAGTAATTTTAAGTTTAAAAAATTGATTAATTTAATTAAAAGTGATATGGTAATAAAAACTGAAACGTATTTTATTGGTTTGCTTTATTATATGAAAACAACGGAGGAGCAAATTATGATAACCTATAATAAAGAAGCACGCACATTTAAACTCGACACTCCAAACACGACATACATGATTGGACTTGTGGACGAAGAAGATTTTGTTGGGCACATCTACTATGGAAGAAAGCTAAAGGAAAACGATGCGCAGTACCTTTTGAGAACCGAAGAGGCGCCATATGTCCCAAGTAAAAACAACAGGGAACGCTGCTCATTTTACGACTGTTTCCCGTTTGAGTACCCCTCAGACGGCATAGGTGACTACAGGGAGGGCTGTATCAATGTACGCACGGCGTCAGGTCATGCAGGTTGTATGCTTACCTACGTATCCCATGAAATCATGGAGGGAAAACCCGCATTGGAAGGACTTCCTGCCACGTTCGGAGCGGCGGACGAGTGTGCTACGTTAAAGCTCATTTGTGAGGACAAGTATGTCGGAATGCAGGTTGAGCTGTTATATACGGTCTTTTATGATACGGATGTGATAACCCGGAGTGTAAGGGTGACAAATACCGGCGCGCAGCACTTTTTCCTCACCAAGGTGTATTCTGCCTGTATCGACATGGATAACCGGAATTTTGATATGGTTTCCATGCACGGAAGCTGGGCAAGGGAGCGGCATATCCAACGCAAGACACTTGGATATGGATTGCAGAACGTAAGTTCTATCAGGGGCGTATCCAGCCATCAGGACCACCCGTTTTTGGCGCTTGTGGACAAAAGCACAACGCAGGAGCAGGGCGAGGTTTATGCCATGAACTTCGTGTATTCAGGCAATTTCCGTGCGCAGGCGGAGGTTTCGCAGTTTGACTATGTGCGCATGTCAATGGGAATCCACCCTGAAAACTTTTGCTGGAAGCTGGACTGCGGTGAAAGCTTTCAGGCGCCGGAAGTGGTCATGGTTTACACGGACAAGGGCTTTGACGGAATGACTGCGGCGTTCCACAGACTTTACAGGAAGCATTTGATTCGCGGGGAATACAAGGATAAAAAGAGACCTGTTTTAATCAATAACTGGGAGGCTACCTATTTTGATTTTGACACGGAAAAGCTGCTGTCAATCGCAAGGGAGGCTGCAAAGCTTGGGATTGAAATGTTTGTGTTGGACGACGGGTGGTTTGGCAGGCGAAACGGCGACAACTGCGCGCTTGGCGACTGGCAGGTTAATGAAACGAAGTTAAAAGGCGGCTTAAAATATCTTGTGGACGAAATTAATCAGCTTGGCATGAAGTTCGGGATTTGGTTTGAGCCGGAGATGATTTCGGCGGACTCTGATCTGTACAGGGCACACCCTGATTGGACGATTGCTATTCCGGGAAGACCTGCGAGTGAGGCGAGGCAGCAGTTTGTGCTCGATTTGTCAAGACAGGAGGTCGTGGACTGCATTTATGGGCAGATGGCGTCGGTGCTGCGAAGCGCTAATGTAGAGTATGTCAAGTGGGACATGAACAGGCACCTTTGCGACCTTGGAAGTTATGGACTTGCTGATGACAGACAGGGAGAGCTGTTCCACCGTTATGTGCTTGCTCTTTATCAAATGCAGGACAGGCTTACGAAGGACTTTCCGCATTTGCTGCTGGAAAACTGTTCGAGCGGCGGTGCGCGTTTTGATCCGGGAATGCTCTACTACAGTCCGCAGATATGGTGCTCGGATGATACGGATGCCATTGAGCGGCTTGCGATACAGGAGGGTACGGCGCTTTTGTACCCGCTGTCTACAATTGGCGCGCATGTGTCCGACTGTCCCAACCATATTGTAGGGCGCGTAACGCCGTTTGAAACAAGAGGGATTGTCGCGCTTGCGGGAACGTTCGGCTATGAATTGGATGTGACGAAAATACCGCAGGCGGACAGGGAACGGATACCTGCGCAGGTTGCCATGTATCATCAGTACAACGACCTTGTCAGGGAAGGGGATTACTACCGCATCGCGTCGTATTCCCAAAACCATGAATACGATTGCTGGCAGGTAGTCAGTGCGGACCAAAGTCAGTCACTTGTAACATATGTACAGGTTTTGAGCAGGGCAAACGTAAAGTCAAGATGCATCCGCCTGAAAGGACTTGCCGAAGACAGGTATTATAAGGTGGAAACCACCTCGGTAGAATTTGTAGAGGAAGACAGTATTGAAGCGAAGGTGTACAGCGGCGATACGCTTATGAAGGCAGGGCTTCTGATTTCGGAGTTACGGGGGGATTTCAGGGCAAGACTGATTTCTCTGACTGGGGTATAATGTCGATAGACATTATACTTGCCCGAATGGGCATAAATATAACGTAATTGCGAAGCAATTATGGTATACGGATCTAGGGAAAAGAGGGGTGGTTTTATGGTCAAATCCGTTAAGCTTGCGGACATTGCGCAGAGGGTGGGTGTCAGCGTGGTAACGGTGTCAAAGGCGCTTTCGGGACAAAAGGGCGTCAGCGAGGAAATGCGCGCCAAAATCGTAGCCGTAGCTGATGAGATGGGGTACGCGCCTGTTCATGCGTCAAAGCCGTATCAGAATAAATCCTATACGATAGGCGTGGTGACGTTTGAACGGTATTTTGAGCGGTTTGCCTCATTTTACTGGAAAATGTATCAGGAGCTTGCCACGCGCACGGTCAAGCAAAGCTGCTTTTCCATGCTTGAGGTTATCGCGGGCTACGATGAGGACAGCCTTGTGCTCCCGAAGCTCATTACGGAAAATCAGAAGGCGGACGGCATTATTATTCTTGGAAAGCCAAAGAAGGATTATTTGAAAATGCTTTATCAGAATAAAAAAGTTCCGATGGTATTTATGGATTTTTATGATGATGAGCTGAAGGTGGATTCCGTGGTTTCGGCAAGCTTTCACGGCATGTACCGCGTGACGGATTATCTGATTAAAAACGGTCATACGAATATTGCGTTTGTGGGAACGATTATGTATACGGAGAGCATTACCGACAGATATTTCGGCTACTGCAAGGCGCTGATGGAAAACGGCATTGAGCCGCGCCCCGACTGGATTATCAAGGACAGGGAGTACGGCAGCGGCAGTATCAACGATTATGAAATAAAGCTGCCGCATGATATGCCGACTGCGTTTGCGTGCAACAATGACGTAACGGCATATCTGCTGATTGGGCAGCTTGAGAAAAAAGGGTTGCATGTGCCGCAGGATATTTCCGTGGCAGGTTATGATGACTATTTATATGCGGAGTTCGGGGATTCCAAGATTACGACATATTCGGTGGATATGGCGGAAATGTCCCGAATTGCGCTTTCCTGCATTGTCAAACGGATTGAAGGCACTACTGTCAGCCCGACGGTACATATCGTAAACGGCAGCTTGATTGAGCGGGAAACGTGCGCGGGTGTTTTTTGAACAAAGAGTTTTTAAAAGATAACTTTCAATAGACTTTACACCTGATGTATGATATACTGAATCAACACTACGATAAATATTCACAACAAGGAAGTGATAACAATATGACCGATAATGAATTACTGCTCGCAATTTCTGAAATGATGGATACAAAGCTTGACGCAAAGCTAAAACCGCTTGAAAACAGACTGAAACACATCGAGGTAGATTTGCTCGAAAATAATGCCATTCCACGGCTCAATACAATCGAAGCCTGTTATACGTCAACTTTTAACAGATATAAAGACAGCGTAGAGGATTACGAAGCGATAAAACAGGACATAGCGATTATGAAAAAAGTAATTGCAGAGCACAGCGAAAAGCTGCAAAAGCTTGCATAAAAGTGTAATTTCTACAAAACCGGCGTCTTTCTCCGATACGCCAACGGAGTGACGCCGTTCTTTTCTTTAAACAGCCGAATAAAACTATTCGCATTCTCAATCCCCACAAGCTGTCCGATTTCCACAACTTTTTTATCCGAATGCAGTAAAAGCTCCCGTGCCTTTTCCATGCGGACAGTATTCAAATATTGCATCGGCGTAACCTCATAATATTTCGCAAACTCACGGCACAGCCGAAACTTGTTCACGCGATATTCCTCCGCCAGCTCATCAAGCGAATACGGCATATGATATTCCGCGTTAAACCGCCTCTGCATATCGGCGATATACGAAGGAATATGAAACAGCCCCGTGCGCTCCGCAGACTGAATCAAATAAAGCTGTGCAAAAAAATCCACCAGTATCCGCGAGCGGATAATCCCATGCAGCTCGTCGTCCGTATCTGTGTGGAGCAGCTTCTCCCATGCGGCAAGAAGCTCTGCGTGCTTGTCAAGTCTGTAAATAAAATTCCCAAGCATTAATATCTTTTCCGTATAATATTCCAACATTGTCGTGCTGACAAAACAAAGCGTATACCCCCAAATATTATGACGGCAGGTCAGCTTATGCTTTTTAGTATCCTTCTGTTTTGGAAGCATTTGACGGCGTTACGCTTTTGTCAAATATAGCGGCTCCCGAAGGTGAGGAAGATTTGTTTGATGATGTAAACAATGAGAGCGAGGTCGGAATTAACAACAACGATTATCCTGACTGTGAAATCCTTGAAGCAGCGCTTTACGGCACAAAGACACTGGATGAAATCATGGACGAATGGAATGCAAAATGGGCAGCAGCGCAGGAAAGCCTCAACGTGGAAGTCACACAGTAAACGACAAAACAAGGCTGTTTACTATAATAAATGCCGCACGTTCAAAGGAGGATTCACACATGGGTAAGGAAGGAAAGACGTTTAGCGAATGGTTTTATAGCAGAAAAGTGCAGCGGTTTTTGGTAATCGTCACATTCATGTTTGTACCGTTGCTGTTGCTGCTCGTATTTACATATATACCCTTCGGCAAAATGGTACAGTTCAGCTTTTATAATATGAAGTATATTGGCAAACGTACGTTTGTTGGGTGGAAAAATTATATTGAAGTATTTAACAGACCTGAGATTTTCAAGTCACTGGCGGTCAGCCTTTACTATATGGGCGGCGCCATAGTGCAGCTTGCACTTGCCCTGTTCTTTGCGACGATTATGGTCTTTAAGGTAAGGGGCGAAGGGGTTTTCAAGGCAGCAATGTTTTTCCCCTACCTGATTTCCGGTATTGCAATCGGTTTTATCTTCAAGTTCTTTTATGCAAGGGGCTTCGTGCTTGACACGCTCATTCAGCTCTTCGGCGTGGAATTGGAAGACATTCCGTACTGGCTGCAGGATACGCGCATTAACAATATTTCTCTCGCGGCGACATCCGTTTGGCGCTATACAGGGCAGAACATGATATTATTCCTTGGCGCCATGATGTCGGTGGACGCAGACCTCTATGAGGCTGCGTCGCTCGACGGGGCAAACAAATGGCACCAGTTTAAGTACATTATTTTACCAAGCATTAAATCCATTGTCGTGTTAAACCTGATTTTGTCAATCAGCGGTTCGCTCAGTGCATTCGAGCCGCCATACGTTATCACAAACGGTACAATGGGAACCGGCACTTACTTCGTCATCATGAACCGCTTGGCGCATGAAAATCAGAAGGTTGGTCTTGCAAGCGCAATGGCAATCGTGCTGCTTGTCATCATTATCATCTGTACCGTGGCACAGAAGCTGTTCTTCGCATACGTGTTTGACGACGGAACAAACGACGAGTCGCGGGCGGCAGTAAGACGCAGGAAAAAACAGGTAAAAAAGGAAGGGAGGAATTCGTAATGGAAACAAGTAAGAAGAAAAGTCCGGCAGGCGTCATTTTTTCCGTATTCCAGTATGTGATGTGCATCGGTGCGACGGTTGTGGCGTTAATCCCAGTGCTTGTATGTATCTTTACGGCATTTAAGACATCGGACGAATATCAGACGACCTCTGTATTGCAGCCCCCCAAAAACTTCCTTTATTTTGAGAACTTTAAGGTAGCATTTGAACAGGCAAATATGCTGCGAGGCTTTCTCAATACAGCGTTGGTCTTGGTTGTGGTTTTAACGGTTTCCATTTTCGCAGGCTCCATGCTTGCCTATGTGCTCAACCGCTTCCAATTCAAGGGCAATGGGATTATCAGAAACCTCTTTATGTTTGCCGCACTGCTTCCGGGTATTGCGATGCAGGTTACGATTTATCAGATTATGAACAGCCTGGGACTGATTAATCATCTGTATGGCTATATGATTTGTCTGATGGGTACGGATATTATTTCCATTTACATATTCTTACAGTTCTTTGAGAATTTACCGGTTTCGTTGGATGAATCGGCAATTATAGACGGTTGTACCTATTTCGGCGTATATTTTAAAATTTTGCTTCCGCTACTAAAGCCTGCGATTGTGACATCGCTGATTTTAAAAGGCGTAGGTGTTTATAACGAATATTACGCGTCGAACCTGTATTTGCAGTCGAAGCATTTAAAGACCATTTCGACGGCGCTCTACACCTTTACGGGACCGTACGGAAACCAGTACAACTATATCTGCGCAGGCGTGCTGATTACAATTATACCAATCTTAATTATTTTTATCATCTTCCAAAAGCAGGTATACGGCGGACTGGCAGCGGGAGCAGTGAAAGGTTAAAAAACATTAAGAAACTCTAAGTCTGCAAATCGAATAAATTCGATTTAGACGCAGACTAAGAGTTTCTAAATGTTTCGAAAAACGCAAAGGACAGCGTTTTTCACAAGCGAGTTATGAAGGGAGCATGATGATTGACATGACAAAACTGGAAATGAGCCTTGAGGTGGGAAACCACCTCAGGGAGGACTTGATACCCTTTTGGAAAAGCTTAAGGGACAACGAATTTGGCGGCTATACGGGATGGGTCGGATATGACCTTGCACCAAATCCAAAAGCAGTCAAAGGCTGTATTTTAAACAGTCGTATTACATGGTTTTTTGCCAATGCATATACCCTTTTAAAGGACGAAAGCCTTTTGGATGAGGCAAGGCACGGCTTTGAATTTTTGAAAGACGCATGCTGGGACTGGACAAACGGCGGCGTATACTGGTCGGTCAGCTACGACGGAAAGCCGGTTGAGACATTAAAGCACACCTATAATCAGGCGTTTTCCATCTACGCCCTGTCCTCGTACTATGAGGCAAGCGGCGATAAACAAGCGCTTAGAATGGCATATCAGTTGTACGATTTAATAGAAGGCAAAATGCGTGATGCGCTCGGATATCGGGAAGCGTTTGACGAGTCATTTCACGAGATTGACAACGAAAAGCTTTCGGAAAACGGCGTGATGGCGTCAAAGACAATGAATACCCTTCTCCATGTGTTTGAGGCGTATACAGAGTTGTACCGGGTAGACCGCAAAAAAGAAGTCGGGGATAAAATCAGGTGCATGATGGATTTGATTGCCCAAAAAGTATATAATCCGAAGCTCCACCGTCAGGAAGTGTTTTTTGACGAAAACTGGAACAGCATCATAGACCTTCATTCTTATGGGCACGACATTGAAACGGCTTGGCTTGTGGACCGCGGCGTTGCTGTTTTAGGCGATGCTGCTTATGAGAAGAAAATGGCGCCGATTACGCAGGATTTGACCAATCAGATTTACCATACGGCATTTAACGGCGCTTCGCTTGCCAATGAATGTGAGCGCGGCGTGGTGGACAACTGGCGTGTTTGGTGGGTTCAGGCGGAAACGGTGGTAGGATTTCTGAACGGATATGAAAAGAGCGGGGCGGAAAAATATCTTGAGGCAGCGCAAAACGTTTGGCAGTTTATCAGGATGAACTTGATTGACAGACGCGCAGGTTATAAAGCAGGAACGGAATGGTACTGGAGAGTGCAGGCGGACGGTACGCCCGACAGGACAAAGCCGATTGTGGAGCCGTGGAAATGCCCGTATCACAATGGCAGAATGTGCTTTGAGGTGCTAAAGCGCATATCCGCCGAAATCAGCGTCGCGGTATAAAAGTTGAAAATAAATTTGCAAGGTATAAAGAATTAATATGGAAAGGAAGTGACGGCAGAATGAGTACAGTATTTGAACAAAACAAAGCAATGGTAATGAAACGGTATGAGGAGACCATCAACCGCAAGAACAAAAAAACCGATTTCTACAACGGTATTTATGACCGCTATGAATATCCGGTACTGACGCGGGACCATATCCCTCCGTTTTGGAAATTTGATATGAATCCGGAAACAAACCCCTATTTTATGGAACGGATTGGTGTAAACTGCGTGTTTAACGTGGGCGCGATTGAGCTGGACGACAAATTTTATTTGGTGGCAAGGGTTGAGGGGAATGACCGGAAATCGTTCTTCGCAGTGGCGGAGAGTGATAACGGTATCAACGGGTTCCGTTTTTGGGATTATCCCATTTTATTGGAAGACGTGTGTCCGGAGGAAACAAATGTTTACGATATGCGCCTGACAAAGCATGAGGACGGCTATATTTACGGCGTGTTCTGTTCGGAGAGTAAGGACACTTCCGTAAATGACTTATCGGCGGCGGTAGCGGCAGCAGGGATTGTCAGGACAAAGGACCTAAAAACTTGGGAACGCCTTGACAATTTGAAAACACTCAACTCACCGCAGCAAAGAAACGTGACGCTTCACCCTGAGTTTGTAAACGGAAAGTACGCGTTTTACACAAGACCGATGGACGATTTTATAGATACGGGAAGTGGCGGCGGTGTTGGCTTCGGGTTGTGCGACGACATTACGCACGCGGTCATTGACGAGGAGATTATTACAAGCAAACGAAAATATCACACGATTACGGAGGCGAAAAACGGCGCGGGCGCAGTGCCGATTAAAACGGAAAAGGGCTGGATACATATCGCGCATGGTGTGCGGAATACGGCAGCAGGACTTCGGTATGTCATTTACGCGTTTGCAACCGCGCTTGACAATCCGTCCAAAGTGATTGCAGAGCCGGGCGGTTTTCTGATTGCGCCTTTGGGCAGCGAGCGGGTAGGCGACGTGTCAAACGTTGTGTTTACAAATGGTGCGATTGCAAGGGAGAACGGCGATGTTTACATCTACTACGCGTCAAGTGACACAAGGCTGCATGTGGCAACGACAACGGTTGCCAAGCTTGTGGATTATGTATTTAACACGCCTGAGGATATGCTTCGTTCCGTAAAATGCGTGGAGCAAAGATGTGCGCTGATAGAAAAAAATTTGAAGTTATGACAGAGCTGGAAAGGAGTAACATTATTAATATGAGCAAGGTAAAAATGATAAGTCCCGCAGTGCCGAATATGCCGTGGCAGGACAGGGCGGACGGGATTGTAAACGGAGCAGGCGACGCTCCAGTATGGAGATATAACGAGAATCCTATTATCGGAAGAAACCCCGTAAAAGGTGTTGCACGCATTTTTAACAGCGCGGTTATCCCTTATGAGGGCGCATTTATCGGTGTATTCCGCGGCGAGCAGACAAATGGCATTCCGTACATCTATCTTGGACGCAGCGAGGACGCCATTCACTGGAATTTTGACGAACAGAAAATCCCCTTTGTGGATGAGGATGGAAATGATTTTATGCCGATTTATGCATACGACCCCCGTCTTGTAAAAATCGAAGATACTTACTATATCATTTGGTGTCAGGACTTTTACGGCGCGGCAATCGGAATGGCAAAGACAACAGATTTTAAGACCTTTACGCGTGTCGAAAATCCGTTCCTTCCGTTTAACAGAAATGCGGTGCTTTTTCCGAGAAAGATTAATGGCAATTTCGTTATGCTGAGCAGACCTTCCGACTCTGGGCACACACCGTTTGGCGATATATTTGTCAGCGAAAGTCCCGACATGGTTTACTGGGGAAAGCACAGACATCTGATGGGCAAGAGCAACGAGTGGTGGGAGTCCGTAAAAATCGGCGGCGGCGCAGCGCCGATTGAAACCAGCGAAGGGTGGCTGCTGTTCTATCATGGCGTGACAGGCACCTGCAACGGGTATGTGTATTCCATCGGCGGCGCAATCCTTGATATTGACAATCCGTCAATTGTAAAATACCGTTGCGAAAATTTCCTGCTGACGCCGGAGGAGTGGTATGAAGAGCGTGGATTTGTTCCGAATGTATGTTTTCCATGTGCGACAATCCATGATTCGGAAACGGGCAGAATTGCAATATATTACGGAGCCGCGGACAGCTATGTGGGGCTTGCGTTTACGGAAATTGACGCAATCACGGACTATATCAAGAGCCATAGCAGGGTAACGCAGTCTGACACGGAAATCGGAAGACGCTAATGTGAAATCAGAGATTTCACATGGCAAATTTGTGCAGGGGCACAAATTCGCAGGAATTTGGCAACTGCATGGGGGTTAGAATGAAGAGAGGAGCCGGAATATGAGAATACTGCCAAATCATGAAAACCTTACCTATTGCGGAAGAATTGACTGGGACAATCCCGAAGCGCCGGTATTTATCTATCCGTGTTCCTCTGTGAAAATGCGGTTTACCGGAAATACGCTGAAGCTTTATATCCGCAATCACAATGTATACTGGAATAACTATCTAGGCTATTTCCTTGACGGAACACAGGGCGTTTTGCAGCTTGAAAAAGAGGGCGAGACTGTGTTTGAAATCAAGGTGGATACGCCAAACGAGATCCATGAATTTCTATTGTTTAAGCGGCAGGACGCATGTCACGAGTTTGCATTTTTGGGCGTGGAAATCGGTAAATGTGAAAAAACTGTCAATCCTTTGCCGCAACTAGACCGCCGTATCGAAGTCTACGGCGACTCCGTATCCGCAGGCGAAGTGTCGGAGGCAGTTTCCTATGTGGGAAAACCGGACCCGCCGCACAACGGCGAATACTCCAACAGTTGGTATTCCTACGCATGGATTTTGGCAAGAACCTTAAACGCGCAGCTCCACGACATTGCGCAGGGCGGCATTGCACTGATGGACAAAACAGGGTGGTTCTGCGAACCAAAGGCGGTGGGAATGGAATATGTTTGGGACAAAACACATTACAATCCGATGTTGGGCGCTGCCACAAAGTGGGACTTTTCACAGTATCAGCCCCATGTGGTCATTGTGGCATTCGGGCAAAACGACAGCCACCCGTTTGATTACATGGCACAGGACGAAAACGGTGCACGGGCGGCGGAGTGGAAGGCACATTATAAAAAGTTCCTGAAAAATCTGCGAAAGACATATCCAAGCGCGGTGATTATCTGTTGTACTACACTGCTCAACCACGATAGTGCATGGGACAGGGCAATCGGTCAGGCAGTGCAGGAAATGGCGGATGAACGGATTACGCAGTATCTTTTTTTGCGAAACGGAAGCGCAACTCCCGGACACCTGAGAATACCGGAGGCGCAGGAAATGGCAGATGAGCTTGCGGCATATATCGAAACGTTAGAAATTCCGAATTGGGATAAAACGGAATGTTGTTTCGAAGGAAAAGCAGAAAGGCGGGACAATATATGATGACAAGTCTTGCACGGTTAAAAAACTGTATGCGGCGCGCGCAGGACGGCGCGGAACTGACAATCGGATTTTTGGGCGGCTCCATTACACAGGGAAGTCTTGCAACCAAACCGGAAAATTGTTATGCTTATATTATATTTTCATGGTGGAAACAGGCATTTCCCAACACCGTATTTCATTACGTAAACGCCGGAATTGGTGGAACGACGTCGCATTTTGGCGCGGCACGTATACAAACTGATGTTCTGATGTATCAACCGGACGTTGTCATTGTCGACTTTAGTGTAAACGATGACGCAAACGTGTTTTTTCAGGAAACCTACGAGGGTGTTATCCGAACGCTCCTTGCATGGAACTCCAACCCTGCGGTGCTTCTGCTCAATAACGTCTATTATGATACCGGAAAAACGGCACAGGATTTTCATAATGAAGTAGGCGATTGGTATCAAATCCCACACGTCAGTATCAAAGATACCCTGTACAAAAGCATGAATGCCGGAATGTATACGCGCGAAGAGCTGACGCCGGACGGACTGCATCCAAACGACAAAGGACACGCGCTGGTTGCGGCGGAGCTGATTACGTTTTTGGAGAACGTAAAGGCACATATGTACGAAGGAATTGAAGAAACGTTGGCGTCAAATCCCCTTCCTGATCCCTTGACCGCCAATGCATATGAGCACGCGAACTGTCTGACCATTCGGGAAATCGCTCCGCAGCTTATCGGCTTTCGTGCTGACACACAGGAAAAAACAGGACATTTGGACTTTTTTAAAAACGGCTGGATTGGTCAGAAGGCAGGCGACAAAATCGTATTTAAGGTAACCTGCTCCTGTATTGCTGTCCAGTACCGAAGGACCATAAAAAGACCTTCACTGTGCGCAGCCGTTGTTTTAGACGGCGATAGCAAACATGCAGTAATCCTCGACGGCAGCTTTGACGAGGATTGGGGCGACTGCCTTGCCTTAGAGCCTGTACTTCACCACGGAGAATACAAAGAGCATAGGATAGAAATAACGATAACAGACACATTCAAAAATGTGCAGGCAACTCCATTTTACATACTGTCCCTTATCGTTGCATAAAAATCGGAGGTAGAAGAACAATGGCATTTCAAAAAAATTTTGCATGGGGCGCGGCGACAAGCGCATATCAGATAGAAGGAGCGGTTCGGGAAGAAGGAAAGGGCGAACACATTTGGGACGTTTACACAAAAGAGCCAAATCGTATCTTTGAAGGGCATACCGGAGAAACGGCGTGTGATCATTATCATCGTTACCGCGAGGACGTAAAACTCATGAAAGAAATGGGCTTAAAGGCATATCGCTTTTCCGTGGACTGGTCGCGTGTGCTGCCCGAAGGCACAGGGCGCGTCAACGAACCGGGCGTTGCGTTCTACAATGCGCTGATTGACGAGCTGCTTGCAAACGGCATTGAACCGTATCTGACACTTTACCACTGGGAACTGCCCTATGAATTATACAAACGCGGTGGCTGGCTGAATCCGCAGATTGTCGAGTGGTTTGGCGAATACGCAAAGCTTGTGGCGCAGCGCTTCAGCGACAGGGTAACGCACTTTTTTACACTCAACGAGCCACAGTGCTTTGTCGGCTTAGGATTTTTGCGGGGCGAGCATGCGCCGGGACTAAAAGCGCCTCTGCGCGACACCTTCGAGATTGCGCACAACGCCTTAAAAGCGCACGGAAGGGCAGTGCAAATGCTGCGCCAATACGGCAGGCAGAAGCTGCAAATCGGCTACGCGCCCACCGCAGGCATTTGTTACCCCGAAACGGACAAGCCGGAAGATGTTGAAGCGGCAAGACAAGCGCTGTTTTCTCTTCCGCAGGATGCCGGAAACTGGACATGGAACGTGACATGGTTTTCCGATCCCGTCTTTTTCGGACACTATCCCGAGGAGGGCTTAAAACGCTATGAGCCGTACCTTCCCCGCATTACCGACGACGATATGAAGTTGATTTCAGAGCCGATTGACATTTACGGACAAAACATCTACAACGGCAGGTGCTTTCGCATGGGTGCGGACCAAAAGCCTGAGGAAGTGAAACGCTATGACGGTTTCCCCAAGACGGCAATCGACTGGCCCGTCACGCCCGAGGCGCTCTACTGGGGACCGAAATTTCTGTATGAGCGTTACAAAACGCCGCTTTACATCACGGAAAACGGTCTGTCCTGCCATGACGTGGTTTCACTTGACGGCAAAGTGCATGACCCAAACCGCATTGACTTTCTTGCAAGATATTTAGGCGCGCTGAGCCGTGCCGCCGACGAAATCGACCTGCGCGGTTATTTCCAGTGGTCACTAATGGACAATTTTGAGTGGGCAAAAGGATATTCAGAACGTTTTGGGCTGATTTACGTGGATTACAGAACGCAGGAGCGGATTATGAAGGATTCTGCGTACTGGTACCGCGATGTCATTCAAAGCAACGGAGCGTTATTGTTAAAAAAATAGCAAAGCAAGCTTGTGCGTTACGCCCCAAGCCTGCAGATTTTGAAAGGAGCATGGTTCATAAAGATGAGCATTTTAAAATTAAAACCAAGCTGCAAGGATTATCTTTGGGGCGGAAACAGGCTGAAAGAAGAGTATGGAAAAGCATATGACGGAGACGTGCTTGCGGAGACGTGGGAGCTGTCCTGCCATCCCGACGGTCCGTCTTACATCGTAAACGGGGCTTACGCAGGCAAAACACTGCAGCAATATATCGACGGCGAAGGAAAAGAAGTCTTAGGCACGCACTGCCGCCGTTTCCGTGACTTTCCGATTTTGTCGAAATTTATCGACGCAAAAGACAATCTGTCCATACAAGTCCATCCCGACAACCGTTACGCGCTGGAAAACGAAGGGCAGTACGGCAAAACGGAAATGTGGTACGTCATGGACGCCGGAAAAGACGCATTTTTGTACTATGGCTTCAAGCAGGAAATCAGCAAGGAAGAATTTGAAAAGCGCATTGAGGAAGACACTTTGCTGGAGGTGCTCAACGCCGTTCCCGTGCAAAAGGGCGATGTGCTCTTTATCGAGTCGGGAACAATCCATGCGATTGGCAAAAACATTTTAATCGCCGAAATCCAGCAAAATTCCAACGTAACTTACCGCGTATATGACTATGGACGCGTCGGAAAGGACGGAAAAAAGCGCGATTTGCACATTGAAAAAGCGTTAGCCGTGACAAACCGCGTCCCGATTGTAAAGGATAAAAGCAGCTATCCGCACGTCGCTGACTGTGATTATTTTACGGTCGATAAGCTTAATTTGGATGGAAAAGTCATGAAAAAAATGGAAGGAAACGTTTCGGAAGAATCCTTTGCAAGTATTTTGTTTTTGGACGGAAAAGGCACGATTTCAGACGACAAAGAGCAGCTTACGTTCCAAAAAGGCGACAGCTTCTTTCTGACCGCAGGCAGCGGAAATTACACCATTGAAGGCTCCTGCGACGCGCTGATTACGACAATCCGCGAAAAAGCCGCGCCCGTTCGTATTGGCATTGACATCGGCGGAACGGATACGAAAATCGGTTTGGTGGACATTCATCAAAAAATCATCGTCAGCGAAACCATCAAAACCGACGCATCGCGCGCACCCGAAGCAGTCATAGCGCAAATCGCCGAAACAACGCTTGCGCTCTTGAAAAAACAAGGCATTTCCTTTGACCAGTGTGTTGGCGTGGGCGTTGGCGTGCCGGGAACGATTGACCGCAAAAACGGCGTCGTGCGCTATTCCAATAATATCGAATGGGAAAACGTTGCGATTGTGAAACAATTATCAGAATACTTCCCGCTTCCAATCCGTATCGCCAATGACGCTGACTGCGCCGCTTTGGGCGAGGCAGTCGCAGGAGCAGGCAAGGATTATCAGGACGTGATTATGTTGACACTGGGCACAGGCGTCGGCGGCGGAATTATTCTTGACGGAAACATTTTCACCGGAAAGGCAGTCGGCGGCAGCGAGCTTGGACACATCGTCATCGTGGAAGACGGCGAGCCTTGCACCTGCGGCAGAAAAGGCTGCTTGGAGGCATACGCGTCCGCAACCGCACTTGTCAGGGACGCCAAACGCGCAACAGGAAAAGACCTGACACCACAGGAAATTTTCGACGCAGCACAAAACGGCGACAACGCGTTAAAAGAAATTGTTGATTTATATATTCGCAGATTAGGTATTGGAATCGTAAACTTTGTCAACATCTTCCGCCCACAGCTTGTCCTCCTAGGCGGTGGACTCTCCGCACAGGGAAAGACGCTTACGGAACCGCTATACGAAATGATGAAGGAAGGGTGCTTCGGCAAGGAAAAAAGCGAACTGCCCGAACTCGCAATGGCCGCGCTCGGCAACAGAGCCGGAATGATTGGGGCGGCAAGTTTGATTTGATGATTGATTTGACAATCCGTTTTTAGCAAATTTTCTGCCCTGCCAATTGACTTGCTGCAGGGCAGAAACCAAACGAAAGAATTACAATTTTCCATTCCACCCCTGCGCCTCGGCCTTCCCCAACAGATAAAGAAAAGCAATCGCAGGAACACGAAAAATCGGCACAGCCGTATCATGCTGTACAACCCCGAAATCCTCTAACCGTTTCGTAACCAAAAACGCATTCGTCACCTTGGACGTTTTATCCTGACATAATTCAACAATCGCGTCAGCAGCCCCTATATGGGAGTTATTGCGGTATTTCACCTCACAGAGAATTTTCTGACGGGGAAGCTCAATGACCACATCAACCTTCTTCTGATTATCCTTCGCCTTTCTAAAATATCCAATCTGCGCCGTACTGCTCTGGTAAAAAGACACAATATGCTTGTATACTGCAGTTTCCACAATTGCGCCAAGCTCCTTCTCATCTGACAAAATATCGTCAACCATCAGCACAGCGTTACGGATTGCGGCATCGGCAATAAAGATTTTCGGTTTTCCCTTCAATGCGCCCTTGCTTCCGACATTCATTGGTTTTGACGAGTAAATGAGATTGGACATTTCCAATGCTTCAATATAGCCGGCAATCGTTGCGACAGAAACATTTTCCAGATCCTTTGAGGCAGTTGACGCATTGAAAATTTCCGTTGCGTTCATGCATAAATATAAAAACAGTTTTTCCATTAACAAGGGATTGCGGATATTGAATAACGTCAACACATCGCGCTTAATCACCTTATCCACCACATCTTCACGTAGCATTCTCTGCGCATAAATATCATCATCAGACAATACAAGTTCCGGGAAACCGCCGATTGTCAAATAGCGGTTAAAATGATTTTGCAAAGGCGCAAAACGGCTTATCAAATCACCAACCTCCACTGTATTCAGCTTTACAAGCTCCGAGAGTTTAAAGCCATCCGAAAGCGCAGGCTCCTCCAACGCAAGCAGACGGCAGTATTCATAAAACGACATTGTAGGAATTTTCAAAACACTCCATCTGCCCGTACCGCTGTCCGTCGCGCCTTTTTCCAAAACAGGGCTTGCCGAACCTGTCGCAATCAGACGAATATCCTTCCTGCTGTCATAAATGACCTTCATCCAAAGCTCCCAATCACGGGTGTACTCTATTTCATCAAGAAAGAGATAACGCGTGCCCTCAATCGGATATAGAAGCTCATAAATGGACAATACTTTTTCCACATCGACAAGCTTCAAAACAGGATTGTCAAAGGTTGCGTATAAAATATTTTTCGGACAAACGCCTTCCGCTATCAGATGGTCAATCATTTGATACAGAATCGTTGTTTTCCCCACGCGCCTGACGCCCGAGAGCACGACAAAACGACGAATATTGTTATGCTTCAGCATTTTAAGCGCTTCATAAAAGGCAAGACGTTTCTGTGGCTTGACCTCGTCCTTAATGGCAGAAGCAGTTCTCCACCATGGATTATATTGCCGTAATACCTTAATAACTTGTTCATCACTTACAATAGACATAGATTTCCTCCATAATAACATTATTCCTGTATAAAATATAAAGTATACTTTGATATTAGAATAGACTATTTTATAAGTATATTATGATAATAGAAGAGAAAATTTGCAAGTATATTGTTATGATCCTCATACTACTTGTAATCTCCCCACTTTCCGTATATAGTAAAAACAGACATTCCACAGAAAGGTAACCAACACATGAAACACATTCTACTAATCGAAGACGACCTAAGCCTAATCAGCGGATTATCCTTCGCAATCCAAAAACAAGGCTACGAAATAACCGTCGCCCGCACCGCTGCAGAAGCCGACACTATATGGACAGACAACCGCTTCGACATGGTAATCCTGGACGTATCTCTCCCCGACGGTTCCGGCTTTGACATCTGCACCAAAATACGCCAAACCTCAAACGTTCCGATCATTTTCCTGACTGCCGCAGACGAGGAAACCAACATCATTATGGGACTCGACATCGGCGGCGATGACTACATCACAAAACCCTTCAAGCTTGCCGTCCTAATGTCGCGCATCAACGCCCTCCTGCGCCGCAGCAGCAACTTTTCCGAAAAAGACACACAGCTTATCTCCGGCGGGATACGGGTAGATCGCTTAAAAGGAAAAGTATACAAAAACGACACAGAGCTAGACCTGACCGCAGGTGAATATAAGCTCTTATGCTTTTTTATGGAAAATCCCGACATCGTGCTGTCCCCTGGGCAGATTTTAGGCAGACTATGGGATAGCAGCGGTAATTTTGTGGACAACAACACACTCACTGTATATATCCGCAGACTGCGCACCAAAATAGAGGACGAACTAAGCGCCCCTAAACGGATTATCACCGTGCGCCGCATGGGCTACAAATGGAATAGTACAGGTTAATAATGTTAAAAATGAAGGAAAAAGAATCGAAATGAAAATACTGACAAACAAAAACATAAAGTTTCTTTTTGAAACAATCCTGCTATGCGTACTGATGTTCTTATTCGTATCCATAGCCACTCTGTACATCATAAAAGAACATGCCGCAGTCAGCATTCTGATAACCGCCCTTATCATGGCAGCCGCAATTCTCGCAGCGTGCTGTCAATATTTCATAAAACAGGACAAACTGCTCGAAGCTGCCACCGCACAAATCACAGATTACATTTCAGGAAACCGAAACGCCCGCATTGCCTGTAACGAGGAAGGCGAGCTATACCGACTGTTCCACGAAATCAACTCCCTTGCCGCCATACTGGGTGCGCACGCAGAAAACGAAGCAAAATCAAAGGCATTTTTGAAAAACACCATCTCCGACATCTCCCATCAGCTAAAAACTCCCCTCGCCGCGCTAGGCATCTACAACGGCATTATACAGGAAGAAGCCGAAACCCTCCCGACAATCCGCGACTTCACCATGCGCTGCGAACAGGAGCTGGACAGAATAGAAACGCTTGTGCAAAGCCTCTTAAAAATCGCCAAATTTGACGCAGGCGCCATCATCATGAACAAACAGCAGGAAAACGTATCTGAACTCATGGAAACCGTGCTGATGCATTTTTCATTCCGCGCCGCACAGGAGAACAAAGAAATCCTTTTATCAGGTGACGAAAACACAACACTCCTATGCGACCGAAGCTGGCTCATAGAAGCCCTTGACAACCTTGTAAAAAACGCCCTAGATCACACCAAAGCAGGCGACAGCGTCCATCTCCAATGGAACCGCCTCCCGTCTGTCCTCCAAATCACCGTCAAGGACAACGGCAGCGGCATTCACCCTGAGGACCAATATCACATTTTCAAACGCTTCTATCGCAGCCGCTTCTCTAAAGACACACAAGGTATCGGGCTCGGACTCCCGCTTGCCAAAGCCATCATCGAAGCCCATAACGGCACCATCGAAGCCGACAGCGACTTGGGTGTTGGGACCATGTTTGTGATAAACATCCTGATAACAGAACAGACCTAATAAGTCAGAAGATTTATCAATTCAATGCACGCCGCCGGCGTCAGAACCGGCAGCGCGGCATTTTGGTAATCCGTTCCTCCCTATATTCTTCCAGTGTTTTTCCACTGTCAGGTATGACACCGACAATGTTTTCGAAAATATCATCTAAACTTTCTGAAGGAATAGATTGTTCCATCTTTTGCTGTGCACTTAGAAATTGCACAAAATGATAAATTGTTTCTATTTGATTTTTCGGTAAATCATTTAATAAATCAATTGTCTTTTCTAAAGTAGACATAATCCTTCTCTTAAAATTCGTAATGAGCATTCATATTTTCCTATAGTATATCACGCTTCATAAAAATAAACTATTGCCAATAACACCGAAGAATAAAATTTTTTGAGAAAAAAACATATCATTCTCTGCCTTACTTATATAGGTCAATTTATGCATACCATTGTCTGATAAAAAAGAGTTTCTATTTATTTGTGAAACTGTTATAATAAGGACAGTTAAAATAATTCCATGCAGACTGGAGGCTCCCAAAATGTCATACACCGCACTATACCGCAAATTCCGCCCCGACATCTTCGAGGATGTCAAAGGGCAGGATCATATCGTAACCACTCTGCGCAACCAAATCAAAGCAGACAGAATCGGACATGCGTATCTATTCACCGGCACAAGAGGCACCGGCAAAACCACCATCGCAAAACTTTTTGCCAAGTCCGTAAACTGCGAGAATCCCGTTGACGGAAGCCCCTGCGGAACCTGCAGAAGCTGTCAGACCATCGCGTCAGGCGCAAGCGTCAACGTCATCGAAATCGATGCCGCCTCCAACAACGGCGTTGACAACATTCGTGAAATTATTGACGAAGTATCCTACTCCCCCGTGGAAGGAAAATACAAAGTCTACATCATAGACGAGGTGCACATGCTCTCAATCGGCGCATTCAACGCCCTGCTAAAAACCTTAGAAGAGCCGCCCTCCTATGTGATTTTCATATTGGCAACAACCGAAGTGCATAAAATCCCCGTGACCATTCTCTCACGTTGCCAACGCTATGACTTCAAACGCATCACCATCGAAACCATAGCCGCAAGACTGCGCGAGCTTATGGAAAAAGAACAGGTCAATGTAGAAGAAAAAGCCCTCCGCTACATTGCCAAAACCGCCGACGGCTCCATGCGCGACGCCCTCAGCCTGCTCGACCAGTGCATTGCCTTCCACTTCGGCGAAGAACTGACCTACGACAAAGTGCTCGACGTGTTAGGCGCAGTAGACACTGAGGTATTCGCACAGCTTTTGGACTTTATTCGTGCACATGATGTCACCGGCTGCATCTCCCTTTTGGAGAACGTCGTTATGCAGGGGCGCGAGCTTACCCAGTTTGTCACCGACGTCACATGGTATTTGCGCAACCTTTTGCTCGTAAAAACGTCAGATACCGAAATCGAAGACGTTGTAGACGTATCCAGCGATAATCTCGTGCGTTTAAAAGAAGAAGCAGACGCGATGGACGCAGAAGAAATCATGCGCCAAATCCGCATCTTTTCCGAGCTTTCCGGTCAGATTAAATATGCCACGCAAAAACGCATCTTAATTGAAATGACCCTGATTAAACTGTGCAAGCCTGCAATGGAAACAACAAACGACGCCGTTGTAGCGCGTGTCAAAGATTTGGAAGAAAAAATAGAAAAAGGGATTGTGCAGACAGCCCCACTTGCGATACAATCAACACAGACGGCACAGCCCCAAGGACAGCCCGCGCCGCAAAAGCCCGCATTGCCCAAGGCAATTCCGGAGGACATAGACCGGATTGTGAAAAACTGGCATGCAATCGTAGCGCAGGCACAGCAGCCGTTAAAAACACACCTCAAAAAAGCACGCTTAAGCTTAGGCGGCGATAACCGGCTGATGATTGTAATCGGCGACGGCGTCGCTTACGACTACCTGAATAATGCCGAAAACCAAAAGCACTTGGAAAACATGATTGCAAACGTGATTCAGAAAGAGGTTTCGGTTCAGATTCAAAGCATGGAACAGGGAAGCCGTTTTGAGGACAGCTATGTTGATTTGGAACAAATTATCAACAGGGAAATCAACATGGACATTGAAATTGAAGACGAGGACGAACCATAAGAAAGGAGATTGTTAAAAATATGGCAAAAAGAGGAGGATTTCCGGGAGGCATGGGAATGCCCGGAAACATGAATAATCTGATGAAGCAGGCACAGCGCATGCAGCGTCAGATGGAGGAAGGACAAAAAGAACTCGAAACAAAAGAATTTAGTGCAAAATCAGGCGGAGGCGCCGTAGAAGTTGTTGTTTCCGGCAAAAAAGAAGTACTCAAAGTAACCCTCTCCGAGGAAGCAGTGGACCCTGAAGACATTGAAACCTTACAGGATATGATTGTTGCCGCAACAAACGAAGCGCTTCGTCAGGCAGACGAGGCAAACAATGAACTGATGGGCAAAATGGCAGGCGGTCTCGGAGGACTGCCCTTCTAATGGAACTCTATAGCAAATATATTAACAAACTGATTGAGCAGTTTTCCAAGCTTCCCGGCGTGGGAAGCAAATCTGCCCAACGACTGGCATTACATATCATTAATATGCCCGAACAGCATGTGGAACGCTTTGCACAGGTTATGCTCGACGCAAAGAAAAATATTCATTACTGTAATACCTGTTATACGCTCACGGATTCTGAAATCTGCCCGATTTGCGCCAATCAGGGGCGCGACCATGCCACAATCATGGTCGTTGAAAACATACGCGATTTGGCGGCATACGAACGGACCGGCAAATTCGACGGCGTGTATCATGTGCTGCATGGTGCCATTTCCCCCATGCTTGGCGTTGGACCAAACGACATTAAACTCAAGGAACTGATCAAACGATTGGAAGGCGACGTAAAAGAAGTCATCATCGCCACAAACTCCAGCCTGGAAGGAGAAACCACCGCGATGTACATTTCAAAGCTGATAAAACCAACCGGCATCAAGGTCACCCGCATTGCAAGCGGCGTTCCCGTCGGAGGCGACTTGGAGTGTATCGATGAAATGACGCTTTTGCGCGCACTTGAAGGAAGAACGGAACTCTGACAAAATATGACACACGTGTCATAAAATACACACCCAAAATATGTTAATAAGAAAGAAGGATAACAAAATGGCAGTAACAAGCAAAACATTCGGCAATGCGCCGGACGGCACAGAGGTAAGCCTCTACACCATCAAAAACAGCAACGGATTTACCGCGGAAGTGACCAATTTTGGCGCAATTCTCGTAAACCTGCTCGTACCGGACAAAAACGGAACAATGGCGGACGTTGTTCTCGGCTTTGACAAGGTAGCCGACTACTTTGCAAATGGCTCATTTTTCGGATCAACCATCGGACCAAGCGCAAACCGCATTGACAATGCAAGCATGGAAATCGGCGGTGTCAAGTACCAGCTCAAAGTCAACGACGGTACAAACAACCTCCACAGTGACGAAGCGCTCGGCTATCACAAGCGCGTATGGAACGCTGAGCCAAAAGATAACTGCGTGGTATTTACACTTGAAGACAACGCGACAATGGGCTTTCCCGGCAATAAAAAGGTACAGGTAACCTATACCGTAACCGACGAAAACGAGCTGAAAATCGAGTATCATGTGATAAGCGACAAGCCGACCCTGATTAACATGACAAACCATACATACTTTAATCTTTCCGGTCATGACGCAGGAAGCATTGAAAACCACAAGCTCTTTATTGATGCATTCCACTACACACCCGTATACGAGCGCCTGATACCGACTGGCGATTTGGTTCCCGTAGAAGGCACACCGTTTGACTTTAGGATCATGAAAACAATCGGCGACGACATCGACGCGGACGACATACAGCTTACATACGGACAAGGTTACGACCACAACTACGCGATCGACAATTACGACGGCACCGTCAAAAAAGCGGCGGAAGTCCAAGACCCGGTATCCGGCAGAAAAATGGTTGTTTACACAGACCAGCCGGGCGTCCAGTTCTACGCCGGCAACTGTATACAGCCAGAAACCGGAAAAGGCGGCGCGGAATATAAAAAGAGAAGCGGTCTTTGCTTGGAAACACAGACCTTTCCCGACGCAATTAACCAGCCGCAGTTCCAAGACGTTGTATACGGTCCCGAAAGACCTTACAAAACGACAACAATCTACAAGTTCTATAACTAATCAGGACAGCATTTACAGGTCCCACAGACAATACCGATAATCTGTGGGACCTTGCTGACTTGTTTTGACAAAATCCTCATGCAAAGCGTGCTATGATAGGCGGTAAAGGCAAAGGCTGCAATACAAGGTCAGGCGCTTTGGAATGGAGGATTGATAGAAATGGACAAGCAGACAGCAAATATCCCGATAAATACCCGCACGGTAGGAGATGCAAAGAACATTCGCGAAGGAATCTATGTACTTTATTTGGAGGACTACGTACATACATTTGTCAAAAAGCTGATATACGAACAGGAGCCGGATACCATTGCGGGAACCTCCGTAAACTTGTATGGAAGCAGCTTTGAGCAGGCGGCGCAAACAATTATGGTCATATCGGGAGCAACGGCAGCAGAGCAGAATGATAAAAATTTTTTTTCGGCTGAAGCACCGCTGTGTACCGCACTTGTATGTTTAAATAAGGACAGGGGTATCCGCTTCGAAATCAGTATCAAAGGGACAAAAGTCATTCTTGATGATTTCTATGTTTATTATGATCAAAATGAGGAAATGCAGAATTACCTAATTGCATGGAATACCGAAAGGCATCAACAGCAGCTGCGTAAAACAACGGCAAAATCCGGAAGCCGCATTTATACGGATAATGCCGCAAGGCTTGGAAGGCTTACACAGGCATACAATCGAGAAACGGCGAGAGTGAGTTTGGTATGGGGCGCCATGAATGTGCTGAGTTTAAGCCTTGTCGTATGTGTCATTGCATACGGCATCATTTCCCTTAACAGCTACGGGAAGATGAAAAGCATGCAGGAGAGTATCGACTACTGTATGACATTTGTGTCGGAAAATATAGAAAACAATATGGAAAAAAAATCTGAAAAAACATATGAACGATATACGGAAACCGTACCGGTAATGAATCAGGAGCAAACCACAGAGGAATATACCGAAATATCGGTAGACACACCTGCCGGGGAAATCGCGGAAGAACCAACTGGCACACTTGCCGCAGAATCTTCCTTGGAGCAGGAAACAACAGCTTTGGAGCCTGCTCCTGCGGTCAATCCGGCAGTTCCGCAATACTACGTGGTTCAGCGAGGCGACACACTAAGAAGCATCTGCATGAATACCTATGGCGACTATACAAGAATGCAAGAAATCTGTGAATTAAACGGATTGGACGATCCCGACAGTATTCTTTCCGGTCAAAAGCTTTTACTTCCATAAAAAATAATGCTATACTGTAAAGGTAACACACAATGATCGAAATGGAGCACGAAAATTTATGGCAGAGATAAAAGATTTTAACAGAAATCGTTTCCTGTTAAAAGGCGAAGGCAACAGAGAACAAAAAGATCTTACGGATAAAGAACAAAAATCAATGGACCATATGCTTGCAAGGCACCGTCATGTAAAAGTATACACGGCGCTTATCATTGTATCGCTTTTGGCGGCATTGGTTCTTGTGCTTTATATCAGTTGGAAAAGCAAGGTATATGTTGACTACGAGATTGTACAACAGACAGAATGGACAAAGTCGGCAGATTCAAGATGTATGAATTTGGCAGGCACTCTTTTCACTTATAGTAATGATGGCATGAGCTGCACTAACACAAAAGGGAAAGTTATTTGGAATCAGACTTATGAAATGCAGGATCCCATAATACGCTCCTGCAAAAAGACTGTAGCAGTCGGCGATTATAATGGCAGAAATTTATATGTTTCCAACACACAAGGGATTTTGGGGACGATAGAAACAACCATGCCGATAAGAGATTTTTGCGTTTCCGAGAATGGTATTGTAGCAGTAGTTCTTGACGATTCAACGGTTACGGAAATCGATCTCTATAGCAGTACAGGAGAACCGGGAAAGCCGCTTGCATCTTTTAAAACGACCATGAGCCAATCGGGCTATCCGATTGCAATTGACATCTCTGATGACGGTACACAGGTAGCTGTTTCATATATTAAAGCCGACAATGGCAAAGTATCATCAAGCATCGGTTTTTACAATTTTTCCGCAGTCGGACAAAATTACACTGACAATTTAGTCAGCGGATACGGTTATGCGGATGCCGTTGTGCCGATGGTTCATTTTATGGAAAATGACACTGTTTTTGCGGTGGCGGATAACCGTATCATGTTTTTTAAAGGCAGACAAAAGCCAGAAAGCATATTAGACACATTGGTTTCTGATGAAATACAGAGTGTATTCTATGATGAAAATCATGTAGGGCTGGTATTTTTTAATCCCACGGGAGAAACAACATATCGCCTGGAGGTGTATGATACAAATGCAAAAAAAACAAATGAGATCGCATTTAGCACAGAATATACGGATATCCTGTTTGACTCAGCAGCCATCATTATACGCAACGATAATGAATGTGTTATTTATGATTGGGATAGCAGACTCAAGTTTGAAGGAAACTTTATGGATAGGATGCTCTGTCTTCTCCCGATGGGGAATATTTCGCGTTACACAATTGTCACGGAGAGTGCGATCCAACTAATTGAATTGCAGTAGGGGGACGAAAATTAAAAAGGGGGGTTAAGGAGTTGAGTATCAATATATTATTTATTATAGTAGTAGGTTCACTGGCAACGGGAGCAGTATGGGGATGGAAACGGGGGTTTCTTGAGGGGGTTATAAGAATAATTTCCTGTATATTGGGAATATTTGTATTGGTAGTAGCAGCAAAAGGAGTTGGCAGCTTTATACAGGGAAGCATTGTGAGTGTTATGGTAGCAATTCTTCTGTTGATGGCAATAAGGCTGATACACAAGCTGATAAAATTTCTGTTCGATACGTTCAAGCTTGTCCGGGCCATTCCGATCGGAAAGTTAGCGGACAAACTTGTTGGCGCTGCCCTCGGCACAGTTGAAGCAGTATTCGTAATATGGCTTGCTTATCTGTTGATAGGAAGCTTTGACTTATTTGGATTGCGCGAATGGGTCCTTAAACAAACCACCCAAAGTAAGCTTCTGACAATGATATATTCTTCGAACTATTTGGTGGCTCTTTTAAAGCAAATATTATAGAAAAAACAAGAATAAAACCATTACAGAAAAAAATAATAATATTTTGCAAAAATATTTTAAAAAAGTGCTTGACAGTGAGTGGCAACATGTGGTAAAGTAAATAAGCTGTCACGAACGAGGACAGGCACACAACAGCTTTCAGAAGCTGCGGACCTTGACAAATAAACAGTAATGCAACCCTGAAAATTCTAAAAGAGAATTGTTCAGAGAACATGTTCGTAAAGAACAGACAAACCTTTAATAGTAAATCTGTGATGAAAATTGCAGAAAGATTAGCCAGTTTGACTGGTGCCAAATCAAATTTCAACATGAGAGTTTGATCCTGGCTCAGGATGAACGCTGGCGGCGTGCCTAACACATGCAAGTCGAACGGGACCATGCTGAAACCTAGTGATGCATGGGTTAGTGGCGGACGGGTGAGTAACGCGTGGATAACCTGCCGTATACAGGGGGATAACACCTGGAAACAGGTGCTAATACCGCATAAGCGCACGGTCCCGCATGGGACAGTGTGAAAAGCTCCGGCGGTATACGATGGATCCGCGTCTGATTAGCCAGTTGGCGGGGTAACGGCCCACCAAGGCGACGATCAGTAGCCGGCCTGAGAGGGCGGACGGCCACATTGGGACTGAGACACGGCCCAGACTCCTACGGGAGGCAGCAGTGGGGAATATTGCACAATGGGGGAAACCCTGATGCAGCGACGCCGCGTGGGTGA
>CAJTSD010000025.1 GCA_910578795.1 uncultured Lachnospiraceae bacterium
TGCCGGTTGAAAATTTTAATTTTCAACCTTTCCTCCGTATATTAATCAGTTGCATATTCATGTAAAATTTTAGATTTTTTAAATCAGGTCTTTCATCACGCTAGTGCCTTGTGTAATGCCGCAGCGTGGGGATTAGCTCACCCATACACATGATAGTGTAATCAATCTCTGCCTCTGTCGTGAACATGCTGAAGCTGAAGCGGATTGTCGAGTCAAGGTACTGTTTTTCGACACCGATTGCCTTTAGCGTTGCCGAGATTGCAGGTTTATTAGAGGAGCAGGCGCTTCCTGCCGAAACGTAAATGCCTTTATCCTCAAGCGCATGCAGCATCACCTCGCTGCGCACACCCTGTATGGAAACGCTGACAATGTGCGGCGCGCCTTCCATTCCCTGACAGCCGTTGATTTTGATGCCTTCAATCTTGCTGACGCCCTGTATAAAGCGCTCCCTTAGCTGGTACAAATAGTGAACCTTCGGCTCAAAATCGGTGTAAATCAGTTCTACTGCCTTTGCCATTCCTGCAATACCGGGGACATTTTCCGTGCCGGAGCGCATTCCCTTCTGCTGCCCGCCGCCGAACATGATTGGACGAACCTTGGCTTTTTCATTGATATACAAAAAGCCGACGCCCTTTGGACCGTGTATCTTGTGGGCACTCACCGATAAAAGGTCGATATTCATGCGCTTAGGATAAATCCTGCACTTTCCGTAACTTTGTATCGCGTCCACATGGAACAGCGTATTCGGGTTCATGCGTTTAATCAACGCACCTGCCTCCGCAATCGGTTGTATGGAGCCGATTTCATTGTTGACATGCATAATCGACACAAGGATTGTGTTTCGCGTCATTGCGCGTTCCAAATCACTGAGCCTTATCACACCGTTTGCATTGACGGGGAGGTAGGTCACTTCAAAGCCCTGCTCCTCCAAATATGCGCAGGTCTGCAAAACCGCAGGGTGCTCTATGCGCGTTGTGATGATGTGCCTGCCTGCCCTGCAGTTTGCGTAGGCACTGCCAATCAGCGCGATATTGTCCGACTCGGTTCCTCCTGATGTAAACAGGATTTCCTTTTCCTGTACTTTTAAACTTTTTGCAATGATTTCTTTGGAATAACGCACATATTTTTCGGCTTCCACGCCTTTTTTGTGCATACTGGAAGGATTTCCGTAATCCTCACACATGATATGTGTCATAAGTGCTGCTACTTCCGGCAGACATTTTGTGGTCGCCGAATTGTCAAGGTAAACTTCATTCATATTAACACCAACCTATTTTGTGTATCTATTTTTGAACAATATTTTTTATATATAAAATATGCGCTGTTTCGCCGTTTGGTTCGCGTGCTATTACATCTTAACAGAATGGGGCGGGGAGTTCAATAGATACTTTCTTGCTTTATATTCCCTGTCACTGAGTCCCATTTCTTATCATTTTTTGACATTAAAAAATCCGCCAAACCGTTACTTTTTCATGGAACAAAAATCTTTTACAATCTTACAGATATTGATAAAATAAAGATTATAGCAAAGCATACTTTTGATGTTCCAACCAATTATCTTCCGATAAGACTGCAAAATCAAATAATTGAATATCTCCATTTTTGTTTTCTGAATATCCCCATGAAAATCCGGCTAAAAACACTAATTGATTATTATTCATTCTGGATGGCAAATCAACTAAGTAGGTATATGCACGCCAATCGAGCTTTTCACTGTTTCCCAAATTCTTACACGGAGCATCAAATAATTCTGCAGGATACCCATATGCAAAATAAGGGATTTTATGTTTTCTCATTTCTTCCGAAATATCCAGTTCCAATGAAACAGAAGCAGGTTTCTCAGCGTCCATATCATCATAGTCCCTTCGTTCAATAACCTGTATCCAACCGCAGTATCTTTCATAACCATACAAATTCATATTTTCAAAAAATGCATGCAGCATAGGGTATCCTACACATTCATTTATATCAAACGGTACCTTCAATGCAGCAAAGCCTGATTTCTCGGCGTTTGGTATTTTTTCGTAATCTACGAATATCGTATTCTCTTTTCCTCTTAGATTAAAAGAAATTGTATACCTCATTCTCTATCCTCCATAATCAAATGCAATTTATACATTTGATTATACTTTATTTTCCTGTTAGCCACAAGACATGTGAATGGATTCGGGCATCAGTTCCGTATTCTTGATATAAGCATTCCATTTTCAGAAAAGATTTATTCCATGCCTGCCACGGTCTGTTCCAGCTTCCTGCGCCGATAGGCGTTCGGGCTCATGCGGTAATGCTGCCTGAATTTCCTGCAAAAATATCCGGTGCTTGTAAAACCCGTTTCTTCCGCGATAAGGGAAACAGATTTTTGCGTCGTGCAGAGCTGCCCGGCAGCCTGTTCCAGCCGGTACTGAATAAGATATGCAATCGGAGAATTCTGAATGCCTTCCTGAAACGTATGCAGCGCCCCGCTTTTGCTGATGGACGCGGAGTCCGCAATCATGTCAAGGGTGATTTCCTCCGCGTAATGGTCATGAATATACTGCATCATCGTCTGCAGTCTTGCCTGTTTGTGATTAAAACGGCGGAGGTTTGCAGAACCAAAGGTTAAGTCTAACTGATTCCATAATATATCCCAAAGTTGTAAAAGGTATTGCGCGGTACGCAGCTCATTATTTTTTCCTGTTTCCTGCAGCGCAAAAATCTGTTGCATCATTTTCAGAACTTCAGTTTGCCATGCGATATGCGGCGCAAAAATCTGGTACGGAACGGCTGCGTCGATGACAAGGTCGATATACTTTTCAAAAATCAGGCTTTTTCCAGGCGCTAACAGGGTCGGTGAAAAAACAATGTTTGGGATAAATGTACTGCATTGCGCCTCAAAACGATGAAGAATACCGCTGTTAATAAAGATGCCAAACCTTCTTTCAGTTCTATCTTATCGGTTCCTGCAAGACAGGTCGCAGTGCCTTCGGCAACATATACGAACTCCAGTTCATAATGCCAGTGCCAGTCAATCCGGTGAAAGTCAAATTGCCAAATATTTTCCGGATAATAGGTAAAAGGATAACTGCTGTCCCCATGTTGGACGGTTTCCCGCAGCGTTTCATCGGCGGTAATTTTATAGTTGTCCATAAAAATCTCCGTTTGTACTATAAATTGTACTATAAAATAAAGATTTACAAATACAGTATTTTGCGATATTGTACCATAAACAGACAATTATGTGCAATGACTTGCCGCATATTATGCAATATAATCATAACAGTTCAGCCTTCGGCTTCCTGTTACAAGCATCAAGCCACGCAAAACCGCTACTTATAATGTCATTCGAGAACAGGGTATGCGTTGCAGCCCAAGCTTACAGATTTTAAGAGGAGCAAGGCTGAAAATTGAAATTTTCAACCCGCAATTTGTGCTCACGCCCAAATTTACATGCTATGAAAGGAGTATTGTTAATCCCATGAAAAACCAATATAATAAAACAATCACCGCATGTTTTATCGGCGTCAGGCTTGATTTTGCTCACGGTGTTGCCAAAGCTTTTGCCGTCTGCGTTTGCCGGAATTTTGATTTCCGTAATGATTTACGCCATTGGCGGGGGACTTTTGGAAGTGCTTGTGAGTCCGGTTGTGGAGGCATGTCCTTCCGACAATAAAGAAAGTGCAATGAGTATGCTGCATTCCTTTTACTGCTGGGGGCACGCGGGGGTTGTACTGTTTTCGACATTGTTTTTCTATGCTGCCGGAATTGAAAACTGGAAACTGCTGGCGGTTCTTTGGGCGCTGATTCCGATTGGAAATGCGGTTGCTTTTGCCAAGGTTCCGATTGCACCGTTGATTGCGGACGGCGAGTCCGGACTGGAATTAAAAGAGCTGTTCCGGATAAAAGTGTTTTGGATTTTGCTGATTATGATGATTTGTGCAGGAGCAAGTGAGATTTGGGAATTTCGCTTTTCCCAATTCCGCAGCTTAGCCTGATTGCCTGCGCGGTCTGCTGGCTGTCCGTCGGGATTATGTGACCGGGAACGTTCAGCAAGGCGTCTGCAGCTTTGCCAAAAGGCGGAACGGCAATGTTTGCGCTGCTGGCGTTAGGCGGAGATATTGGCTGTTCGGGAGGACCTACGCTTGTCGGAATGGTGTCGGGAACATTTGGAGATAACCTGAAATCGGGCGTTTTGGCAGGGATTATTTTTCCGGTGCTGATGCTGATTGGAATTGTTCTTTGCAGGAAAGTGAAAAGGGGATCTCCAAACTAATGGATTTCCCCCGCATTCTTCTCCTCAAGGCACTTAACCGCATGATACGCAAATTCATTAAACGGCGTTTCCACTCCGAGTTCCTTCCCCATGCGAATCAGCGTTCCTGAGAACATGTCAATCTCTGTCGGACGTTTCGCGTCCAAGTCCTGCAGCGTGGAAAAACGGCTGTCCGGTGCAATCGCCGTATTGTTTCCGGCAGGATTATCCGTACCCTTAATATCAATTCCTTTTTTTGCCGCGACTGCTGCCACTTCGTCCCGCAGCCTGTCGCTGATATATGCCAAATGCGCGCTGTCCGTGTATGCTCCGAAACCGCAGTTGATAATTGCCTGCGGAATGTTTTTGCTGATGTTGAGCGCATACTTGTACCAAATATCCTGCTCAATATTGCGGCTGATATGAAATCGAATGTTCGTTCCATTCAGTAACGTTTCCAATGCATGAACGCGCTCCGTCCGCTCGCCGTTCGTTTCCCCGAAAAACAGACCGAGTGTCACGGCAGGATTGTATTTTATTTCATTGCCCACTCTCTGCGATGCAATTTTCATAAACGAATAGAGCATATGTTCCATTCCGATGCGCGCTCCAATTACGGTTTCGCTGTCAACTCCGTTTAACGGGCTGATGGCAAGAGTGTGCGGCGCAACAATTTGCTCAATGGCTGGCAGACAGTCGTGCAAAGAACCGTATTTTACCGCGACAATCAACAAATCCGCGCCTGCTGCCTCCTGTGCGGTTTTTACGTTGAGCGCGTATCGTTTCCCATTAATTACAATCCCGTTTTTAAAAAGCCGTTCTTTTCGTTCACCTTCTGCTACAATCCATAAATTGTCGCCCAGTTTTTCTGATAATCCTGCAATAAAATAACTTCCAATCGCTCCTGCGCCGATCAGCGCTGCTGTTTTCAATTCCATTGTAGTCCTCCTGTTATTTCTCTTTTTCCGTAAAACCCAAAAACCATATTTGTTGCCCGCCGCAAAATTCTGACTGATTTCTTATCCTCAACCTCCACGGCCTCAATGTATTCACAATTCTTTACTTCCTGCGCCTCGCTTACAAACAAAGAATTTCGAGTCAATTCTCCAAATACTGCCCTTGGAATATAAACCTTGTCAAACAATTCGTTCAGCAAATCTAATTTTCCTCTTTTCAGTAACGAAAAGGTGTTGTATCCGCAATTACAATCATGACAAGTCAGCTTCCAAGCTATGAAACTCTTCGATTTCCTCTTCTACCTCCGAAAAATCCATATTGTAATACGTCAGCCCTAAATCTTCATATATGCTGATTAACTCATATTTGTTCATTCCTAAAATCTCAGCCGCCCTGCCATGCGAGATTGTTTGATTATGAATATATGGGTACAAAAGCAGTGCATTCCTTTGTAGTTCTTCCTTTTTATCCGATTTTGCCAAAAAAAATGTCAATTCACTGGGCACTTTCAGTTTATACTCAACCATGTTCATATTATTACACCTCCAGTTCACAATATAACATATTAAATTATAATGAAACAATTATTATGTATTTTATTATTCCTTTAAAAAGTTATGCATCTATACAATTATCTGCACATGCTAACTTTTAAATTGCAAATAATTCATATTCTAATTCATATTCTTATGAAAAAATAGCATTACATTACCAATTACACTAAATTACCTATTTTACTATAGTTCTATTAATAATTGTTGCACTAATTTTTGTGTATTCTCTATATCTGCTTTATCTACAACGGAATTTGCAGAGTGAATGCTTCTGCATGGAATTGATATCCCTAATTCATAACTTCCATTATCTAACTCATTGCTAATTATTAATTCACTTGATCCATTATCACTAACCTCCATCTGATAATGAATACCACATTTCTCAGCTATACGTTTTGCCCCTTACTATCTGAAACTTTTAATCCAACTCCCGATGAAACTTCCATGCTATTCATCTCCCCTACCGCTGACATATCTATAGTAATACATAAATCTGGTTGAATGCTGGATTTTATCACTCTGCTGCCTCGCATTCCTATTTCTTCTTGAACAGAAAAACAATAGTATATGTCGGCATTTGTATGAATATTCAATTTTATCAACTCATATAAGCACTAACAAGAAACCCTATTATCAAGCGCTTTTCCTATACAGTAATTTCCATATTCATGAAAACTACTTTTAAAAGAAAAAACCTCTCCAACTTGAACGGTATCCTCGTCAGTCAACAATTCAAGATATAAATTGTCATCATTATAAGCTTTTAAATCGTCTTCTATAAATGCACGAATAACGCCTTGCGATTTTAAAGATTTAACCCTTTGTTGGTATGCATTCCATGTTTTTATATTTCCAAGACACTTTATCCGATATTTTTCTTTTTCCAATTTTTTTATTGATTGTGCTTACAGTTCCTTAAATATTTTAAGTTCTTCTTCACTCTGCAAAACTAACCACATAATTCCTTGTGTATATATTACTAAATACGTATTCTTATATTCCACTATTTCAAGTTCCTTGGGAAATAAATATCTCTTGTTAATATCTATCTCAGCCTCAATCACTCTGTCTTCTCCTGTATCTGTTTATTTGTTTATCTCATCCATTTTTATACCTCATAATATAGCTTTTCTTTGCACCATGAATCCGATTACAGAGTTTGTGAAACAATTCCTGTAATATATAGAAAATGGATGTGAACTCTCTCCACACCCATTCTCACAATTTTCAAATTAATCTTCCGATAGAAACTAATTTTGATTTTTCTCGCAATTTTTAAAACAGTACATTGCATTAATTCTTGCGGAATCCTTTATTTTTTAACAGTCCAAGTAACTTTAACTTTTTTCATTGTGCGCACTTCCAAAAAAATTGTATACACGGTTATAATGTAGCACACAACATACTATATGTCAAGTTTTGCGATATTAATTATTCTGTGCATCACTGCAAATTTATATTTGTATACAATAAAATATTCATATACAAAACGCCGCATACAACGGCAAAGCATATGTTTCCCCATCTGTGCCAAAATTCCGTTCCGACAGCCGTATCATTTTTTTCGGCTGATACATCTTTGCAAAATGCCGAAGGCTTTTTGCCCTGACGTGTTCGCCGGATTTTACTTCAATGGGGATTACGCTGCCTTCTCTTTGAATCAGAAAGTTTACTTCCGCCGCAGGGGAATCACTTGTCCAATAGTATAACGCATACCCGTTTGCCTTCAGTGTCTGTGCCACATAATTTTCTGTCAGGCTTCCTCTGTACAGTTCTGACAGTTCTTTTCTTACAATGCTCTCAGGCGCAATCTCTGTAAATGCCGCCAGCAATCCGACATCCGATAAGTATAATTTAAATGATGAAACATCCCGAAACGCAATCAATGGCGCGTCGCCTGTGTTTACCCTGTCGCAGGGGAGCACGACTCCCGAAAAGGCAAGCCATGCAATTGAATCCCCAAATAACCCCGCCGTCGCGCCTTTGCGAATCAGCTTATACTGAAACTTTTTATTTTCTTTCGCAAGCTGTGCAGGCATTGACAGATATGCATTTCTTATTTTCGTGCTTTCACTGTCTGTGGCATACTTTGCCATATCTGCTGTATATGCATTCAGTATAAGGCTTTGCACCTCTGGCACATTGACAAGGGACTCACGTGCAATATATTCATTCACCGCCGCGGGCATTCCGCCGACAAACAAATACCGGTAATACCATTCAAGCAGCTCCTGATGCGCCGCCACTGATAATGCTTCCATACTTTCACAATGCTCTTTTATGATATTCACAAAATAACCTTTTCCTACAGCATGTAAAAATTCATCAAAACATAAAGGATACAATGTTTTCATGATGACCTTTCCTACCGGAAAAGAGTATTTTTCGCGGTTAATGGCAACTCCCAGCAGGCTGCCCGCCGCGGCAATATGATATTCCGGCGCTTCCTCACAAAAATATTTCAGGGAAGTCAGCGCCCTCTCACATGCCTGAATCTCATCAAAAATAATCAGTGTTTTATCCGGTATGATTTTCTGATTAAAATACTCTTCCAACAGCTTAAGGATTCTGTCCGGAGACAATTCGCCCTGAAAATAATCCGATATCACATTCATTCTCTCGAAATTAACATAAATTGTATTTTGAAAAAATCGGTCACCAAGCTCACGCAGAATGTATGTTTTCCCTACCTGCCTCACGCCATATAGAACAAGCGGCATTTTGTCAGATCCCATATTTTTCCATTGTATTAATTCCTGCATGATATTTCGTTCCATAAGCCTAACCTTACCCTTTCATACGAACAATCCAGTACATCCCTTTATGCATCCAATGCCCTGCCAGCAGCCTCATATACGCCCCATAAAACTTTTTCTCCTTAAAAAAATTCAGCCGCGCCTTCTGCGCGGTCAAATCTGCCTGTGCTGCCTCTTTAGAGTAGGTTCTGCTTATGCTGTTATCCCGCCTGCGGTAATAATACAGTTTTTGGGTTGTAATTGCTATGGTTTCGGCGATATCGGCAAATAAATGGCTTGTATAAATATCCTCATGATTTTTCCCTTCCGGAAAAATCTTGCAGTTCCTAAACTCCTCAAAAATCCGGCGGTTATAGAGCTTATTCCATGCTACCGTTTCGATTGATTTGCGCTTCCCGTGCCATTCCCTTAACATTTTTTTTGAGCTTAATTTACAGACTGCATCGGCTCCCGTTCCCAGTTCATCCGGTATGCGCGTGTAAGCACAGACCGCAATCTGCGCATTATGTTCCTTTATCAGCCTGTAAAGACCTTCTATATAAGTACTATATACGGTATCGTCTGCGTCAACAAAAGCGATGTATTTGCCATTTGACACCTCATACCCTTTATTTCTCGCCGCTGATAAGCCTTGATTTCCCTGATGAATCACCCTTATGCGGCTATCCCTGATTGCATAACCATCACATATCTCCCCACTGCCATCCGTAGATCCGTCATCCACAAGAATGATTTCCAGCCTTTGGTAGGTTTGTGCTAAAATCGAGTCAATGCATTCGCACAAATATGCGCTTACATTATAAACAGGCACAATGACACTGATTAAATCCACTTCTCAACAACCTCCCCCATCCGTTCCCAGGAAAACCGGTACGCCTCAGCTGCTATGTTTTGCGCAAATTCTGTCTCCTTATCCTCCGCAAAATACCGTATCACGGCATCCGCAAGCGCATCCGCGTCCTGCGGCGGCACAATATAACCGGTCCTGTTGTCGCTCACGACATCCGGCAGACCGCCCACGTTTGTGGCAACAACCGGTTTCCCAAATCCATACGCAATTTGGACAATCCCACTCTGTGTAGCGCTTTCGTAGGGAAGGACAGCCATATCACATGCGGCAAAATATTTTTCCACCTCACAGTCCGGTGTGTATCCGTCATATATGGCAATCGCCTGCTCCAGCTTCTTTCCAAGCATCGTATCAGACACCGCCAGCGCCTTTATCTGATCCTTATACCGCTCCTTATCCTCCGCGCTGCCAAACTCCCCGACGATTAAAAGCCTTACGTTTCCTATACATTCCTTAATCCTTGGCATGGCATTGATTAAATGCTTTAATCCTTTATACGGACGCACAAAGCCAAAAAACAAAAGCACCTTTTCATCGGACTCCAGTCCCAGCCTTTCCCTTGCCTGTGCCTTTGTCATATGCGCAAAACAAAATGCATTATAGGACGGATGCGGCGTAATTTGGCAGTCCGGATTTGACATAATCTGCTTTAATTCCGCTTCCTCCTCCCTAGCGTGCACGATAAAATGCGTTCCGTTTTTCAGCGTAAGCTTCGTTAATTTCTTGTCAAGCGGAAACCGCTCATGTGGGAACACATTGTGACACACAAACGTCAGGTTCTGCTTTCCCATAAACTTTGCAAGCAAAAAATAACATGGTGCAAAGTACGGATGCCACCACTGTATGATGACCATATCCGGTTTTTGCCGCTTAATATATCTTGCCGTCCGGATAATGTTAAACGGATTCGCTGTATGAATCATAAAATTTGTATCTTCAATCTGAAAGCGGTCATTTTCATAATCCCGCTGCTCTTTCTTAAACAAAACTTTAGGGTACTGCATTTTATAGGAAATCATTTCCACGTCATATTTTCGGGACAGCTCACGGTACATTAATCCCGTATAATGTGAAATTCCGCCCCTGTACGGATACACAGGTCCGATTAATACGATTTTTTTCATAAGTGATTCTCCAGCCACCGCAGTATGTCGCTATATACCTGTTCCCTGTCCAGCTCGTTTAAAATTTCATGCCGGTCGTCAGGGTAAAGCTTCATACTGACATCGTTAATTCCTTTCTTTTTATATTCACGGCATATTTCGTTCACCGCTTTTCCATAATCGCCCACAGGATCCATGCCGCCAGCCAAAAACAGGAGGGGGAGCTCACGCGGGATATTTTCAATATTTTGATCCTTTTGTATAAAGGAAAGCACCTCAAACAGCGTCCGGTACCCATTCACCGTAAATTGAAAACGGCAGTACTTATTTTCACGGTATTGGTCTACGATTGCCTCGTCCCTTGTAATCCAGTCACTTTCCGTACGCGGATTTTGAATTCGCTCCAAATAATTGTGAAAGGCACACTGTTCTATCAGCCTGGAATGATACCGGTCGCCCTTTGCAAGCCTGACAAGCGCAGACAGCGCTTTCCCTGCAGCAAGGGTAAAGACACTCTTGCTGCCTGTTCCAATGATGACTGCCCCTGTAAGCTCATTTCCGTACGTCATAATGTAACGTCTTGCCATAAAAGAACCCATACTGTGTCCCAGCAGAAAATAAGGCACGGAATCATCATAATGTTTTTTTGCATAGCGTGTAACGCGGTGCAAATCGGACACAACCGTCGCACTCATGTTCTTCCGGCAAAAATATCCGAAATCCTCGTCCCTTCCAGCCGTAAGTCCGTGTCCAAGGTGGTCATTTCCAATCACAGCAAATCCATTGTCATTCAGATAATGGGCAAATTCATCATAACGCTCTATCATTTCTATCATACCATGTGATATCTGTACCACACCACGCACTTCTTTATCCGGTTTCCAGAACACCACATGCAATCTATGGATTCCGTCTCTTGAAGGTAGCTTCAATTCTATTTTTGCCATATCCTGCCTTCCCCTTTTCATTTTTTGATATACTCTATTAAGTATTTCAATTTACTTCCGATATTATTATTGTAAACCCCTAACCCCTTTAGAAAAAGGGAGCAGTCCCACCTACTCCCTTTTTCAAAGCTTTAATTCACACACTTTTTAACTATTTAATTTTCATTTGCCGCAGCTATTTTGAGAATTTCCTCATAAACCTATGCGTCTTTGCGTAATTGCATCGCTGTTACATTTTCGAAATCATTACAACAGAAAGATCATATTCCTCAAGGAATTCGTCAATGTCCCTCTCGTCATTAATTTCCATAGCTGCCTCAAATACTCCCGTTTCAGGATCAAGAAAGCCTCCTACCATCTCTCCTGTAGTTTGGTTTTTTCTAATCATCGGTTTTTTGTTTGCTACATTAATTCTTTTCGATACTTCTTTTTTTGCTACTAACATTCTTGTTGATCCCCTTTCAACCCTTCTTCAGTTTGTCTCCTTATCGGTGATTTTATCTCTCTCCTGTTTCGAAGTCAGCATAACCTGCGCTTGGTCTGCTGTGTATATGAGATTAAAAAAACCTTCTCTTTTTTCAAAGTGCGTATATAAAATTAAAGCTTTCCACGGCTGGCAAATCCCTTTATCGCCGTGTTTTATATGATCAGCCCCTCTGTATAGTCACCTTCTCCCTTGTGGCAATACACGCGGAACTAAATCATCCCTGTAACCGACAGTTTTCCCGTTCCTGTTCCCTGCGTTCCAGTAACGTTTTTCCTGCCACTTCCCCAAAATATGTTACGGTTCACTCGAATCCGGTAACTAAAATTCTCCTGTCTCAGGCGCATATTTCATCCGTGCCCAAGACACTTTATGTAAATACTATCATATGTATTTTTATAATGCAATGGTTATTTGTCGAAAAAATAATTTTTTTCAAACTTTTTATGTAAACCATATCTCTGCTATTATTTTACCACATTTTTTCTTTTTGAAAAGTATATTTTTATTTTTTCTCCGAATTTTTTATTTTTTATATACAAAATTTGTTGTTTTATGATATGATAAGGTTGATATTTTTATTAGGAATTCAAAATACAGTTATACTCAAAAACGATATATGGAGGTAAATATGTATAATTTGTCAACTCAATCCTTAAAGCCGGGAATGATAACTTATGAGGATATCTACGCTCCCTCAAGAGAACTGATTTTAAAAGCCAATACACATCTTACACAGGAAAACATACAGACTTTATGCGAATACAATTTTGACGAAATAACGCTCGCTGAGCCGGCTGAAGTCGATATGCCGCGATATGAGCATCTTCATCAACATCCACATTTTGAAAAATTTAATGCAATGTACACATTATCTCTTACAACCTTCAATAAACTAATCCGCACTCTTGATACAGGAATCGACTTAAATACATCGAAGCTTTTATCTTTACGTGACGAAATGATGAATACGGTCATGAATGGCGAACAGCTTCTCGACTATCTTTACAATATGATGCCTGATGAAAATGAAATTACATATAACCACTGCTTTAACTGTGGTTTAATTTGCTATATTTTTGGCACTTGGATTGGTCTTGGCGAAGAAGATTTGGACAATCTTACCATTGCAGGTTTTTTGTTTGACATAGGGAAAACAAAGATTTCCGATGAACTCCTATGGAAGCCTGACAAGCTCACACCGGAAGAGTTTTTACAGATGCAGCATCATATCCATTTAGGGTATGATCTGTTGAAAAACAGAAACTTTCCGCCTCATACAGTGAGTGTGATGATTATGCACCACGAACGGTGTGACGGCAGCGGCTATCCCGCGCGAATCAAGGAGGACCGTATTGACCCGTTTGCACTGATTGCAGCAATTGCCGACACTTATGAGGCAATGACACATCCACGGTCACACCGTGTAGCGCTAACGCCGTTTCAGGCGATACGTGTCTTTGAGGAACAGGGGCTGGAAGTAAAATACGGCAAAAATATCAAACCGCTCTTAACACGCATTGCAAACATGTATTTGGACAGGCGCGTGTGTGTTACGGGAAATGTAGAAGGGCGCATTATCGAAATCCATGAAGACGCACTTTCACGCCCCACTGTGTTTGCAAGCAACGTGGAATTCGATCTTCGGACAAGACAGGGAGCCGAAATCGTCCGCATGCTTTAATTCAGTTTTTTTCAACAAAAAAACGCCATTTGGCGTTTTTTATTTTTCACTTTCTTCAAAGATATCTGCAATATTTCGTTTGATTTCCTCTGCGGAAAGTCCTTTTGCACTTTCCAGAAATTCCTCAACCGTTTCTTTTGCGGCTTTTAACTGTTCCTCATCAAATTCGTAATCATTAATATAACTTTGTATGGATTCGTTTATGCTTTCCTGCTCCTCCTCGCTGATTCCCAAAGTTGTTGCTAAATCATCACTCTTGATAAATGCCTGCACCTCACTTGCAAGTGCACTTTTCAAGTCATCGCTTACCTGTTTTTTTGTCTTTGCAATCGTATCGCTCACCGACTCGCTTATTTTATCGCCTACGTTGTCAATTGTTACATCCCCCTGACATCCTGTAAGCATCATAACAGACAGCATCAGTGCCGCTGCTGACTTTATTGCTCCCTTATACATAGTTCCCCTCTTCCCCTTAACTTTGTTTCGCCTGTTCGCCCTCCGCTTCATCGGCTGCCACCCTATTGACAACCGGCTCCTTCTTTTTCTTCTGCGTCGTGACAGGCTTATCGGGCCATGCCATCGCTTTTACGCCCGGTGTTGTTGTTTTGATTCTTAAATAGCTTTTCCCATCTTCCACAAATCTTATAATGGAAATATTTTTCCATGCATAAAATTCAAACGGGGCAAACTCAATCTTCAATTCCTTGAGCATGCCCTTTGCCTCAAAATTTACCAGCTTTTCATCTACTCTTACCGGCATGCAGTAAATATACTTATTATCCGTGGTATGAATCACTGTAGTTTCAAACACTGCGGATTTATTTTCTTTGCTTACTTTAATTGTTGCCATTGATGGTACAGGGATATCTTCTACGTTCATATTTCCTCTCATTCCGCCTTTTTAACGGCTTTTTCACCTTTTTAATACCATTTATATTTGCGATTGAAATCATCACTTTACGATTTTTCTCTTATTATAGTATAGTCCGTAAGCGCTTTTGTTGTCAAGCATTTGAAGTCCTGTATTGCGTCGGCAAATTTAAAATTGGGTATTTATTTTTTTATAAGTTTGTAGTACAATGATTTTAAATGTCTATATTGATGCCTGAATGGGCAAACTACATTATAAGAAGTAAAGGAAAGGTTTTAACATGGCAAAGGACAAAAAAACAAATGCTGATGAAATTACGGACATTAGCAAAAGCAAGGCAAAGCGCGAGGAGCGCAGAAAGGAAGTCGCAAAAAGCAAAAGAAACCGCATGATTTCACGTGTTGTCAGTTGTGCGATTCTCGGTTTTATTGCAGGTGTTATTATTGTTTTTGCAGGAAAGCAGATTTATTTGGCTGCGATTCGCACGACTGCAAGCACCGACATGAGCGCAGGTCTTACGGCGGACGGTAAAATTGAAAATGTCAATGTTTTGGATGCGCTTACTTTAGCGGATTATGAAAATATCCCCATTTCGGACGAAGATGTCAGCACAGACGATCAGGTTCAGAAAGATATTGATAATCTTTTAGCGGATTTTAAAGAAGTGGACTATGATGTAAGTCTTGAAATTGCTGACGGTGATGAAGTAAGTATTGACTATGTCGGCACAATCGACGGCGTAGAATTTGAAGGCGGAAATAGCAACAACGCAGGCTACGATCTTACAATCGGATCCGGTTCCTTCATTGATGATTTTGAACAGCAGCTGATTGGTTCTCATCCCGGTGATCAGGTAACCGTTGAAGTAACGTTTCCCGACGATTACACCGATGCTTCCGTTGCCGGAAAGGATGCTGTCTTTGCTGTTACTGTAAATGGTATTTATAAACTGCCTGCTTTTGACGATGCCTTCCTTGAGAAAAACGGGTTACTCACAGAGCAGATTACAAATACCGACGAATACCGTGCATCCATTGCAAAAAATTATTATGAGGACAACCTCAGAACATTTCTCTCAACTTATATTGTTGAGAATTCCACTGTAAATTCTTATCCAAAGAATTATGTGAAAATTACAAAAGCCACTACAAAGGCAAATGATGAGGCTATGGCAAACTATTACAGCCAAATGTTTGCATCATCCGGCATGCAGGCTTCCACAAACGTGTGGGATATGACCGGGGATGAAAATGAGTTTGCATATGAAAAGTCCCTTTCGGAACGTGCACAGGATACAGTAAAGGAAGCGATGGTATATCAGGCAATCTTTGAAAAAGCGGGATTGACAATTGATATGGAAGCTGCTAAGGCAGAAATGAACGAATCATCCGGAGATGATACGTATGCTGCCAGCATGGTTGAGAGCTATGGCGAAGGCTATTTGGCACAGAGCGAAATCCATGAGGTTGTTTTGGATTATCTTGTAGACCGATACAAGGATCCTGACAAGATGCCAAGTGAGGCAGACGAAACAGAAGCCGGAAACGAAACGGAAACGGTTACTGAAACAGAAACAAGCGCAGAATAAACGGAATGCATAAATGAAAAACGGAACTATGTACGATTGCATAGTTCCGTTTTTTCATTTGTTCTATTTACCAGTTACCAATCAAGCTCAAATGCCGAAAACACATCGGATGTCTTTAAATGTTCCTCTTTATATTTGAGCATGTATGCCTTAATCTCAGCACCTTTGTCCGCCAAGTCCGTTAAAAGAATATCAAAGTTTTCCTCCGTAATACAACCTGAATCCGCAAACAGCTTATAGTATTCCAAATCATCTGCATGTTCTTCCATAATAATATCCCACGCCTCGCGGGACGCCTTTAAGTAATCTTTTAATTCACGCTCAATTGCCGGAGCAAGTTTATAGGGATGGAGAAGCCGGAAATAGACGATGCGCAGCTTCATTTTCCGTTTTTCCACGGGATAGGACTTAATGTCGTAGTCCTTGCCCTCGTAATCCTCCTCGCCGCAGGTCCAAAGCTCTTCAAATCCGTCCAGGTCGTCAAGCCGGATTAAGTCTGTGAGCTTCGCATCCCAGCGTGCAATCCATGCATCGCTTCCAACCTCCAAAGGCTCAAACAGAAAATAATCGTGCAGTACGGTAACCGCCATCGCGAGCATCCGTCCTAAGCCAAGATCACGCAATTCCTCCCGTGTGCGTATGCGGATTTCCTTTAACCGCACGCAGCCTAAAAACAGCTCTTTTCCGCGCAGGAACGCACGGTTTGGTATCGTAACCGTCCGCAAGTGTTCCGCATGCGCAAATGCCCAGTCACCGATTTCCTCTATGGTGTCAGGAAGGCTGATTTCCTTGATGGTTTTGCAGCTTAAAAATGCCTTTTTTTCAACGGCGGTTACAGGCTTTTCGTCAATGGTATCGGGAACTTTGACTTTTGCCGCAATACCGCGGTAGCGCTTGATTGCAATGCCGTTTTTGTACGGCACGTATGCAAGCTGACCGCCGCCCTCCGTGTTTTCGACTGTTTGATCCGTTTCCGGACGTTGTGTATTTTCCATAAGCATCATCTGCCTTTCCAATATCCTTTATCCTGATATTAAAGTTCAAGCTTGTCAATTTCCTGCAAAATATCGTCTTCACGCTCATGAAGCATTAGGTCTTCGTTGTGCTTTGCATAGTCGGGACTTCCATATGTGCCGATAAAGCGTGAGCTATATACATTGACCGTCAGCTCCGTAACCAGCACAAGCAGCTCATTCCCGTCCATAAACGCCACCTCGCTGAACGCAAATACATTGTGCAGGCGCGACTGAATTCTTGCATTTTCTTCTTTCATCGCCGCTACTTCACCGTCAAACGCGCCTTTCAGCACGGCAAACGGATTTTCGCTTCGGTTGAGCCGCAGTTCTTTTTCGCGTGCCTCAAGGAATTGGATAATGGCGCGGTTCTTCCTTCTGTCCTCACCGGAAAGCGTACCCGCAGAGCGCATGGATTCGAGCAGCTTCTGCCTTGCCTGAATCTGGGATTCGACAATGGCGCAAATATCCGTTTCGCCGCCGTTTTGGGTATTTTCAGCACGCTCGTACAGTGCCTTAATAATCTTGAGCACCTTCATCAGCTCCGCAAGGTAATCGGCGGTTTCCAAATTCTCCCGCATCTCGCTCTCAAGTTTATCCAGCAGCATTCCGACCAAAGAAAGCCGCTCGTCGAATTTGGCAATGCGGGCGCGCTCTACCTCCTGCGCGGAATTGGTGCCGTTTAAAATATCTTCTACTTTATAGTCCTTTTTATATTTATTATAAAGCTCATAATATGCCGTGAATTCTTTCACAATCTTTTCATTATGAAGGTACTGCCCGACAAGCGTTTCGTCCACCGTGATTCCCTCTTCTTCACACAGAAGCATCGTTGCTGATAAATCCTCCCAGCCGCGCGCAGTTACGTAGGACTTACCGCCGACATTTGTTTCCACGCGGTAAAAATCACTTTTTTTCATATCCAAATACGTTGTCACCGCATTGTGAATGCCCTGTTTTAAAGCGTATTCCTTCCATGTGGGGTAATCCGCCTCAACCTCCACAAGCTTCATTCTGTCCATTGTCACCACGTCGAACTCCCGTACGGACTTGTTGTATTCCGGCGGATTTCCTGCTGTCACAATGACCCAGCCGTCAGGCACTTTATGCTTTCCGAAAATCTTGTACTGCAAAAACTGCAGCATCGACGGCGCAAGCGTTTCCGATACGCAGTTAATCTCATCAAGGAACAAAATGCCCTCCTCAATGCCGGAGCCCTCCATGACCTCATAAATAGAGGCAATAATCTCACTCATGGTATATTCGGAAATATCGAACTCCATGCCCTTGTAATTTTTATGCGTGATGAACGGAAGTCCAAGCGCCGACTGCCTTGTATGGTGTGTCATGGAATAGCTGACAAGCGCGATGCCAAGCTCCTGTGCAATCTGCTCCATAATCGCCGTTTTTCCGATGCCCGGCGAACCTAACAGGAAAATCGGACGCTGCCGAACAACGGGAATCCGGTAATCACCGTATTCATCTTTTTTCAAATATAGTTTTACGGAATTTTTAATATGATTTTTTGCCTGTTTGATATTCATAATTGAATCCCTTTCTTCCTCAAATTAGTAACAGTTCAGCCTTCGGCTTCCTGCTCCTCAAAATGTTCTATATCCTCCGCCGGAAGCACAAGCTTAATTGCCCACGGCGGTGTCGGCGGTTTTTCGAAATCGTCTTCCAAAAACACAAATGCCGTGTCATAATTGTAAGGCGGTTTATTTTCAGGATACACGCCGTAACCGTCCGTAAAATAAATCAGTCCTTTTAAATTCTCAAATTCCCCGTTCTCTATCGCGTTGTTCACATACGCAAACACGGGACGGAAATCCGTAGAACCAAAGCCCTCAAGCTGCCCTTCCTTCATAAACGCCTCAAACTCCTCGTCGTTTGTGATTTTCGTGTCACGGCGCACCTCGGAATCACACTGGATAATGTGTATATTGACCTTTCGGAAAAAGTTTTCACTGCTTTTTAAAATACTGTAAGTCTTATTCAGGAAGCATTGTACAATCTCTCCGCGGCACGAACCGGAGGTATCGATTGCAACCACAAATTCTTTGATTTTATTGACGTCCTTGTACTCAAGCGGCTCCACAAGCGGCAGATTTCCGTATAGGGAAAGCCCATAGGTATAATACACATAGTCAAACTCGTCGTCATTGACCTGTATATCCTCCCCCGACACGCTGAAACGCCGCAGAAAATCGCCGTAATCATAGGTTTCCTTTGTCGCCTCCTCAAGATTTTGCAGAATGCTCTTATCGTCTGATTTATCCTCCGAAAAAGATTTCAGCTCCGCCTTAATCCGCTCGCTGAGCTTCTTCCACTGCTCCTGCGTAATCTCAAGCGTTTCTGCATTTTCCGCCGCAGCCCAGCTCTCGTGAACGTCGCGCCGGAACAGATTCGCAAGCTCCAAAAGCTCCGTTGTGCCAAGCCGGTCGTTTTTCAGGTTTCTGTATATGCGTTCCGCCGTCAAGGTTCCTGCCTTTTTGCGCCATTCCTCCAGTGTTTCCCTGCGCTCACGGTCGCCTGTCACATCAATTCCCGATATACCAAGCGAAAGGATTGCATTCTCCACCGCCATATCCGCCGCCACGTCCCAAAGCTCCTGTTCCATGCGCCCATAACGGTAGGAATGGCTGAAAATACAATGGAGAAGGATATGAAGGTGTGTCCGGATTATATTATTCGGATTTTTTTTATACAACCGGACAATGGTGCGCGGGTCATAGTATATAACCGCCTCGCCGGGCGCGTTGATGTCGCACCGAATGTCGTCCGCGCCTGTCTGTTCTTTCAGCTTGATGCCCGATAGCGCCACATCAAGAAAGCGCAGGTTTACCAAAATTCGGTCCCGCGACAACCCCCAAATCCGCGACGCAATTTCTGACACGCGTGTCATATTTTCGTCTTTTTCCATATTCATTCCCTCTCTTTAACTGACACCACCATAAAGCGCCGTTCCGTTTGGCATTTCGAACGCTTGCGGAATATACTCCGTAATATTCGTAATATGCTTTATCGGTTCCCCTTGCAGGTAAATTTCAAAGAGTTCTCCTGCACACAGCTTTACTACCCTGATGCTCCCTAATTTCTTACCGTCAATCGTATGCAGCATCTTCAAATCCACAGAACCGAAATCCAGCCCGGCTCCTTCATGTGGGCAAAGGAACATATTCTGCACATACCGATACCCCTGTTTATCGATAAAGTCATCATAAGCCAAACGGTACAGGTACTGTTTCACAATATCCTGTATTCCCGGCTGTCCGGTTATTTTATATCCTTCATCTTGTTTCTTAAATTGAATACAGTAATATTTCGCGTCATAGATGGCAAAACAATATTCATCGGGTTCCCGCACCGGATAGATACAAAGGATATCCGGTTTCAATGTATCCGCACCGTCGTCAAAAACATCAAGATGATTTCCATGCCATATCGGTCTGTCAATGATCTGTAATAGCGTTTCACTGCTTCTCGCGGCATATTCTTCCGATACTTTTGTGGGAAGATCTGACAGCTTCCGATTCCGCATATCCCCAAAAACCGTTGCACAGACCTTTTCCCATACAAGGTTAAAACTGTTCGTTCCGAAAAGGCTATACTGCAGATTCTCCTGTTCCGCCCTGGTATTGCTGATATATGCATAAAGTGTTTTTAATACCGTTCTCTTTTTGGTAACAAACTGCGTTTGCAGTTCTCTCTCAATCCGGTACTGAATATACTCCGCACTTCCAAATTCATCCAGGCTTGCAGTTGTCAGCTCCGCTTCCGCAATATCAAACAATGTCAAAACATCTGTTTCCCTTAATTCCTTCGTACATTGGGATAATACGCACTCATGAAGCCTTCTGATATAATCCGTTTCATTATCCACAATGCCACGCGTTTGCAACTCAACATAATAAGGGCAGTTTTTCTGTATCAAGGCATACGTTTCATGAATTGTCTGATCCCACAGAATCTCACCGCTGCCGTTTGTTTCAATTATTTCCTGTTGGTTCGTGTATATACCATCTTGAAAATAATTTTCCAGCAAATACAAAGATACGGCAAGACGGTTAAAAATCCTGTTTTCCCCATCGCCATGATACAAATAAACCAACTGTTCTTTGGCATTATATTTTTTTATCACTTTCAAAACCTGTTTTAATTGCTGCAGTGGTTTTGTGGTTGAAACGATATACTTTGGATAACACTTAAATATACAGTCTTCTATCACAACGATTCCTACAAAATCGAATAGGTATACCGCATTTATACCCGTTTCCAATATATCTGTCAAAATAATATCCTGACTGGATAGCTCCTCATATTCCGGCTTTGCCGACGGAATGATTTTTACAACGCCATACTTTTTCAGTATTCCCATAAGCCGTTTTGTCTTTTCCAATGCCGTACCAAGCTCTTCGGAAATTTCCTGCAGCCGGTAATGTTTCCGCTCCCGAAAGAATCCTCCTATCATGTGCGCTTACTCCAATGCTTCCCTATTTTCCTGCGATAACCCTTCCAGTCCGAAAACCCCTTCACATTCTGTTTCAAAGGTCTTACAGATTTCGGAATAAATCATTTTTCCGTTCTTCTTTGCATGCCCTCTAAAAATATTATGCGGACGCATCTTCATTACATCCTCAAGCAGGTACATAATGACCTTACTTTCAAATGCCTTTACGAATTGCTCCTCATTCTCCAGCGCATGGTCAAGCATTGATTTCGCAATAAAAAACGGTCCTAACAGCTTATCTTCATTGATTTTACAGTCATCTGACAGTAAAATCTGATTGATTTGTACGCGCAAAGCATTCCATTTGACATACCTTCTATGATCTCCCATTCCTATAGGAATAATATAGTTCTGAACTTTCTGCTCTTCCTCATCAATCCCAATATATTCAAATTCCCACCTGCGTTTAAATGCCGTATCCAGCATATATACTCCCTGATCCGCACTGTTCATCGTAGCCCAAATAAACAGATTATCAGGAAGCTTGATATCCTTATAATCATCAGGGTCTCCGTGAAGCTTGTCTGCCAAATAGGTTCTCATGTCCTCGGTAGTATGAACGCTATATTCACTGACATTATCGCTGTTTCTGTCCAACAGTTGAAAAATTTCCCCAAAGACAGCCGCTGCGTTTGCCCTGTTAATCTCCTCAATCAGCAATAAATAGGGTTTGATATGCTCCTGATCCTTACTATTCTCCAAAGCCTTCACATATATCCGCATAAAAGGTCCCGGAACATATTGATAACGAATACTGTCATTGCCCTCTGCATCTTTATCGGAAACCGGCTTATAAGTACCCACAAAATGGGCATAGGAATAATTTGGATGAAAGGTAACCCGCTCATAATTTGAGGAATCTGCACCAAGCAGCTTATCCTTTTCCTGATTCAAGGTATAGCTCTTACCCGTACCGGGCGCGCCGAAAATTATTCTGTTGCGGGCAAATGTACTTTGATATCCGGTATGAAAAGAAACCTCAGTTTCTGTCTGCGGCAACGTAATCTCGTTCTCAATCCCGTAAAAACTGCAAAAATTAGCATACGAAAAACGATCAAAAAATTCTTTTCTATCGCGGGGATTTCCAACAGGCATATGTGCCTCAATATATGTTAATTCTCTTTTTGCCTCTTCCAAATCGCGTTCTTCTATATATAACACCGCTTGTCCAAAAGCCCATTTTACCCTAACGGGTTCTGCATAGCTTTTGATGGCATTTAACAGAATGTCATCGCTTCCGCCACCGATCCTGCGATGGAAAAAATCATCAAACTTTACTTCATGAACAGGCGACGTAAGAATTTCTTTCACGATTTCACAGAATATCAAAATAGCATCGTCATCCCCTTTCACATAGGGGTTCGGTGCAAAATACGTTTTTATCCAGAATTGGATATAACGCGTTAAATTTTCATCGTCAAACGTAAACAGGTAATCGTGTATCCGAAAACGGTTTCCGCCTCTGTCCTCCATCCCAAACTGGCATGCCTGCTGATATGATGTTCTTTTATATCCCGGCGACTTCACTTCAATTTCATTGGCAGCCTCACTCCACTCCATGCTTCTTGCTTCATCGGGGTATACTTCCAGCAATGCTTTTAAGTTTTTTAACGTAAAGTTCCGAAACCTGGCAAACGGTGAAAATGACATGTTAACTTACCTTTCCCTTTCTGTTCTCCTTCGTTCCCTCTTCCTCAAACCGTTTTAATGCATCCGTCTCCTCCTGCGAAAAAGCCAGCTTGGGGTAACATTTTAAAATTTCCTTCATAATCTGAATCAGCACATCAACCACAATCGAATTGCCCGCCTGCTGATACGCAGATGTATCGGACACAACAATTTGAAAGCTGTCACAAAAACCCATAAGTCTTAAGCATTCCCTCGGGGTAAGCTTTCTCAGCCTTCCGTCCGTTGTGACATAATTGTCCACGCCAGCCCTGTGCATTTTATGCATCGTCGTTAAAAGCGGACGTGCCACCTCCAAATCTGTCTCCGGTCTTGAATAAAAATTCTTCGTTCCCGTAGCAAGAACATATTTTCTTACCTTCTCAGACAGGAAATATTTTTCCAAATCCTCCATTGTTTTTTCTTTATCCGTATTTTCCTCTTCAAATACAAAATCCCCATGCCAGTTAAACTGCTGGTTCCTTTTTTGGCAAAGCTGCACGTCGCCGTCAATCTGTGTATACCGCTTCTCTAAATTTTTTTCCATGGTGACAAAATCTACCCCTTTTTTAGGCAGGTAATAACGTCCCGACACATGATCCAGGAGAAAATCCTGCATTTTTTTCTCCAGCGGAAACGGCTGCGGCGGCATAAACTCCTGTTCCAGCATCAAATCATTTCGAAATCCCACGACAAATACCCGTTCCCGGTTTTGCGGAATCCCAAAATCCCGTGCATTTAATATCATTTTCTTCCATGTGTAGTTTAATTCCGTGAATACCCGGGAAACGGTTTCCCACGTTTTTCCTTCATCATTGCTCAACAGTGCCTTCACATTTTCATAGATAAAGACCTTTGGTTTGATCTCGCTGACCAATCTTGCATACTCATAAAACAGGGTTCCTCTTGTATCCTCCAAGCCGCGTTGTTTTCCCACAAGACTAAAGGACTGGCACGGGCTGCCTCCTACAAATAAATCCACCTGTCCCTCATACTGCTTTCCATCTAAAAAACATACATTCCAATGATATTGGTCTTCGCTAATCTTATAATTTGCCATATAGCTGGCTTTTACCTTATTCTGTGTTTCTTTTCCGCTATACAGTCTGTCCACATACTTTTTCTTTTCCGCATAATCCTCAATGTCCGCCAGCTCCCGCAATATATGTAATGTGTTTATCTTTTCATGAAGCATGCCTGTGCGTTCACTAAGATCCCTCACGTTTTTAATTACTTTTTTTCCCTTATTTTCTTCCAATATGTCATATGCCTTTTTTAAATCTTCAGAAACCTCCAGCCATAAAATCTGATCCGTACTCTTAAAGGGTACATCCGTTTTTCCCAAACCACTCATCGCGTTATCTTTTTTAAAGTCATTGACAACCTCCAAAATACATTGGAATGCCGTTAAAATACCGGTCCGCCTGTCGTTTCTTTTCTCTAATCCGCTCAGAAATCCTGTGTATTCCTTAAACCGCGCCTTTTTGAGCCCTTCCATTTTTAGAATTCGGTCTAATATGCCTGCAATCAATTCCTTGGAATCTTTTTCCGCAATACGGTCAATACTGTCAGTCACTTTGATATATTCCGTCTTTGCCGCGTCCAGCATTGTGTCTAACTGAAGCTTGTATTCCTTCTCCTCATCTGTTTTGACTTCAATGCGTCGAATCAAAGCCTCCAAAACACGTAACTCGCCCTCTATTTCATCCAAATCAATCTCTATCGTTTTTGATAATATATCAACGTCTCCGTTGTCACATGCAAACACAATTTCATGGTCCAACTCCATTCTGTCAAGCGTATGTTCTATCGCACCAATTCCACTAAAGACGGTTGCTAATCTAATCATCTTTTTCTCCATCTCCATCACCTAAAAATTCACAATCTCCCCACTACAAGCCGCCTCCATAATTGCCTGCACGTCCGCGCCGTCAAGGTCAAGCCCCTCGGCGCTGACAAAATGCGTATTTTCCACACCGTAAAGCCTGCAAATGGCGTTCACATACTCAAAGCCGAAATTGCAGTCCCCGATGTAACCGCCGCTGGTCGTGACATAGTACATGTCATGAGCGTTTGTCAAGCCGATTGGCGCGCCGTCCTGTGCGTAGGTGAAGGTAATGCCATCCACACTTGTCAGCTCCAAAAAAATCTTAAGCGATGCCGGAAACGACATATCCCAGTAAGGAGCTGCAATAACGAGCATATCCGCGCCTGCGACAGCGTTTGCATAGTCAAACATCGTATCGTCCGTCTGCCCTGCTGCCAAAAGCTCGTCGCGCCGCTGCAGCCGTTCGTAGTTAAGCGGCAACATGTTTTCCGTCGATAACCGTATTTCTTCTATATGAAATGCCATATCCTGGCTGTTCGCCTCGCGTATCCGTTCCAGGAGCTGCTCCGCCAAAGCCAAAGTCCTCGAATCCCTGCCGCGCACACACGCGTTGATAAAAAGTAATGTCGGCATTTTAATAACCTTCTCCCTTATCTCAAAATATCCTTTGGCACTTCCGCCGCCATGCGTTCATACGCTTTCAATGACGGGTGAAGATGGTCGCCGCTGTCATAGCCCTGTGCGAATGCCGCAGGATTTGCGTAGTCCCTGAGTGCCTTGTCAAAGTCAATGCAACCCTCCGCCTCATGTGTGGTACGAATCCATTCGTTAACCTCATTTCTCAAATCATTGCGAAACGGCTCATATGTCCGCCATCCGTAAATCGGGAGCAGCGTCCCCATGTATACCTTTAAGCCGTACTCATGCGCCCATTCAATGTACCGTTTTAAACCGTCAATCAGCTCCTGTGCCGTCGGGAGATCGCTCCAAGGGCGAAATGGATTAACCTCCACACCCACCGGGTGGATAATGTCATTGATGCCATGTTGAATAATAATCGTGTCCGCACCGCTTACATGCGCCTCGTGGGGAAACCGGATTTCACCCTTTAAGCCGTAGGAATCATATGTAATGTTTTCATACTGGCGCAAAATCCTTGTACCGCTCGCTGCTCTTCTCACAATCGCAGTATGCTCTATTTTCTCGTGAAACAACCTTAAAGACAGGTAATCGGGCCACGCCTGTGACGTAATGCTGTCGCCATAGCAGATTACTGCCCTGTTTTCAGAAGATGTATACAATTCCACATTGCTTAGAAAATAAAACCAGTTTGTCTTTCTTGTCAAATCGGCAGGAAGCGCACCGCGCGCCGCATAGTCGCCCACGGTATACGTTCCTTTTGACAGCGGTCCTGTAATTAACACCGCCGAACGCATCTGCGTAAAATCACCCAAATAGATGCTGATATTAAAATCCTCGCCGCGCGTTACCGCAAATGCTGTTTCGTCACTCACGCGCGATTCTCCTGCCGGAATGGTGACGCTGGCGCTTCCGTTTTCAAATGTCACGGGAACTTTGTTAACATACACCTTTGTGATTGTCACAGGATCCGTGCCGCAGAAATTGTCGAGTGTTATCTTTAATTTATCCGCATCAAACATCGGGCGAATCGGATAGCGCAGAGTAAGATCCTTTGCGTAGTTTTCCGGTTTTCTGTCCGCAATGGAAATTGCATTTCCCCATGTGGTTACGTACTTCTTCTCTTCCACTGATGTACCTCCTATCGTGATGGCTCTTAAGAATACTTACATAAGTATACCACATATCATTCATTGGGGGAACTTATTTTCTCTTTTTTAAGAAAGTACCTTTGATAAAAGACCTATTTAGCATGACAAGAGCCAACATAATTCCCAGCGCGGAAAGTACCGATACCGCAATGATTCCGCGTCCCATTGGCGTCTGCGCAGGTTTATTGACAAACTGAACGAGCTTGTCCGTCGTGACAAGAAAATCCGCCTTTGCCTGCTTCTCTCCCTGCAAAGTCTTCACTTCATTGCCAGCCGCATCTATAGCGCTATAGATAAGCGATAGCTCCTCCTTATGCTCCCCGATTGTAATGAACGCCGTATCTCCTTCCTTTTCAACCAGGTCAAAATAGTTCCAGCTCTCAAGTACGTCACCCTCCTTATTGACAAGCATCAGCTGCGCCTTTTGAAGCTTGAAATTGTCCTCAACAACCGCACATACCTCCTGCGCCTCAACATCATAAATCTGATTACTCTCCACTCCGTCTATTACCACCCGCGGCACTGTATTGTCAACAGCAAAGCGAATTTCTTCACCGTTGTACTTTAACAGATTATTTACCTCATTTCCTGCTTTATCCCTTGAATAGATACCTAGTTGATAAATGCCCTCACGCGCAAAATTTTCACGGTAAACTGTGTAAGTATAAACATACCCTGTATCCTCATTTCCCGAAACATCCACACTGTACAACACTTCCCCACACGGTTTGTTCCCATTCTGGGGCAAAGGTCTGCTGCCGTTCTTTCCATAAACAATGTCCGTATTATACGACAGATAGAGCGCAAATTCCTCAACCTTGTCCACATTCATCTCAACGATCTTAAAATCCTCTAAATCCGTGTAACGGTTGTAATAGTTCTCCCTCAGTTTTTTTATACTCGAAAGGTCATAAGCCGAGCCCTGCCTGTTCAGAGAAAAACGATATGTCAGCCCTTGGGTATTCCCTGCCTTATCGGCGGCGTTTACCGTGAGATAATAAATATCATCCGGTTTCCCGTCAAGACCGTTTAACGTATATGAAAAACCCTCTTCCGTAAGCGCTGCTGTTAAATCAGATCCGATATCCACCATCTTACCTCTTCCTGTCGTAAGTGCAATCGTAATCGTTTCCGGATTCAGATTCCTGTCACGCACTGATATATTGGGAATAACGGTTTGGGCATTGGCAGAATTATTCTCTACGCCTACTATATCAATCAAAGGATTTGTCATATCAATCACAAATTCCAGCGGCATATCCGTCCTATCCTCACTTGGTAATTCATTTCCAGCCAAATCCCTGTAATTGCAGGAAATTGCATATTCTCCTTCCGATAAAAAATTCACTTTTATGACATGAGTGTCATTTTTATGCTCCCACGAACCGATTTTACCTGACGGTTGGAGATTAATACGGAAATCCTCTGCGTTAAAATTATGCTCCGTCACAGTAATTATTACTGTCTGTGCCTTGTTAAAATATGGAATTTGCATATCCGCATTTTCAACGGCAATTTGAACTCTCGGCATTGTCATGTCAATCGTGAAGGGCTCTGCAGATGCTTTATCCGCCTTATTATCCGCCAAATCCGTACATTCCACCGCGAGCGTGTAATCGCCGTCTTCCGAAAAATCAACAGACGCATAATGATTGTCTTTGTCACTTTGCCAATCTGATATCGGGGAAGAAAACTCTTTACCATTCCTTGTCACCATAATGTTAACCTTCGAAGCATCAAAATTAATTTCCTTAATGTTAATGACTGCCCTTCTGCCTGTATTATAATATCTGCCGTTTACCGCATTTTCATTGTCAAAGGTGATCTCAATTTCAGGCTTTGTCACATCAATTTTAAGCTCTTGCGTGTCAGTACTCCTATTTCCGGACCGGTCCGTCGCATTAACTGTGATGTATGCATGATTTCCCTCATTTGCCTTCGCATCAATTGTTTCTATTATGCTAAAATGTTCTGTTTCACGCATCCGCTTTTCGGATACCCGTTCTTCCATGCAGGAAAAAAGTTCCTGATCTGTAACGGTATCGCCGCCGTCCGTCCCCACGGAACTTGTCACAAGCCTGATTCCTGCGCAGTTTCCGTTCTCAGGCGCATCCTGAATACTGATTTTTACTTTGATGTCCTTATTAAAAAATCCATGTCTGTTTGCCCCTTTGGGGTCAACGATGAACCGCGGCGTCCCATCTCCTTTTGGAGCTTCATTATCAACCGCAATTCCGTTTGTCCAGCCTTCTGCCATATTGCCGGCGCCGTCAATTGCCCTGATATATAGCAGACATCTTATACCCGACTCAATGCAAAACTGTTCTGCGTCTTCTGCTGGCGTTATATCGTTCCATTCTCCTATCTTTTTTGCCTTTAAGAGCTTTATGCTTTCCATTCCGCTGATACCGTATTCTGCTGACGCCTCACCAGATACACTGTTTTGGTAAAAACGCTCATAGGTAAGCGCATCATCGTTTCGCATAACCAGTTCCTCATCGTTTAAAACAACCTTTAAAGAATCCGGCTCCTGACAGTCTATTTTGTATGTATGAATTTCTTCCTCAGACTTATTTCCTGCCGCGTCCGTTATCCAATATTTCAGTGTATATATCCCGTCCTGATTTAAATTAACCTGCAGCTTTGAAAGATCATCGCAAACCGGTAAAAAACCGGCAAATTCCTCATCTACTTTTGATATCTCTGCACGAATCGCTGCCGTTTTATCCTTGGCAAGAATCGTTTCATTGTCTTTTTCATCCTTTACACGCAGGTTATAATGAATGGTAATGGGAGCAGCATATTCTCCGGAAGTGACACCCGTGTCATATTCCGGATATGCAAAATCAATGACGGGTGTCCCCGACCGTTTGTTGTACCACTCCTTATAGCATTTTTCCAAATCCGCTCCAGTTTCTATAATCGGTTTTTTATCCGCCATTTTCTGCCATAAAAGAATGCGCTTTGCTTCGTTTTCAGTGCTTATCACACCTGTCCTTGAAACACCTCTAAAATAATAATATCCGTTTTTGTTGGTTGGACTTTTACTGTTTTCCCCTACCGAAAATGATGCCGTCCCGTCTTCATTTATCATAATTTCCTGCCACGCTTCATCACTGATTGCCTCACCGCGAAGGACTGACGCAATGCTGCGGTATACATACTGCACCTTATAAAGTCCTGCATAATCCCCCGCCGCCTTTTCCGACACAACAAATTTTAGTTCTTTATTGGTCCAATTCTCATCTTCCGCATCATATTTAGACCATACGTCATCATCCCCTTTTGACAGAGCCGAAGCATCCACCGCAGGCGGTGTATCATCCACAATAATTTTAATAAATGCACCGTTTTTGTTTTTTAAGCAGACCGGTTCGCTTATATTTCCGGCCGCATCAATTGCACGCACCGCAATTGCCTGATAACAGCCGTTTTTCAATTCCAGCTTAAAGTTTATGCTGTTTTCAGCCTCATTGCCTTTTTGAAGCGTATCCCATTTTGCACCGCTCTTTGCGCACAAATCCGTGGTGTACTCAATTACCGCCACACCGCTTGTAGTATCCTGAAATGACCCTGTCAACACAAAACGCTCCGCATAATACTGTTCTTCTTCCGTACTTGTTTCCGTGTAATAATCAGCAGACGGAATCAAACGTTCTATTTCGGGTGGTGTCACATCAATTCCCATTTTAAAGCTTCTTGTACCATTTTCCTTGTCTTTGGCGTTTCTTGTGTCCGCTTTGGTACGGTTATTTTCAGCCCAAAACACATATTCCATTATTTTTTTGTCGCCGTCTATCATAATCTGTTTTGATTTTTCAGCATCCAGCCCATCGTTTGCTTCGTCAAATACTGTCATGCCAATCTGATCATAATATTCCAAACCCTTTTCTGATAAAGCAATCTTTGCGGATCCTCGAATCCAGCCCCCATGAGCGGCAAGGTACTCCTGCCATTCCTGAAACCCTGATTTTCTCTCATTGCCGCAAAAGCGATGTACTTCTGCTTGATCACTGTTCTCGATGCGAATTACAAAATCCTCGTCATATAGCGGACTATTTTCGACCGTAATATCTATTTTTTGATTTTCGACCGTATACACACCATTTCCTTCGGATTGAACCGTAAGGGTTGTCGTCCCCACTCCGTTTATGCAGAAAGGAATTTTCCCGTCTTTTGCAGTATATTTCTGTGTATCATCCACCGATGCAACACCTTCATTCCCGGAGCTTACCTGATACACAATGTCCTCTGCTTCTACCGTCAATGCTGTATTTCCGCTCTCCAGGCTGTCTGCCTCATTTGATAAGGTTGTGTCTTCTATTTCTATGTTAAGATAGGGCATTCTTCCTTTATACTTTATACGGTACTCATAAATACCATTATTTTCTGCCGACAAATGCAGAACTGCCTTTCTCCCAAGAAGCTCTATGCGTTTTACCGATTCTTGGACTTTATAGGGAAAATATGCGTTTTTATTATCTGTATATTTCAGTTCAGCCGCTATGTCGTACTGTGTTCCTTTGGAAAATTTTTTGAAGCATTCCCTATTTACGGGAATATAAAAGATATATGAATTGTTTTTCTCAGATTTTAAGTTTTTAGAATTAATTTCATATGATATGTCTGCGTCTTCTGATACAAGCCTGAAGCAAATTCCCAAATTCCGGTCTGTTTGGAGCAATTCCTGCGTGATATCATCCCCCTGCTTTCGTATTGTAATCTTTACTGCAAGCGTATCATACATATATATGGCAGGCACACTCGTTTCTGTTTTCAGGTCAAGTTCCATCGGATTCACCTTTACTGTCAGCGTTTTTGCATCAGATGCACTCATAAACGGATTTTCCTTCAGCCTGACCGTCACAACTGTTGTTCCCATACCAATATCATTGATTCCAACTGCTTTTATATGATATCTTCCATCGCATTTTTCCATCTCGAGGATTTTATTCTTTTCCCCGCTTTCCTCCCATACCTCATACTCTGTCCGATACTCATATTCCTTAACGGTTCCCACATAATCCTCCATATTGAAGGTATCGCCATAGCAAATCAAAACCTCCTCTTTTTTGAGCATCACTTCCTGTTTTTCTTTCTCAATGGAAAAACCGTGACAAAATAATTCCACCATTCCCTCGTTCTTTCGTTTCCCCATAATCCTTATACCGTAATTGCCAAAATGACCATATTGCATTTCTATTTTATTGGTTGAAGCTTCTTCTTTCTTTTCGGGAATTTCAAGCGAACCCTCTTTTAGAATAATTTCCTCGGTGTCCGTTTTTTCATAGATGAAATAAGAAATGGTTTCATAGATGTTTGGATTGATATTCGGTCTTCCTAACTCCGTTAAAATTTTTTCAGCCCGTGTAATCTGAATCGTATGTGTCGCTCTCTTACTGTAATTGCCATCCTGATAATCAAATCCGTTCTGAACATTGTCCTCAATATCAATTAACAGTTCCTCATTTTCTGATGGCTCTATTTCTTCTTTTGGTCCGTTTTTTTCATCAAGCCTTGAATCATCCGTACCATCTTGCGTTTCTGCTGCTGCCAAAGTCCCCTCCGTACCTGTTTCTGGCTCCTGCGTTTCCTGCACCGTTCCTTCTTCCGTTTCCGGTTCGAACTCACATTCTTGTTCCGTTACAAATTCCTCACCCGGTTCCAATTCGGCTTCCGGTTCCAAATAAGCGGTTTTTTTCCCCGCCTGCACGCGATTCAATGGAAATAAAAACACCAAACCAATTAATGCAAGCGCCATGGCAAAAAATATTTTACGTTTTTTCATAGCTTCTGTACCTCTTTTCCTTATTTCGCCATCTGTTTGGACAGCCGCTACTTAACATAACGTAAACAAACATTATTTGCAATAGTACTTTCGTACTATTTTTCAGAAACACAACGCTCCATTACAGTTTCCGCATCTTCTCCAGTCTTTCATGCAACTGCCTGATATATGCAAGCTCCTGCTCTCCTTTCAGCTCGCGCCCGGACGAAAAATATCTGACTTTTCCGATAGAATTTTCAAGCTGCTTATTAGATTCCAACACATGGATAAGCTGCCGTACCGTCCCTTCGCTGCCGTCTATCATGTGTACATTCTCCGGCAGGATTTTTCGAAGGGTATCCTTAAAATAATTAAAGTGTGTACAACCCAAAACCAATTCGGCATAGTCTTCAAGTGCATAGGGCAAAAACGCAGTTCTCAAATACTGCTCTACCTCATCTGAAACAAACTCTCCGCGCTCTGCAAATTCCACAAGTCTTGGGAGCGCCAATAAATCCACTAAATGGGTATCATCAACACGCCTTACCAGATTTTGGAGCTTTTCTTCCCTGACAGTCAGAGGCGTTGCCGCCACAATCACGCGTCTCCCGTGGCTTTCCTTTATTGCCGGTTTGACCGCGGGTTCTATTCCGATAATTGGCATCAAATATTTCTGACGCATAATCTCTGCCGCTGCTGCCGTGGCTGTATTGCAGGCAATTACCACCGCTTTACAGTCGTGTTCTGTCATAAATTGCATAACACGATCCACAAGCACAATAACCTGTTCTCTCGATTTTGTACCATAGGGAGCATTATCCGTATCTGCATAAAATATGTAGCTTTCATTCGGGAGCATCACAAGCGCCTGATGAAGCAGTGTCATTCCCCCTATCCCGGAATCAAATATACCGATGTTCATTCTCCTATCCCTTCACTCTTTTGGATACAAAATAGTATCTGCCCCTTGCAGGCAAAACAGTATACAGTTGAGTAGGGGAACGTCCTTTTCACCCACTCGCCCGTGTGCATAAAAGAAAAAGCCTAGAAACTCTAGGCTTTTATAGAGCGATAGACGGGGCTCGAACCCGCGGTCTCGACCTTGGCAAGGTCGCGCGTTACCAACTACGCCACTATCGCATTTATTATCTGTATCAGACCTTTATTATATTACACGACTTCATAATTTTTGTCAACTGTTTTTCTAAAAAAGGCATGTAAAAATATATAAAAGCAGGATACGGGAGTCGAACCCGCCTCTTCAGCTTGGGAAGCTAACATACTACCGATGTACTAATCCTGCACAAATAGAAAGATAATTCTCTCACGAACTCAAAAAGCAGGTGATGGGAATCGAACCCACGTATCCAGCTTGGAAGGCTGGTGTTCTACCATTGAACTACACCTGCGCAGCATATTGTATCTTATCTGCAAAACAGCTTACGAACAAAATTAATATTATCACAGGGATTTTCAAAAGTCAATCCTCTGAATCAAATTTCTTTTCAAAAGCGTAAACGGCTGCCATAACTTGTACGGCAGCCTCTTTTATCACACATTTAATTATGATTAAATCTCATCCGCAATCGGTGCCGTTGACACAACAGACGCAACTACAGTAACCACTACCGCAATAATGATAATCAGCATGCCTCCCAAGAGAAGGAACACCGCACCACTGCCATCATCTGCACTCTCACTTAATGGCACTTCCTCTTCTGCAACCATTACCGTTCCCTGTGCCTCCTGCGCCTGCACTGTTGATGCCCCAAAAGAAAATGCCGAGATCATCATTCCCATTATCATTGCATATAAAAACCTCAGTACCGTAACCTTTTCCGCTTTCATATAAATCCCCCATTCTTACTTTATCCGCAAACCTGTAGCTCATTACAGGCTCACCCTGAATATCATTTTACCATATTAAGGAAAAAAAGTGAACAGCAACGAGCAAAAATCTGCTAAAACGAAACAGCAGCCTATAAACGTACTGTTTCTCCGCCCTTAACCTCTATAATCTGATCATCCTCGACAGCAAGCCACAGGCTCTGTGCACACGGATTATAGGCAAAGGAATTATCTGCCGCAAACTGCGCCATTTTTACAACATCCATGTAATCCACAATTTCTATGTTTGTAGCATACCAAATATCATCGCGTTTCCCTACAAGCTCACAGAATTCTTCTATCACATTCCAGTTATCATTATTTGTAAATTCATAGCTGTGGCCCCATACATACATTAAGCGCAAGTATTGCTTTTTTTTATCTTCCACAAACTGGCGTCCCAGCTCCATAAGCTTATAATTATGATGACAGGTTGCCTTCCACCGCAAAAAGTCCTCTGGGATATCAAAATTCTCGCTATTGCCAACGACTCTTCCATATCGAATTCCAAGCTGTGGGAGCATGTCACAAATCTCCTTTGAAAACGAACCATTGGGATATGCAAGTCCGCGAACCGGATATCCCATAAGCTGTTCAAGCTTTATCCTGTCGTCGATGACTTCCCGCGCCACGCTTGTTAACGGACACCTTGCAATTGTGGGATGCGATACGGTATGACATGCAACTTCATGTCCTTTATACAGGTCAGGATACTCAGCCTGCGGTATTCGTACCGGGTCGCCTTCCAAACCACTGTTTAGGTTAAACGTTCCCTTGATCCCATGTTTATTGAAAAGCGCTACCAGTCTCCTGTCCTCATGCTTTCCATCATCGTAGCTCATTGTAAGCGCTTTGTGCTTCCCTCCGGGAAAGCAGGCGTATACCTTCTTAATATATGTCCTCATTTTCTTATTACTCCTTATCTGTGATAAAATTTTATCAGCGGCTTATCTCGCGTGTATTTTTCTCGAAATGCGCTACAAGGTTTCTTGCTTCTGTTTCATCAGAGTTTTCAAGCGCCTCAATAAACTCCTTTAATGGTTCCAAGGTCTGTTCGTCAGCCATCGCCATGGAATGCTTCAGGCTTACGATGTAATCTTCAATGCATTCGCTAAACTCAAAAGAAACCCGTTCATCAGCCAGCATTGTTATATTTAATGTATATGCCGTATTTGTCCAGCTGACCTTCTGCGTCTGTCCGCTCAATTCTTTTACGCGCCTCAGAAAATGCATTCCCGCTTCCGTCCTGTCCAAAATATCGTCCAGGGAAACACCGAAAAAATCAAAATCCTCTTTTGACGCGATACATTCCACCTTCAAGTCTGCTTTTTTATGATACTTCATAAACGATAACCCCATAATTATAAATAAACAACTTCGACTGCATTCCAATTTATACCTATTTTTTATTATAGTCGTTCTTTTTGCTTCTTTCAATCACTTTATGAAAAATATAACAACTGTAAAACCGCAACAACAGATTCTTCCTTCTCTAATCTACCGTTGCGGTTTTCCTCCTCAATTTTCAATTATTCTTCCCCATCCACGAAATCCGTATGAAACATCAGTAAAAATTCTGCACCGTTTTTGAGCGACAACTTCATAACAACACCTTTTCTATCTACTGAAATCTTTGAACTAATCTTTTTTATTGTTTCAAGATTTAACTGCACTGTTGTAAACATATCATCGCTGACCAGGCACATTACTCTTCCTATCACTTTAACCTCTGAACAAATTACGGAAAGAGACATACTCAGTCCTGTGCCGTCCGTCACATCTTCAATCGTTGACAGCGCGATTGGAATATTTTTTACATCGTTCAGAACGGAAATCAGGCTGTCGGAATCATTGACAAGCAGCAAACGGCTGCGCATTGTTTCTAAATAAGTTGTCCAATTCTGCATTCCATCCATACTTTGGCCTCCTTTGTGCTACTCCCCCTTTAACGAGTTCACTTGTAAGCCTGTCTTAATCCTTTGTATGAGTGAATTTACGTGTACTATTATTATACTTGTTTCCAAAAAATGTGTCAACTCAAACATTATATTATTTTTTTCAGAATATTATTATTATTGCATCAATGGCGCCTGCCATTCTATTTTATATTCCAGGTATTTTCCCGTTTTTGGGTGCAATAGCGCCAATTTGTGCGCGAACAAAGCTGTGTTTGTTATCCCTAACTGTTTTGATAAAGCCTTTGACACATCCGTGCCATACTTCATGTCCCCCAAAAGCGGCATTCCGGCATTTGCAAGCTGCACTCGTATCTGATGGTGCCTGCCTGTAAAGAGTTCCACTTCCACCGCAGAACATCCCTTCCCCCGGTAAGTTTCAATACATTTCCAGTTGAGGACTGCTTTTTTTGCACCGCACGTTCCTTCGTTTACGACTTTTGACAGGTTTGTACGATTGTCCTTTTGCAGAAAATCCGTAAGTTTTCCGTCTGAATTTTGGTCAAGTTCTCCCTGCACAAGTGCAAGATAACTTTTTTTCAGGGTATGATCCTGAAGCTGACGGCTTAAGTTTTCCGCAGCAGACTGCGTTTTTGCAAATACAAGCAGTCCTTCAACCGGCTGGTCAAGGCGGTGTATCACTCCGATATAAGTGTCCTCACCTTTCCTTTTCCTGTAATTTTTCAGTTCTGATACCATGTCAGCATGCCCGATGCGCGAAGTTTGTGTCGCAATTCCTGCAGGCTTGTGGGTAATCAGAAGTACGTTGTCTTCGTACACTATCATTTTGTCCATTCTAAAAGCACCTATGCCTGTCAAATTCTTACACTTTAAAACGATACCCAACACCCCATATTGTTTCGATATACTGTGGTTTGCTTGTATCCGTCTCAATTTTTTCACGTATTTTTTTAATATGGACCGTTACGGTCGCAATATCTCCAATGGAGTCCATATCCCAAATCTCCCTAAAAATTTCCTCCTTTGTAAATACATGGTTTGGATTTTCAGCAAGGAAGGTTAAAAGGTCAAATTCCTTTGTAGTAAAGGTTTTCTCCTCTCCGTTGATAAACACGCGCCTTGCAGTTTTGTCAATACGGATTCCCCTGATTTCAATAATATCATTTTCCTTTGTGTGGCTGCCCACAAGACGCTCATATCGTGCCATATGCGCTTTTACCCTTGCCACAAGTTCACTTGGGCTGAAAGGCTTCGTTAGATAATCGTCCGCCCCCAGTCCTAAACCGCGAATTTTGTCAATATCATCTTTTTTTGCAGATACCATTAAAATAGGCACGTTTTTGTCTTCCCGAATGCGCCTGCAAATTTCAAAACCATCAATGCCTGGAAGCATGAGATCAAGTATAATTAAGTCGAAATCTTCAGAGAGTGCCGTTGCAAGTCCTGTATCACCGCTATTTTCAATTGTTACCTCAAAGTCGTTGAGCTCAAGATAATCCTTTTCAAGCTCTGCAATCGCTTCCTCATCCTCTACGATTAATATTTTGCTCATGTTATTCCTCCTTTTATATAATTACCTCATCTTCATTTTTCATATACTTGCGAAGCACAAAATGCATACAGGTACCTTCGCCTTCTTTACTGGTCGCCCACACATAACCGCCATGGTCTTCCACAATTTTTTTGACAATGCTGAGTCCGATTCCGCTGCCTCCCTGAAGAGAATTTCTCGAAGCATCTGTTCTGTAGAACCGCTCAAAAATGTTTCCAATGTCCTTTGATGCGATTCCTTTTCCATTGTCCTCAATTTCAATTTTAACGGATTCGTTGTCATCAAGAATACTAATGCTGATAATTCCATTATCATGTCCCATGTATTTTACACTGTTGCTTACAATGTTGTTGATCACTTTTTTCATCTGTTCCGGATCTGCCACAACACAGGTGTCCGCTGGCGCCAGGTTCGTATAATTTAAATGAATATTTTTCGATTCCAAATCCAGTCCGATTTCCTCAATACAGTCCGAAAAATAATCGGATATATTCAAAATATGGAAATGATAAGGTATTTTGTTTGAATCAATCCCTGAATAGGTAGTCAGCTCATTAATCAGTCTGTCCATATCATTTGCTTTGTTGTATATGGTTTTAATGTATTTGTCCATCTTCTCGGGCGTGTTTGCCACACCGTCCATAATGCCTTCAACATAGCCCTTTATGGAAGTTATCGGGGTTTTCAGGTCATGGGAAATATTACTTACCAGCTCCTTTTGCTTTTTCTCGTTTTCCGCTTTTTCTTCTGCATTTTCTTTTAAACGAAGCCGCATTTGTTCGTAGTTTCCGAAAAGCTGCCCGATTTCATCATCACGCGTTTCCGACAGGTGATAGTCAAAATTACCGTCTGCAATATTTTGCATGGCAATGCTGATTTGCTTAATTGGATTATAAATATCGCGTTTGATCCAAAACGTAATAATAATACTTGTCATAATGAGGATTATGATCATAATAAACGTAAAATGTTTTAAAAAGCTTCTACTTGCCAGTCCGCCTATCATGATGCCTTCGGCTGCCAGTTCATGTATAATGTCTATGTTTTCATGGTAGCCGAAACCAAGAAACACCATTACACCGGCTATGGTCGGAACAAAAATAATTGTTAGAAACAGGATAATCATTTTTGTCATCAGTTTGACATTTGATTTTCGTTTTTTTTCCATTTTTGTATGTGCCTCCATTGCCCACACTATCTTCATGTCTTTCAGGCATGATAACTTTCGCGATGCACACTCGCTCTACTCGGCGCAAATATGATATCTACCGACATTATATCATATCGCCCCTTAAAATATAGAGGATTGATGTTTTCTTAATTTAATTTTTATATTCAATTTATTTTATTTATTTTTTTGATTTTTTTAAATTAGTGCTTGACAAATCCAAATTTACAAAATATAATAACAGTAATCATTACTGATTTAGTTTTGATTTAATTTACAGGAAACATAACAGGGGATTCGGTTACGTAAGAATGGAGGATTTCTATGGCAGTTAAGGCAATGAAATACAGCCGCCAGCGTGCAGCTATCCTCTCCTTTTTAAAAACCCGTAAAGATCACCCTACAGCGGAGCTTGTCTACTCCGGATTGAAAGAGGAATTTCCGAATATAAGTCTTGGCACGGTCTATCGTAATTTGAATCAGCTTGTGGAAGCTGGTATGATTGCAAAACTGCGCTTTGGTGAATTAGGTATCGATCATTTTGATTATGACACTACCTCACATCAGCATTTTGTATGCAATCAATGCAGTGCAGTCATTGACCTTCCGATGAAAACTGTTTCCTATATTAATGAGCAGGCTGCAAAAGATTTTGACGGAATGATTACAGGACATCAGTTGTACTTCTGCGGAATTTGCAGACAATGCCTTGATGAAGGCATGCCTTTAGAAGGCACATGTGATAACGTTATGAACTAAAAATTTTATTGAAGCAAAAAGGAAAACAAGGAGGATTTTAAAATGAAATTTGTATGTAGTGTATGCGGTTATATCTATGAAGGTGACGCTGCTCCGGCAGAGTGTCCTGTTTGCCACGCAAAGGCAGACAAGTTCAGCGAGGTTAAGGGTGAGATTACGCTCGCAGCTGAGCACGAATATGGTATTTATGCAAAGACCGTAAAGAACAACGCTGAAATCAGCGACGAAGATAAGAAGTACATTTTTGAGCAGCTGAAGGCAAACTTCAGCGGCGAATGCTCTGAGGTTGGTATGTACCTTTGCATGGCTCGTATCGCCCACAGAGAGGGTTATCCTGAAATCGGTCTTTACTGGGAGAAGGCTGCCTACGAGGAAGCTGAACATGCGGCAAAATTTGCTGAGATTTTAGGCGAGGACTTAGAGCCGAACATGAAGGCTACCACAAAGGACAACCTTGCATGGAGAGTGGAGTGTGAGTTTGGTGCGACAAACGGCAAATTTGATTTGGCAAAATGCGCTAAGATGAATAATCTTGATGCGATTCATGATACCGTACATGAGATGGCAAAGGACGAGGCTAGACACGGCAAGGCTTTGAAGGGATTGCTTGACAGGTATTTCGGTTAATGATTTATAAAAAGTGAGCGGGAAAGAGAACGGGTAATTGGTATCCGTTCTCTTTTCGTTTCTTATTTTGGAGGTTTTCTTTTAATCCGGTGAATCTGCGGTTTCAGTGTAAGCTCTGTAACAATCACGCCATCCCGCTGACCCAAAATCCATTCCACCGCTTTGGCAACATCCTCGGGAAGAAGATAGGATTCCGGCTCCTCCCCCTCTCTGAAATTTGCATTGCGGTATAGATTTGTCTGCGTCATGTCCGGACCAATTGTTACTACTTTGACACCGTATTTTCGCGTTTCGTCAAACAAACTGCGTGAAAAGCTGGAAAGCCCTGCTTTGGTAGCGCCATAGGCACATCCATGCGGATTGGACTGTCCCGCCGTTACAGAAGAAATATTAATCACATATCCTGCATTTTCTTTTAAATGCCGTAAAAGCTGGTGCGTCAAAATCATTGGCACTTCCAAATTGGTTCGCACCAGTTTCTTGATTTTATCTGGATTTAATTCCTCATGAAGCCCGTAGTATCCTACTCCTGCATTGTTCACCAAAATCTGAACCCGATGCTGCGCCGCAATCTGTTTGACACAGGCACATAACTTATCCGTATCCAACACATCACAGACAATCGGATGAACGTTATCCTCCGCCTCCCATTTTACCGTTCCAAAATCCCTGCCGAACCCAAACACCTCATATCCAAGCGCGCTCAGCCTTTTGCTGATTGCATATCCGATACCGGAAGAGGCTCCTGTTACAATTGCTGTTTTCTTACTTACACATTCCATCGATAAATCTTCTCCTTGGAAACTTTCTCCTCCAGCCGTCCTGACAAAAAGCATTCCATTTGTTCCATCAGGACATCCGGATAATGACAATAACCGTCTTTCTTATCAAACGGAAACCAAATCACTGCCGATTCTGCATCCTGCTTTCTCATATTTTTTAAATAATCCTGTGGAATTCGAAATGTTCCAATACTTACGTCCACAATTTTTTCCATAGGAATCCTACAAAATACCTGATCCAACATTGCTTCATAATGCCGCTGCCAGTCATGGATGTAAATCATGGGATCAAAGCAAAGCCGGACAGGACAACCAGCCTGTATCAGTTCCGCCGCGAAGGACAACCGCTCAGCCAAAGTAGGCGTATGATGTTCAAATGTCTCTATAACCACCTGCGGCGATAGCGTAAACGCAAAGATTACTGTAGATAACGGCTTTATGTCTTGAACAAACGTTCTCGCCGCGCATTTCGTCCGTATCTCAATCTTCAAATTTTCGTGCTTAGCCGCAAGGTCACACCATTCCTGCACATAGCCGGTAATCTGTTCCATTGCCAGTAAATCGGTATCATATGATATGCACAGGTATAAGGGATGATGTTCCAATACCTGCTCTATCTCTGCAAAAAAATCTTCCAAATTTACAAACACTACAATATGCGCAGAGGGATACATTCCCTTTAAATAACAATACGCACAGTCAAAAATACAGTTCATCATGCAGGAAACATAGTAAAAATATTGGTTGCCAAAATCCTGACACACTGGCGCTCCCTCATAAAGTAAAGTTCCCTGCCTGGCAGCAAGAATCAGTTTTTGCGCATTGTGTTGAAGATGAAAACTCTGTCTGCTTCTGCAAAATACATCCTTATAATGATCAATCTCAATAATTTCTGCAGATGGAAACTTTGCCAAAATCTTCTGTGTACGTTTATGTTTGCGAACCGCCTTCTCTACATAAATATGTGAAAAAAACGGATTAAAATAATCTTCTTTTAAATTCTTCAAAGCATCGTTTTCCTTCTCTTTTATCCTTACATGGAATCAATTTTTCATCATACATATTCTGTATTATGGAAACGTAATCCTTTTTTATCAGTTTGAGATAATGAATATACTGTTTCATGGAATCCTTCATTGCCTTAGAACAATGCAGATCCATACAGAATGATTCAATGAACGTTTCCTCCTCCCGAGGCAGAACTCTTTTACGCCTCCCGATTTTTGACGTTATCGCAGAAATCTGCCCGATATAATCAAATATACTGTCTTTATATTGTTCCAATAAAAGAACGGTTTGCTCCTTGTTCACTTCTTCTATAGCTCCTGTGTCGGAAACTAATTTTAAAAATATCATCTGATGCGGACCAAAATAATGAATCCCTGTCTGATAAACCGCCGCAGCCTCCATGTCATAAAGAGTTTCGGCAAGCAGACCTGACGGTGCCTGTGTAACTCCATTGTCAGAGATATATGGCTTCATACTTGTTGTGACAGTTCCTTCAGAAAAATTATGACGGTATAACATATCCGGATAAAAGGTTCTTCCTGTCGCTTTTTCAACAATTTTATTGCAAAGGAACATTCCGTCATTTTTTGTCGTATGTGCGCAAATCCCTATATTGAGAAGCAGGTCATTCTGCGATGGCTTATATACCGAACATACGCTTCCAACTACAGCAGCAGCAGCGATTTCACCCACACCGGTAATGGTCAGCCGTATGCCGGCTGTTTCATTATAAAATTGCTGAAACCATGTATCCTCCTGATTTTTTATCAGATTAAAATGCCTGATAAAAATATGTGCCTCACAATATAGCGCAGTGAAAATATATATCATGCATATTCCTTTCTTACCCGTTGGTCCTCTTTTCTTCGGCTTTTTTGTTTCTCATCATAACTCGAAGCAACTCAAAATGCAAGAATTATCATTCAAATTGGTCCTATAAAAAATCAGAGTATACCTATATGAAATATACTCTGATTTCCAATCTCCATATATTAACGCAATCATATTGCTGACACTAAATATCCGCCCCTTGCTCACTTAAATATTCAATAATATCGCCAATCGTTTTAACACGTTTCTCCAGCTCTTCATATTGCATCTCAATCCCGTATTCGTCCTCGAGTGCCATCACAAGCTCCACCAAATCAATCGAATCCGCACCCAAATCATCCTTAAGTGATAAATCCTCACTAAGCTCCATGCCTGATAAATGTAACTGTTCCTCAATAATTTCAAACACTCTTTCCATATCCTTTAATCTAACCCTCCATTTGATATTATCTGTAATGATTATATAACAACCGTTTTTATTTCCAGTTGCTGAGCATTCTATTATGATATCGACAATGAGAAGTATATTATCACGAATTATATTTGTCAACTTATTTCCTACAATTTCTCATTTTTAATGATACTTTTATACACGTCACTTTTAGAAATCCCTCTGTCCTTTGCCACTCTCTTCATGGCTTCCTTATGTTCAACCCCCTTTGACTCATATATCTGCATATGTTCCTCAATTGAAATCTCCTGCCATGCCTGCCTGCGTTCCTGCTTAAAATCATCAAGGCTCTTCCCCTCAATCACAAGTACATACTCACCCTTCGGCTCTTTGCTCTCAAAAATAGCACATGCCTCATTGATTGTAGTCGGAAAAACCTCCTCAAACTTTTTCGTAAGCTCACGGCAAAGCGTCATTTTCCGATTGCCCAAAGCATCACTAAGCTCACCAAGCGTCCGCTTTAAATGGTGCGGAGCCTCATATAAAATAATCGTCCGTGATTCCTTTTTCAAATCCTCGAAGATCTCTCTCTTTTCCTTCTTATCCGCAGGCAAAAATCCCTCAAAGCAAAAACGCCTTGTGGAAAGTCCAGAAAGCGTAAGCGCCGTAATGCAAGCCGCAGCTCCCGGAAGTGAAGTCACAGTAATGCCTGCCTCATGGCACATCCGTACCAAAACCTCGCCTGGATCAGAAATGGCTGGCGTTCCAGCATCCGTAATCAGTGCGACATCCCTCCCCTCCAGCATCTGCTCAATCAGATATCTTGCTTTCTCTATTTTATTATATTCATGATAACTTGTCATAGAAGTATGTATTCCAAAATGATTCAAAAGCTTAATGCTATTTCTTGTATCTTCAGCCGCAATTAAATCAACCGCCTGCAGCGTTTCTACCACACGCGGCGTCATATCCCCCAAATTACCGATAGGCGTTGCACACAAAAACAATTTTCCTGACATATCCTGCCTCCCGACAATACCTAAACTCAATACCCGTACAAATCATACATCTCATCCGTATAAACATTCGGTGCCTTAAAAATAATCAACGGTTTTTCCACTGTCATCCGAGAACGCCCTCCACGGCATCCTTCAATCAGTACCATATTCGGTTCCTTGTCCACATAAGGATACACCAGCTGCATGCGCTTTGGCTCCAGCCTGTACTGTGTCATAACCGTAATAATCTCCGCCAGGCGAAACGGACGATGTACCATAAAGAAATTTCCTCCTGGTTTTAGCAGTTTCGCAGCATTGCGTATCACATCGTCAAGCGTACATAAAATCTCATGCCTGGCAATCGCTTTCGGTTCATCCGGATTAGTCAAACCATGCTGTCCTATCATATACGGCGGATTACATGTAACAGCATCAAAGCTTGCAGCCTGAAAAAGCTTATCTGCTTCTTTAATATCACCTGTCACAACATCAATCTTATCTGCAAGTCCATTTAGTTGTACACTGCGCCTTGCCATATCCGCGCTCTCCTTCTGTATCTCAAGCGCCGTCAGGTGCGCGGCATTTGTTTTTGCCTCAAGCAAAATCGGAATAATCCCTGTCCCCGTGCCCAAGTCAAGTACCCTGGCACCCGCCTTTACACGCACGAAACCACTTAGCAGCACCGCATCCATTCCAAAGCAAAACTTCTTGGGATTTTGAATAATCCGATATCCGTTACGTTGCAGATCGTCAATTCTCTCGTTTTCCTTTAACTCAACAACCATGCTCTTTTCCTTACTTGCGAATTTGTGCCAAACACAAATTCGTCGTACTGTCATCAGTTATCGTCTAGCTTCGACTTTCCCTCCTGCTTTTCCTTCTTCTCAAGCTTTTCAAGCTCCTTTAACTCCTTAAGCTCCTCGTCACTTATACCGTCATTTTTATCCCGTTTATGGCGCCGTTTAAACCGCAGCTGTTCCACCTTGTACTCACGGATTTCTTTCTCGTCATCCACCTCAACAATCACTTTTACAAGCTGACGCAGCACATTCACACTATGCACTTCACCTTTAAGACCATCATCCGTCGTCACAAAATCCCCCACATTTGGAAGCTTCTTGTTAAGATACTCATATGTATCCTCTTCATGCTTCAGGCAGCACATCAGTCTGCCGCAAACACCTGAAATTTTCGTTGGATTCAGTGACAAATTCTGCTCCTTTGCCATTTTAATTGATACTGGAATAAACTCTGACAAATGCGTATGGCAGCAAAGTGGTCTGCCGCAAATCCCGATACCTCCAAGGATTTTGGTTTCATCACGCACACCAATCTGCCGCAGCTCAATTCTCGTCTTAAACACAGACGCCAAATCCTTTACAAGCTCCCTGAAATCAATTCTGCCATCTGCCGTAAAATAAAATAACACCTTATTGTTATCAAACGTATATTCTGCATCAATTAATTTCATATCCAAATTATGCTTTTTAATTTTTTCCTGACAAATCTTAAAGGCTTCTTTCTCCTTCTGCTTATTTGCCGCCTCCTGTTCCATATCCCGCTTATTTGCCACACGCAGCACAGGTTTTAAGGGCTGCACCACCTGATCATCCGTAACCTCCCTCGGGTCACCGACCACCGTCCCATACTCTATCCCCCGCGCTGTTTCAACAATCACGTGGTCATTGCGCTTTACATCAAAATCAACAGGATCAAAAAAGTAAATCTTCCCCGCCGTACGAAATCTCACACCAATTACTTTTACCATATTTATATACCTCACTTATTAATGAATATCTTCACTATTTCTCCTCATTTCATATCCAGGAACATCAGTTCTATTGTAAGATCAAAATTCACATTGGCTTTCAGTCTGCTGCGCGCCCTGTCAATTGAATGAATAATCTGTTCAATGTCCTCATAACTGTATCTCCTTGCCGCTTCAGCAATATCCGTTATATCTTCCCTGAAAATAATATGCTTTTGATTCCCATATACCCCACATGCTTTATATAATAACACATCCCTATACCAAATGAAACATAAATCAAGATAATCGTCTACGTCAAATTTTTCCTCATTCATCCGCTTGACTTCTGCCGCCATTTTATTGACTTCCATACCGGAAATGTTTTTCATTGTATTTATTACGGAAGATTTCATACGGTCAAACTGCTCACTGGAAGCAAGCTCCGCCGCACGCCCCACATTCCCGCGCGCAAACGAAGCGCAGATAGAAGCCCTGTAATCGGGAACCCGCACGTTCCGCATCAAATACTCCTGAATTACATCTTCATGCACAAGTCTTGTATTCAGCACAACGCATCGGCTGAGAATTGTTTGAAGCATCGCCTCAGTTCTCGTCACCAAAAGCAAAATCACCGCATACTCCGGCGGCTCCTCCAAGGTTTTCAATAACGCATTCTGCGCCTGCACATTCATTTTTTCAGCCTCATCCACAATATAAATCTTGCGCGCTCCACTATATGGCTTAATCGCAATATCACCGTTAATCTGCTGTCTGATATTATCCACTGAAATCACATTCGGCTTTTCATGCTCCACATACAAAATATCCGGATGGTTTCTGTTGATTGCCTGCCTACATGACCGGCACTGATTACACGGTTTTGCTGCGTTTTCATTCTCACACTGCAAAGCCCGTGCAAAAATATCCGCAACCATCCTCTTCCCCGACAGTTTTTCACCCTGTATCAGATATGCATGTGATATCTTATTGAACTTCAATGCATTGCGTAGATTATCTGTCAACTGCTTTTGCCCTATCACATCACTCCAGCTCGTTTCTGTCATTCGGTAACCTCCATACAACCGCCAAAGTCCTAACTAAGCAAAAATATCCAGCAAAAGTCCTCGTATCTCATCCACTTTTGCCAATATTGCAATCTTATCGCACTCTTCCTTCACAAGCTCCTGCGCAAGCTCATCCAGTTTTTCATCCACCAGGCGGATAATTCCGTAAACCCTGTGACGCCCGCGCCTGTCCAAAAAATTCTCACGTGAAAACTTATGTGAACGGTTGACAATCTCATTCATAAATTCCTTAATCAACGCACGGTATTTCTTCATATCCGTCACATCCATACGCTTTATAATCTTATCACCCTGCATCGTAATTTCCTGCATCATAAGATTAAGCCGCTCTGCAAGTCCCGCTTCCTCAATATTGCTTGCCAGCATAAACTGGAATGTATCATCTGTCGGCTGTGCTGTCTGTGTCGGCTGCACCGGAACCGGCTGTTGTATTTCATTCACCTTAAAGTCCATCTATGTACCCCCTATAATTTCTGTCTAAACCTACAAAACCGCCTTCATATTCCAACTATACCCTGTAACATCTTTTGAAACCTCTCAATCATCTGCTTGTATAAAAACAGGGGTCTTTATATCCTTGTACGATTTTATATATTCAATAATCTCCCCAAGACATTTTTTTAGACAATGATTATCAAAATATCTTGTTATACCTGCTTCAACTAATTTCTCCTCCGAAAAGTCCTTTGTATCAGCAATAAATCGCCTGCACATCTCCTCATACCTAGGCTCACATTGCTTTTTTTCGCGCCTAAGCGCACGGCTCAAGCGCTCACCGTCCTCCAAATCAATATAAATCGCCACAACCTTATCTGTTCCAAAATAATCCCGCATCTTGACATAAGACGCCAGCGTGCCAATTACCAAATAATCATATTTCTCCAAGGCAAGCTGGCAGTCCTCCGCCATAAAATAGTACCATTTTCCATAAACAGTATCATAGGAACGGCTCTCAATAATCCGATTATCAATTCGCATCTGCTCCATCGCCTCTGTTGTGACAAAATGATACTCCACGCCCTCCTGCTCACCGGCACGAATCGGGCGTGTCGTATATGGTACTATATTTTTCAAATCAAGTTCATGACAGTTTAAAAGCTTTTTGTAAATCGTATCTTTTCCCGACGAGCTTTTTCCGATAATACAAAAAATTCTACCCATTTTTCTCCTCAGCCATTTTCTTCTCCTTAGAGCAGTCCTTCTGTGGCTACGAAGCCTCCTCAACAACATGTATCATATTTGTACTGCCCGCAACACCAAGCGGCACACCTGCCGTCAGCACCACCGTATCCCCTTTATGAATCAGCCCCGCGTCAATACTGGCTTTCACCGCCGCATCAAAAAGGGCATTTGTGTTATCTTTCTGCTCAATCAGCAGCGGACTGACACCGAAGTACATAGAAAGCTGCCTGTAAACCGTTTCATCAACCGTACATCCAATTACCTTACAATCCGGCTGATAACGTGAAATCATGCCTGCCGTAAATCCTGACATCGTAACCGTGATAATTGCCGCTGCATCCAAATCCATCGCTGTCATACAACATGCATGGCAAATTGCCGTCGTCACGCCGTCATTCTTTTCCCAATTGTAACTCCGTTTCCTTAACCTGTAATCATAACTAATATCTTCCTCCGTACGCCGCGCAATTCGGTCCATTGTACGAACTGCCTCAACCGGATATGCGCCTGCAGCACTCTCACCGCTCAACATAATTGCAGAGGTTCCGTCATAAATCGCATTCGCTACATCTGTAGCCTCCGCCCTCGTAGGTCTCGGATTCTTAATCATGGATTCCAACATCTGCGTGGCAGTAATTACAATCTTTCCAAGCTTAAGCGCCTTTTTAATCATCTTCTTTTGCAAAGCAGGCACGTCTTCTAATGGAACCTCAACTCCCATATCACCGCGCGCCACCATAATTCCATCCGAAGCTTCCAAAATTTCGTCAAGATTATCAATCCCCTGCATGCTCTCAATCTTTGAAATAATCTTCATTTTGCTGCCATTTTGTTCCAAAATCTTTTTGACAGCTAAAACATCCTCAGCGCACCTCACAAAAGATGCCGCAATATAATCATATCCCATCTTCACACCAAACAGGATATCCTCCCTGTCAACCTCGCTGATAAACGGCATTGACAAAACTGCCCCCGGCACATTGATTCCTTTATGATTTGACACAAAACCGCCGTTTATTACCTCACACACGATATCTGTTTCCTCAATGGCTGATACCTTCATCTCAATTAATCCATCATCAATTAATATCACATTTCCAACACAAATATCATTTTTTAAATTTTTATACGTAATTGCCGCCCTTTCGGCAGTTCCCATTACTTCATCCGTAGTAAGCCTAAAAATACTCCCTGTTTCAAGAAATACTTTTCCACCCTCAAAATCCTTAAGTCTTATCTCCGGTCCTTTTGTATCCTGCATCGTCGCAAGTGGTATATTTAATTCCCTTGCTACCTTCTTCACACGCTCCAGTTTTTTCTCATGCTCGGCATGATCACCATGTGAAAAATTAAATCTAGCCACATTCATTCCCGCAAGCATCAGCTCACGAAGCTTATCCTCATTTTCTGATGCAGGTCCAATTGTACAAATAATTTTTGTTTTTCTCATCTCTAAACTATTTCCTTTCGCAAACAATTCTATTTTACGCCACTTTTATACGGTCCTTCTTTTTCCTTTTACGGTATGCCTTTCCCTCATGAATATAGAGTGTTTCCATTAAAGAACAGTATTTATCCGCCGTCGTTACGATCCAAGCTTCCCTGCACATAGGTGGCATCACCGTAAGCGGCCACATATGTTTTCTGATAATATCGACCTGTCTTCTTGTCAAACGGTATTCTTTTTTGGCATTGCGAAGCGCTCTTCCCGGATGAAAAAAACCATGCAGTCTGTGCGTTTCTATCGTATCGGTCTTATGCCAATCATATAAAAAATAATCATGAAGCAATGCGCCTCTTACTAAATCCCTAACATTACATTTTATTCCAAATCGGTCCCGTATCGCCAAGCTCATCTTCGCCACATTAATACAATGTTCCTGCACAGACATATTTCCATGTTGTATATATCCCTTTGTACTTTTAAAATTCTCAGAATTTAGAATATCCTCTGCATATTTTTTTAATACATCTTCATACATCGTTTTTGAAATCCCCCATTTAATATCTTCTTCCAATAGATTTGTCTATATAGTCTGCAAATGCCTTAATTATCAGCAAACACCAATCCTTGTATGCATAATAATCCAATTTCACATACTATATCATTGTATATTCTATCACATATTGAAATAAAAAAACACGGTATTTACCGTGTTTTATCAATTTTTTGTGATGTCAGAATATAAATCCATTAAAAAGTGCCCAGAACCGGAATCGAACCAGTGACACGAGGATTTTCAGTCCTCTGCTCTACCGACTGAGCTACAGAGGCATTTCAGGGCCAATGGCCCTTGACCTTCGC
>CAJTSD010000026.1 GCA_910578795.1 uncultured Lachnospiraceae bacterium
TAAGACCCCTTGAAGACTACAAGGTGGATAGGGCATGGGTGTAAGTGCAGCAATGCATTAAGCTGAATGCCACTAATAGGTCGAAAGCTTATCCTGGCAAGCATGGTTGGTGCTGTGGGTAAGAGGATAGGAAAAAGAGGTTTATAAGGTTTCTGTGTTCGGTTTTGAGGGAATACTCTCAGTATTAGGCCTCATGGCTCAGTTGGTTAGAGCGCCGCCCTGTCACGGCGGAGGTCGTCGGTTCGAGTCCGATTGGGGTCGTTTATATTATCTTGGGATCTTAGCTCAGCTGGGAGAGCATCTGCCTTACAAGCAGAGGGTCACAGGTTCGAGCCCTGTAGGTCCCATTGTAAAAATGGAGTGTTTATTGAAAGAACACTCCATTTTTTAATTATTGAACTTGTTGGTATCCTATGATATAATTTAAAAGTGTTTTGATTATGGGATAGAAAAGGAGAAGACAATGTCTAAAGAATATTCTATTGAAACAAAATGTATACAGTCAGGTTGGAAACCAAAAAATGGAGAAGCAAGAGTGCTTCCCATTTATCAGTCTACGACCTTTAAATATGAAACTTCCGATGAGATGGGAAAACTTTTTGATCTTGAGAAAGACGGGTATTTTTATACAAGACTTCAAAATCCTACTAATGATATGGTAGCACAGAAAATATGTGAACTTGAAGGCGGAGTGGCAGCAATGCTTACATCTTCGGGGCAGGCTGCCAATTACTATGCAGTATTTAATATCTGTGAGGCGGGCGATCATGTGGTTATGTCATCGACCGTTTATGGCGGTACCTTTAATCTTCTTACGGTTACAATGAAAAAAATGGGAATAGAGTGCACAATTGTTGATCCTGATGCCGATGAAGAAACGTTACATAAGGCATTTTTAGAGAATACAAAATGTGTAGTGGCGGAATCAATTGCAAACCCTGCTTTAGTGGTATTGGATATTGAAAAGCTTGCAAATGTGGCACATATGCACGGAGTGCCTTTGATTGTTGACAATACATTTGCGACGCCAATCAATTGCCGTCCGTTTGCGTTTGGTGCGGATATTGTGACCCATTCGACAAGTAAGTATATGGATGGACATGCCATGAGTTTGGGTGGTGCGATTGTTGATTCGGGGAATTTTGACTGGAATCAATATGGAGATAAATTTCATGGACTTACGACACCGGACGAATCATATCATGGGGTGACGTATACTGAAAAATTTGGTAAGAAGGCATATATAACGAAAGCTACGGTACAACTTATGCGTGATTTAGGTTCTACACAGTCACCGATGAATGCTTTTTTACTAAATGTAGGTCTTGAAACACTTCATCTTAGAGTGCCGAGGCACTGTGAAAATGCTTTAAAGGTGGCAACATGGCTGGAACATAATGATAAGGTGGCATGGGTGAATTATCCTGGGTTAGAAAGTAGTAAGTATTATGGCTTAGCACAAAAATATATGCCAAACGGGACTTGCGGTGTGATTTCGTTTGGGTTAAAGGGCGGCAGGGATGTGTGTGAATCCTTTATGGACCATTTAAAACTTGCTGCGATTGTGACACATGTGGCAGATGCAAGAACATGCGTTCTTCATCCGGCAAGCCATACGCATAGGCAGATGAATGACGCACAGTTAAAGGAAGCGGGTGTACAGCCTGATTTGATACGGTTTTCCGTTGGAATTGAGAATGCGGATGATATTATTGCAGATATTGAACAGGCGCTTGACCTAATTCAATTTGATGAAAGAGAATATGAAAAATAAAGGTTTTATCACAGGCATTATGCTTATTTTTGTTCTTGGAGCTGCATTTCTCGTGCGTGCCTTTTATATTGGGAATTTGATGGATAAAGTAAATATAGGTGAACAGATTTTAAATTCTGCAATGCTCGAAGAAAATAGTGGAATAGCCGTTGTGGGTATTTTTGCGGATGGTTTTTCTGCAAGAGCGGTTTATATTCTATGTTTGTCGTTTGCCTGTATGGTTTTTGGAAATTTTGCAGTGGCAGGCGTCTACTTAAATGTAGGTATTCAGATGATTGCGGTTATCATGCTTTTCATTGCAGGGAAGAACTTCTTCAATCGGTATTTGGGAATTGCATTAGGAATGGCATTTGCACTTTTTCCGGCTATTATAAAGCAGATTTCGATGGTAGATGAATCAAATATCAGGATACTTTTTGTTGTAGTATTTATAGGGCTCGTATCGGTGGTATTCCATATCATAAGGAGGTTGCATGGTAAAAAGAAGGCAAACGAGATTTCGGTAAAGGAGAATACGGTAGAGATGACAGAAAATGAGCAAAAAAAGCAGATTGAAATAGCAGTTGTGCCTGACAGCTCCATGAAGGAAATCATTCTTGATGACGTTGAAGAGCAAAAACCGAAATTTATAGAAAATCCGCTGCCAGTGCCAAAGCGCAAGGCGCACAGGGAAATGGATTATGCCATTGAAACGGATGACAATGATGATTATGATGTTACGGATATGACCGGAAAAGATTTCTTTGACATTGAATAAAAAAATGGAATATGCAGACAATAAAAAGAACTCTTATATTTAGAAAAAGGGTTCTTTTTTTATGCACGGGGCGCGCAGCAAGTAGTGGAAAAGTTGGAGGTGTGTATGTTAAACAGTGATAAGACCAATAATGGTATCAGCAATGGGAAAGAAGAGGAATTGGATAACAAGCGTTATAAAGATGAAAAAATTGAAAAAGAAGGGCAGGTTACGCTTGATGAAAACAAAAACAAGCACAAGATTCATTTAATTACGATTATCGGAGAGATTGAGGGGCATGAAAATGCGGGAAATCAGTCAAAGGTGACAAAGTATGAGCTATTATTGCCACAGCTTGCTTCGATTGAGGATAGTGAAGATATTGACGGTGTTCTTCTTCTTTTAAATACAATGGGAGGAGATGTGGAGGCTGGGCTTGCCATCGCTGAGATGATAGCATCGTTGAGTAAGCCGACGGTATCGCTTGTACTTGGCGGGAGTCATAGTATTGGTGTGCCGATTGCCGTGAGCAGTGATTATTCATTTATTGTGCCGACGGGGACAATGGTGGTACATCCTGTCAGAGTAAATGGAATGGTGATTGGAGCGCCGCAGACCTTCACGTATTTTAAGGATGTACAGAACCGCATCACAAACTTTGTGTGCAGTCACTGCAAAATTGCAAAGGATCGGTTTGAGGAACTGATGATGGAAACCGAAATTCTCACAAAGGATATGGGGACCGTGCTGGAGGGCAAGGAGGCTGTCAAGGAAGGGATTATCAATGAAATTGGCGGGATTTCACAGGCGATTGCAAAGCTGCATGAGTTGATTGATTGTGTGAAAAAGGGATGACAATCGGTATGAAAAATGCTATAATATTATGTAAAATTGTGATTATTCAGTATAGCACTGCGCACTTGCTGTGAAGTGTGTAAGAACACCTGAATTATGCCAAGCATCAAGCCTCCACGAAGTGGATTTGCATGGTTTGATGCTTGTAACTATGAAGGAGCTGAATAGTTACATGAAGTTTTTGGCTGGGGGGAGATATTATGGCATCTGCATCGGGGAGAAGTGCGTCAAAGAGCAGAACAAATGCACGTAAGGGAACATCAAAAAATACGGGAAGGAATACAAATACGAGAGGGAAAAAGAGAAAAAATGTAGACATCGCGGTAAAAAATGAAGTCATGCTCATTGTGATTTTTGCGGTGGCTATTTTTACTTTTTTGTGTGTGACAGGGCTGATCCATGGGACGGCGGCAAACGGTATCAGGGATATCATGTTCGGGCTTTTTGGCTTTTTGGCATATGCCGTGCCTGTTATTATATTTTTGGGCTTTGCTTTTGGCATTTCAAATAAGGGAAACACAGTGGCGGTTGTGAAGCTTGTAAGCTGTGTGGTGCTTGTGTTTTTAATTGGGATTTTGGCATTTTTAATCATGAAGCAGAACGATTTGATAGGCGAATCTGTCGTGAAAGAGCTTTATCAGACTTCAAAAGAGAAGCGCGGCGGCGGCGGCGTTCTTTTTGGGGTTCTTGGTTATGGAATGTATCAGTTGATTGGTTTTGGCGGAACACTTTTTGCGGTGCTTGTGCTTGCGATTATTTCGATTGTTTTTATCACGGAGAAAAGTTTTCTTTCGGGGGTGAAGAGAGGCGGCGCATATTTGATTGAAACAGCAAGGGAGGATGCTGTCAGAATGCGCGAGTATCGGGAGTCATTGCGTGAGGAGTATGAATATGAGGAAGATTATGAGGAGGAAGATTACGAGGAGGAGCAATCTTTAACAAGAAGGCGTACCGATACAAAGCGTAGAGATGCCCGTAAAACAGATAACGTTTCGAGCGAAATTGCGGAAGAGAAAAAACGCAGGGCGGATAAAAAGACGAGAGGCGTTATTTCCAGCACGGCGATTACCTTAAAGGCTGAAAAACCATCAGACAGTATCCGGCAGGATATTCATGAGATTACGATTCTTGATGAAAATACGGAGCCGGATATACTTGAGGAGGATATCAGTGTAAAACCATATCAGAAAATTATCAAGGAGCCGTCATTTGAGTATGAACAGGAAATAAATGATACTGCGGTTGAAGCGCATGATGATTTTTTTGCGGAGGATTCCGGTTTTTCAGAGGAGTTTGAGGAAGGTGATTTTTCGTTTGAAAACCGTTTTGGGTCATTGGTTGATGAGAAGGACTTGGAACGTATGCCGGAGCCTGTGACGGAGGATACGGTTTTGGAACCGGTACAGGAAACATTTTTGGAGGCGGATGAGCCAGAACCGTTTTCAAAAATGGGTCGGGCAGAAATTGCCAAAGAGGAAGCGGTAATACAGAATCATATCCAAAATGTTGAAGAACAGCCGGTTAGAACATATGTATTCCCTCCCATTAATCTGCTCAAAAAAGGGGAAGGCAAAAAGGGGGATTCGACAAACCAGTTGAAGGAAACTGCGCTAAGATTGCAGCAGACTTTGCAGACCTTTGGCGTACGGGTAACGATTACGGATATCAGTCAGGGTCCTTCCGTTACAAGATATGAGATGCAGCCGGAACAGGGTGTAAAGGTGAGTAAGATTGTCGGGCTTGCAGATGATATAAAGCTGAATTTGGCAGCGACGGACATTCGTATCGAGGCGCCGATTCCTGGCAAGGCGGCAGTCGGAATTGAGGTGCCGAATAAAGAGAACAGCGCTGTGGCATTGAGGGATTTGCTTGATACGGAGATGTTTAAGAACTTTTCATCCAATCTTGCATTTGCAGTGGGAAAGGATATTGCAGGTCAGACAGTTGTGACGGATATTGCAAAGATGCCGCATGTTTTGATTGCGGGCGCTACGGGTTCGGGGAAATCGGTCTGCATTAATACGATTATTATGAGTATTTTGTATAAGGCAGATCCGTCGGATGTAAAGATTATTATGATTGATCCGAAAGTGGTAGAACTTAGTGTGTATAACGGGATTCCGCATCTTATGATTCCGGTTGTTACGGATCCGAAAAAGGCTTCAGCTGCTTTAAACTGGGGTGTGACGGAAATGGACGACAGGTACCGGAAATTTGCGGAGCTTGGTGTCAGAGACTTAAAAGGATATAACGCGGCGGCAAGCCAGGGCAGGCTTTTGCCTGACGGCCAGCCGGTACAAAAGCTGCCTCAGATTGTCATTATCGTGGACGAGCTTGCCGATTTGATGATGGTGGCATCGGGAGAGGTTGAGGCGAGCATCTGCCGGCTGGCACAACTTGCAAGGGCATGTGGGATTCATTTGGTGATTGCGACACAAAGACCATCTGTGGACGTTATTACGGGATTGATTAAGGCAAATATGCCAAGCCGCATTGCGTTTAGTGTTTCAAGTGGTGTGGACTCACGTACGATCCTTGATATGAATGGTGCGGAAAAGCTGCTTGGAAAGGGGGATATGCTTTTTTATCCGCAGGGATATGCCAAACCTGCAAGAGTTCAGGGTGCGTTTGTGTCTGATTCTGAGGTTGCAGATGTAGTGGATTTTTTAAAGAATCAAATGATTGGAAATACATATAGCAGCGATATTGAGGATAAAATTAAGAACATCCAAAGTTCGGGTGCGGCAGTCGGGGGAGCTGGCGGAAGCGGAAACGACACGGATACATATTTTGCGGAAGCGGGTAAGTTTGTGATTGAGAAAGATAAAGCTTCAATTGGAATGCTGCAGCGCGTATTTAAAATTGGATTTAATAGGGCAGCGCGTATTGTTGACCAGCTTGAGGAGGCAGGCGTCGTAGGCGCCGAGGAAGGTACGAAACCGCGGCGTATTCTGATGAGCATGGAGCAGTTTGAGAATTATTTGGAAGAAAAAGGGTAATCAGGAAAAAATGGACAGGCTCACTTATTCAATATTTTAATAGACAGTGAGCCTGATTAATGTTATTCTTAATAGATAAGAAAAGATAACTTGTGCTTGCATACAGACTTGCAGGCGTATAGAAATGGAGGATTTTATGAAATCTGATATTGAAATTGCGCAGAATGCCGAGCTTCTCCCAATTACGGAGGTTGCAAAGGCGCTTGATATAGAGATGGATGATTTGGAGCTTTATGGGAAATATAAAGCCAAAATATCAGACGCGTATTTAAAGAAAATAGAGAGTCGTCAAAACGGGAAATTGATTCTTGTGACAGCAATTAATCCGACACCTGCAGGAGAAGGAAAGACGACAACCAGCGTCGGATTAGGTCAGGCACTTGGAAGGCTTGGAAAAAAAGCGGTGATTGCGCTTCGGGAGCCGTCGCTTGGTCCTTGCTTTGGAGTAAAGGGCGGTGCCGCGGGCGGCGGAATGGCGCAGCTTGTTCCGATGGAGGATTTGAATCTTCATTTTACGGGTGATTTTCATGCGATTACCGCGGCAAATAATCTTTGTGCTGCATTGCTTGATAATCATATTCAGCAGGGAAACGAGTTGGGAATTGATACAAGGCAGATTGTGTGGAAGCGCTGCATTGACATGAATGACAGAGTATTACGCAATGTTGTGGTTGGAATGGGAAATAAGATGGACGGCTTTGTAAGGGAAGATCACTTTGTCATCACAGTAGCATCGGAAGTTATGGCGGTGCTTTGCCTTGCCAAGGATATGGAGGACTTGAAAAAACGCCTTGATAGAATGATTGTTGCTTACGATTATGACGGGAACCCGGTCACGGCAGGGCAGTTAAAGGCAACCGGCGCAATGGCGGCGCTTTTAAAGGATGCGATGAAACCGAATTTGATTCAGACGTTGGAGCACACGCCTGCAATTGTACATGGCGGTCCGTTTGCAAATATTGCACATGGCTGCAACAGTGTGCGTGCGACAAAGGCAGCGCTGAAGATGGCGGATTATGTTGTGACGGAGGCAGGATTTGGGGCGGATTTGGGAGCGGAGAAGTTTTTTGACATTAAATGCCGTCAGGGGGGACTGACACCTGATGCTGTAGTGCTTGTTGCTACGATTAGGGCATTGAAATACAACGGAGGCGTATCTAAGGATAGTCTGAATCATGAAAATCTTGCCGCTTTGGAACGGGGAATCGTAAATCTTGAAAAACATATTGAAAACCTACATAAATATGGTGTTCCGGTGATAGTGACACTTAATGCGTTTGTATCGGATACACAGGCTGAGATTCGTTTTGTGAAAAAGTTTTGTAATGATAGAAATTGTGATTTTGCGATTTCCAAGGTATGGGAACAGGGCGGAGAAGGCGGAATCGAGCTTGCAGGTGCAGTATTGAATACGCTGGAGACGAAAGCGAGTCATTTTGCACCGATTTATGGCAGCAATTTGCCAATTGTTGAAAAGATTATTCGGATATCAAAGGAAATATATGGTGCGCAGGGTGTTGCGTTTTCTTCTGCGGCTGTGAAACAGATTGAAAAGCTTGAAAAGCTGGGGTTTGGAGATTTACCGGTTTGTATGGCAAAAAACCAGTATTCTCTTTCGGATGACCCAAGTCTTCTTGGGCGCCCCAAGGGCTTTACGATTCAAGTAAGAGAGGTTTACGTGTCTGCGGGAGCAGGTTTTATCGTGGTGCTTACGGGGGCGGTTATGACGATGCCCGGGCTTCCCAAGGTTCCGGCAGCATATCAGATTGATGTGACGAATGAAGGCGTCATAACAGGATTATTTTAGAGGAGTTTGTAAAGCATGAAATGCCCAAAATGTGGAAATGAGCTGGATGAGGGAAAATTGCTTTGCGAAAAGTGTGGTGAAGAAATAAAGTATGTTCCGGATTTTGATATAGAACTTGAAGATCAGCTTAAAGAATCAATTTCTACTATGATGGAAGAACTTGCTCTAGAAGAGCATGTGCTAGAAGACCATGCGCTGGAGGGACACCAAAAGAATGAGAAAGAAATTGAGGACTTTGAGCCGGATGATGATTTCAAGGAAGATTTTCGGGACTATTTTCCCAAAAAACGGAGAAGTTTTCAGAATGATAAGATTATTATTGTTACTGTGATTGCAGCTGTCATATTTATTATAAGTGCGGCGGGGGTCGTCACATTTATTCAGAATATGGAAAATTCTTATGAGTATCAGTACGAAAAAGCGATTGAGTGTGCGGCGGGAAATGAATATAATGAGGCAATCAGCCATTTGGAGAGGGCTTTGGCGATTGACGATTCACAGACGGACGCAAGAGTTCTTTTGGCGCAGTATTATGATAAAAACGGTATGCGTGCGAGCGCATTGTCTGTTTTCAATGAAATTTTGGCACAGAAAAAAGATTATTCCGGGCGGGATGAAGTGTATGATATGCTTCTTTCGATTTATGAGGAAGAGGAAGACTATAAAAAAATGGGGGAGATTCTTGCGCAATGTGATGTAGTAAGAATTGTGTCAAAATACAATAAATATGCAGCACTGCCGCCAAAATTTAATAAGAATGGCGGTACTTATGATGAGCTGATTTCCGTTACACTCGAAGGGAATACACAGGGGTATGTTTATTATACATTAGACGGTTCGGCTCCGACGGTTCATTCTTTGGTGTATGAAACACCGATTCTTTTGGAGTCGGGAGATTATATGATTCGTGCGATGTTTGTAAACATGTATGGCATTGCAAGTACGATAGAATCACAGAGCTATCATATTAATCTGTCTGTGCCAAAGAGTCCGGTAATCAGTCTTGACAGCGGTACTTATCAGGAGCCTGCGCTGATAGAAGTTTATTACAGTGACGATGTGAAAATTTATTATACGACGGACGGAAGCATTCCGGATAAAAACAGTAAACGGTATGATAATCCAATTGAGATGCCTTATGGCAGGAGTAATTTTTCTTTTATTGCGATTGATAAATCAGGACTTGGCAGCGAAGTGGTAAGCAAGAGTTATGAGCTTCGTGTAGAGGCAAATTTTGATGTGGAGCTTGCGATACAGGTGTTGGTCAATAATCTTGTGGCAAACGGAAAATTGCTGAATACGCAGGGGAATGTTCCTGATAAACTTGGCGTGAACAAATACCGTGCAGCGACAATCATTAGGGTTGGCGAAGCGCTATATTATGTGATTTATGAGGAATATGTGGATACGACGGGACGGGCACATGACACGAACAATATCTATGCAATTGATGCCAATACTGCCGATTTGTTTCAAGCATACAAGGTGGACGAAGGGGAATATCATTTGCAGCCTTTTAACGAATAAGGTTGTGATTATGTGGTTTTTCCGTTATAATAAAAACGGTACGAGAAAAAATAACAAGACGAAAGGTATGGTGAATTTCTGATGTACAAAATTTTGGAGGCAAGAGAGCTTGCTGCCAATATCTATTTTATGGCAGTGGAAGCGCCGCGTGTGGCAAAGAATTGTCAGCCGGGGCAGTTTGTAATTGTAAGAATGGATAAGGATGGGGAGCGTATACCGCTTACCATTTGTGATTATGATAGAGAAAAGGGTACTGTTTCCATTGTTTTTCAGACAGTAGGCGCTGAGACGACAAGAATGGCGGCTTTAAAAACAGGCGATGCGTTCCATGATTTTGTGGGACCGCTTGGCTGTGCTTCGGAGCTGATTAGCGAGGATAAGGAAGCGCTTGCAAAGAAGAAGATTTTGTTTGTGGCGGGCGGCGTCGGTACGGCTCCGGTTTATCCGCAAGTAAAGTGGCTGCATGGGCAAGGTGTTGCCGCAGACGTGATTGTTGGCGCAAAGACGCAGGAGCTTTTGATTTTGGAGAAGGAGATGGAGGCTGTTGCGGGTAATCTTTATGTGACAACGGACGATGGTTCGTATGGAAGAAAGGGCATGGTAACACAGACCATTCAGGACTTGGTGGACGAGGGCAAGCAGTATGATGTGTGTATTGCAATTGGTCCAATGATTATGATGAAATTTGTCTGCAAGCTTACGAAGGAGCTTGGCATTCCTACGGTTGTCAGCCTGAATCCGATTATGGTTGACGGAACGGGCATGTGCGGTGCCTGCCGTGTGACGGTGGGAAGTGAAGTGAAGTTTGCGTGTGTGGACGGTCCGGAGTTTGACGGACATCTTGTAAACTTTGACGAGGCGATGAAGCGCCAGCAGATTTATAAGACGGCAGAGGGAAGAGCGATGCTGAAATTGCAGGAAGGCGATACACATCATGGCGGATGTGGTCAGTGCCAAGGTGAATAGGTTGAAAAATCAGGATTTTTCAACCGAAAGTTTGTGTCGGCGCTGCGCCACAAACTTTGTTATGCGCAGAGGGCAGCGCAGAAAAGAGGTTAAATAATGGACGTATTGAATAAAATCCCGGTAAGGGAACAGGAAGCGGCAGTAAGGGCGCAGAATTTTGAAGAGGTGTGTCTTGGTTATAATCAGGAAGAAGCAATGGAGGAGGCAGTGCGCTGCATTAACTGCAAAAATGCGCAGTGCATTAAGGGCTGTCCCGTTGCAATCAATATTCCCGCATTTATCGAGCAGGTAAAAAACGGGGATATTGCGGAGGCTTATAAGGTTATCAGCGAGTCGTCATCGCTTCCGGCAGTGTGTGGACGCGTGTGCCCGCAGGAGAGTCAGTGTGAGGGCAAATGTATTAGGGGAATTAAGGGCGACCCGATTTCGATTGGAAAGTTAGAGCGTTTTGTGGCTGACTGGGCGAGTCAAAACGGAATCAAACCCGAGCCTGCAAAGGAGAAAAACGGTAAAAAGGTAGCTGTGATTGGTTCTGGTCCGGCAGGTCTTACTTGTGCGGGTGATTTGGCGAAGCTTGGTTATGATGTGACGATTTTTGAGGCGCTTCATGAAGCAGGCGGCGTGCTTGTTTATGGCATTCCAGAGTTCCGTCTTCCGAAAGAGGACGTTGTGGCAAAGGAAATTGCCAATGTGGAATCGCTTGGCGTGAAGATTGAAAAGAATGTGATTGTCGGAAAGTCAGTTACGATTGACGAGCTGATGGAGGACGAAGGCTTTGAGGCGGTATTTATCGGTTCAGGGGCAGGACTTCCGAAGTTTATGGGCATTCCCGGAGAGAATGCAAACGGTGTATTTTCCGCAAACGAGTATCTGACAAGAAGCAACCTGATGAAGGCGTTTAACGAGGATTCGAATACGCCGATTATGCGCGGCAAGAAGGTTGCGGTTGTCGGCGGCGGAAACGTGGCAATGGACGCGGCGAGAACGGCTTTGCGTCTTGGCGCGGAGGTACATATCGTGTACAGACGAAGCGAGGAGGAGCTTCCTGCGAGAGTGGAGGAGGTGCATCACGCAAAGGAGGAGGGCATTATCTTTGATCTTTTGACCAATCCGGTCGAAATCCTTGAGGACGAGAATAACTGGGTGCGCGGTATGCGTTGTATTAAAATGGAGCTTGGGGAGCCTGACGCTTCAGGAAGAAGACGACCGGTTGAGGTTCCGGGAAGCGAGTTTGAGATGGAGCTTGATACGGTGATTATGTCGCTTGGCACGTCGCCGAATCCGCTGATTTCTTCTACGACAGAGGGCTTGGAGACGAACAAGTGGAAGTGCATTGTGGCGGACGAGGAGCTTGGAAGGACATCGAAGGAAGGCGTTTTTGCAGGCGGAGACGCGGTGACGGGTGCGGCTACGGTCATTCTTGCGATGGGTGCGGGAAAGGCTGCGGCAAAAGGCATTCATGAGTATTTATCCAAGAAATAATGAGGTAAGGTTGAAAATTAAAATTTTCAATCCGCAAATTTGTGCTCACGCCCAAATTCGCACGTTGTGAAAGGAGCATGGTTACAAAGAATGGTTTATCAGGATAAAAAGGCGAAGGCAGAGGACTTTAAAAGCTCTGCCTATACGCTTTTATTAGTGGGAATAATTGGAATTGCGGCGTTGGTGCTGTTGGAGCTTGGCGTGTTTGGGTTTCGGCTTGCGTCGCCGCAGAAATATATGACATACGGGGTAATGGGTGCCCTGTTTGTGATTTTTATTGTGATGGGGATTATGTCGCTTCGCTCGGCAAAGCAATATGTTACGGAGGCTGCCACAGAGGAGGATTTGACTGCAAAGGTCAAAGCGTGGGCAAAGGAACATCTGACGGCGGATATGGTGCGGGACGCGGTGCCTTTTGAGGAGGACACGCCGGACGAGGAGAAGTATTTCAAATATTTTGCGTATCTTCAGGCGGTGGTCACACAGGAATTTGGGACACTTTCCCCAGCGTTTGTTGAGGCGTTTTGTGAGGAGCTGTATGCGGAACTTTTTGAGAATGGCGGTCAGGAATGAATATAACGCTTGTGACAGTCGGAAAAATCAAGGAACGGTATTTTCGGGACGCGGTGGCGGAATATCAAAAACGGCTTTCAAGGTATTGCAGGCTGGATATTATTGAGGTAGCGGACGAAAAGACGCCAGATAGGGCGTCAGAGGCGGAAGAAAACCTGATTCAGCAAAAGGAAGCGGAGCGGATTTTGAAGCATGTGAGAGAGAACGCGTATTGCATTGCGCTTGCCATTGACGGAACGAAGTATGATTCCGTCGCGCTTTCTGGGCATCTTGAGGGGCTTGCGCTTTCGGGAAAGAGTACTCTCGTGTTTGTCATCGGGGGGTCTCTTGGATTACATGAGGAGGTTTTAAAGAGGGCTGACGAAACGCTCAGCTTTTCGGATATGACGTTTCCGCACCAGCTGATGCGGGTCATTCTTTTGGAACAGCTTTACCGGTGTTTTCGGATTAGGAATCATGAGCCGTATCATAAGTAAGTGCGGAATTTTGCAGAGGTTTAGAAAGTGTCTGAAAGCTAAGATTTTGGTGTAAAAGGGGATTTTAGAAAAGAGGATTTCGCATGAAAATGCCGGAAATGATTATTTTTGATTATGGGCGTACATTAATTTACCAGCCGAATTATAATGTTTCTAATGGAAATAAAGCAATTTATCCATATATAGACAGGAATCTACGCAATATTTCTTTTGAAGAATATGACAGGAGCAATATGGAACTGTTTGCGAAAATGAAAGCAGAAAGAGGAAAGTATCTTGAGATCCATGAGCATAATTTTTTAAGGTTGTTTTTGGATTAGTTTTTCCGGTGCTGCTTTAAAGGAGCAGCTTGACCGTCTGCTCCCGGAAAACAGATTTGAATTTGTGTTAGCATCAAGTGATTACATATTTAGAAAGCCGCATAGCATTATGTACAAGATAGCATTGCAGAAATCGGGATTAACGCCAGACAAAGTTTGGTACTGCGGCGACAGTATGGAAAATGACATTTACGGAGCAAATAGTGTTGGAATGTTTCCTGTTTTATATGAAGAAAGAACAAAGGATGAAACATATTTTCTGTCTGATCAAAATGATAAGAATAATCCTGAATTTGAATATCTGCGTATTCATGACTGGCGGGAGCTGATGGATATTTTGGCATGATAAAACTGTAAATGGAGTTTCAATGGCGTCGCGCCCTCGTACCGCAGAATATTTTACAGGGTGAACTGGGTAAAAGTTGGTCTTTAAGATTGGATGTAATATTTCTGCAGAATGAAAACTGGTTATCCTGAAAGATTAAAAGAGAAATTTTGTAGGAGAAAAATTCCGGAAGAGAGATTTTTAGCTTATTGTAATTATCCGGACGGATGTGTATAATAGGAATAGATAATAAATTTTTGAGATATAAAGAGTTTTCCGGCAGTCATTTATGGGAAGAAAGCAGGTAGATAAATGGGAAATATGGAAACAAAGTAGAAAAGCTGGGAAGACCTAAGCATATCCAATGATTTCCTGTTTGGAAAGGTCATGCAGAATCCGGAGTTGTGCAAAGAATTACTACAAAGGATTCTTCCGGATTTGAAGATTGACCGCATAGAGTATCCGGAATTGCAGAAAAGTATCAACGTGGATATGGATGCCCGCAGCGTGAGACTGGATGTGTATGTAAAAGATGATAAAGAAGTTGTTTACGACATAGAAATGCAGGTCAGCGATACAAAAGAGCTTCCTAAAAGAAGCCGGTATTATCAGAGTATGCTTGACCTGCAGTTAATTGATAAGGGGCAGTTTTATGATGCGTTAAAGAGAAGCTACGTCATATTTATCTGTCCGTTTGATTTATATGGGAAAGGGCGGCATATTTATACTTTTGAAAATATCTGTAAGGAAGATGGCAGTATTTTTATGGGGGATGAGACGGTAAAGATATTTCTCAATGCAAAAGGAACATTGGATGATGTCAGTGATAAGTTAAAAGCATTTCTGGATTATGTGGCAGGGAAGAAGCCGAAAGATGCCTATGTAGAGAAGCTGGAAGAAGCAGTAAAGGAAGCAAAGAAGAATAGGGAATGGAGGCATGAGTATATGACATTGCTAATGCGTGACCAAGAGAATGTAAAAATTGGAGAAAAACGTGGAGAAGAAAAAATGCTTTTGCTAATGGAAAGATTGATAGAAGATAAGCGTTTTGATGATATTGCGAAAATAAAGGCAGATAATGGCTATCGGCAGAAACTTTATTTGGAGTATCATATCATTTAAAAGCAGGACATCACAAGGCAGAAAATTTAAAAGGTTTTCTGTCCTTAATAATATTACGAAATTTTTGCATTTAGATATGTTATGGAGAGCCGTATCATAAGTAAGTACGAAAAATGAACAGACGCAGCATCGTTTGGAATAAGGTGAAACAAAAAGATATGTGGTGAAAAATGAATTTGCTTTTTATATGCAGCCAAAATAAGAGGCGCAGCTTAACCGCTGAGAAGATTTTTAACGGATATAACGGACATAAGGCATATTCAGCAGGAACAGAATCAAACTCCAGAATTAAGGTTACTCCCGGATTGCTGAAACAAGCCGATATTATTTTTTGTATGGAAAAAAAGCACGTGCGAAGAATAAGGGAGAAGTATCCGGATATTGTTGACGGTAAAAAATTGATCTGCCTTAACATTCATGATGATTATGAATTTATGGACAGGGAATTACAGGAATTGCTTGAAAGCTATGTTTATGAATACATTTCGTGAGAGGATACAAGTGAGATATCGTTGGATTAAAGATTGCCTTTGCGGTAGAAAAAGACGAAAAACCATGATTGCGTGCGGTGTAGCTGTCATGGTGATTATGTGGTTGTTTTTGTGCGTTTCCATGCACCTTACTGTGCGCGAACCTTCCTTGCCGGAAGAGGACTGCATGATGTATTATATTGTAAATGCAGACGGTATGAAGGGATTGGGGCATAGTATTTTGCTCCTTGTGGATGAACAAGGGATTGGGACAGTATTTAGTTTCAATGGAATGCAGACTTCCTTGGGAGAAAGTCTTTTTGGAAAAAGCGGGATTGGGAAATTGAGTACAGGAACGATGACCGCGGAAGAAACCGAAACCTTTTTGCAGACAGGAGATTTGGAAATAGACGGGGATCAGCTTACGGATAATTATGATATGGCTTTATACAGACCGATTACGGCAGAGGAATATCGGGTTATCTTAGAGCAGACAATTCCGTATTTGAATGCAGAACATCAGTTTGAAACATTGTATGAAAAATGGGCTGCGGAGGAAGACGCTGGTAGAAGGGTAGAATATGAACGGGCGCTAGAGCAGATGGGGCAGGAACAGAGTCTGCCACTCTATCAGATTTATACCAATAATTGTGACCATGCGGTCAGAACGTTTATTTCCGCGGTTGATTCAACGATGCAGGAATATACGCATTATACGCGGCGTATGACACCAAACGGAAATCTGAAAGCTTTTGGTACAAAGGCAAAAAACTGGGGTGTGATGATGTTGGGGGCGCAGTCCTTTTTGGAGAGGGTATTGATGTTTTTGGTAATTTTTTGAGGAAGGGATATGAGAAGGGGACGAAAAGAAAACCTGACCGCATTATTGATAGGTGTGCTATGTGTTATTGTTAAGGCGGTGTGCAGCGGGGAGGAAGTGCAGTCATCGATAAAGTTTACGGGGGCTATATTACCGGAAGAAAGCCAATCGCACGAAAAAGCACAATCGTCAGAAACGGATACAATAGAGGAGGAAGTTTCCATTATCAGGGAAATTCCTGTTGATTTTCCGTTTGATGAATTGTACCCTTCCAAGCCGTATTCGCTGACGTTGGCTTTGCGTGAGGAGCCTGCCGGGGCGTATGAGCTAAGGCTTTATGATGGGAGTGGGGACGTTTTGCAGCAGATTCCCTGTGCGGCATTAACGGAACCGCTGCAATTTTGTTATGATAGCTTGTCCAGTGTCGCGTACGGACCGGATTTGGAGATTTTCTCTGCGGACAGTGATACAGGATTGTTGTATCCGTGGGAAGGGGAGCAGTTTTCAAAGAAACCGATTCCAATACCGCATTATTCGGAATTGGAAGGCAGTGCGATGCTTGTCGTGGAAGAGGACGATATGCTTCAGACAAAAACGCTGTATCAGTTAAACGAAGGGCAAAAATGTGTGGAACAGGCTAGGAGCTGGCGGCTGCAGAAGGATACAGGAGCGCTTGCAATTCGAAATGAGCTGGATAATCAAGTGGTGTTTCAGGGGACGGCGCTGTTGAATGATGAGGGCGCTCTAGTCAATGAGGCGTATTATCAAATGCTGTTTGCAGATGAACTTTACTGGTGGCATGAGGAACCAAAGGAGACGACGGTTTCGGTATGGTTTGATGAACCGCGGTCGGAGAGCACAGCGGAGTCAGGCAAAACGGAGGCTTTTGAAAACGTACAAAAAGTGGTGTTTGGCAATAACGGACATTCGGCGGAATATGCGGACAGGGAGGCATTTTTATCGGATTGCGGATTTGCGGACAGTGTTCCAATGTATCAGTATTATGACAGGAATGGGAATGTCCAGTTGGAATTGTATCGGGACGAAGCTACAGACCGGTTTTGTGGAATTGTCTATGAAGATTGCTTGAATAGTGAAAAGAAAAAGTGGGCGACGATGTATGGGTTTACCATAAATACTGTTTTGGAACAGGAATGGACAGGCGGGAACTTGCTTTTCGGGAAAAACATTTATGATCGTGATATGGGAGATTATGAGGAAGCAATCGAATACACATCATCCGGACAGCCAAAGCATGTCTGCTATCGGGGAATGACGGAGCGGGAACGGGTGCCCGGGGAGCTGTCGATAGCGCTTGATGCGGTAATGGAAGTCAATTACGTATATCGGGACGACGATACATTGTTTTACAGGGAATACTGGCATGACGGAATGGAATTTGGCACGACGCTTTCTACCCTGCGCAGCTTTTATGACAACAGTGCGAGAGTTGTGTATGAGAGGGGATATATTACGCATGGTGCGTTGGAATACTATTATATCTATGAGGGTGAGGGCAAGAATCCGGCGTATTGTTTGGAGATTGACCATAATCTAGGGTATGCCATTTCAAATATCGTGCGGTATCAGTAGGAGCTTGTTTGCAGGGTGAGGTTACCTGACACTGCGGGCAGGACTACATAAATGAACAAAAATATAGAAAGGATGGGAATTTTCCAAAAAGAAAAGAGATGAGGAAAGAAAAAAACAGAAATTCATTTTCCGGCTCCATCGGCTTTGTGCTGACGGCGGCTGGAAGCGCGGTTGGATTAGGGAACATTTGGCGGTTTCCGTATTTGGCGGCTAAGGACGGCGGCGGACTATTTTTGGTGATTTATCTGATTTTAGCGGTTACGTTTGGCTTTACGCTGCTGACGACGGAGATTGCGATTGGCAGAAAGACGAAGCAAAGCCCACTTACGGCGTATGGAAAGCTGAGACCAAAATGGGGCTTTCTTGGCGTTTTGGCGTGCCTTGTGCCGGTTATCATCATGCCGTATTATTGTGTTATCGGCGGCTGGGTGGTGAAGTATTTCCTTGCGTATTTGACGGGCAGCGGGGTGGATACAGCACAGGACAGTTATTTTACCGGATTTATCACGGGAGAGTGGCAGCCGATAGTGCTGATGGCGGTGTTTTTGTTTTTGGTGGCGTTTGTCATTTTTCAGGGCGTTAATAAGGGAATCGAAATGTTTTCCAAGGTGCTGATGCCGCTTTTGCTGCTGCTTGTTGTCGGGATTGCGGTCTTTTCGCTGACCATTCGTGCGACAGATGCTTCGGGCGTGACGCGGACAGGTATGGAGGGGTTGAAAATTTATGTGATTCCCAATTTTGAGGGTATGACGGTACAGGGATTTTTCACGGTGCTGCTTGACGCGATGGGGCAATTGTTTTTTAGCCTGAGCGTTGCGATGGGCATTATGGTTGCGTACGGTTCGTATGTCAAGGACGATGAAAACCTGGTGAAGTCGATTAATCAGATTGAGATTTTTGATACGGCAGTTGCGTTTTTGGCGGGCGTTATGATTATTCCGGCGGTGTTTACGTTTATGGGAAGGGAAGGCATGGCGGCGTCTGGACCAAGCCTGATGTTTGTTTCGTTGCCAAAGGTTTTTGAAGCGATGGGAAGAATCGGAAACTTAGTAGGCTGTCTGTTTTTTGCGATGGTGCTGTTTGCGGCATTGACAAGCGCCGTGTCGATTATGGAGGCGGTGGTGTCAAGTTTTATGGACAAGTTCCATATGTCAAGGAGGCGTGCGACTGTGCTTGAGACAGTGATTGCGCTTGTGGGCGGGATTGTTGTTTGCCTTGGGTATAATAAGTGGTACTTTGAGGTGAAGCTGCCAAACGGTGCGGTGGCGCAGATTTTGGATATCATGGATTATATCAGCAACAACCTGTTTATGCCGCTTGTGGCAATCGGAACGTGTCTGTTGATTGGCTGGGTGTTAAAGCCTTCGACGGTGATTGATGAGGTGGAGAAGTCTGGTTGTAAGCTTGGCAGGCGTAAGTTGTATCTTGTGATGATCCGGTATATTGCGCCGGTGCTGTTAGTGATTTTGCTGCTGAAATCCTTGGGAATTTTGATAATTATTTAACAATTATTTGGCAATCATTTGATAATAAAGTAGGAAGCTTGTGAGCGACGGAAAGGAGGCTTTTTTATGAGAATGTACGACCTGATTATGAAAAAAAGAAATGGCGGGGCGCTTTCTGAGGAGGAAATTGCCTTTATGGTGAAAGGGTATACGAACGGTGAAATTCCCGATTATCAGATGTCAGCGATGATGATGGCGATTTATTTTCAGGGAATGGACGAGGCGGAAACGCTTGCCCTTACGATGGAAATGGCAAAGAGCGGCGATTTGCTTGATCTTAGCGAAATTAAGGGAATTAAGGTTGACAAGCATTCAACAGGCGGTGTGGGCGATAAGACTTCGCTTGTGCTGACGCCGATGGTTGCGGCGCTTGGCGTGCCTGTTGCGAAAATGAGCGGCAGGGGGCTTGGGCATACGGGCGGTACAATTGATAAGCTGGAGAGCTTTGCGGGCTTTTCCACGGCAATCTCGGAGGAACAGTTTAAGGAGAATGTGAACCGGATTGGCATTGCGATTATGGGGCAGACGGCAGACCTTGCGCCTGCGGACAAAAAGCTTTACGCACTGCGGGACGTTACGGCGACGGTTGACAATCTGTCGCTGATTGCCTCGTCGATTATGAGCAAGAAGCTTGCGGCGGGGGCGGACGCGATTGTGTTGGACGTAAAGACGGGAAGCGGCGCGTTCATGAAGACTCAGGAGGACTCGTTCGGGCTTGCAAATGCAATGGTGAAGATTGGAACGGGTGCAGGAAGAAATACGGTCGCAGTTGTTTCGGATATGGATCAGCCGCTTGGATTTGCGGTCGGGAATGCGCTTGAGGTGAAGGAAGCAATTGCCACGTTAAACGGAGAAGGACCAAATGATTTGGAAGAACTTTGTCTGACGCTTGGTTCTTATATGGTTGTTGCAGCAGGAAAGGCGCAGGATGTTGATGCTGCAAGGAAGCTGCTGGAAAAGTGTATCGAAGATAAAAGCGCACTTAAGAAGCTTGCGGAGTTTATTGAGGCGCAGGGCGGTGATAAGGAACTTGTGTATCATACAGACGGATTTCCCAAAGCTTCTATAATTGAAGAAATTACATCGCTGAAAGAGGGCTATGTGCAGAATATTATCTGTGACGAAATCGGCATATGTTCGTTGATTCTTGGCGGCGGACGTGAAACGAAGGAGAGTGAAATTGATCTTTCTGTCGGTTTGGTATTGCATAAAAAGGTTGGTGACTATGTGAAGCAGGGGGAATCGCTTGCCACAATCCATGCAAATGACAGGGAAAAATTAAATGCTGCAAAACAGCGGTTTTTAAACGCTTATACAATAAATGACACTCCTGTCACAAAAAAGCCGTTGATTAGGGGAATAGTTACAAGATAGCCTACATAAAATGGAGTATAGAAAACCTATACTTCATTTTTGTTTGGAGCGATATGAATAGACGTGATGTGTTTCGACAGGATATGATAAGCGCGGGAGAACGCTTTGCGGACGCCTTTTCCCTGCCAAAGGATATGGTAGTGAACGCAACGCTGATTCACATGATTGGGAAGTCCGATGTGTTTGTGGAAAATTTTAAGGGGATTATTTCCTACACCTGCCATGAAATTATTGTCAAGGGGTATGGAATTAAATTCTGCGTGTGTGGTGAACATCTTTTAATAGAACATTACTGCAATGATGATATGAAAATATCAGGACAGATTCATGAAGTAAGGGTAATAAGAGAGGCATGAGGTGAGGCTCTTGCAGAACAATTATATCCGTTATATAAAGGGCTGCCTTATGATTCGGCTTGGCGGCGATTATTTAGAACGTTTTTTTAATATGTGCAGGCTGCATGATATCTATTTGTGGAACATTAAGAGGGAAAATGAGACCTGCATGTGTGAGATGTATGCCGCGGATTTTAAAAGACTTGTTCCGTTTTTGAAAAAAACAGGAACGCGGGCACATGTTGTAAAAAAGAGTGGACTGCCGTTTTATATTCCTTTTCTCAAAAAAAGGATTATTTTTTTTGTAGGGGTGGCAGCATGTCTTGCCATGCTGAATTTTGTGACGGATTATGTGTGGGCAATTGAATATGTGGGAAATCTCCAAATTAGTGATGATGAATTGACTGACTTTTTGGAGGAGGAAAATATTCACTATGGGATCAAAAAGGAAAGCATCAACTGTGAAGAGGAGGAAAAAAGTCTGCGGGAACGGTTTGCAAACGTGACATGGACGTCCATTTATTTTGAGGGAACAAAGCTCTATGTGGAAGTCAAGGAAAATGAGAAATCGGAGCCTGTGGCAATAAAGAGGAAAGGGACAGATATCATTGCAAATGAAGGTGGTGTCATTACATCCATTATTACAAGAAACGGAGTGCCTATGGTAAAGACTGGAGACAGTGTGGAAGAGGGAGATGTACTTGTTTCTGGAAGCGTGCCGGTATATGATGAGAACCTGTTGATTGCAGGGTATCAGATTTATGATGCCGATGCGGATATTCAGATACGCACACCGATTACGTACAAGGATATTATAGAAAAGAGTTATCCCGTAATTTGTTACACAAAAAATGACATTAGTGTCAGTTTTTTGGAGGCGTTTGGAAGGCATTTCGATGTTATGCCGTTATATGATTTATTTGGAAACAGAAAAAATTCTTCATACGAAGTGACTACTGAAAAGGAACAATTAGTACTGCTGGATAATATTTATCTTCCGGTTTATTATGGTAAAATCAGCAAAAAAGAGTATTATATAAAATATATGACGTACACGGATGAGGAGATGGAAGCACTGCTTTTAAAGCAGTTTGAAAAATTTATTTTTTCTTTACACCAAAAAGGGGTAGAAATTGTTGAAAAAGATGTTAAAATAGTAGAGAACAGGGATGGAATGGAAATAAATGGAGATTTGCTCGTACTTAAGTCTACAGGAGTGAATGTGGATATTGGAACTGGGGGGCAAAGCGAAGACGAAACGACAAAGGAGTAATACATTGGAGAATTTTCAGCTAGGAATGCAGATTGACGCAGAACATATGCAGAATATTTTTGGCGGCAATGACGCATATATCAGACAGATCGAAAATGATTTGGAAGTTATCATAACAGACAGAAACGGAGAAGTGCGTATCAGTGGAGAACAGACAGCAGTCAATAAGGCCGCAAAGCTGATTCATGAGCTGGTGGAGCTTTCTAAAAGAGGAAATACCATACAGGAGCAGAATGTGACATATGGTTTGGAGCTTTCGCATGCATCGCAGGAAGAGGGACTTTTGGAAATGGATGCGGACTGTATTTGTCATACCATGATGGGAAAACCGATTAAACCGAAAACCTTGGGACAGAAGGAATATATTGACGCAATCAGAAACAATATGATTGTGTTCGGACTTGGACCTGCGGGAACAGGAAAGACTTATCTTGGAATGGCGATGGCGATTACCGCGTTTAAAAATCATGAGGTAGAACGGATTATTCTGACAAGACCTGCCATTGAGGCAGGGGAAAAGCTTGGTTTTTTGCCGGGGGATCTGCAAAGTAAGGTGGATCCTTATCTGCGACCGCTTTATGATGCACTGTATCAGATTATGGGCGCAGAGAGCTATCAGAAGAATACGGAGAAAGGACTGATAGAGGTTGCGCCTTTGGCATATATGCGCGGACGGACATTGGACAATGCGTATATTATTTTGGATGAGGCGCAGAACACGACGCCAGCGCAAATGAAGATGTTTTTGACGCGTATTGGATTTGGCTCTAAGGTCATTATCACGGGCGATTCCACACAGAAGGATTTGGCAGTGGGAGCACAGTCGGGACTTGACGTGGCGCAAAGGGTGCTGCGCAAAATTGACGATATTGCTTTTGTAAAAATGACAAGCAAGGATGTGGTGAGACATCCGCTTGTGCAGAAGATCGTAAAGGCATATGAAGATTATGAGAACAGGCAAAACAACAGGACAAGCAATAAAAAGGGCAGGGGATTTACATGAAAAAGAAGGAAGAAGCCCGGTGGCAGAAAGTACTTTTGATGATAATGATGATGGCACTGTCAGCTCCGTCGGTGGGGGTGGCGGCTTATTTGTATGGTAAATCATTTCGGGACATTTTTACTTTGATATTGATTACGGCGGCATGTTTTGGAATGGTCATTTTTTCAATGGTACAGTCAACAGTATTTGGTACACTCCATTATGATAATGGCGGTCATTATGTGCGGTTTGTGTCCTTTTTTCTGATTTCAACAGCGGCATGCTGCATTTTGCCGACACTGCAGAGTGAGGGATGGGCAGTTCCTTCTCTTGCGCTTGCGCTTGCGTTGTTTTCCAATGCAGTGACGGGGATCCTATCTTATGCGGCATTGCTTGGAATCTGCGCGTATTTGGCATCGGCAGATATTCTGGTATTTTTGCTTTACTTTTTTATGGGTGTTATTTTTGCGGTGCTGTTTGACAAGCTGGATGAGGATTATAAGACTGGAGGTCCAATGTTTATTGCAATGCTATTGTATGTGATAGGAATGGCTGCGAAGCTTGTATTTGAAAGCCGCGGTATCGTATCAGAAGACAAGCTTGCAACAGCAGTGATTAATATATTTATTACATTCATTATAATGCTTGCGGTCTTACGGTTTTACTGCGCTGCGGTGATTGATAAGGAAAAGGGAAAGTATTTAATGATCAATGATCAGGAATATAAGATGCTTGCAAAATATAAGAAGGAGGACAGGCAGCTTTACTATAATGCCATACATACGGCTTATTTTGCAGAGAAAACGGCGCGTCTGCTTCATATGGACGTGGATGTGGCAAAAAATGGCGGTTATTATCACCGGATTATTGTCAGCGAATGCAAGGCACAGGAGAAATCGCTTGAGGAAATCTGCAAGGAAAATAAATTTCCGCTGAAAGCAGTGCAGCTTTTACAGGAATATAATTATAAGTCCCAGCCAATGAAAATGCGAGAGACAGTAGCGGTTTACATTGCTGACAGTGTTGTGTCTGCAATTATGTATCTAATTGGGAAGGATAAAATGGACGAAAACGGGAATGAGGACGATAAGGCGCAGACAGACTATGCGAAAGTTGCATTGGGAGTTTTGCGCAGAAAAATTAATAGCGGAATACTCAACAACAGTGATATTTCCCTGTCGGATTTGGGCGGACTTGAAAAAATATATACAGGAGAGAAATTATACTATGACTTTTTGCGTAGAGAGTGAAACAAAACGGACACTACCGTTTGATGTGGAAGAGATTGCTGTTAAGGTGATTGAGGAGGCACTTGCATTTGAGAAGTGTCCTTATGAGGCTGAAGTGGCGCTGCTGCTTACGGACAGTAAAAAGATTCATGCGATGAACAAAGATTTTCGGGGAATTGACAGACCTACCGATGTGCTTTCCTTTCCCAATGTGGATTATGAATCGCCATCAGACTTTTCGGGAATTGAAGAGCTGGCGGAAGATTATTTTAATCCTGAGAGCGGAGAGCTATGTCTTGGTGACATTGTGATTAATGTGGATCGGGTTTATGAGCAGGCGTTGGAATACGGGCACTCCCTTTTAAGAGAATATGCATTTTTGATTGCACATAGCATGCTTCATTTGCTTGGATATGATCATATGGAACGCGGTGAGGCTGCAGTGATGGAGGAAAAGCAGGAAGAAATCTTAAAAAGACTTGGCATTACGCGAGAGACGTGAATAGGAATGCTTTGGATGGGGGTTATACATGAAAACGACAAAGAAATCGAAGTCTAATTTTATTATGCAAGGAAGTATTCTTGCAGCGGCGGGAATTATTTCCAGAATCATCGGACTTGCAAGACGCTTTCCGATGGAGCATATTATTGGCGATAAAGGGAATGGATATTATGGCGTGGCATATGAAATTTATTCGATAATGCTAATTATCTCCTGCTACAGTCTGCCGCTTGCCGTGTCAAAGGTGGTATCCGCAAAAATGAGCAGAAGGCAGTATAAAAGTGCGGAGCGCGCATTCCAGTGTGCGATGATGTTTGCTGTTGCGGCGGGTGGAATTACGTTTTTTGTGTGTGAGGTGTTTGGTGACGCGCTTGCTACCGTAATGCATGAACCAATGAGTGCGCTTGCGCTCAAAGTATTAGGACCGGCACTTTTAATTGTTTCTGTTATGGGTGTGCTGCGGGGCTACTTTCAAGGACTGGGGACAATGGTTCCAACGGCTGTTTCGCAAATACTGGAACAGATTTTTGTGCTGATTGGAAGTATCGTGGGGGCGTCCGTTTTGTTTGACTATGGCGGAAAAGTGGGGGTACTCCATCATAATGAAGATTTTGCGCCGGCATATGGTGCGGCGGGCGCGTCGATTGGTCCGGTGATTGGTTCCGCAATTGGGTTGATTTTTTTGCTGCTTATTTTTTCCGTGTACAGAAAGGGAACAAAAGCACAACGCATAAAAAGTGCGGGACAGAAGGCGGACAGTTACGGACAGATTTTCAGACTGATTCTTCTGACAATTCTTCCTGTGCTTTTAAGCACAACGGTTTATAATATCAGCAATGTACTTGATATTAACATCTACAATAGTGTGATGGTGCAAAAGGGGCTTTCGGATGTCAAGGCATATAATGTCGGTGTCTATTCCGGAAAGTACAGGGTGCTTGTGAATGTGCCGATTGCGCTCGCAAACGCAATGTGTTCTTCTATTGTGCCAGTGCTTACGGGATTGATGCAACGGGAAGAATATGCGCAGGCAAAGGATCGGATTAGTCAGGCAATGCGTTTTACGATGCTTGTGGCAATTCCAAGTGCGGTAGGACTTACCGTACTGGCACGTCCGATTATTTCGACGCTTTATCGGGGAGAGGTTGATATGGCGGTCAATATGCTCCATATCGGTTCCATATCCGTTGTTTTTTACACGATGTCAACATTGACAAACGGTGTGCTGCAGGGAATTAACAAAATGAAAATTCCTGTAAGAAATGCGGCAATTGCGCTTGTGATACACATTGCATTTTTGTATTTTGCTTTGCAGCTTGATGTGGGAATCAATGCGCTGGTATATGCAAATATCCTGTTTGCCGTGATTGTCTGTGTGTTGAATGCGTTTGCTATTCGCAAATATTTAAGATATAAGCAGGAGTATGTGAAGACTTTTGCGGTTCCTGCAATCGCGGCGGTTATTATGGGAGTCGTGATTGGCGTACTCAGTTTGCTTTTATCAAAGTCCGTAGGGAATCTGATAACCGTTCTTCTTGGCATTATTATTGGTGTGGTGGTCTATTTTGTGGCGATGATCGTATTAAAGGGAGTGAACGAACATGATTTGAGAAAAATGCCCGGAGGCAGAACCGTGCTTACGATTGCAAAACGGCTGCGGCTGATGTAGTTGTGCCACTATAAATGAATAAAAATGAAAAATAAGCTGATACTATACCATAATTGCATTGCAATTATTGCTATGCAATTATGGTAAGTTTATGCCCGTTCGGGCGAATATAATGTCTGACGGCATTATATTATGACGCCTGATATTTCAGAGTTTGATGGAGGCTGATGATGAAAAAAGGATATAAGATTGGCTTATTTTTTGTATGTATTATGATATTAACGCTTGTGGCTGTGGTTGTGTGGAAACGTCATACAATGAGTGGTTTTCCCAATGAAAATCTTTCAAATGGACGAGGTACTGAACGGGATGAGTTGGGCGCAAGGAATATAGGGGCAGACCAGCCGGATAATCAAAATGAAGTGTATATGCAGGATTTACAGGCGCAGAGCATCAATATGGTCACAACCTGTGATACAATCTGTGTATATGAAAATATAGATAAAAAAGATGGCGCTGTTTCGACGGAGGAGGGTAAGCTTCCGGCGAAGTATATCGGTCTTACAAGAGATCAGCTTGAAGATGCCCTTTTATTGGACAGCCAGACAATGACGCTTGAGGATAAGGAGAAAGGCTTTAAGTCGCAGCATTTGGAGCTTTTCTCGACGGACCGGATTAAGGTGTTAAGAATATATGATACCTCCAAAGAAACAACGGGGTTTTATATTATGGAGGTTGATGGAGAAATTGGCGTTTACAGAGAGGATAAAACGACATTGTATTTTCGGACGGGGCTGGATCCGAAGTCGCTTCCTGCCGATGTGTTAAACGAAGTCCGGGAAGGGAAATATATGGATACGGAGCTTCAGGTGTACCATTTTTTGGAATCATATAGCAGTTAGGCGTGATAGGATGAAAGAGGGGAAAAGATGTGTAATGTGATAGTGGTGGGCGGCGGTGCAAGCGGTCTTACGGCAGCAATCTTTGCAGGACGAAACGGTCATCGGGTGACAATTCTTGAGCATAAGGACCGGGTTGGGAAAAAAATTCTGATGACCGGAAACGGCAAATGTAATCTTTCCAATATGAGTGATTTTCATGGAAAATATTATAGTAGTGATAAAAAATCGCTCCAAAGAATTTATGACACGCTTGTCAGTTTTGGAGCAGACGATACGAGGGCTTTTTTTGAGGGGATGGGACTGTATACAAGAGAGAAAAAGGATGGTGGTGTTTATCCTGTTTCGGAGCAGGCATCGGTTGTGCTGGATGTGCTGCGGTGTGAGTGTGATCGACTTGGTATACAGACAATAACCGGTTGCGAGGTATGCGGTATTAACCCTCGAAAGAAGGGCGGAAGTGTAAGCTGTGTCTGTGAGGAGAAAAACGGGGAAAAGGAACAGATAGTGTTTTCTTATGATAAACTGATTTTGGCGGCAGGCGGAAGGGCGGCGCCGGGGTCGGGGTCAGACGGTTCGGGCTACCGGATAGCGCAGTCACTTGGACATAGCGTGATAAAGCCGCTTCCAGCGTTGGTGCAGCTACGGTGTGAAGGCGGCTTTTTTAAGTCGGTATCGGGTGTGCGTGCGCAGGCTGGGATTACACTCTACATAGAGGATAAGGCATCGGCATTTGACAAAGGAGAGTTACAACTCACGGATTACGGAATATCGGGGATACCGGTGTTTCAGTTCAGCCGCGTGGCGGCAAGGGCGCTGGATATGGGCAAGGCATGTGAAGCGGGAATTGATTTTCTTACTTTTGTGCGGGAAGCAGACAGGGATTGTTTTGTGCGCAGCAATGCGGATGATGCGGTGTTTGGATATAAGACGGTACAGGAGCTATTATCGGGTATGGTACATAAGAAGGTCGCGGTGATGATTTGTAAGAAACATAAAATCGGCGCGAATGTTACGGTGGCACAGTCGGGGAAACGGGCAGTGGCTGGATGCATTGAGGAACTGTTTGATTTTCGTGTGAAGATTGTCGGGACAAATCCGTTTGAGAATGCGCAGGTGTGCAGCGGAGGCGTGCCGCTTGGAGAAGTGAACAGGTGTTTTGAATCAAATCTCTGCAGGGACGTGTATCTGATAGGAGAGCTTTTGGATTGCGACGGGATTTGCGGCGGCTACAATTTACAGTGGGCTTGGGCTACGGGAGCGATTGCGGGAGGAAGTATACGATGATAGCAATTAACCAGTTAAAGATAGAAATACGGTTTGAAAAAGACAGGGCAGTTGCTGTCGATGCGCATATGCTTCGAAAAAAAGCAGCAAAGGATTTGGGAATCAAGGAGATACAGATTTGTGAACTTACGGTGCTGAAGCACTCGATTGACGCCCGCAAAAAGCCGAAGCTGTTTCATGTGTATACGCTTGGCGTTTGTTTGGACGGACATGCGCAGGAGGAGCGGGTGGTGAAACGGTGCGGGAATGGGAATGTTTCGTTGTATGTACCTAATCCTTACATATTTCCAAAGAGCGGTTTGGAAACGCTTGCGCAGCGTCCTGTGATTATCGGGACGGGACCCGCAGGGCTTTTTTGCGGCTATCTGCTCGCAAAGCACGGGTACAAGCCGATTTTATTGGAGCGTGGCGATGATGTGGAAACGCGGGCAAAAGCAGTTGAGGCATTTTGGAATGGCGGAAGGCTGAATCCGGAATCGAATGTACAGTTCGGAGAGGGTGGTGCCGGTACGTTTTCGGACGGGAAACTCAATACGCTTGTGAAGGATAAGGATGGCAGAAACCGGGAGGCGCTTCGAATTTTTGTGGAGTGCGGTGCGCCGCCGGAGATTTTGTATGAAAGCAAGCCGCATATCGGGACGGATGTTCTGCGAAAGGTAGTTATAAATATGCGGGAATTGATACTCAAAAATCACGGGAGTGTCAGATTTGGCGCGAAAGTAACGGGGCTGGAGATAGAGAACGGCGTGCTTTCGGGTGTCATCATAAATGACACGGATGTCATAAAAACGAAAAATGCGGTACTTGCAATTGGGCATAGCGCACGGGATACCTTTGCGTATCTTGAGAACATCGGGGTGTCGATGGAGGCAAAGGCGTTTGCGGTCGGTATGCGCGTGGAGCATTTGCAAAGCGCGATTAATGAGAGTATGTACGGCGCAGAGCACGGGGCAAAGCTGCCTGCTGCGTCTTATAAGCTTACGGCGCAGACAAGCGTGGGGCGCGGGGTGTACTCATTTTGCATGTGTCCGGGGGGGTATGTGGTCAATGCTTCGAGCGAGGAAGGGCGGCTTGCCGTAAACGGAATGAGTTATTCGGACAGGGGAAGCGGGAATGCGAACAGTGCGATTATTGTGCAGGTTTCGCCCGAGGATTACGGGGGCAGCGGTGCGCTTGCAGGAGTAGAATTTCAGCGGTGGCTGGAGGAACGGGCATATGTGCTTGGAAATGGGAAAATTCCCGTGCAGTATTTTGGGGATTATGTGAAAAACGAGCCTTCGGTGGAGCGGGAGGATGGGTTCAAACCGTGCACAAAAGGAGAATATATGTTCACAAACCTGCGGGGGCTTTTTCCTACGCCGTGTGAAACGGCGTTTCTTGAAGGAATGGCGCAGTTTAACAAGGTGATTTGTGGGTATGCGGGCGCGGATGCCATTTTGGCTGGGATAGAGAGCCGCACGTCGTCGCCTGTACGGATACACCGCGATGCGGATTTGCAAAGTCCCACGGTACGGGGACTTTATCCATGTGGGGAAGGCGCAGGATATGCAGGCGGAATTACCTCGGCGGCGATGGACGGGATTTTGGTGGCAGAGCAGATTGCGAAGCGGTATCGGACGTTTGGATAAAAAATGTATATTATTGGACTTTTCAGCAGTTTAGGATTAGAATAGATACGGATTATTTTAGAATACATTTTTGGGAGGAAAATACGGTGGACGAGTTGCGTGCGAAATTAAAGGATAAAAAGAGGATTGTCGTAAAGATTGGTTCTTCGTCTTTACAACATATGGAAACGGGCGATTTGGATTATACGAAAATGGATATTTTGGTGCGGGAGCTTTGTAATATCCGCAATCAGGGCAAGGATGTCATTCTTGTGACATCAGGAGCGATTGGCTGTGGGCGGAAGGCGCTGCATCTTAAAACGCCGCTTACACTTGCGCAGAAGCAGGCATGTGCGGCAATCGGGCAGGCAAAGCTGATGACGACGTATCAGCGGATTTTTTCGGAATACAGCCATCAGGCGGCGCAGATTCTGATTACACGCCATACAATTGTGTCGGATTTGAATCGGAAAAACGCGCAGAATACGTTTCATGAACTGCTGAATATGGAGGTCATCCCGATTGTCAATGAAAATGACACGATTTCCACATTTGAGGTGGAGGACGTGATTGGGGACAACGATACGCTTTCGGCGCTTGTGACAGCGCTTACAGGCGCGGATTTGCTGATTCTGCTCTCGGATATTAACGGGCTTTATACGGACGATCCAAGACAGAATGATAACGCGAAGTTTATTGAACGCGTGGATACATTGACGGATGAACTTATCAGCATGGGAAAGGGCACGACGGGCAGCAGTGTCGGTACGGGGGGAATGGAAACGAAGCTTACGGCGGCGAAAATTGCGACGTACTCGGGGGCGGATATGGTCATTGCAAACGGCGGCGATGTGCGGGTGATTCACCGCATTATGGAAGGCAGGAATTACGGGACGATTTTTAAGGCAAACAAAAATGCGGACTTTGATTTTGCCGCATTTATTGAGGAATTGCATAAATAAACAGTTATTCCCGATAAGTGACAACGATGTCATTTTCCATAATCACCGTTTTACCATCGGGGATTAGTGTTTCATCGCCGCGGATAATCATGGCAATCAGTTCGTCCGAAGCAAGACTTAATTCAGAAATGCTGTGATTGCACCAGTTATTGTCAATATCGATGCGCATTTCCGTCAATTGCTCGCTGTCGCTTGGTTCGTAGGCAGGAACGCTTAATATAATCGTGTCGTTTGCCAAAATGCGCGTATCGCCTTTCGTAATAATGGTTTCATGATTGCGTTTAATCATCAGCGCAAGGGAGCCGGTCGGAAAGTTAACCTCGCGCACAAGCTTATTTTCATAATTGTGCCCTTTCGGGATAAACATGCGCATTAACGTGATGGATGCGTCCTCCTGATAATCGTTGAAGGTCTTTCTGACATCGGCGTTGTCGTCAAGCATGTCGAGTTTTGCTGCCACTTTTGGCAAAAGCGTGCCCTGAACCGCCACAGAGAAAAGGGATACCATAAAGACAATGTGGAACAGATTGTGGGGCATGATAATGCCGCCTGCTACCGCCATAATCGCGAACACGCTCGAAGAAGCGCCGCGCAGTCCCGCCCAGGAAACCAAAAGACATTGCCGTGCGGAACAGTGGAATGGCTTTAACAGCAGAAACACTGTCGCGGGGCGTGCTATTAGCGTTAGTATGATTGTGATAACAAGCGCGGAAGGAATGACCGCGGGCATTTGGTGCGGAAAAGTCAATAGTCCCAACAGGAAGAAAATCAGGATTTGTGCAAGCGTGGTGACACCGTCGAAAAAAGCGATGAGTGTCGCTTTGCTTTTGATAGGGCTGTTTCCGATGCAGATTCCCATGATGTAGACGCTCAGGTAAGCGTTTCCGCCCGAAAGCTGCGACAGGGCGTAGCAGATGAGCAGCATGGCAACCATAAAGATGGTGTCGAGCCCTTCCGAGATAAGGCTTGTTTCCCGCAGAAGACGGATGGTCAGGAATGCGAACGCCGCGCCGATAAAAGTACCGAATGCCAGCTGCAAAATAATCTGCTGCAAAATATGCTCGGCTTTTCCCGCGCTGATAATTTCGATTGCGATAAAGGTCAGCATATATGCCATCGGATCGTTACTTCCGCTTTCCATTTCCAGCAAAGAGGCGCTGCCGTCCCGTAAGTTCAGCTTTTTCTTACGCAGAATGGAAAACACGCTTGCAGCGTCCGTGGAGCCAAGCACCGCTCCGACGAGAAAGCTTTCGAGCCATGTATATCCAAGAATAAGTTGTACAAAGAGCGCGGTAACGACAGCAGTGACAGCTACACCGATGGTTGAGAGCAGCACGGATTTTACGGCAACGCTTTTGGCTGCTTTCCATTTCAGGTTAAAGCCGCCGTAAAACATAATGAACAGCAGAGCAATAGAACAGATATTCTCAGCCAGTTCGTAATTGTCGAACGGAATTTTAAAAATCCCGTCGCTTCCAAAAAGCATGCCGATAAACATAAATAAAATCAGTGCGGGCATTCCGAATTTCCCCGAAAATTTCTCGGCGAGAACGCAGAGCAATATTACGATTGCAACAAGCAGCAGTGTAACTGTCATTCAAATCCTCCTGTTTTGGCTATGGTAATTTCCCTGTTCGATTGATTAGTCGTAAAGGGATGCGTGATATTATCCGTAATAAAATATTCATTTGTCAGTTCGCTCTTTTCTCTGTATCACTGTTTTCTGTTTCCGAAGTGATTTTCCGACTGCCGCCGATTTCATAAATGCACGTAAAGACTCCTGCCCCCAAAGCAATGACGACCATAATTCCAAATATGATATTTTCCATGTAAAACCTCCATATGAATTGATAAAAAATCTGCGTAACGGTACGACAAAAAGACGCCCGTTACGCGTTTCGTTGTTTGGATAATTTTTACAATTTGGAATGGTGTTTTTTACCGTCCTTGCGGTGAATGTATTGCAGAGTCCTTAATCTGTACTGATTTCGGCAGAAGCCTTGCAGAGAAAGGATTATGAAGAAAATAACAGTTAGACCGAATGCGCCCGTTAAAAACAGCAGCACAAGAAGCGGATTCAGGCGCATGACCGTCACCGTACGCGGATTCTGCCTTGCAAGCGTGAACTCGCCAAGTCCCGTAAGCTTACTTTCTTCATGATAGATGTGTGAGTTGAATACTCCGTCTGACACGCACAGCGTGGCGGTGTGGGAATCTGCAGCACAGGAAAAAGGGGACGACGGGAGAGGTTCTCCACAGTACATTCCCAGTGCGAGCATGGATGCAATTAATAGAATGCAAAACAATTTTGTATGTATGCTGCTTTTCATGCTGCAACTCCTTTCATCGGATGAAAAGTAAAACAACTCATGTTTTATGATAACAAAAGAAAGCGGAATGTGCAAGAGAAGATTTATTTGTTGGTGTATGCTAGTTACTGTCAAGTAAACAAAATAGCATATGCAACGCTTATTGGAAATCATGTCAAGGTAATAAATGTAAGCTTGCAGTATGGCAGCGTTCTTCAGTATGCCGCCTCGCATGGGAATGAAATTGTCTAGAAATTTATCAAAGAAAATGCTGATGCATTGGAAGAATATCTGAATAAGCTTGTAGCATCAGGATATGATTTTGTTATATGTGCGGCAGCTGGCAACTGTGATAATACTGAGTTTGTAAAGGATAATTCTGAAACATATTGGTATAAATTGCCTACAACTAAAGAGATGATAGATTCAAGTGTAACAAGAGTTAAAGGAGGCGTTCTTGCAGAATATGGTTATAATTTAGCAGCTATTGATGCGAAAACAGATGTTATATATAAAGTGATTACTTATTGCTAAAACCTTATAATTTTTTATAAATATGTATAATACTCTTATAGGCAATTTCAAGAGGTATCTATACATATGAATATAAGGGCACTTAGCGATTCAATAAAAGATTATTACAGTTTTCTTATGGCAGGACGGGATTCGTATACCAACACACCGATTACGGAGGAGAACAATGAGGAATTCCGAAGACCAACGCAGCCTATGACAAAGCATTTTTATGTGCGGGGAAATTGACACTTCAAAAAGAGATACGGATAATAACCTTTCTTATAGCAGCAGCTTTCATCAGGTGTGGAACCATAGCGGGAAAAATGGGACAAGGCTGATTGACATGGTAGACCTTTCAGAACAGCCGCTATTGGGGTTCTGTCTGTTTTTTCGGGAGGTTTTAGAAGGAAGCGCCTATTATGGACTGTTTCAGACAGGGATGGATGGAAAAGCTGATATTGGAATCGTTGCTGCATTATTTAAAAAATTTTTATGCATTTACGAGGTATTACGGAACGACGAAATTGCGAAAGGGAGAGATGAACCGCGCTAAAATACATATTTGCCAAAGTTTCGAAAACATTTTATAATAGCATTAGCAAATGTTTATATGATAATATTTTCACAGTCAAAAATTGCAATTTGGCTGAAACGGAGGAAAACAATGGACAATACAAAGGAAACGGTTACTTTTACACAAAAATGGATTGAAAAGGCAGTCCGGAATTTCCTGAAGAATGAGAAGGAACCGATTACGGCGCAGGACCTGGCACAGATTCAATACTTAAAAATCGGAGAGAGCTTTGACAATGATTTTATCATAGAGCTGTCCAAGCAGTGTCCGCCTGAACCGTTTGCGGATACGGACGGAGGCGACGAATGGATTTTTGCCCTGCAGGGGGAGGATATTGAACGATTTTTAAGAGATTCGGAAACGGACCTTCACTGTCTTTCGGCGTTTGGATTTGAATATGAGGAAAATTACGCTGCCGGTTCGAAAGAGGCTGGGAAGAACTGGAAGGACTATCGGGAGACGGTTTATCAGGAGCGCTATTATGAAGAAATCGCGGATTACGAGCAGTGGGAGCAGTGGTATGAGGAAACGAAAGAGAATATTTACAAGGATTTGCATCTTTTTACAGGTCTTTTAGTGCTTCGGATTTATGGAACTGCAATGCCCGATTATACGGCGCTTTCAGGAATGGAGCGCCTTGCGGTGATGGAGCTTGTGGGGACTTGCTTTGCGGATACGGACGGGGTTGAGAAGCTATATGGATTGAAACAGCTTTCGTGCTGGCTGGATTAGAGTGTGCGGTAAAAGATATTGAATTAACAAATCGAGTAGGAGAGAAAGTCATTCCCCTACTCGATTTGTTGGTTCTTTTTCCGTAATGCAGGCTTTTTCCAAATATTCATGCGATAGAGGATATATAAAAGCGCTGCGGAAATGCTGTTACTGATGACAACGCTGTACCAAATACTGCGCACGCCCATATGAAATACCGTTTCGCAGATAAACAGCGTCAGAAACCGGAATACCCAAAGCCTTGTCGCGTCGATAATCATGGTCACTTCTGTGTGTCCCGTACCCTGAAACAGTCCGCTTGTGGCGTTGTGGATACCGTTTGTCCAGCACCAAAATGCCATAATGCTAAGGAAATCCGCTGCCATGCCAATTACGGCGTCGTTATCAGAAAAAATGCTGACAATGCTTCTTGAAATCGGGGCGCGTGACAAAATAAACCCGCCGATAAACAGGAATACTATGCTGATATTGCGCGACAGCCGGTAGCCATGTTCCGCTCTGCCGTATTGGTTTGCGCCGATATTCTGACCGACAATGGTGGCAACGGCGGAGCCGATTCCGTTTGATGGGAGGGTAATCAGTCCGTTTACCTTGTTGCCGATTCCATAAGCTGCCATCGCCTGCGTGCCATATTTATAGACATTTTTGCTCATCAGCAAAAAACCAAGCTGCATGGTGGAGCCGCCGATTGCAGTCGGAAGCCCGACACGGAAAATGGACAGCAACTTTTCTTTCTCAAACCGCAGATGCCGCAGGTCAAGATACACCGTCTGCGTATGCCGTGTAAGCGCCCAAAAGGCAATCAGCGCGGAGGGGACTTTTGCAAGCAGTGTTGCAAGCGCAGCACCCATGATGTTCAGATCAAACGTAATCATTAAAAGCGGATCCAAAATCATGTTGATGATAATACCGAGAAAATTCAGCATCATCGGGCGGACGGTGTCGCCCTGCGCCTGATGAATGGCGTTATAAATATTAATGGTATACAAAAGAGGCATATCAAGCACGACAATCTGCAGATAGACGGTGCCATACCCGAATGTAACGCCGCTTGCGCCAAGCCAGCGCACAATCGAGGGTGTGGCAACGAAACAGCCTCCCGCGCACACAACGGCAAAAATCATTGCGCAGGCAAAAATCTGATTTGCCATGCTTTTGGCATTATCATCATCCCTTGCGCCGATGTACTGTGCAATCAGAACGGAGCCTGCAACCGTAATTCCGGTACCGAAATTTAATATGATATTCTGTACGGGTGTTACAAGGTTGATTGCCGCAAGCTGTTCGGTTCCAATTTTTCCGAGCCAGTAGGTATCGGTGAGATTGTACATGGTTTGTATAAACGAGTTAATCACGACGGGAATGGCAATCGAGAGGATTGCCTGCAGCATATTTCCGTTTAAAATTAAGTCGCAGTTTATCTTTTTGCCGGTTTTCATTTTCGTATCCCCCCAGTTATGAAGTATGTATAGTTTTTCAATAAACTTTTCTCTGTTGTTTCATCATATATCAGAATGAAATAAATTGCTATTGCATTTTAACATCTCAACATAGAATCGAAAAAATGCTTTATAAAACGACAATAAATTGTAAAAAAGAGTTGTTTCAACAAGAGAATTACGAAAATGCACGAAAATGTATCAAATTTTTAGTAGCTATTTATTTCTAAATATGGTATCGTAGAAGTATATGAAAAATAGGAGGACAAGTTTTCTATTGTCTGACAGAATGGAGGAATATATGAAGTACGATATTATCTACAAAACTTCCACGAGCTTTGTCATTGAAATTAAGAACAATGGTTACTTTTCATCAGAGCACGCGCATGAAATTTATGTAAATGGAAGTCTTGTTGAAAAGAGCGACAGAAATGTGGCGAGTGTGTTTGGACTTGAGCCTGCGACCTCATATGATGTAGAGCTGAAATATGGTGAGGAAACGGAACAATTTAGGGTTACGACAAAGGATGAATATGTGACCTTAAATGTAAAGGATTTCGGTGCAAAGGGTGACGGTGAAACAGATGATACCTTATTTATACAGTGCGCGATTAACGCCTGTCCAAAGGGCGGAAGAGTTTATATACCGAAAGGTGTTTATAAAATTTATCCGCTTTTTTTAAAAAGCGACCTTGTACTTGAGATTGGAAAAGATGCCACGCTCTCCGCTTTTACGGATAGAAATAGATTTCCCATTTTGCCAGGTAAAATTGAGTGTGTTGATAAGGAAAAAGAATATCTTCTTGGAACATGGGAAGGAGACCCGCTTGATATGTTTGCAGGCATCATAACCGGTATCAATGTGGAAAACGTTGTCATAACCGGTCAGGGAACAATTGACGGCTGTGCAAATCATAATAACTGGTGGGAGAATGCGAAGGTAAAACGTATTGCATGGAGACCGCGAATGATTTTCCTGAATAAATGTAGGAATGTCGTGATTCATGGAATAACGGTACAGAACAGTCCTTCCTGGAATATCCATCCGTATTTTTCGGATGACTTGAAGTTTATTGGAATTAATGTTCTTGGACCGAAGGATTCGCCCAATACAGACGGACTGGATCCGGAGTCCTGCAAAAACGTTGAGATTGTCGGGGTATATTTTTCGGTTGGTGATGACTGTATTGCGATTAAATCAGGAAAGATTTACATGGGTGCAAAGTATAAGACGCCTTCGGAAAATCTCACAATCAGACAGTGCTGCATGAGAGACGGACATGGCTCGATTACGATTGGAAGCGAGATGGCAGGCGGCGTAAAAAACCTGAATGTTGAGAACTGTCTGTTCCTTCATACGGACAGGGGGTTGCGCATTAAGACAAGGCGCGGGCGCGGTAAGGACGCGATTGTAACTGGCATTAAGTTTGAAAATATTATTATGGATCATGTGATGACGCCTGTTGTAATCAATTCTTTTTATTTCTGCGATGCGGACGGACATTCCGATTATGTGCAGTCTAAGGAGTTTCATCCGGTAGATGAGCGGACACCGTATCTTGGAGACTTTTTGTTTAAGAATCTGACAGCGATGAACTGCCATGCGGCGGCATCCTATTTGTATGGGCTTCCAGAGCAGAAAATCCATCATGTGGTATTTGAAAATGCGGCGTTTTCTTTTGCGGAAAACCCGACGGCAGGCATTCCTGCAATGATGGATGGCGTTGACGAGCAGACGAATACGGGGATTTTTGCAAAGAATATTGAGAAACTGGAGTTAAATCAGGTAACGGTGCAGGGGCAGTACGGCGACGCGGTTATCAGTGATGGAATTGATGAATTTGTGCGATAGGGCACTTTAAAATGGAGGATAAAATGGCGATTGAAATAGTAGATAAATATGTAAATGGATTGATTGACAGGAGCACACTGGATGAGCCGGTGTGGAATATTGAAAAAATCAGGGCAGGCAAGAAGGCGACGTGGGACTATATTGACGGGTGCATGATTATGTCGCTTTTGGAGCTCTACAAGGTGACGAAGAATGAGAAATTTTTGGAATTTTCGGATGGATATATCGGGCACCGTGTTGAGGAGGATGGCACAATCCGGGGATATGATAAGGACGAGCTGAATCTTGACAACATTAACGAAGGAAAAAATCTTTTTACGCTTTATGATTTGACGGGTAAGGAAAAATATGCGAAGGCAACCAAAACGATTTATCAGCAAATTTTGGAAATGCCCCGTACAAAAGAAGGGAATTTTTGGCATAAAAATATTTATCCGAATCAGGTATGGCTTGACGGACTGTATATGGCGCAGCCGTTTTACATGGAGTATGAGAAACGCTTTAACGATAAGAAGAATTACAAGGATATTTACAATCAGTTTTTTAATGTTGAGAAGTTTTTGAAGGATGAAGAAACGGGATTGTATTATCATGCGTATGATTCGGAAAAGCAGATGTTTTGGGCAGATCCTCAGACTGGTCTTTCCAAAAACTTTTGGCTTCGGGCGCTTGGATGGTTTTCAATGGCACTGCTTGATACGTTGACGCTGGCAGATGCAGGAACGCCGGAGTTTGAGCATTTGGCTAAGATGTACAGGGAACTGATTGATTCCATGCTCAAGTATCAGTCGCCGGAAGGAATGTGGTATCAGGTGCCGAATTTCCCGGACAGGGAGAAGAATTATCTGGAAACGAGCGGCAGCTCAATTATGGCGTACTGTCTGATGAAGGGCGCCCGGCTTGGGTATCTTCCGAAAGAATACAGTGCGTACGGTGTGAAGGCGTTTCATGGTATCTGTGACAAATATTTAACAGAGGTTGACGGAAACATGAGTCTTGACGGTATTTGTCTTGTAGCAGGTCTTGGACCGGCAGATAAATTAAGACGGGATGGAACATATGAGTATTATATGTCGGAGCCGATTGTAAAAGACGACGCAAAAGGCACAGCACCATTTTTGCTTGCATATGCAGAGATGTGTGTACTGGAGAAAGAATCGTAAATATGCATAGGCATGCATATGCAGAGATGTGTAGATTGGAGAAATAGAGAGGGAATTTGCAATTATGGAGGTTAAAGAGCTGCGTGTTTGTGTGGAGGATGAGACAGCGTTTTCTAAAATTAGCAAGGCGCTTGAGGCAGCAAAGCAGTATGACGGCATGAAGGTTGTGATACACATTGCGCCGGGCGTATATCACGAGCGGATTGTCGTAAACCAAAATCATATTTCGTTTATAGGCGTAGATGAGCAAACGACAAAAATTACGTATTCCGATGCGGCGCAGGATGTGATGCCGGAGGGGGATAAACGCGGAACCTTTCGTACACCAAGCGTTTTTATTGACGCGGACGATTTCCATGCCTGTCATATTTCTTTTCTGAATGAAGCAGGACAGGGGGATAATGTCGGACAGGCGCTTGCCGTTTATGCGGATGGGGATTGTCTTACGTTTGAAAACTGTCGGTTTGAGGGCTATCAGGACACGCTCTTTACCGCGCCGCTTCCCAAAAAGGAAAAGCAGCCGGGGGGTTTTAAAGGTCCAAAGGAGTTTGCGCCGCGCCGTCATGGCAGACATCTTTATAAGGATTGTTTTATCGCCGGGAATATTGATTTTATTTTCGGGAGCGCAACGGCATATTTTGAGAACTGCGAGTTGTTTATGCGCAGCCGGGATGATAAAATCAGCGGGTATGTGACGGCGCCGTCTACCTATGAAGGCGAGCCGTACGGCTATGTGTTTAACCATTGCCGTTTTACCGGTGACTGTCCAAAGGAGAGCGCATATCTTGGCAGGCCCTGGAGAAATTTTGCAAAAGCGGTGATAATGAACTCGGAGATTGGTGGGCATATCAAAAAGGAAGGCTGGCATGACTGGAATAAAAGAGACGCGTGGGATACGATGTTTTTTGCGGAATACCAAAACTTTGGGGAAGGTGCGGCAAAAGAGCGTGCGCCGTTTGTGCGTTTCTTGACGGATAGTGAGGCAGCGCAGTATACGCGCGAGAAGGTACTTGGATTTTAAATGGATTTAGGAGGTAAGATATGCAGTTTGGAATAAGACTACATGATGCAGTTAAGGCTCCGTTGGAGGAACGGCTTCAAGCGGTGCGTGAGCAGGGGTTTGCCTGTGCACACCTTGCACTTTCAAAGGTTATCAGTGAAAACTCGGTGGCAGAGAGCGCGCTGACTCCGGGGTACGCGATGTATTTGAAACGGCTTTTTGACAAGTATGGGCTGGATGTGGCAGTGCTTGGCTGTTATTTGAATCTTGCTAATCCAGATGCCGAGAAATTGAAGGAAATTCAGAATAAATATATGGCTAATATCCGCTTTGCGGCGCATTTGGGCGCGGGTGTGGTTGGCACGGAAACGGGTGCGCCTAATCTTGAATATAAGTTTGAGGAAGCATGCTGGAACGAGGAGTCTTTGCAGATTTTCATCAACAATCTGCGTCCGGTCGTAAAATATGCGGAGCAGATGGGTGTGCTGATGGCGATTGAGCCGGTGGTACGTCATATCGTCTGCAATCCTGTGCGTGCAAGGCGCGTGCTGGATGAAATCAATTCGCCGAATTTGCGGATTATCCTTGACCCGGTCAATCTGCTTGAAATTTATAATTATGAGAAGCAGGATGAAATTTTAGATGAAGCGGTAGAATTGCTCGGCAAGGACGTGGCGGTGCTTCACGTAAAGGATTTTCAGATTAAGGACGGAAAGCTTGTGTCCGTGCCTGTGGGACAGGGAATGTGCCACTGGGAGCGCGTAATTCCGTATATGAAAAAGGAAAAGCCGTTTATGCATGCCACGCTTGAAAATACCAGTCCTGACAATGCGGTGGCGGCGTTGGAGCATATCAGGTCGGTTTATAAGAATAGTTAAGTTTTTTATCGTCTGTTGATAAACCGGAAATGGAAAGAATGTTGAAAAAATATAGATGTCTTTGCTGTGGGTATCAAATATTGGATACGCGTGGAGAATATGATATATGTCCTGTTTGTTTTTGGAAAAAGAGTTTGCATATGCAGGCTCTTTTTTCTTAAAATAGGGGTTGCAAGTTTGTTAAAAATATGTCAAAATAAGTGTAAGTAATGTTTGATTTGTCAGGCAAAGAAAGGGGCGGAATTTTAGATATGAGAGGAATTGATACACAGGTTCGGAAGACGAGACGTGCGATTTTCAGGGAAGTGGCAAATATGGCATATCATTCTGAAAATATTGTGGATGATATGGAGGCGCTTCCGTATAAACTGGTTGATGCGGAAAGTTCACCGTATTGGGACAATATTTACCGGGAGCGGGAAATTGTGCGCGAGCGAACGAGGCTTGCGATGGGAATGTCGCTTCGCCCGGAAGATGAGCCGGTGCAGGTCAGCCAGGGCGTGGAGGAGAGCAATATTGACGAAAAGTATTATGAGCCGCCTTTAATGCAGGTGATTGCGTCGGCATGCAATGCGTGTGCGGAGAATAAATATGAGGTGACAAATAAATGCATGGGATGTCTGGCGCATCCTTGTAACGAGGTGTGCCCGCGAGGTGCGATTACCATGCAGAACGGACGCTCAGTGATTGACCAGGAAAAATGTATTAAGTGCGGAAAATGTAAGACGGTCTGTCCTTACGACGCGATTTCCCATCAGCAGCGCCCATGCCTTGCACACTGCGGCGTGAATGCGATTTATTCAGATAAACATGGCAGGGCAGTGATTGACGAGGAGAAATGCGTTTCCTGCGGACAGTGCATGGTAAGCTGTCCGTTTGGAGCGATTGCCGACAAGTCGCAGATTTTCCAGTTAATCCGAGCAATGCAGTCGGGCAGAAAGATTATTGCGCAGGTGGCGCCCTCATTTGTCGGGCAGTTTGGTCCGAAGGTGACGCCGGATATGCTCAAGACGGCATTGAAGGAGTTAGGCTTTTATGATGTGTATGAGACTGCAATCGGTGCGGATATGGGCGCGATGACGGAGGCGGAGCATTATGTAAACGAAGTTGCAACAGGGGAAGTGCCGTTTCTTCTGACTTCGTGTTGTCCGTCCTGGTCAATGCTTGCAAAGAAATTTTTCCCCGAAACGATTGACAAAATCAGCAATGCGCTTACGCCAATGGTGGCGACCGCAAGGGTGATTAAGGAGGAACACCCTGACGCGAGCGTGGTTTTTGTTGGTCCCTGTGCGAGCAAAAAGCTTGAGGCAATGCGTAGAACCGTACGCTCTGATGTGGATTTTGTCATTACGTTTGAGGAGCTTACGGGAATGTTTGAAGCGAAGGGGATTCTGCTTGAAGAGATACAGGCGCTTGATACAATGGAAGATGAAAAAGCAGCTACGGCGGCGGGACGCGGCTATGGCGTTGCGGGCGGCGTTGCGAGCGCGATTGAGAGTTGTATTAAGGAATATTATCCCGATACGGAAATCCATATCGAGCACGCGGAGAGCCTTTCGGAATGTAAAAAAATTCTGATGCTCGCAAAGGCGGGGAAGAAAAACGGCTGTCTGATAGAGGGAATGGCGTGTCCCGGCGGCTGTGTGGCAGGTGCGGGAACCAATATCGCGATTCCTGCCGCGGCGAAGGATTTGTTGGGCTATAAAAATGCTTCGGAAAAGAAGCTGCCGGAGGCGGATGTGCGCCAGCCGGAATAAGATTTTGACAGATTACTTGACTTTATGTAAAACGCTTGGTAAAATCGTAAGATAGATTTTGTTTTATGCACACGGGCACCCGAAGGAAATATGTCATCAAACCGATAAATCGGTTCGTTGACGGGTGCCCGGCGCGACGAGTAGGGGGCTCTACTCGATTTTGATGATAAAGATATGGAGAGGAGCAAGGTTATAAAATGGCACAGAAGGTAAGGTGCAGATTTGCGCCAAGTCCCACGGGAAAAATGCACGTTGGAAATTTGCGTTCCGCGCTGTATGAGTTTTTAATTGCAAAGCACGCGGGGGGAGATTTCGTTTTTCGTATCGAGGATACGGACCGTGAGCGCTATGTTGAGGGAGCAACGGAAATTATATACAATACGCTTGAAAAAACAGGGCTTGTCTATGACGAAGGACCGGATAAGGATAAAGGATATGGTCCGTATGTACAGAGCGAGCGCGTCAAGGCAGGGATTTATATGAAGTACGCAAAAGAGCTTGTGGATAAGGGCGAGGCGTATTACTGTTTTTGCGATAAAGAGCGGCTTGCAAGCCTCAAATCGGAGGTTGTTGAGGGAAAGGAAATTACGGTGTACGATAAGCATTGCCTGGGGCTTTCCAAGGAGGAAGTCGAGGAGAAGCTTGCGAGTGGTATCCCGTATGTCATCAGACAGAATAATCCGACAGAGGGTACGACAAGCTTTCACGATGAGCTGTACGGAGATATTTCCGTGGATAATTCCGAGCTTGACGATATGATTTTGATTAAGTCGGACGGGTATCCGACTTACAACTTTGCCAACGTTGTAGATGATCATTTAATGGAGATTACGCATGTGGTGCGCGGAAACGAATATCTTTCTTCCACACCAAAGTATAACAGGCTCTATGAGGCGTTTGGCTGGGAGATACCGGTGTATGTGCATCTGCCGCTGATTACCGACGAGGAGCACAAAAAGCTCAGTAAGCGCAGCGGGCATTCTTCGTTTGAGGATATTGTGGAGCAGGGAATTCTGCCGGAGGCAATCATTAATTTTGTGGCGCTTCTTGGGTGGAGTCCGGAGGATAACCGGGAAATTTTTACACTGGACGAGCTGATTGCGGATTTTGATTATACAAGGATTAACAAGTCGCCTTCCGTTTTTGATATGAATAAGCTTAGGTGGATGAACGGCGAGTACATCAAGGCGATGGATTTTGACCGGTTTTATGACATGGCTCTTCCGTATATCAAAAATGTTATTCACAAGGAGTTGGATTTGAAAAAGATTGCGGAAATGGTGAAAACGCGTATTGAAGTCTTTCCGGATATAGAAAATCTGATTGGATTTTTTGAAACGCTGCCGGAATACGATACCGTGATGTATGCACATAAGAAGATGAAGACAACGCAGGAGAGTGCGCTTGGGGTATTAAAGGAAGTGCTTCCCATGCTGGAGGTGCAGGAGGATTACACAAATGATGCGCTTTATCAGCTTCTGTTGTCGTATGTGGAAAAGAAGGGTGTTAAGAACGGCTACGTGATGTGGCCGATAAGAACAGCAGTTTCGGGTCTTCAGATGACGCCGGCTGGTGCGACGGAAATCATGGAGGTACTCGGAAAAGAGGAAACCCTGATTCGAATCAGAAAGGGTATTGAATTACTTGAACATGCTAAATAATTTGAACGTAAATGAGGCGCAGTTTGCTGCCATAACACACGGAGACGGGGCGATGCTTGTACTGGCAGGTCCCGGCTCCGGAAAAACACTTGTCATTACTCAAAGGATCCGATATTTAATAGAGGAACATCAGGTAAAGCCGGAAGATATTCTTGTGATTACATTCACAAAGGCTGCTGCCACGGAAATGCAGGAGCGGTTTCTTAAAATCTCAAATCAAAAAGGCTGTCCCGTTAACTTCGGAACATTTCATGCCACGTTTTTCAATATTTTAAAATATACCTACAAATTTAGCGCCGAAAATATTATCAGGGAACGTGATAAGTATCAGCTGATTGCCCAAATCTTGTCGCAGATGCCGCCTGAGCTGATGTGTCAGGATGCAAAGCAGGATACGGTGCAGGATACCGGCAACGATACAATACAGCGTCTTTTATCGGAAATCAGTAAAGTAAAAAATCATGGAATCCGTCCACAGGAGCTTGAGAGTGAAACCATACCGCAGGCGGCGTTTGAATATCTCTTTGATGCTTATAAAAAGGAGATGAACCGTCGCAGACGGATTGATTTTGACGATATGGTGCTTTTGTGCCGTGATTTGCTGCTGGCGCGTCCCGAGGTGCTTAAATTGTGGCAGGAGCGCTTCCGGTATATTTTAATTGACGAATTTCAGGACATCTGCCCTTTGCAGTACGAGGTCGTACGGCTTCTTGCCGCGCCGCGGGACAATCTGTTTATTGTGGGAGATGACGATCAGGCGATTTATGGCTTCCGCGGTTCGAAACCTGAGATTATGCTGAATTTTCAGAAGGATTACCCGAATGCAAAGCAGGTTTTATTAAACGTTAATTACAGAAGCAAGCGGGATATTGTGGAAACTGCGGGAAGGCTGATTGCACATAATAAGACGCGCTTTCCAAAGGAGGTGGAAACGCAAAATTCAATGACTGACGGAGTCAAAATTTATTCCTTTCCATCAAAGCACCAGCAGGCAAAAAATACGGCGCGTTTGATTCAACAGTATATGGAGCAGGAGGGTACGCATTACAGCGACATCGCCATTCTTTTCCGCACAGGGAACCATATGGTTAGTACGGCGCAGTGTCTGGTGCAGGAAGGCATCCCGTTTCGGATGAAGGAAAAGCCGAAGAATATATATCAGTCACCGATTGCAATGGATTTGACAGCGTATTTGAGATATGCGCTGTATGAGGATACCGTTTCGGATTTTTTCCGTATTATGAACAGTCCCGTGCGTTATATCCGCAGAAATTATGTGCCGCTAAAGCCTTTTTCCATGCAGGAGCTGATGTTTGCCTGCCGGAATGAAGATTATGTTGTCCAAAATATTATACAGATGTATGATGATTTACATTTTATGAAAGGTTTAAATCCGTATGCGGCAGTGAATTTTATTCGAAAAGGAGTAGGGTATGATGCGCATATTCAAAAACAGTGCCTTGAGAGGGGCGTTGACAGCAGGGAAAAATTTGCGGAGCTTGATGCGCTGCAGCAGCTAGCAAAGGATTTTGAGACAATCGAGGAGTGGCTTTCGCATATTGCATGTTACGATGCGGTTATGGAAAAGGCATCTGCGGACAGGCAAAAGGATACGGCGGATGCCGTTCATATTGTGACAATGCATGCGTCAAAGGGATTGGAGTGGAAGATTGTAATCCTTCCTGATGTGAATGAGGGGGTCGTACCACATAAAAAAGCAGTGACAGACGCAGAACTTGAGGAAGAACGGCGCATGTTTTATGTGGCGATGACGCGCGCGAAGGAATTGCTGTTTTTATTTTATATAGAAGAAAAAGAGGCAGGAAACTTCCTGCCCTCAAGATTTTTAAATGAATTGTAATATCGGTATGATTACTGGTTTTCACGGAGCTTTGGACCAACGAGCTCTTTTAGCTCCAAACTTTTTTCTTTTAAACGGGGCGATGTGCTCCGGCTTGTAACCACACCGGAAAGAAGCTGCATACAAACCTGATATTCGCCTTTTTTGTAAGCATAGTAAGCGAGGAGATAATCAAGCGTCGTCTCGTTCATACCTGCAATCGGGAAGTTTTCCTTCATTCTTGCATTGGAAAGATGTTCATATGCCTTAAATGCGGCATTGTCTGCTTCCTTGAGATAGAGTGCGCGTTTTTCTTCCGTAGCAGGGTCGTTCTCATCAAGCTCTTCTGCAAGGCTTTCATAAAGCCAGCTGATTTTTACGCACACGTTTCCGATTTCGCTGTCCTTTCCGCCTTTTGTAACGGTGCACAGAAGCGCCATTTTCATACGGCTTATGGCAACTTCGGTCGTGTATGTATCACATTCCACTTCCTCGTGCGATTTGTAGTTTGCCTGTATCTGCTCACGAATCAGCTTGCGCTGTGTTGCGGTCGTATTGGTAAAATTTTTTGTGAGTGCGGAAAAACCGCAGTTTGGGCAGCAGATGGCATCATATTTCGTGACGTTGATGTTGTTGTGAATCGGCCTTAAATCTGCCATTGTATCAATAAATTTTGCGGAGTTGGATTTTACCGACTTTGCGCGTATTTTCTTGTCACATACAGGGCACGTGTATGTCCTGTCTATGATAAGCGATTTCTCCTTAGCAATTGCTTCATCCATTATTCAAAATCCTCCTTGTTTAACTGTTTTCGTCTGTGCTGACAACTTCATCAAATTCAACGGTATCGAGATATTCGTCGAATGCATCAGCCACATTTTCATATTCTTCGTCATTGTCAATATAGGAAAGGGAGGGTTCCGCATTCGGATCGTCTTTATCCTCTGCATACCGGTAAAACCATACCTCACCGTCCTCGTTGTTTCCGTTTTCATCCAGTGGAAGCAGGACAATATAGTCCTTTTTGTCAACTGTTAAAATTGTAATGATTGCGCAGCTGACTGTTTCACCATTGTCAAGCTCCAGTTCAACGGTCATTTCTTCATCATCATAGCCGTTTGTATCGTTTTCAGCCATTTCTATACCATACCTTTCTAATTACTATACGGGCTGTAAAATTTCAGCCTGTTTTTTTATATGCCAGAAATTTTTACAGAGCACATATTACTATATTACCTAAATTGTGTGCGCAAATCAAGGTATTTTAATAAATTATAATAATAAATTATAATAATAAACAATAATAGTTTCGGCTCAGCTTTGCGTATTTACTTGACACAAGGTATGATATGCGAGTATTATGAAAGTGGGGGATAGTTGAAAGAATAGAGGAACTCTCATGAAATTAGAAACAGATGAGAAAGTAATCAATTATATTCGAAAAAGAATTGCGGTTGCAGGAAAAATTGTCGCGGTGCTTGGCATTGAGATGTTGGTGGAGGGTGGCGGTTACGACCTTGACAGCAACGAGGAAACCTACAGGGTAGAAGAACTTTACGGATACACTCCGGAGGACATGCTTTCCACCAGTTTTTTTAATGCGAAAGGGGAGCGTTTTTTCCGCTTTTATAAGAATGAAATCCTGACAATGGAGGTAAATCCGACGCCTGCTTACGACGCATTGTTAAAGCTGCAGGCGCAGGGAAAGCTTTTGGCGGTAATTTGTCAAAATTTTCACGGGATTCCGAAGGGGATTCGGTTTCATAATACCATTGAATTGAACGGAAATTTGAATTCGAACAAGTGTCCGCACTGCAATAAGTATTTTGACTTAAATTATATGAAAAATGCGGCAGGCATTCCGCTTTGCGATAATTGCAAAAAGGCAGCAGTCAGACCAAATATCCGGCTGATTGGTGAACGCGCGAATGCAAATCTGATGACGGAGGCGGCGAATGCGTGTGAGGCGGCGGATGTGCTGCTGATTATGGGAAAAGATATGTATAACGACAGGCTTGAGTATAATACGGATCCGAACCGCAGTCAGTTAAAGGTTCTGTTTTCGCAGGAGCAGCAGTTATCTGACAGGAAAGTTGATTTTGTGATACATGATGAGATACAACTGTTTTTACCTGCTATAGTATAGCCTGCTATAATGTAACAGTTTATAAGGGGGTATCTTTGGCATATTGTTTCAATTAGGGCAGTGTAATGAGCTGATACAGAAAGAATAATGAGGTTTTTATGAGAAAACTAAAAATTAAGAACGGACATCCATACCCATTGGGAGCCTCCCTCAAAGAGGATGGCAGCATCAATTTCTCAATGG
>CAJTSD010000027.1 GCA_910578795.1 uncultured Lachnospiraceae bacterium
TTTCATATCGTCTATTTCCAAGAATATTTCATTTATTCTTCTTTCATTTTCCTTCATCTGTAGAAAACGTCTATCACACAAGTTTTCCCATGCAGAATAAGCATTTCTCAAACTAATATAATTACCAACTAATGGATGTATTTTAAACCCCCAACTTGTTTCACTTTCATCCCAATCTTCCTTTGAAACATTTATATTCCGTATAGAGAGCATTTCTATTTCTTTTCTATATTGGTTTACTTTTGTTTCGTCAAATAAAGGAACCATTGATAAAATTCCTGTACTACAGTTAATAGTCGGGTTAATAGCAGGTAATATTCTCGCAACAATACATGAGTTCAAATATGCTAATAAAAGGTATGTGTCATTTTCCGCAAAACATACCGGTCCTGCATCACCAAGCACACAACCGGCAGGCAAATATCTGCAGGAGTATGCCCCTGGGGTAATAAGCCCCCACGTCAATGCACTCTTAAAAAAATGCTGTGTATTTTTACATGTCCTTGAATAGCTGCCGTATAAATTAGCCGCCAACTGTTTTACTTCTGCCCCATCATCAAGCCAATTAATAACATACTCAACATTTCCGTACCATTTTCGATATGATCCACCTTTACTATATGGAAACCATTTTTGTATGTATGTTACGCCATCATTATTTTCCCTTACAAAACATGTTTTCTGATCTGATACCTCATACCAAAATCTAAGAAAACGGTTATTATTATTAGTTGACATTCCCAGCTTTGTTTCGTATTTTTCACCCAAAGATTTCATGTTAGAAAACAATGAAAGTATATTATTACCCAGCCAATAAGCAACTGGTTGATTTGGCACTCCGATAAATTTCTCATTTTCTACAACATATTTATTACCTTGTTCAAAAAAAGCTTCACTCTTTTCCTTTTCCCCCTGAACATCAACCAACCTCACATATATTCCACAATATTCTAAAATACGTTTTTTTAACAATACAAATGTGGCGGTTTGAACAACCTCTCCTCCAATTTCATCAAATGCCCGTGAGCCAAGATGTGCCATATTCTTTACTTGATTTTCATTCAATAAGTTAACCCGCAGTGCATTAAAGCTCTGTAAAAACATCCATGAATGCTGCGTTATCATAGCTTGATATCCGGCACTTCTAACCAAATTATTTGCTACTCGAACAAAAACTGCAAACAAGTCCAATTTTTCAACAAAATAATTCTTTTGAACATATTTCGTGAGTTTCGCATCCATTCCTTTATTCCCCATATACGGCGGATTCGTCACCACCACGTCATACTTCTGCGCCAGCGCCTGTGCCACCTGCACCAACGAAAGTAATTCTAATGCGTCCTCCTTATACATAGAAATATCTTCCCTAATTTCCTCAAACCTCGCATAAATAGCATCCCAATTCTGTTGTGTAACCGTAATAATAGAACCATACTCCTTCGCGTCATACAGCTCTTCCATAATAGTTTCCATTGCCTCTTTTAATTCATCATCACCATTGCAGAAATATTCCAACACGCGGCTGTCCACATCATTACTTTCCTGAATTACATATACTCTAGGCTGCGGCACTTTCGGATTTCCCTCTTCGTCCTTCCTTTTCAAAAATCGCTTATCGTACTGACAAGCCTTCATCATAACAGCAAAATAGGAAAGCTGTGCCGCCCGCTCATCAATATCCAAACCATAGATATTGTTCATTACAATACCGGCAACCGCCTCCTGTGTAGTATAACCATATGACTCATAAATCTGCATCAGCACATCAAACATATAGACAAGAATATGCCCACTCCCCTGACAAGGATCAATACAACGAATATCCTCGGGTGTAAGCTGTGAATACTCCGCACGGATTTTCGCAAGTTCAGCCTCTACCTCCGGCTCCTGCTCTGCCTCCTCCAAATAATATTTCCAATTATTCTTTAATTCTTCATTTGGATGCCCCTCCAGCCACAAGCGTCCCAAAGAGTTCTCCACCATATAACGCACAATCCAGTCCGGTGTAAAAAGCTGCGTAGCCGCAGGGATATTTTCTTTCGTTATTTTCACATTCTTCTTCAACGCGGCAAATACTTCATCTTTTTTCTCGCTGTTATAATACTGATACATCCACCCTATAATCTGTACCGCATCTCTCCAGTCTTCTTCCGGTATCAGCGCTATCATCCGCTCAATAACGCTCCCTTCAAGCAGCAGCTTATCCGGCAGTAATAGCTCTGTATAATCCTTTATTTTCTGAAACATTCGGGGCAATACCGCATTCAGCGCATTACACTGTACCACCAACAGATATTTATATAATTCCTCTGTCTGATTGGCATCTTTATAGGCATAAACCTGTTCCATATCCAATCCATCCAGTTCAAGGTCAATTGCCTCCGTTAAAATCTGCGGTTTGAAACGGTTGTCATTATCTGTAAATACCTTTACACGATGCGGCAAATAGCCGTTTACCTCCATAAAACGCAACGCCAAGAAACGGTTAAACCACGTATAGGCAACCTCCTCCATCACTTCCTCATAACCTTTTTTCTGGATCCGTGCAATCAACGCCTGCCGCTGTTTCTTTTCCGCGTCAGATAAAACTCTCCCATTGATACTGACCGCGTTTACATCACCATAACCTGATTCCGTGACTCCATAAAATGTCGCCCTTTGGCTGACGCGGGTAATCAGTTCTCTCCTTGCCCATACCGCATATTTCTTTAGCGTATTTTTATCCATTTCTTTTGTCTCCTAATCCATCGCATATGTCATCTTTAAATTCAAACACATAAACTACTCCACTACACTAAAGATAACATTCTCCATAACCGACTTCACCTGACCTCTCAATTCACCAATCACTTTAACTGCCTTTCCATGTTGATGAGCGGAAACAGCCTTATCATAGTCCTCTCTGTCCAATTTTACAGTGACTGATTTCGCCCTTGCATTATCACCAACATAAACAACAACGATGGTACCATATTCTCTATTGTCAATAATCGGCGCCGCTTTTAATTCTTTTATTTTTCCGACAATTTCCGTTCTTTCATCTGTACTTTCTTTAATTTTGGAAATAATGGTCTTTATCGGTTCGTAATAATCATTTGTTACTGATACCTTGTTATATTTGCATCGATTGCTTTGTACTGTCGGCGACCACTCCGCCATAAATTCGACTGTTGCCTCCTCCGTATTCATGCTTAATCCATTTAAAGCTTCATAAAAATTAGAACTTATAGAATTATCATAATTTGCCAAAGAGTCCAAATTGCCATCATCAATTTCCTGTTTGATTGTAGCAACATTCGTCATTAATTGATTCGTAACCTTTCTCGTAAGCGAATTGGCGCATTGCTCCTCATCTGAAAAAATGCTGAGTTGTCTATATCCTTCCGTCTCTGAAAGCTCAGCAAACGGACATACAACTGATACTACATAGCTGCCAATTTCTGTCTGACCAAACCTGCATTGTGAAAGAAACTTCTGAACGGGCTCATCAATTCTCCCATAATGTATTTTTTTAGGATTGATAACATCAAGCACTGTAGCTGCTATCAACTTTTTTGCATTGTCAAATAGTTGAATCGCATCATCAAACATAATATTTCCTGATTCCACTTCTTTTTTATCCAGTCTTATTTTTAAAATATCCGTATTCGGGTTCAATAAGTAGAGCATAAGCTGCTCAACTGACTTTTTTTCAACATAAGCAATCTTACAAATTGCATCATACATCGCATTCTTATAATCCCTCAATTTTTTATCGAGCGGTATTGTAACCTGTTCAAAAAAATTCTCTTTTTGATATTGAAAAATTTTAATGTCTTTTCTTTTTATTGGATATGATTTCCAACTCGTTTCCGCTAAATACCTTGTCACAGCTAACGGATTTAATTTCAGAGTCATATCTACAAAATTTACAGAATATATCATAAAATCCCCTCCTTAGCCGCTTTTCGAATCAAATCCTCAATAGTATCCGCATTCAAAATGTTTTTCCTTGGAATTTTTACCGTAATCTTATCTTTATTTGCAGACACTTCCTTATCCTGTAACGACAACCAAAACATTTTTCCACGTATAATCAATTCATCAGGTGTCCACTTCGTCCACTCATCTTTCTCTTCCGGCAAAATCAGCAATTCCAAAATACTGGGCATCGATGCAGGCATACACAAATCATTATAATTCTTAACCTTTAATATATACGAAACTTCCTTTTTGCTTATACTATACTGTGACTTGGAAGATGTTGATTTCAATTGTACGCTAATCTGTGAATTAAACAGCATATTTTGGTCTGTATTTATAACCTTTTTTACAATAACATCAACACTATCCTCATCATGTTCTATCCGTTCAACCGCAATTCCATTAACAGCAGCTATTGTTTTAAGATAGCATATGCTCAAATCCTCTTTTATTTTTTCTATATCCATATATTACTCCCCATTGTAAAATAATTCATAATAATTCTATTTTAATTCAATCCCATCCGAACCCTTTAGCAATGTCTTTAACTGTTCTCTAAGCTTATCCACATAGGCATCAATCTCATCCTCACTCTCAAGTTTTGCTGCTTTTAGTAAAGACTGACGGAAGATGGGCTTATATATTTTCTTGGACGTTGTACTTTCTGTTCGTACAGGCTTTGTCGGTTCCACAGGGGTTACAGGCTCTAATGCACGCTCAATCTTAGATACTGTATCATCCCGATAATTCCACATTGGTATCGGATACCCTTCCATCAGCGCAAGGCTCGTCGTTTCTGCAATCTTTTCCTTCTGCTGCGTATAATAAAGATCCGCCCGCTCAATAATTGTCTTTACTTTAGAATCCCCATTCCCTGCCTGATGAATTTCTCCCATGCACTGATGAACAATGTCCAAGAGTTCCTCCCTCTTTTCGCTTAGCATCGCATCATGAGACGTTTTTACTTTTGCAATCAATTCGTTGAGCTGCGGAATCCTGTTATATTGATATTTCCCGCTTGTCGGCACCATCGTAATAAGACGCATGGTCTTTAAGGCAGCATTCGCTTCCTCATCTTTGCGGATATAATCCAAATCATTCCGCAGCTCTGCCTCATATTTTACCGCCGCGTCAAATATCGTAACCTGTGTTTTAAAGAAAGCCTCCACACCCTGCATTGCCTCCTGTGCATCATAAAGACAATCTTCTTTTTGGAGTACGCATTCTATCAATGCCAAATTATCCTTTTGCTGCGACAATATATCTATTACAATTGTCAGCGCATTTTTTATCGCCGACTTGTCGGGATAATTATGCCCTTCATATCTGCCCAACAATTCCTCATAATGGGCACGCAAGCCCTCAAATTTTTCGACAATAAAAGCAATCAAGCCATCCTCATCTGACGGAATATCCATTCGGCTAAAATAATCCCGTAGTAAATCCTTTACTGCCTTCATTCTCGCTGCCGATACCACCTGTCGTTTCGATATTTGTGTTTTTCCAATCTCACTCTTTTTGCGAAGCATATCAGGAAGTTTGGGATTATTGGGTTGTACAGTAGAACCTGCATATTTAATGGTCACTTTCTGCTCCGCAATCAGCATTGCACAAACTGCCGCGATATCAATCTCTTTCCAGCCATACGGAATAGACTGATAGCGGCTCTGCACATCAGCCATGGAGGTTGGAAGATGCTTTCTTTCCTGCATCTCTAAGTATTCTTCCACTTTAACTGCCGCATCACGATTCGGCTCGGTACCGGGTAACATATTGATTGCACCACTAAGAATCGCGATAATATCTGCATCTGACTCTGCATTTTTCGTAATCAAGCCTAACTCACTATATACATGCGTCACCAGATATTCCAACGCCTGATCTAATTTACTCTTGGCATCTCCACTATTTATTTCAATATGTTCCCCATCCACATAAAAGACTGCGTTCTCAATTGCTTTTTCCAGTTGCTCTTTTGCACTTGCTTCATATCTTTCAGCCTCTTCCTGATATTTTTTGATAATATTCCGAACAGATAACGGCAATTGCGGTACATTTTTGTGCTTTACATATTTTCGTATCTTTTCAGCATATTCAAAAAATTCATAATAGGGTGTTTCGGCAAGTACCACGATTGCCTGTCTTGACGATTCTGCCAGCATTCGAAGTTCTGCTTTCTCTGCCCCCTCTATTGCCATAGTCATGATTCTTAACCGCATACCACCTGTCATAGCGCCTACCGCGGTATAGTCTACCATTTGGTCAAAAGCAAAATCATATTTATCATAACGATACTTCTTTGTATAATATATTTCACCAAATATTTTATGAGCAATCTTCCCAACAATCGTTGAAGTATCTACCATTGTATTCGTAATTTCTTTCTGTATATCCTGCTCCTCATCGGTCAGGAAATTATAAGTATCCTCACTTCTCCCAATATAATTCTGACTCTGCAGACGGTTCAATGATTCACTTACCTGCGCACGCATAATAATTTTATCCACACGAATATCATCTGCCATCAAGATGACAATGTTATCCAAATTTGCTTTTATATCATCTATATAACGGACAAGATATAAAAGCTTTAACACCGACACGTCCTGCTGTTCAATTCCGTTTCCATTGTCAGCCGCCTTTTGGCATCGCTCAATCACCCGTCGAATAGAACTGTCGAGGAAGGTATGTACCGTGTCATAAAACAGATAAAACGGAGCTAACGCATACTCACTCTTATCTTCTATCTTCTGTGCCGCCTCCTGAAATCCTGACAGCATAGACCGCTCCCCGCCCGAAAGATGCTTGCCTGAATTACCATGCTTACGGATTTCAGAAAATACTTTCTGCATAATAATAAACTGATAAGGTACAAACGGAAAGTTCTTGGCGAATTCCATGGAACTCCCATACCCCTTAATATCCAAAATCGAATCCGTAAAAGTAAAGAGGTTTCGAAGTACCGAATCGTTTTCCTGATATACATTTTCCAAAAGAGCAAACGCATTTTCTTTTTTACGCAAAATACGCTTCTGAATGACTTCATCTGCAGAAGATGACGTCAGCGATAATCGGGTTTTAAATCTTGCCTGAATACGCGAAAATTGATCCTGTCTTGTCTTGATAATCTCGTCAATGGCTTCCTGCCCGGTACATACCACCCATACCCTGCCGCCGCATTCACTGCCAATTTTTTCTACAAGAGATTGCAGATTCATCAGTAAATCAATACTATCCCCCACATACTGTCCCACCTCGTCTATCATAAATAAAAGGCGAAAATCCTTTGGCTGTGTATCTATGTATTCTTTTATTTCCAAAACAAGCTGTGCAATGCTGGTTTCCACCGTTTCCGTCCCGTCAAACCAGTTATGAGCCGCAGTCTCGCTCATTCCCAGTACTTCCACCAAAGTATCAACCACATCGTCCTCAAAAAAAGCAAATGCGTCGCGTGACTCTATCCACGATGCACCGTTTTTCTCTTCAAATGCGATGCGAAACTCTGCTGTTTTTCCTTGTCTTTCAATAAACTGTTCTAATTTTGCCACCTTCAAATTTTCACCATAAAATCCGAGATAGTTATAAAACATTTTTGCAAATACACGTAGAACTGCTGTTTTATCCTTATTAATCGAGCCTTCGATATCAATATTAAACAATATCGTTTTTGTTTTGCCCCCAACCGCCCTTGCAATAGACATAAAGGTTGCTTCATCATCAAATTTTTCACGGAAATAGTCTTCTACAGTTCTGCCATCTATCTCTTTATTCTCCAGTAAATAAGAGAGCATTTTCAGGAAATGAGATTTACCGCTGCCAAAAAATCCCGATATCCACACACCCACATCGGCTGTCGGTTCTTCAAAGGAACTTCCATAATGATTAAAAAAGGTAATCAGGTGTTTGCGAATATCTTTTGTTATAACGTATTCCTTTACTTCCTGTTTCAAAATCTCATCTGTGTTCTGGTCAACTTTGACAACTCCATTGATTTTACGGTCAATATCATCATAGAACATATTTTGAATTATCATTGGTAACTCTCCTTTTAAACAATGTTAAACGCCCTGTAATACGGATTCGGTTCTAACTGGTCAAACAACCTGACAAACCTTCCATCATATTTTCCCGGATAAAATACCAATATCGGTATATCCGAAAACTCCGGCTGTAATGCTTCCAGTAAAGAATGGATTCTCATAAACGGAAATACCTCTCCTACCCCTGTCAGCATCAGTACATCTCCTGTATTATGGGGTTCGTACTGCATCTTATCCACAAAAGCCTTGTTATTTGCAAAACGCTGTATCTGTTGTAGCAGGTAATCTTTTCCCTTTTTTTCTTCCATAGCAGGCACACCATTTGTAATACGCTTTTCATCACATATTTCGAGAAATATATGATACAGATTACATTGTATCACATGACATTCCAGTGATTGGTCAACCATCAGCTGCTCTATAAAATGACGAACTGTCATTTCTTCTTTGGAATCATAACAAAAAATGCGGATATTAACCTCATTGCTCAATCCTTTTCCTAGAAGAAATTCCTCCTGCTGCATATCGTGTTTTAATTTATCCAGTCGTATATTTAGTTCACTCATTTATATAACCCTGCTCCTTTCACTGTCTGTGAGTTTGGGGTGTCAAGCACAAACTCATAGGTTGAAAATTTTAATTTTCAACCTTGTTCTCCCTGGAAAAAGCAATTAAATGCCGGAAGCACACGCTCATCATTGTTACTTCTTATAACATTTTCCAGCATGGAATTAAGCAGTATCGGATTCAAACGCTCTGATTTTATATTGTCCAAGTAGTTATTTTCAACTAGAATTTTAATAAGCACTTGCCGTATTTTTTTAATTGTACTCTCACTCCATGAAGATACGAAATCATCCTGCTCCTGTATTTGCATGAAAAATATATTGATGTCCTTTTTGCCAAAGGAAAACTCCTGTAAACGGTACTTCTCTCCAATAACCGTCACCATAAAGTCCCATACCAAGCGGTATCGCTTCATCATCGCATATAGGCAGATTTGTTTTGCTATATCCAATGGCTGTGTCGTTATGGCTAAGATTAAGTTTCTGTCATTTAGCGCATATAGTCTTGCAATACAGGCTTTTGTCATTGACGGAAGGGATTTTTCCGTAGGGTATTGGAACAGATTGTCGTCCACAACCCGTTTAATGACTTCGCGATCTTCCAGCCCTTCTGACATTAATTTTGCGGTTGTCCGCATTTCATAAAATAAAAATTGTTCTCTCGTTATTTGTCCCGAGCCTTTGTAGGGACTTGCATTTTGTGCTTTTGGCATCAGATACCTCCGTGTCTTTTTATTTTTCATAACTGCCTTCTGTATCCCTGTTCTACACATAACACAAGGTACAAATCACTAGAAATAATTATATCATAGCGTCTGTAATCTCACAAGAAAATATCCTACTGCCACACAATTCCCATACAACGCAATCAAATTTCCTGTCATAACCTGTCGTTTTCACATACCAACCTGTGTTATAATATAAAAAATGTTTTTAACAGAAACAGAGGTCTTTCTATGTCAGAATTCAAAGAATTAATCAAATCCTTTTCCAAAAGCCGCGAATACGTCCGGGATTTTTTTGTATACGGATTTAAGACACGCGACGAATTTAGCGGCTGGAGCGGGCGCACTTACGACAACGAACGCCGCAGGCTGGAAAGCTGGCTTTGGGGTTACGTAAGGCAGGACTACACCGCAAACGGAAAAAATATCTACTTATCCATTGACAGCAACCTGCTTGACACCAATCCGCTATACCGCGTATGGAAGGCAAAAAGCTTTACGGACAATGACATTATGCTGCACTTTTACATATTGGACTATCTGCAAAAATACGCGGAACAAACAGCCGACGCGATAACCGACGGCATCCTTGCGGAATACGGCGTTATGTTCGAGCCACAGACCGTCCGGCGAAAATGCAATCAGTACGCAAGGGACGGCATGCTCTCAAAGGAGAAATACGGGAAAGAAGTCCTATACCGCCTGAACCCGCCTTTTCGGAAAACACTTTCCGCACACCCTGGGCTCGCAAATGCGCTTGCCTTTTATCAGCTTTTTTCCCCGCTTGGCATTGTGGGAAATACCATTATGGACAACGCCTCCCTCAAAAATAAACTCTTCCGCGTCAAGCACAGTTTTTTTGTACATACCTTAGAAGATGAAATCCTGCTCGACCTCCTTTGTGCAATCCATGAGGAAAAATCAGTCCTGTTAAACGTCAAAAGTACGAAGTCGGACATCTTTCAGAAAACAGAAGGCGTTCCGTTAAAAATCTTTATCAGCACCCGGACGGGGAGACGGTTTTTGTGCCTGTACCTTCCCAAGTCAAAGCGCTTTACGTCGGTGCGGATCGACGCGGTAAAACAGGTGGAAATAAAAGATCCTTATCCCGATTATCAAACTGTGAAAGAGCATTTTGAAAAAAATAAAGCGTCTGCATGGGGCGTTTCCTTTCAAAACAACAACCGCAGGCACTTAGAGCACGTAAAGCTGACACTCCGCATTAACGAGTATTTCGAGGCATATATTTTAACCCGGCTGGAACGGGAAGGAAAAGGCGGCGTTGTCCGGCGTATTGCTCCCGATACATACTGCTACGAAACCGATGTGTTTGACGCAAACGAAATGCTGCCCTGGATACGCTCGTTTCTTGGCAGAATCATAGCAATCGAAACCGACTGCCCCAAGCTCAACCAGCTTTTTCAGCGGGATTTTGCCGCAATGTACCGTATGTATTTTGGGGAAAACGCACAGATTTCCGACGAAGATGACATGGAGAATTCTAATGAGTGAATTATTTTCAGAAGTATACAACTGCTATTTTCAGGTTATCAAATCCCTGATTGAATCAAAACAATTCATTTCCGATAAGGAATTACACTACCGCATTCAGGATGCCTGCTTTGCGGAAAGCGTTCTCTACCTGCTGCCAAAGCTCACCGAAAGCGGCTGGGGCTTTTATGAAAAGCAGGACGGCATTCTGCGCTCAAAATTCTCAACGGACTTCTATGTCCCGCTGACCGACCTGCAGAAATCCTACCTGAAAGCAATCCTTTCGGACGATAAGATCAGCCTTTTTTTCAATGATGAGGCGCTTTCGCAGCTTCATGCCGCTTTTGCGGACACAGAACCGCTTTATCTGCCAAGCGACTTCTATTATTATGACCGCTTTTCCGATAAAGACGACTATCAAAACCCTGATTACCGCAGACACTTTCAAACCATCATGGAAGCAATCCAAAATCACGAATATTTGGATATTCTGTATGAATCGCGCAATAATCACAGAGTACACCACATTTATCTGCCATGCCGTCTTGAATATTCCATAAAAAATGACCGCTTCCGCATGCTGGCAGTCGAAAACCATATGCAGCGCACACGCAAGATTGAAATCTTAAACCTGAACCGCATTGTGAAAATAATATCAACCGGAAAGACCGTAAAGCACATGCCCAACATTGACAAAGCAATCAAACGCTCCTATTACAAAGAGCCTGCGCGCCTTCTCATCAAGGACCGCCGCAACGCCTTAGAGCGCGCCATGCTGCAGTTTGCCAACTATGAAAAAAGCACGCGAAAACTGGATTCGGACACGTATGAATGCCTTATCTACTATAATAAAAAAACAGAAACGGAGCTTTTAATCGAAGTGCTGTCCTTCGGACCAATGATAAAAGTCGTGGGAAACGAAGCGTTCCTGAATCTTATCAAAGAACGCCTCCTGCGGCAGGCGGCGTTGCTAAAATAGTATCCTCGCAACTTTTTTGAAATGATATATTATTCCAAATATTGTATTGTATATTCAGACGAGGGAAAACAGGCGAAAGTCTGCTGCCGCAGTAGCTCAGTCGGTAGAGCGCGGAAAAACAGGTCTTGGCAAAGACTTTTACAGCAATCAAAACATTCAAGGTGGAATGCGCAGGTTCGAATCCTGCCCCGGTAAGGCTGCCAGTAAAAAACGCATTACAAACGAAGCGATACAAAAAGGAAACATTATCATAAAAAGCGAGGTGTTATCATGAACTTTATGGAACTTTTACATAAGAACCTGACCAATCAGAAAAAGCAAACGGAAAACGGCGCAATCGGCTATCAGACCACAGGAAAAGCGCTCGTGGACTTGAATTTTGCCGTCGCATCCCTCAGAAGCGAAAACGAAGCGCAGATTGTAAAGCGCTTTCTGCCCGCATTCTATGAAGACAAACTGCTTGCCATCAAATGGCTCTTTTTCCTAAGAGACATTAGAGGCGGCTTAGGCGAGCGGCGTACATTCCGTATTTTAATGAACCACCTTGCCGTAAGCGTTCCCAATCTGACCGAACAGTTAATTGAGCTCATGGCAGAATACGGACGGTTCGACGATTTGCTTTGCCTGTTCGACACGCCTGTCGAAGAAACCGTTTTAGCGGTATTAAAGCATCAGCTCGAACAGGACGTACAAAACATGAAACGCTCCGCCCCAATTTCGCTGTGTGCAAAGTGGATGCCAAGCAACAACGCTTCTTCCGAAAACAGCAAGCTTGCAGCCGCAAAATTGCAGCGTTTTATGGGACGAACCGCAAAGGAATACAGAACACTGCTTGCGTCCCTTCGGGCATACCTGAACGTAACGGAAATTTATATGAGCGGCAACCGTTGGGAGGAGATTGATTATACAAGCGTGGCGTCCCGCGCAAATATCCTTTACCGGAATGCCTTTTTGTATCACGACGAAGCGCGCAGAACCCAGTACCTTGCTGACGTACAACAAAGCAAAGCTGTTATCCACGCAGGTGTCTTAATGCCGCACGAAATCGTGGCACAATACACAACCTGCACAGGATGGCGAATCAGCGTCAATGCCGAAGACGCCGCTTTGGAGGCGCTTTGGAAGAACCTTCCGAATACGGTAGGGGACGCGAAAAACGTACTCTGTGTTGTCGACGGCTCTGGCAGTATGCTGTGTCCGGTCGGCACAGGCAGCACGACAGCGCTCCATGTATCAAACGCGCTTGGCATTTACTTTGCAGAGCGTATGCACGGTGCATTCCGCAACAAATTTATCACGTTTTCCGGCTGTCCGCAGTACGTAAATTTGTCACCCTGCAAAACATTTAGGGAAAAACTGGAGCTGGCACTCTCGCATAATGACTGCACCAATACCAATATTGAAGCAACCTTCAATCTGATATTACAGACTGCAAGAAACAGCCATTTAAAGCAGAAGGAGCTTCCGCAGACCGTTTTAATCATCTCGGATATGGAATTTGACTGTGCTGTAGGAAACCGCGGTATGGACACGCTTTTTGATACCATTAAGCGCCGCTTTGCAAGATTCGGTTACAGAATGCCAAAGCTTGTATTTTGGAATGTCAACAGCAGGACAAACGTGATTCCGGTCCGGGAAAACGAGCTTGGCGTGGCTTTGGTCAGCGGATTTTCCGTCAACGTCTGCAACATGGTACTTTCGAACGAGCTGGGCCCGTTTACGTGCCTGAAAAAGGTATTGGACGGGGAACGCTACCAAAAAATCGAAGAATGCCTTGGTTCATAAGAAACATGTATAAGACAAAGCAAAAAAGTATAGACCGCAATCTATACTTTTTTACTTCAATTTATGGCTTGTTTTTGATTACAAAAAATGCTCCTACTCCAACGACTGCAGCAATTATAATTCCTAACAGCACCATCGTGCTCGTTGCCATACCGGAGGTTTCTGTTACACAACCTCCCTCCGGATAAAAGCGCTGCTCTGATTCATTCCCATTATCTGCATCAGCCACTAAAACTTTTTCACTTTCCGAAAGCATCTCCTGTTCTGTCTTTGTTTCTTCCGGTTCCACCATTTCCGTACCCGTTACTTCGGTCTGCGCAACAGACTGACTGTCGGCTGAATCCTCCTTTTGAACAGGACTGTTTCCAGAACCCTGTCCATTTTTATTCTGATTTGTCACCGGATTTTGTACTGTACTGTTATCCGGCACTGCCTGCACGATGCTGTTATTATTGTTTATCCCTAAATTTGCAGCCGGATTGTTCAAAACGGTGTTATTTCTGTTCGCAGCCGGATTGTTATTTGTATTACCGTTGGAGCTGCTGCCGCCACTGCTGCTTCCACCACTGCTGCTGCCTCCACCACTGCTACTGCTATGACTGCTTCCGCTGCTTTTGCCCGCGGTCACTTCCACCGAAACATCCTTATTGCCTTGCGTTTGGTTTAGTTCCTGCACACCGTTGACGGTTTCCAAGCTTCCCGCAACCGTCACTTTCGCCGTTACTTTACCCTTTGCAGGAGATAGCTTTACAACGCCCAAAGTCAGTCCGTCATCTCCGGCGGAAAAAATATTCTCTTTAGCGGAGGTATAAATATCCACTATGAAACCGCCATCTTTTTTCTCACAAAACTGTGTTTTATATGCATCGTCAGAAATTGCCCAGTCAAATGATACTTCATCCTGCGTTAATTTACCCTTTGTTACATCAACCTCAAGGCTCAAATGCAGCGAATGCACCTCATCATCAATCGCCTCTTTGGACAGGATCACCTTAACTCCGCTGCCGTTCTTTATCAGCGAAACAGGATCATCCGCTGCCCTGACAGGCAGAACTGCCGTCATAAGGCAGAGTGCCAAAATTCCCATTCCCCGAATTATTTTTTTCATCATTTCCTATTCTCCTTTGCCTCTCTTTTTCTGATGCAGTCTTTTAAAATGCATCATTAATTGATCTGAATCGGGGGCAGTGTTTCGGGCAGTGTTACATATTTCGTGTCACTGACCATTCTCTGTCCTTCATTTGTCAGTGCATTATCCACACGGTACAACTCCGCCCGTACCTTGTCAGGCAATGATGTTTGCGAAACAACCGCATCCGGCTCCAGCCAGTAAATCCATGTTCCCTCCGAAGTTTCGCCAAGCATCGCGTCACCCGGATTTGGCGCAAGGATAATCTGATGTGCTATCAGGTTTCCGTCCTTATCTTCGCCTCCTACAATTTTTCCGTTTTCGTCATAGAGTACAACCACGTTATAGGCAGGATTTCCTTTATACGTTCCGGTAAATACAATGGAACCGGCTGGAATCTTCGCTTTCGTTTCTGAATCATAAATATAGTCATTCTCCAACACACCGAACCCTGACTGACCGTTCTGTGCGGACAAAAATTCTATATTATCTCCAGACGGTCCATACAGATCCAGCTCCGTAACCGACAGCTCTGTTCCCTTCTGTCCGACCGCTGTAAGCTTTACAAATGATGCGTCATACGTACATACCCACGGGTCTGTACCGTTCTCAAAATACACAATCGTACTGTTGTTCTCCAAACGGAATGCTCCAGTCTTCACCTGTGTATAGGTCTTGCCGTCCTCACTCACTTCAATCTTATAATCCGCAATACTCTGCCCATCTCCTGAAAGCATATATCGCAAAGCCGATACCTGCGTACTCCGGTTCAATTTGAGAAGAATATATGGATCCGCGCTATCTGCCTTTCCCGTAAAGGTTGTAGACCTGTTATTATCAATCATCCGCTCTGACGCAGACACTGCAATCGGTTCGCAAGGCTTTTCTTCTGTCGCATCTTCTATACTGTCATCCGCGGAAACCATATTGGTTTCAATTGTCCACGCGGATTTATCCTGAATACCGTCCCCCTCTATTTTTACTGTATTTGTTTGGAAGACAGCGGACCGGTTCATAAGTTTGTCAATTGCCGTCACTTCATAGGTAATCGTACGGTTTGCTGCAAATGCCACATAATCCGTAAAGGTATCGCCCTGCGTAAATCCGCAAACTTCCCTTCTTTCCTTACCCTGCTCTATAAATACACGGGTAATTTCATAGCCCTGCAGCGCCTTTGCATCGGCAGTTGAGGTCATCTGCAATGTCACTTCACTGTCTTTCACTTCCGCCTTCGCTGTCACAACATTCTTTCCAGTAATTGCGCTTCCACTGCCATTCTCCATTTCATACACTCTAGCTTCATCATCTACATAGTATATCGCACGTTCCTCCGGCGCAAACTGTTTCACATAAGCCAGTGTTGCATCATTCGGTGTCATACCCCAGCGAATAAAGAATTCACTCAAATCGCGCTGTGCCGCCGCGCTTGCCAGCCGCATCAGGTTCTGATCCCTGTCACCGTCCAGTGTGAGCGCCACACCGTTGGGTGCAGGCGCCAAGCCTGTATTTCTTGCATAGCTGTCCACACGCGCAAAGAAACGGTTTTCAAACAGTTCCTGATAGGTATCATACGTCTTGAAATTATAATCTCTGTCATATGCCAAATGCAGCTGCCAGTACATGCCAAGCTGTGTAAAGACATTATCCGCATATCCTGTCGTTCCCGATGTTACCTTCTTAAACACATTCGGATATTGGAAACGTACGGTGTTATTTGCATCTTTTGCCTGTGCCAGTACCGCAAAATAATTGTTGGTCACTTCCGCATGTGCATATGCGCCCTGATTAATTTCATGACCGATTTCATGGGCAATTCCCCAGCCAAAGTATCTGCCGCTGACATATTCTCCCTTTTCTGAAGATACAACAGGAACACCGCCCATCATTCCTTTCGTTTCAGGCCATTCAATACCGATGTGGTTTCCTGACGCATACATAAACGCACCTGCGAACATTCTCATATACCGAATATTAAGGTACTGATACGGCAAATGGTTTTTCGCAATCACTGCACTGTCTGTTCCTTCCGCAAAGGAATCGGTAAGTCCTTTATGCTGGTAGAACAATGTAAGCATATCATTCATCGCTTTCACCGTATTTGCCAGCGTTGTTTCCTGATTGCTGCCGCCCAGTCCCGCAAGCACCTGACTTGCCGGAATCGAAAACATCATTTTATCCGTCTGAATGTCCGTTGTATTCAATATACACTGTCTTGCATCATATGCATATGCCACCGCTTCGTTTTGGCCGCCGCCGTGCAGTTCATTATGCTGCGTTTCAAGTCGATCCACATACACCTTTAGCTCTTGCACATAATCAGCAATTCTCTTTTCACGTTCCTGTTCCTCTGAAATATGATATAAGTTCAAAACAGGGAACTGTACGCCTCCGCTTACTCTGACTGCATAGTGGTCCTTATCGTTATTTCCATTATACTGTACATACAAAGCGCCGCCTTTTTCGGCATCAACAGAAGAAATCTTAGGTACCGTAATCTCGTTTCTTCCGATTTTAAGGCTTTGCGTCGCAAAGAATTTTCCAGATTCCGAATGATATTGTGTAAATACAAGCTGCAAAGTCGTCGAAGCGCCATCCTTCATTCCTGTATTTCCTACGTAAACAACAATCTCCTCTCCGGTCGCTGCGGTAACGCCTAACGGCTGCCATGCATTCAATCCGCCTACCGAAATTTGGCTGTCTTTTTTCGGCGTTATATTCGGATTGACCTGTAAAACACCGCCAAGTCCACCGGTTTCCAAAAGCTTTTTCGCCGTATCCAGCTCTTTTTGAAGAGCATCTCTCTCCGGATGATATTCTCCGCTTTCGGAATCCTTCGTATCCAAACGCTTCTGCAGCTCCTGTATCGTTTCCTCCGTCACAGAATCTTTCAGCGTAATATGTAAATCATCACTGTACAGATTCAAAATATCCTGCTCAAGACTGTCATACTCATAAAGCCTGATTTCCGAAATCGTTATCTTACGCAAACCACCGTTATACCGTCCTACCCCAATCTGCAGTTTCGCGGTTTTTACCGGATCCTTAAACTTAATCATATAATATTTTCTGCTGCCGCTGGTCTTTTGCAAAATAGATACATTCGCAGCTTTTTGTTTTGATCCGTTCTCATCCCAATACTGTACTGTAACATAAGAATATGCACCCAAATCAACCGGTTCCGCAAACATAATCATTCCGATATCATAAACATGATCCAACTCAACTGTAACGCCTTTCACATTATCCGGATAAGCTCCTCCAAAATCCCAGTCTTCCCGGTATACATGAGAATAATAATTATTATCAAAAAGTCCCAAAGCACTGTTTGCGTCTTTATCCAGCGGACTATCCACCATAGTAGCGCCTCCGCCAATTGTCGCTGACTTTATGTGACTGCTCAACACGCCCTCTCCGTTGGAAGTATTAATCAGCTTATACGCCGGGAGTTCTAATCCGGTAAGCGCACCGATTGTCTTATCCGATGCCGTAAGGGATGCGGCTCCTTCACCCAATTCGTTGACTGCAGTTACATATGCCAAATATTTTGTGTCATCTTTTAAATTGTCAATCTGACAACTGTTTTTCTCAATGCCTTCAATCTTTGTATAGGTCTTCGCACCATCCTCTTTATAAAAGACATTGTAGCTATCGGCATCTTTAACCAGTTTCCAGCTCACCTGAATATTGCGGTAACCACCCGTTACGGATACATTATCCGGTCTGTCAGGTACTTTATCCACCTTTGGCGCAACTGTAACGGTATCCGAAAATCCACTCTTCCACTCACCGTTCAGGGAGCGGACACGAACCGTATAATCCTTTTTATTAACCAGCTTATCCTTTGCAAACTGCTTAATCACAACCCCTGTATACGCAGTCGTTTTTCTGGATTCCGTAGTTGCACCATCCGAAATCTCAATTTCATAGTCCGTCACGTTTCTCTGTTTTTCCCAGCTTAACGTAAAGGATTTATTTCCCGGCTCTGCCTGAACCTTGGTCGGAATATCAACCACCGGATCCGGAATCTTATCCTCCATGCCATTGACAAATTCCACACTGGAAATTTCAGCAAGGTTCAAATCCTCATCTGATGTCTTTGTGATTTTAAATGTTACCTGTTTTACGGCAACCTGATCGCCAAGATGAACCTGAACCGTTCCATCCTGGTCGCAGGTAACGGAACAGTCCGAATCCTCCTGTGCATTTCTTGCGGCAATCCGCGATGCCGAAAAAGCAACCTCGGCACTTTGTTCTTTTCCGTCCGCTTCATATACAATAATAACTTTTCCTGCTTCAATCGCATTCGTCTGCGGCGAACAAAGCACGATTCTTTCCATGGAAACCGCGCGACCGTCGGAAAAGTCAAAAATCAGCTCCACCGGGGAAACTTCGGAAATTTTATCTCCTGTTTCCGTTTTCAGTGCAATTGTGCCTTTTCCCTGTAGCATTGCCTTCCAGTCGCCTTTTGCAAGTTCCGTTTTCTCTCCAGCTGTCGGTACAATATCATCCGCCGAAACGACTGTATAGGTTTCCAGTGCAGCCTGTCTGCCCGCCAGTTTTTCTGCTCTTATAAACTTTGTGAAATAATCCAAATCCAACAGATCAATTACACCGTCTCCATTGAAGTCATACGATTTATCAAACGTTTTTTTACGAATCGCATTGACGATGGCATCCGCTACCGCATCATTCGAATTGCCTGGAACAATCAAACCGGGCTTTGGCGCATTCGCGTTATCCGTCTTCGGCGCCTTACCAACATAAAGCTGGAGTCTGTAACCCTTATTTTCCAATCGAATATTTGTTTGTTTGTAAGTCGTATATCCATTACCAGATACCTGTAAGTTATAGGTACCTGCCTCGAGTTTTGTGAAGCTTGCCGATACTTCGGGAGCGCTCTGCTCATCCGTCCTCATCGATGTAAGCGTAACGGTCTGCTTTTGCTCTTTCGATTTGCCTGTAAGTACAACCGTAAATTCCTGTGCTTTTTTCATTTCTGCACCGGCTACGATTCGAACCTCCAAAAAGCCTTTTGCCGAAATTCCATCAGCCTCACTATCGTATCTTTCTATAGTCTGCGTTTCTGTCTCCGACTCTGTTTCGGTTTCCGTTTCCGTTTCTGATATTTCTTCCGTTGCCGTTTCCAAAATTCCTGTTTCGGAAGTTCCTGTTTCTTCCGATGCAATTTGTGTCGGCTCCTCTGTTGACTTTATTTGTGTCTGTGACTCTGTTTCCGTCTTCACCTCAAATGTTTCCGATTCCGACGTGTTCTGATCCGATGCTTCCGTTTCCCTCTCTTCAGACGTTTCTGCTTCCGGTGCCTTCTCTTCAGACACTTTCGTTTCCGGCATTTCTTCTGCCGGCTTTGTTTCTGCGGACTCCGTTTCCGTCAGCTCCTGCATTTCCATCTCCGATGCAGTTACAACATGGCTCTCTTCTTCTGCATACACCAAATAGTTCGCAGAGGAGAAAATAAGCGCTGTTGAAAGAATTCCTGCCAAAACTTTAGAAAATCCTCTTCTCATTTTTCTTCTCTCCTGTTCCTGTGCAAACCCATGACCTATTCACACATATATCTGTTTCCTTTCTGCCGCATTCCCATAAATTACCATAAATAGGTATTTATGTCAGATTTAATGTATTATAACATAAAAACTATGCTTTATACAACCGTTCTTTCTTGAGTTTCCGCTATTATAATTCTTGATTTTATGTGTGCTCTCTATAATGATGTGTACTATATTATTGGCAAAGCCATGAGCAATGATACTATCGCATTTTAATCGAATTGCATTATACCGGAAAGGATGTGTTATGACAATGCAGCCCAAACTTCCTATGAGGATTGAAAATTTCAAAAGAATACGCACTGAGGGATATTATTATGTTGACAAAACAGGGCTTATCAGGGATTTGCTGCAAAATATGGCATATGTGAACCTGTTTACGCGTCCGAGACGGTTTGGAAAAAAACTGAACATGAGTATGCTGAAATATTTCTTTGAAGCAGGCAGTGACAGTACAGTATTTGACGGACTTGAAATCTCAAAGGAAAAGGAGCTGTGTGAAGAATACATGGGGAAAGTTCCCACCGTTGAATCTAAAAGTAAATGCAACACATGGCATCATGGGAAAATATCCATGATTAACTGCAACAAAGCGGGATTCATAAATGCATGAATCCTGTTTTTTCTGTGCCGTTTATGAAGTTATGTCAACCATTTTCCTACAACAAAAAGACATCTTATATATTTTCCCAACACTAAATGCAACATATCCGTAGAGTATAGTAAGTGACTTTCCTCAATATAAAATCATTGATTCTACAATCTTTTTTTAAATTTCAAAATATAAATCTCTTGAATTCACAATTTTTCCTTAATTTATCAAATTATTGCATAAATGCCTTTTCTTTTCCACTTTAGCATATTATTTTTCTAAAAAAAGAACCCATTTCCGACAATTTAAAGGCTAGCTAATGGTACAGTATGACATCCTAAATAGTATCCTAAAATTTTTGATACAATATCTTCTAATCAAAAGGCAAAAGGAAAATTAACATATATTCAATTCGTGAAAATATTCTTTAACATCATCTCGTTCCACTATATTTACTGCTGACGAATCACATAAAAAAATTTTATCGAACATAACCGAATGCTCGATTTCCTCCAAAACAAGTGCTCGTCTCATATATAATGCTTCACCACTATAGATTTTATCAAGTGTTTTCATGATGAAAGAAAAATTTGAAGGCATTAGGAAAATTGTAGAGATATCATTCGGACATTTTTCTTTTATTCTTATAGCCATTCGAGAAAGACCATGAGTAATATTCCTTTTCATTCCAGGAAAATCAAATAAATAACCATAATAATTACCTAAACAATAATCCCATTCACTCATTTTTCCTGATTTAATGGCAAACCTGTCAAAATAAACAGATGGATACAAAATTCACCGTTCCTTCCAGTCCCGCCAGACAATTATTCCGATATACTTATCAAAGAAAATACTATCATTAAAGAAAGCTTCCCCCAAAAAATGAAAACAAAAAATACAAAATACCTATATACAATGCAAACCAAATTTGATAAGATTTCAAATAAGAAATCACCAAATCATGTATTCCGGAGGATTATAATGAACAAAAAAATCCTGTTAATTGGCATAAACGCCAAATATATCCACTCCAATCCGGCTGTTCACGGCTTAAAAGCATACGCGGACAAGTATTATCCGAACCGTCCAAGCGGCTGTGAGCTTTCGGTTGCCGAGTATACCATTAATCAGCAGACCGATACAATCCTTGCCGGCTTATACAAAAAAAATCCGCAAGTCGCCGCTTTTTCCTGCTATATCTGGAATTGGCGCACCATACAGGATTTGCTGACAGATCTTCCAAAACTGTTGCCAAATACCGACCTTTGGCTTGGCGGACCGGAGGTATCATTTCATGCCGAAAAACTCATACAGGAATTCCCACAGCTTACCGGAATTATGATTGGCGAAGGCGAAGACACGTTTTTGGAGCTTTTGCACCACTATTGGGAGCAGTCGCCTGCGCTCTCGGACATCAATGGAATTGTATCCCGCAACGGCTATACAGCCACACGCACGCTTACAGACATTGACAGACTTCCCTTTTTTTATGGCTTTCAAAAAAATGACACAAGTGTCATTTTTAGTAATCGTATTCTGTATTACGAATCCCAGCGCGGCTGCCCGTTCCAATGTGCCTACTGTCTATCTTCCATTGATAAGACCGTACGCCTGCGCAATATTGACACCGTTAAGTCAGAACTCAGACAATTTCTTGACAACCGCGTTCCGCAGGTAAAATTTATTGACCGCACATTCAATTGCAACAGCACACACGCCCTCGCCATATGGCGTTACCTAAGAGAAAATGACAATGGTGTCACAAATTTTCACTTTGAAATTGCCGCCGATTTAATCACCGACGAGCAGCTTACCGTCCTGCGCGATATGCGCCCCGGTCTGATTCAGCTTGAAATCGGTGTGCAGTCCACCAATGAAACCACGCTTCGGGCAATCAACCGCCACACGGATCTCGACCGGCTGCGCAAAACCGTCGCCGCCATTCATGGCTTTCAGAACATCCATCAGCACCTTGATTTGATTGCAGGACTTCCTTATGAGGATTATGGTAGCTTCGCACATTCCTTTAACGACGTGTATGCAATGGCGCCCAATCAGCTGCAGCTTGGTTTTCTGAAGGTATTAAAGGGCTCGCCGATAGAACAGCAGGCATCACAGTACGGCATCGTGTATGCCTCCAACCCACCCTACGAAGTCCTATACACCAAATGGCTTTCTTATGATGACATACTGCGGTTAAAAGGCATCGAGGAAATGGTCGAACTGTACTACAACTCCAACCAGTTCACACATATCCTACCTATACTGGCACAGGAATTTGACGCACCGTTTCAGATGTATGAAGCGCTTGCAAGCTATTACCGCACAAACGGATATTTCACCAATGCGCCATCGAGAACCTACCGGTATCAGGTATTGCTGGATTTCGCATGTTCCGTTGCAGAAAGCAAGCGTGTGCTTTTTACCGAGTTACTGACATTTGATTTATACCTGCGCGAAAACCTGAAAAGTCGCCCTGACTTTGCCCCTGAAAACAGAATTGATAAGGAACTGCTGCGCCGCTTCTTCACGCAGGAAGCACAAAACCCGCAGTACTTAAAAGCCTATCAGAACCATACCTCAGCACAGCTGTTAAAAATGACACACGTAGAAAGGTTTTCATACCCTGTATGGCATGAAAACCCTGCTGATTGTGCAGTCCGGCTAAACGCCCCTGCCTATATTTTATTTGATTACAAAGACCGCAGCGCTTTGACACATGATGCTGCCTTTTATGAAATTACTCTCTAATTCATCATCTCCCCAAGCACCTGCTTCGCCGTTTCCAGCTGGTTGTCAATGCCCTTTTGATATTGCTCCGCATCAAACGCGACCTCAACGTCAGGGTCAATGCCAATCTGATGGATATTATTTCCGTTTGGCGTATAATAGGTGCTTACTGTAATCTTCATCGCAGAACCGTCGGAAAGATTAATTACCTTCTGCACGATGCCTTTTCCGTACGTCGTCGTACCGACAAGCTTTCCGATTCCGTAATCCTTAATCGCTCCCGCCAAAATCTCAGACGCGCTCGCGCTATACCCATTCGTAAGCACCACAAGCGGCACATCAATTTCGTTCTCCCCGTTGCAGGTATATTCTTCCCGCTCGCCGTATTTATCTTCCGTGTATACAATCAAGCCCTTTGGAAGCAGCATTCTCGCAATCTCGCACACCGTGGAAAGGTTTCCGCCCGGATTGCTTCTGAGGTCAATAATGAGTCCCTGCATCCCCTCTGTTCTTGCCTGCAAGAGTGCCTCCTCAAATTGACCAGAGGTCACGGCGTCAAACTCCGTAATCTGAATATAAGCCATATGATTATCGTACATCTCGTACTCTACCGTAGGACTCTCAATCTGCCTGCGCTCCACCGCAATGTCAAGCGGTTCGGACTCACCGCTGCGCAGTACCGTGATTGTGACATAAGTGCCTTCCTCACCCTTAATCTTGCTGACCACATAGGTGCTCTCCTTGCCATACATGCTCTCGCCGTTAATCTCATAGATATAGTCGCCCTGCATTAAATCGCTTTCCTCAGCAGGCGTATTTTTTATAATTTTGCTAATCTGCACATACCCTGTTTCCACATCCTGACTGATATATGCGCCGATTCCGTAATAGATTCCCTGCGTCTGCTCCTGCAAAGCAATCAGCTCTTCCTCCGTATAATAAACACTGTACGGATCACCCAGCGAATCTAAGATTCCCCGGTATACCCCTTCCTCCAGCGTCGTGCTGTCAACATCCTGCCAAAAATATTCCTGAATGGTTTCCTCCAAAATGCCGAGCTTTCGCACCACATCCGTATCCGTAACGCTCCCCCCCGTGGCGTTTTCCTTATGTGCCCGAATATCCTTGAGCTGCTTGATTCCCCTTCCCAGCCCCATAATTCCGGTGGTAAGAAGCGACACCAGAAGCGTCACAAAAATACCAATCAGAATACCAAGGATCAGTTGTTTTTTGCCCTTGTCTTGTTCGCCATCTCCGCTGTTATACGGAGGATACTGATTCATTCCGTTATTCCATTCACTTTGCATTTTAATGCCTTTCTATTATTATATAATTATTTTAAATAACCCCAGGGGTTTACATAATTCCCGTTCAGTCGAACGGCAAAATGCAAATGGTTTCCCGTAGACCTTCCGGTGGTTCCGACAGCCGCGATTTTCTGCCCCTTTACGACCTCTGCTCCCTTTGACACATAAAGCGCAGAAGCGTGCATATAGATTGTAAAAAGATTATCCCCATGGTCAATCATAATGTAATTGCCCATTGACGAATTGTATGCCGCCGCCACGACCGTACCGTTATATGCCGCAAGAATGGGTGAACCACCTGGCGCCGCCATATCCACGCCATAATGAAATTTTTTCACTTTCAAAACCGGATGAATCTCCCGTTCGCCATAATCATCGGAAATTCTCGTATAGGAAGGTGCAGGCCATGCAAACATGCCGCCGTCATATTTCCGTTTCGGATTGGACGCGGCTTCCAGCGCTGCCTGTTCCGCCTTTACCGCATCCTCAAGCGCCTTGATTTCCGCATTTCTAGCTGCAATCTCCGCCTCATATTCCCGAAGGACTGCTTCCTGATCATTGATATCCGCCTGAAATGCAGCAATTTCTGTCTGCTTCTCGCTAATCAGCGTTTCTAATGATGCCTGCTCCTGCTCTACCTGTACTCTCGCTTCCTCCAAAAGCCCCTGCTCTTCTTCCAGCTGCGCCTTGCAGACCTCGACGTACTCCCTTGTCGTCCTGAAATTATCCAGTATCTTACGGTCGGATTCTGTTATCTTTTCTACATAATCCGCGCGGTTTAACATATCACCAAACGACGCCGCACTGAAAATCGCCTCAAGATAAAAATCCGTTCCCCGCTCATACATATTTTTAATCCGCAACTTCATCGAATCATACTGCGAAGCTTCCCGTTCCAGCGCCTCCTCAAGTTCCGCCTTCGTCTGAACAATTTCGCTCTCCTTCTCACTAATCATATCGTTCAGCTCCGTAATCCTTGTCTGCGCTGCCGTAAGCTCCGTGTCCAGCTGCCTGACATACGAAGCTAGATTACTCTTGGAAGCTTCCAGGCTGCTGATAATCTGTTTCACATCCGTAAGCCCGCCTTCCAGCTGCTTTCTTTGACTCTGCGTATCCTCAATTTCCTTTTGCTTCTTTGCAATGCTCTGCTTCAAATCAGACACTTCATCTGCCTGACTGACAAAAGGACACGCGCTGTCAAAGCAGGCAGCCGCTAAAATCACGACTGCCAGCATAAGCACTGCCCTTTTCCAACCTTTTTTATTGTGTCGCCTAAGCTGCATAAATCTTTGCCTTTCCGTATTTTTATGACAGTATTCGTCAACAGCAATACCTGTCATACACTAAGATGTTTCCTGACTGTCGTAAAGCTTCCCAAAAATCCGATGCCCACACCGATTGCAATACATACCGGTACAAGTGTAGAAAACACTGTTGTCACGGGCAAAAATTCAAAGATCTGAGACAAAAACGGAAATCTTCCCGCTACGTACATCACCGCTTCATTGTAAATAAAATACACTGCCACAAGCGGAATCAGAGAGCCGATAAAGCCAATAATAAGCCCTTCAATCACAAACGGCGCTCTCGTGAAAAAATCCGTTGCACCGATGTATTTCATAATCTGTATCTCTTCCTTTCTCACGGAAATACCAATTGTGACGGTATTGCTGATTAGGAAAATCGAAACAAGAAACAGGATTAAGATAATTCCCACCGATACATAACTTACAATTGCATTCACGCCGGTTAATGCCTGCGCGGTGAGGGCAGACTGATTCACTTTCCTGACTCCCTCAATTGACTCAAGGTACGACACCAGTGCGGACTGCTGCGATACGTCCTTTAAGTAAATATCAAAATGTGCGCATTCTTCAAGCGGATTTTCCGTAAAGATACTCACATCGCCAAAATTCATTTCCTCGGCAAACTGCTCCCATGTTTCCTCAGCGCCCACATAAATACATTCCTTAACTTCCGTGCGCCTTGAAATCATACCTGTAATTTCCTGCACACGCTCATCACTCAAACCGCCCTCCAAAAGAGCGCTCACCGGAAAACGCTCCTCAGCATTTTTTACAATATGCTGAAAATTAGTCAGGATTGAAAAAAACAGTCCAAACAAAAGCAGACATGCAGAAATCGTCGCAATGGACGCGAGCGTAAACCATTTATTTTTAAAAATATTTCGTATTCCCTGCTTGATACAGTAAAACAGTGTATTAATCCTCATCGATATAGCCACCCTTTTCCTCATCACTTACAATGATGCCTTTCTTCATAGTGATAACCCGCTTCTGCATCTCATTAACGATCTCGCGGTTATGCGTGACTACTAGAACTGTTGTTCCGTTATTATTGATCTTTTCAAGCAGATTCATAATTTCCCATGAATTTTTGGGATCCAAATTTCCTGTCGGCTCGTCAGCAAGCAAAATTTTCGGCTTATTGACAAGCGCCCTTGCAAGCGCCACACGCTGCTGCTCCCCTCCGGAAAGCTGCTTCGGTTTCGCTTTATACTTTCCCGCAAGTCCGACGGTTGAAAGAATCGAAGGTACGTTCTTGCGAATCTCACGGTTTGGCATCTGTATAATACGCTGCGCAAATGCAACATTTTCATACACGTTTCTGTCCTTTAACAAACGGAAATCCTGAAATACCACACCAAGGCTTCTTCTGAATTTCGGGATACTTCTGCGTTTGAGCCGCACCACATCAGTTCCGTTGACAATCACCTTTCCTGAGGTAGGCAAAAGCTCCCGAAGCAAAAGTTTGATTAAAGTGGATTTTCCCGAACCGCTGTCTCCCACAATAAATACAAATTCTCCTTTATTTATATGCAGATTGACATCATTTAATGCCGGCACCCCCACCGTATATGCTTTGCTCACATGCTCCAGCAAAATAACCGTATCATTATCCCCCGAAGCCATACGGCTTCTCATTGTACTTCTCATGTCTTTCTCTATACTCCTTTCAATATCCAACCCTTATATCTCTTTTACCGATACTCCGCCGTGTAAGCTCGATTTCATCTCGCTTGGGCTAATCGCCCTATATTGTCATACAAAAGCCCTCTCTCAAGCACGCTTGCGAGAGTGCTTTCGCATAACAATGCACGGCTCACTAGTATCAATACTCAAAACTCTCCATATACTTCATATATCGCACAACCATCAGCGCAATCTTAAACGTAATGGCATCCTCAAACACCCTCAAATCAAGCCCTGTACCCTTCTGAAGCTTGTCAAGTCGATATACCAGCGTATTCCTGTGAATAAACAGCTGCCTTGAGGTTTCCGATACATTGAGCGAATTTTCAAAAAACTTATTGATTGTCGTAAGCGTTTCCTCATCAAAATCATCAGGGCTCTTTCCTCCAAAGATTTCCTTGATAAACATTTTGCAAAGCGGTATCGGAAGCTGATAGATAAGCCTTCCTATGCCAAGCTCGCTATAAGCGATAATATCACGCTCCGCAAAAAAGATTTTCCCAACGTCAAGCGCCATCTTCGCTTCTTTATAGGAGCGGCTCACTTCCTTGATTTCCTTTACATTTGTACCGTAAGAAATGTGCACATCCTTAATGCCCTCCTTCACAAGGCATTCCTCAATAGCTCTTGCGTACTTATCAATATCACGGTTTGTTTCATTATCCGCTACTTCTTTTACTACAATGACATTATTTTCATCAACAGCCGTAACAAAATCCTTGCCGTTTTGTCCAAAGCCTTCCCGCACCCGTTCGAGGATATTTGCATCTTTTCCGTTTGGTGACTCTACAATTAATACGGCGCGCTTCACATCTGTTTGGATATGAAGCTTCTTCGACCGACTGTAAATATCTACCAGCAGCAGGTTATCAAGGAGCAGATTTTTGATAAAATTGTCCTTGTCAAAGCGCTCCTTGTATGCCACCATCAGGTTCTGCAGCTGAAATGCCGCCATCTTCCCTACCATGTATGCGTTCTCTCCCGCATCACTTGCAATCAGAATATATTCCAACTGCTGATCATCATAAATCTTAAAAAACTGGCAGCCCTGCAGCTCCTGGCTGTCTGCCGCCGATTTCACAAACTCAAGTACGGAATGTTCAAAAGTATTTCCTATGGTCTTTGTCGAAGCCACAAGCTTTCCGTCGATATCTGCCACAAAAAGCTCTACCCTGGCTATCGCCTTAATCCCTTCAATGGTATTCTGCATTATCTGATTTGATATCATGTGTCACACTCCTTATTTTTATAAAAGTGCATGAATGCTTATACAATATTAACAAAATCTGGTCAAATTGTTTCCGCCGTTTCTCTGCAATCTGTTTTTATTTTAATATATTTATACAAATAAATCTATAGGAAATAGTAATTTTTTTATGCATTTTACAATATTTTTCCGCAAGAAGGCTGATTTTATAAATTTATGCAAGATACACAAAACGAATTTATCCCTTTTTTGCCTAATCTTTTCGTATTCCAAACCGAAATAATATATAGGGATATTTCCCAAAAAAGGAGGATGCTGTTATGGATATAGCAGGACTTTCTATGAATATCGCACAGACAAATCTATTAAGCGATGTCAGCACTGCAATGCTCTCAAAGTCACTTGATATGGCACAGACAATGGGTGCCTCTTTTAATGAGCTTTTGGACTCTGCCGCTATGGAGCGCTCTGTTTATCCTGAGCTTGGTGCAAACATTGACATCAGCATCTAGTGATTGGTCTGTCAGCGCACAACAAAACAGCCCTCGTTTTCAAATCTGAACACGGGGGCTGTTTTGCATTTTTGGTTTTTACCGTTTCATCACAATGCAGTCCGTTTTAATGACGATTTCACCACTTTTCAGAAGCTTTCCTACGGCACGCTTAAATTCGTTCTTGCTCATGCCAGTCTCCTTCTTAATCAGCTCCGGCGACGCCTTGTCCGTAAACGGCAGCGCGCCGTCATGGCGTTCCATGATTTCAATAATCTTATGCGCATCCTTTTCCATCTGAAGGTATGCTTTCTCACGCACACTCAAATCAAGCTTTCCGTCTGCCTTAACCTCTGCAACCCTTGCTTTGATTGCAGCGCCTACCCTGATGTCGCCAAAAAGCTCCCTGTTTGGTATCAGCGCGGAAAAACAGTCATCCACCGCAACATACGCGCCAACCTGCTCGTTAATCTGATAAACCGTGCCTGTGACCATGTCATCTTTTTTATAACTGCTGTCCGTCCTCAGGCATTTGTAAACATTCATTGTTGCTGCAAGGCGGCTGCTCTTATCCACATAAATCGTGACAAGAATTTCATCGCCCTCATTGAATTTGCCTGTCTGCTCCTTGTACGGAAGCAGAATGTCCTTCTCAAGTCCCCAGTCAAGAAACGCTCCGATTTCCGTAATCTGCGAAACCCGAAGCCTTCCCACCTCGCCGATCGTAATTTTCGGCGTATTCGTCGTTGCAATGATTCGGTCCTTTGAATCCTTGTACAAAAAAACCTCCATCTGGTCCCCAATCTTGCAATCCGGCGGAACCTGCTTTTTGGGAAGCAAAACCCTGTCGTCCATGCCGGCGTCGGGCTGCTCAGCAAGGTAGACACCAAAATTTACTTCTTTTACTACACTTAATGTCTGCTTTTTTCCCAATTGAAACATACTATCAATCCTCCATTCTTCCCAAAGGCTGTAAATTTCTCTGTTTCATTTCGCGAGCAGCGGACTATTACGACATATCCGCATGTTTCATTGCTAAGTTTATTGTAACATGCCGTCATTCACGACGCAATCCTTAATAAAACGCAATTTTATTTTCTATGAGTCTATCGTCCTCATAAACACATTTAATCGTAAAAAAACGTTTCTCACCGTTCAGTAATGGCTCTAAAAACAAATGATCCCCCTCCCACGTCGGAAGCGCGGGCACCTGTTCTTTCTCCACCCACTCCAAATCCCCCTCACTGCATCCTTCTGTCAGCTCCCCCTCAAAACCGTCCGCAGTAAAAAGACACATCATTTCCGGTTCACATTGGTTGCTCACAAACGTAATCAACCCTCTGAACCGATAAGAAGTCAGCATAAGTCCCGTTTCCTCACGTACTTCGCGCAAAAGGCACTCCTCGGGACTTTCCCCGTACTCCCCGTGACCTCCCACACCAATCCATTTGTCATGGTTAATGTCATTCTTCTTTTTTACGCGGTGCAGCATCAGGTATTTTCCGTCTTTTTCAATATAGCATAGCGTCGTCATTCTCATTGGTACTGTAAACCTCCCAAAATTCCCTTTATTATGAACCTTTTTTTCATTTTATCATATTTTACTATATAGTTTCAACAGCAACAACCAAGGAGGCGGATTACAATGCCCAAATATGATATCACAATCATTGGCGGAGACAGCCGTACCGCTTATATGGCTCCTTACTTTGCCAAAAAAGGCTTGCATGTTATATGCTGCAATACGGTAACCATTCCATACAACCGCCACTTAAAATCCAAAATCCATGATACCGACAGTCTGCGCGAAAGCATTGACGCTTCCTCCATGATTGTGTGCGGGATTCCGTTCTCGAAAGGAGAACATATATACTGTGCAAAGGAAGCAACCGACTTTGAAATTACCGTCACGGAATTTCAGCGTTGTATCCACCGGAACCAAACCATTTTTGCCGGCGTCATACCGGAGAGCTTCCGCGCCATATGTGAGGAACGTGAGATTTATTGCCACGACTTTATGCATGACGAACCTCTTAGTATCCTAAATGCCGTATCCACGGCAGAGGGAGCCATTCTCGAAGCTCTTCTCCATAAAAGCACTGTGCTCCACAAAAGCAGCTGCCTTGTTCTAGGATTCGGACGTTGCGGAAAAATCATAGCGGACCGCTTAAAAGGTATGTGCGCCTGTGTTACAGTCTGCACAGAAAGCGAAACGGAGCTTGCACTCGCGTCATCGCTCGGATTTCATGCACTGCCACTGTCTAAACTGCCACAGACAATAGGGCGTTATGAATATCTCTTTAACACCATACCTGCATGCGTCCTGAACCGCAACTGCCTTGAGCATGCATCCAAAGAGTGCCTAATTATCGATATCGCCTCAAACCGCACAGGCGCAGATTATGAAGCAGCGAAACAGCTCGGCATCAATCTATGCTACTGCCCCGGACTTCCTGGGAAATACGCCGGAAAAAGCTGCGCAAGACAGCTTTCGGAATTCGTCATCAGACACATCAGCAAATAATTTGGAGGAATGAGTATGAATCTAAAAGGAAAAAAAGTCGGCATCGCACTGACCGGCTCATTCTGTACTTATGAAAAAATGTTTACGGAACTGGAAAAACTCACCGCGGTAGGTGCGGACGTATACCCGATTCTCTCAAACGCCTCACAAAACATACAAAGCCGTTTTGGAAAACCTGACACATATGTCATAAAAATAAAGGAAATTACAGGGCGTGATCCGATTACTTCAATTGAAGGTGCAGAACCAATCGGTCCAAAGGGCTATCTTGATGTGCTCGCCATTTTACCCTGTACCGGAAACACCGCCGCAAAACTCGCAAACGGCATTACCGACACGCCCGTGCTTATGGCTGCAAAAGCACATATGCGAAACAACAAACCACTTGTTATCTCCATTTCAACCAACGACGGACTTGGTATGAATTTAAAAAACATCGGCGTATTGTGCAACAGCAAGAATATTTATTTTGTTCCGTTCGGTCAGGACAATTATGAGAAAAAACCAAATTCTCTTGTAGCGCACACACAGCTTCTGATCCCTACCCTCGAAATGGCTTTGGAGCATAAACAGTATCAGCCGATCTTAATGGACTATCAGTCTTTAAAATAACATAAATAATGATAATCGGAAAGGACATTATGTCATGTGTGGTATAGCAGGCTTTTGCAGCTTTAACGTAAACTTTCGTGAGGAATCCTCAAGGTGGTACGGTGTACTTCAGAAAATGAACAAGTGTCAAAAGCACAGAGGTCCCGACAATGACGGACTGTTTCTTGACAGAAACTGCGGACTTTCCCATACCCGTCTTTCCATTTTGGATTTAAGCCTGGGCAGTCAGCCTATGACGCGCCAGCTTGGAAACAAACGCGCCACAATTGTTTACAACGGAGAAATCTACAACATGCCCGCGCTTCGCAAAGAGCTGGAACAAGACGGTATTGTATTTGAAACTACGTGCGATACCGAAGTAATCCTTATGGGCTGGCTCCTTCATGGCACAGACTATATAACGAAATTAAACGGCATTTTTGCGTTTTCCATATGGGACGAAACACACAAAAGACTCTATCTGTTTCGTGACAGGCTTGGGGTGAAGCCTCTGTTTTTCACCCATTTTAGAAACACACTTGTCTTCTCCTCCGAGCTAAAAGGAATCCTCTGCTTTCCTGACTTTAAGGCGCAGGTTGACCGCGACGGCTTATGCGAGGTGTTCGGTCTTGGCCCTGCGAAGACCTACGGAAAAGGTGTTTTTAAAGATATAGCTGAACTGCTGCCGGGACACTTTTTGGAATACTACGGCTCCGATTTCCGCATGCAGCCGTACTGGAAGCTGGAAAGCAGACCCCACACGGACACATGGGAGCAGACTGTTGAAAAAACACGCTGGCTTGTGACGGACTCCATCAAAATGCAGATGCTCTCGGATGTCCCCATCTGCACCTTTTTGTCCGGCGGCGTAGACAGTAGTCTTGTAACAGCAGTGTGCAGCAGCGAGCTGCAAAAGCAGGGCAGGCGGCTCGATACCTACTCCTTTGACTTTAAAGACAACGACAAAAATTTCCGTGCAAACAGCTTTCAGCCATCACAGGATAAACCGTGGGTTGATATGATGATTGCATATAGCCGCACGAACCATCAATATTTAGAATGTACGAATGCAGAACTTTATGACTATCTGTTTGAAGCTGTCGACGCAAGGGATTTGCCATGTATGGCGGACGTGGAAGCATCCATGCTATACTTCTGCAAGCGTGTGGCAAAAAACCATAAAGTAACGCTGACCGGTGAATGCGCTGATGAGATTTTTGGCGGATATCCGTGGTTCCACAGAAAGGAATGCTTTGAGGCAAACTGTTTTCCGTGGTCGATGGATTTCGCACCGCGCACCATGCTTTTAAAAGATAACGTACTATCGCTGCTCCCGCTCGAGGAATATGCCCATGCCGCATATCAGAAAACAGTTTCCGAGACACCGTTCCTCCAGGGAGAGAATGATACCGAACGGCGCAGAAGGGAAATTTCTTATTTGAATCTCAAGTGGTTTATGCAGACGCTCCTTGACCGCATGGACCGTACCAGCATGCATGCAGGACTTGAGGCGCGCGTTCCCTTTGCGGATCACCGCATTGTGGAATATGTTTGGAATGTGCCGTGGAACATGAAGTGCAAGGACGGCGTTGTAAAAGGACTTCTTCGCGCCGCCGCCGACGGACTGCTTCCCGGCGAAGTGCTTTACCGGAAAAAGAGTCCCTACCCCAAGACCTATGATCCGGCATATGAGAATCTCCTGCGCACAGCAATTATTGAAGTGCTTTCTGATACGCGTTCTCCGCTGCGGGAACTAATCAGCATTGATAAAACGCTTGAATTTATCCAGCACCCGTCCGACTATGGCAGACCGTTCTACGGGCAGCTCATGGCTGGACCCCAGCTTTTGGCATATCTGCTTCAGGTAAATTATTGGCTGCAAAAATATGAGGTGGAGCTTTTGATTTAAGGCTCCACTTTTTTATGCCGCTAGACTTTTTTAAAATGTCCGAAGTGCCTTATTTTACAGTGCTTTGGCGAACATGCCCCCGTTTTTCTTATTGTGAATAACAGATAGGAAAGAGGAGGTGATATCTTGAACTTAAGCTATTTTGATTTACTGTCGCCAGCCCCCGTGCACCTTTCAGGGATTGGCGGCATTGTTTCGCCAAAGCTGCGTGAATTGTCTGTCATCGGGTATAACAGATACCAATTCTATCTGTCCGTTTTACAAATGGACATGAATCGTGTTTTATCCGTCGTTGAGCCACAGGAGATACCCAACGCACAACAGCTGCAGACCAATCCCTTTGATCTGCTTACCGCAGACCCCGGCACCGCGGACATGCTCCAGGAAGTTCTGAATTTCTTTTTGGAAGAAGACGTGTCTTTTTCCGAACATCATAAGGCATTTTTCGTGCGGACGGGCAATGAAATCACAGGAATGATTACAGGCGAGAATTATCCGCAGGTTTGCGAAGCAATCTGTCTTCGAAACGGCATCCGCAAAAGTCAGGAAGTGGATTGTAACAAAGCAAAAAGCAAAAAGGCATTGGAAATTATGAATAAGCTGCAAAAGGGAAGAGAAAAAAAGGCAAATCAGGTCAAATCAGATGACAATCTAGAGCTTGGAAACATCCTGTCTGCCGTTGCCAACAAAAGCCAGTCCCTCAACATTGTAAACATATGGGATTTGACCGTATATCAGCTTTGGGACTGTTTTTTCCGGCTTTCCAACAACAGCATCTACAACATCCAATCCATGAGTGTTGCCGCGTGGGGCGACAAGGACAATCATTTTGACGCCGCCGCATGGTATAAACGCATGGACACCGGCAACTGAACACAAACTTGATATCTGCGCATCCAATAAGCAGACAAAGAGAAAGGAAGGATAATTCATATGAATGACCAGTTATTTGAAATCGTACTGATGTGCGTTCCGATACTGGGCGCCATTGTTACAGGCTTTCTTGTTCCATACATCAAAGCCAAAATTTCCGCCACACGGCTGGCACAAATTGCGGAATGGACCGAAAAAGCAGTCCGTGCCGCCGAGGTACTTTTTGATGCCCCGCAGTGCGGCAGTGAAAAGCGGGAATATGTCATCTGTTTTATTGACAGAATGTTCAATTCCAAAAAGCAGATTATTACCAAAGACCAAATACGCGTTCTGCTCGAAGCAGCGCTTGGGCAGATGAAGCAGACTTAGAAGGAGGCTTATGTCATGGATGAAAATTATACCGAACTGGCAGTCCGCATTCAGGAAACGGACAGCCGCAGCAAATCAAACGAGCACCGCCTAGACGCCCACGACAGCGAGCTGCGCGAACTGCGCGAAAAGCAGGATGCCATTTACGACTTAACCTCTTCCGTAAAATCAATCGCTACGGATATGGCATACATAAAAGAAGACGTCAAGGAAGTAAAATCCGGACAGGACAGGCTCAACGAAAAAGTCACTGTTTTGGAAAATAAACCTGCAAGCGAAACCAAAAAGAAACTTGACACAATCGCGGAAAAGCTGCTTTGGCTGTTTGTCGGCGGACTTGCCGCCGGCGCGCTTGCCCTGGCATTTCCGGGGATTGCGTGGTAAGCTGCAATTATTTTTAAAAAGGAACTATTTATAAGAAAAAGGAGGCGTTTACAATTGAATATTACAAAAACAAGCAACTTAAGCTTTTACAATGATCAGGGTATTTTAACCCTGACTGCAAAGCAATTCGACACCGGACGCATATTTGCATTTCATATTATGGATCATGATACGCCTTTTGATTTGTCGGGCTGCACCGCATATCTTAGAATTGCCAAAGCAGACGGAACACAGTTTCAGGGGCATGAATGCTGCATGGTTGAAGGCTCTCAAATCAGCATCAACACGTCTGTCGGGAATGGAAGCCAAATCCTTGCTGCCGCCGGAACAAATATATGCGAACTGCATTTGAAAGATGAAAATGATGTTACGCTTACTGCGTGGACGTTTCATATTATTGTAGAACCGCGCGTTCACGACGGAAGCCATATGGTTTCTATTGATTCTTATGATGTTCTTGACAACATGATAAACATGGAAAAGGAACGGATTGCGAATGAGGAACAGCGGAAGGAAAACGAAACGCATAGAACAAATGTTTTTAATCAGAAAATAGGCGAAACAAATACTGTCATTACAGACTGCCAGTTGGTGATTGACGCTGCCAATCAGAAGATTCACAGTTTTGATGAAGAAATCAATGGGATTGTTGACGGAATAACCAAGGAAGCACAGTCCTATGCCGACAATGCAAAAGCCTCTGAGGCAAATGCCGCGAATGCTGCTTCGAGCGCCGCTGGCAGTGCAGCGAGTGCGTCGCAGAAAGCAAGCGACGCGGCTGCTTCCGCTGCTTTATCACAGAGCTATGCTGTTGGAGGAACGCAAAGCCGTGCAGGAGAAGACGCTGACAATGCAAAATATTATAAGGAAAAAGCCCAGGAAGCATTTCAAAATCTGCAAAGAACTGCCGTTACAGGCGTTAAAGGAGCTGCTGAAAGCGCTTATCGGACAGGAACTGTTAATCTCACCCCCGCCAATATCGGACTTGGAAATGTCAACGATACTTCCGATGAAAACAAACCGGTATCCAGCGCACAGCGTGCCGCCATTGATGCAAAGGTAAGCAAATCGGGCGATACAATGAGCGGAAATTTAGAGATGACAAACCATTCTATTAATAATGTATCCCGTGTAGGCGGTACTGTAGGCGACAATGATTATTGGCGGATTGCCGGGGGTGATACCGGTTCCAATGCAGGGTATCTTGAAATTGCAACAGCAGATGACGGAACGGAGCCTATTTATGTCCGGCAATACAATAATGGAGTATTTGGAAATATTTCCCGGCAGTTAACTTTGTTGGATGAATGGGGCAATACACTGATACCTGGAACCCTTATTCCAAATATTGCCAACAGCGGAACAATCGGCGAACAAAACAGGCAGTTTCGCAGAGCATACATCGGTGGTGTAGGCGGAACTATGGCTGAAAATGATTATTGGGGCATATCAGGTAAGGATTCTGGTGTTGACTGCGGATATTTAGATATTGCTACAGGAGATAACGGAAATGAACCCATTTACGTTACACAATATTCCGACGGAAACTTTACACATGTTTTTGACAGCAATTCCATTACACACAGAGCTACTTTATTGGACGAAAACGGAAATACTGCATTTCCCGGTCGGGTGACTGCCCCTGTATTTCAAGGACAGGTAACTAATGCAGATGTCGCTGCCAAATTAGGCACTACATCTGTAGGCTCTTCGGAAATACCTATATATCTTGAGAGAGGCATCCCTTTTAGATGTGAAGATATTTTAAATCTTTACCATGAAGCCAAAAACGGTGATCGGGAAAATTGGAGATTTATACTGATAAAACCAACCAATCCATCCGGCGGGTATAATTTCTTAATCCAGTTTGTGTCTATAAGACCTCTTTCCATACGCGCAAATATCAGACTTCCGTACTCGTATCCTCTTTCATCCGGTTGGCGTCCTATGGTTTTTGCCACAAATGAAATCGGGGCATTCAAAAAACAGATCATGTCCGTAAATTTTAACAGAAGCAATGCCGCATGGACTGGCGTAGGATACGAACTTGCATCTTTAGACATGTGTAACCCAATATATAATGAAGACATGTCAAATATAAATATTATGGTAATAGGAGTGATATGACATGAAAGAACAAATTTATTTAATCTATGATGCAGCAGGCTGCTTTCAAGGTTTTTTTACAAAGGAAACGGCAAATAATTTACTCAACAATCAGAGCGAACTGCGAAAAGCCCCTGTTTCAAAAAAAATGCACAAATATTTAATGAGCTGCAGTTCTGATTTCCTTATCAACACAGACTTGATAATAAATGGCGAAACCGAAATTGATGACAAGAAATTCATCACTATTATACCAAATAGTATCAGTGATGACGAACTGAAAAAAAAGTTTAAAGGCGATATGAAAAGCAGATGTCATTTTTACATAACATCAGGTACAGATGTTGAACTGTCAACAGGAGAAACAAAACATTTTTCATTCAAGCTTGAAGACCAAATCAATCTTACCGCATTGGTTGCAAATCACACGGAAAACGATAGCGTTTATTATCATGCCGATGATGAAAATGACACGCTATATAGTTACTCTGATATCGTAACAATATACAAAACCCTGTACAACAATAAAATTTACAATCAAATATACACAGAGGTGCTATGCCACTGGATAAATAATCATCTTACGGCAGAAACATTTGAAGAAAAACAACATATTATTTCCTACGGCTTCTGCACGGATGACATGAGAGAAAGGATCGGTGAACTTTATGGCAGTCAAAAACTTTTATAATAGCAATCAGGACAAGCTATATATTCTGCATTTTCCAGGAACCGGCATGGAATCTGAAGACAGCCAGCATATTATTGCGAAAACATTAAAGCTAAAGTTCAACGTTTCCGAAGACATCGCCATAATATCCGTAATGGATGAGCAATGCTGGAAACGGTCAATTTTGCGGGAGCAATGTGAAAACAACAACATAGAAATCTTAAACCCCGCAATCAATGAAAAAAACTGGAACAATACTAAAAAAATTGACTACATACTTGAAGCCTTAAAACAAACAAAGAAACATTACTGCCTTATATTAGACGGCAGGGATGTACAGATCTGTGCCAGTCTTGACAACGAATTTATTGAAAAGTTTAAATGTTTTGGGAAACCAATCGTCTATAACGGCACACCCAATGCCTATCCGCCTGTCGTTATTGAATCCATACAGGAAGTGATTGCCATAAAAGGCAAACAGAAATATCTGAATGCCGGCGTATGCGTTGGAGAACGAAACAGTCTTATCAAGTTCTACACAAAAGCAGCAGAAATAAACAAAAAATATCCTGACAATCACAGTGAACAGATGATTATCAGGATGACAAGAAAAAAATATCCTGACTTTGCGACACATGACTCCAATAACAATATCTTTCGAATTATCCACGAATACGATACAAAAACAGTTAATCTCGACGACGGCTATATATTAATTTAAAATTTATCACACTCGAATAACTTATATTTAACAAGGAGAAACTCATATGAAAAAAGGAATCGACCTCGCAAAATGGAACAAAGTGACCGACTACCAATCCGTCAGAAACGCAGGTGTCCAATTTGCAATTATAAAAGTAATCAACTCCCAAAACAAACCCGACAGCCGCTTTCACGAACATGTAAGCGGCATGCTCGGCGCAGGGATCCCAATCATCGGCGGCTACACCTACTCTTACGCCAACACGGCGGACAAAGCAAGGAGAGCCGCCGATGCTTTTGTAAAAACGGCAGAACCGCAAAACATCTCAGCCCTATGGCTTGATTTGGAGGATAACGCCGTCAAAGGTCTTGGCAGCAGCATTTTAAATATCATAAGCATTTACCAAAACAGCGCGCAGGATGCCGGTATGCAGTTCGGCATCTACACAGGCGCGGCGTACTACACTCCCTACCTGAAGCCCTACGCAAAGGAAATCGCAGATATTCCCATTTGGTGGGCGCGATACCCTTATACAAAGGAGCGCACAATTACGGCAGATGTCCCCGACAGCAAATTTCTGCCCCAAAACATGGAGCTGAGCGGCTGGCAGTACAGCTCCAAAGGAAGGATAAACGGAATCAGCGGCTATACTGACCTCAATATTTGGTACAACCAAACTGCATTTGAAAATGTATCCCAGGAAATACCGCTCGAACATAATCCCTTTGCAGAGCCTGTCGCAAATGTCAAAATCGGCAAAACCGGCAACGACGCAAGCTGGGTGCAGTGGTATTTATGGCGGTTTGGAACGCTTACGGATAACAACGGAACTCCCGACGCCGCACAAATCAACGGCATCTTTGACAGCCATACTAGACAAAAGGTCATGGAAGTACAAGCACTGCTTGGATTAACGGCAGACGGAATTGTCGGAAAAATCACACGGTCCATGTGGAAAAAAATCTGTTAGAAAGGGGCATCTGCCCCTTTCTAATCAATTTGCACCGCAAAACAAATCAAAATCCTTACGCATATGCAGATAATTTTTCCTTTGGTCCGCAAAATACGTTTTATTTTTCTTCGCATACACCTTCATCCATTCATCCAAATCCCTGTCCTCCTTATAAGAAAATGCCACCATTGCCAACAGCGATAATCGGTTTTGCGCATCGCGCAGCTTAGAGCCTGCCTGGATTGCCGCATTCTCCAAATCGTCCAGCGTTTCACGGTAAAGCCCTAAATCCGCTTCCAACGTATCCGCATCAATCCCAACCATTTCCGACAAAAATGCGCTCTCATCCATTTGCGTACATATGTTCCTTTGCTCCCGTAAAAATTCCTGCATCAGATTTTCCAGCAGTTCCAGTTTTGCACCGATAACCGGTTTGTCCTTCGTACATTTTTTCCTGTCAATCTCATCAAACAGCAACCCGCTTCCATTCACTCTTGTATGCCTGTAAACGCCTTGAAACGCTCTTAAAAACGCCGCAAATTCCTCATCCTCGCGTCCAAGACCTGTAAAACGGTCAAACAGGGTCAAAAAAATAAAAGAGTCCTTCTTATTAAAAACACTTTTTATCTCGTCCGTAACAATCCGTTCGAGCCTGCGAAGATTATCCGCAAGCCGTTCAAACTCCTCTCTCGCTGCATGGTTGTTCAGATATTTGCAAAGCTCCTTCGGCTGCTTTTTCCACTTATCAAAATGATGGGTGCACATAACAGTTTCAATAATGGCTCTCTCGACGACACCCTTGGTTTTATCCGGCTCCGAATAATCGCTGCAGTCAAGGAAAAACCTGCTGTCAGAAATCTCACGGATATAACCGGCAAAATTATCAATATAAGTAAACGCCTTCTGATCCGTATTCATCGGGGTATGATTGTTGTAGCGTTTGATATATTTTGAAATCTTGTGATTGTCGCAGTCCTCATGAATAATCGTTTCGATTTGGTATTCGTTAAACCGCTTCTGCAGCTCTTCCGGAAGTTTTTCGTACGTTTTATTCCGAATATCAAACACAGCGTCCTCCCATGTGATATTCCCCTTTTTATCCCTGATTTTTTTCTTGTAAGGTATCATCGAATCGGCAACGGCTGCCGTAATCTTATAATTTCCATAACGAAACCTGTGCAAAGCGGCGCTTCTTTGCCCGCCGTCTGCAATATGGAGCTGCGAGTTGTTTTCCTCGCCAAGTATAATCGGGGGAATATACTCGTCCATCAGCACCGTCACTACCAACTCGTTCATCTGTTCATTGCTCCATACAAAGTGTCTTTGTACGTCTGCATTGTTGCATATATCCTGTTCTTCGATTTTATCCAAATACATCTCCAATGTATAGGTCTGCCTGCGTGGTCTTGCCATATGAAACCGCCTCCTTTACCAATTTTCCTTTTTTCCTAAAACAAGATGGAAACATTCCGATACGAATGGATTGCCGCATTACAGTCCGCATACTGCTTCTCACTGATTTTCAGCGCTTCTTTAATTTCATCGGAAGCATAGCCGTCTGCCGTCAGCTGCAGAACCTCCCTTTGAAGCTTTGAAAGCTTCCGCAAATACAGCATTGTCCGTATCCCGTATCCTTGTCCCATTTTCTCAAAAACCGCATTTTCCAGTTCAAACCGGTCTGTTATCAAATCACCGACCGTACATCCGCTGTCATTACCGACGGGCATGTCGATAGAAACAGACATTCGGTCTGCCCTGCGCTTCTCACAGTTTATTTTTGATATTTCCGTTTTTATTTTATTTGATAAACACGCATATAAATATACGTCAAACGCCTCAAGATCCTCGCACCGCCTCATGGCGTCCACAAATACTTCGTTTGCAAGCGAATAAAAATCGTCCCTGTCCTTATCCGACAAACCGCCGAATTTTGACAGGATTTTATCGACCAATCTGCGAAGTTTTTTGGCATTATCCGCATAATATGCCTCCAATAATTCTTCCATAATAAAATTCCTTTCCTGTCACAATATCACATCATTCCAAACAAATCTGCCGGCTTTTTGTTTATCCTGAATATTGTTTTTCTTTTTTAAGTACATTCATTATAGAATACACGTTCGTATTTGTCAATTGTTTTTTCTCGAACTTTCGTTTGTAATTTTTTTAGTAATTTCGAATTATAAAAACAGAACTATATATCAGACGCACACAACCGTACAGACAATCGAAAATGGAGGAAATACAATTGAGCAGATACAAAACAGCACAACGGTATGTTTTTAAAATACACTCTTCCCGCCTTAGAAGAGCCAAATGGCATTTGACGCTGACCGTAAATCAGGCACGGGAAAACAAAGAGCTGATTACCGTAAACGAAAGCCAGCTTATGCGCTTCATTGATGAATTAAACGGCATGGAAAACGCTGTATCACATGTTTCCGGTCTAAAATCCCAAATCCAACGGTTAAAGACGGAAACAAACCTTGCAATTTCACGTCCCAAAATCAAGAAATTATATGATGAACTGGACAAATACCAATTCCAAAAGGACTACGTCTGTGTCGTGATTGACAAGGACAGTGATTATCTCAAGCTTTACCAAAACGGATTCCAAATCAACGCAATCCGTTACAGGCGGCTGCTTGGCACGACCGGCGGTATTAAAAACAATACGATTGTATTCGTCAATGAACTGCTGCTGCCAGAATTAAAACGCAGGCTTGAAAACGGACGCGATTTGACAAAACCGTTCACGCCCGCAAAGCTCGAATCCTACAATGCCTTAATTTGCAGCTCATCTGTTCCCGTATCCATGCCAAACGGCATTGTCGTCGTCCCGGACTGCATCACGCGTTTTCAGGCGGAAGTGATTGAACTCGACGATACCGGACTAAAGGAGCCAAGCATGAAGCACATTCCAAATAAAGAAATCACACTGAATGACAGCGACGGATACGGTCTTGCAATGCCGCAATTAATGAAACGGTGGGGAGATGAAATCGGGGAGCATTTTCTGCTTCCGGCATGCGTGATCCGAAACTCATTTTGCAAGGGCACGGTCTTCCCTGTCGATTTTCAAAAATTTGCAAAGGACCATAACGTTACCGAAATCACGGACGTATGGGGAACTGCCCACGATGTCCGCCGCATCGAGCTTGTGCTGACAGCATCTATGCTCAAGTTATGGGATTCCTACGCTTCTATGGAAGATTACCTGAACAATTGTGAAAAAAATCACTACACCTTTGCCATTACAAAAATATCAGAACGGGCACTCGAAAACACGCGTACCATGAATTACCAGTTTCTGCAAAGCTATGACTTCACGGACGAACAGCTCGACGCGCTTATCGAGCCGACCGTCACGGAGATAAACGATATTTTGTCTGATGATTACAGAAAGACAATCCTTTATACAAAAGGGACTCACTTAAACGACAACAACGTCCGTCATTTGGACAGCTCCTTTTCAACCGCTCTTATGATTGAACCAAACATGAAAAAGGATCCTTATGTGAAAAACCAACTGCGCGCGATGATTGAAAAACGCATCAACGACGCAAAGGTCGGCGTTTTAAAAGTGCCTGCGAACTACTCCTTTGTTTCCGGCGACCCCTATTCCCTCTGCCAGTCCATGTTTGGTCTGAATGTGACCGGACTGTTAAAGGCGGGACAGGTTTACTCTAAATACTGGGCGGAACAAGGCGTTGATAAAATTGCAAGCTTTCGCGCGCCGATGACCTCCCACAATAATATCCGGCTGCTGCATGTCGTACATAACGCCGAAATGGACGCATTTTATCAGTACATGACCACTCCCACGATTTTCAACAGCTGGGATACCTGTGCAGATGCGATGAACGGGTTTGACAAGGACGGCGACTGTGTCATCAACACAGCTCTTCCTTTGCTTGTGAACAATACAAAAGCACTCCCTGCAATCGTCTGTGTGCAGCGCAAGGCTCCAAAATGCATACCGACAGAGGACGAAATTGTACAGTCCAATATCGACAGCTTTGGCAACGCCATTGGAGCCGTCACGAATAAAATTACGTCCATGTTTGAGGTTCAGGCAAGATACCCAAAAGACAGCCGCGAATACCGGATTTTGGACTATCGGATTAAATGCGGTCAGCTTTATCAGCAAAACGCCATTGACAAAGCAAAGGGCATCGAAGCAAAGCCAATGCCAGACAAATGGTATAGCCAAAGTGCAGGCAAATACGCCCATGACCGCCGTTCCTGGCAAAACAGGCAGCTTTTGGCTGACAAAAAGCCTTATTTTATGCAGTACATCTATCCGGCTGAAAAAGCAAAAATGACGGAATACCGCAATAAAAATAATCAAAAATGCTTGATGCGTTTTCGCATGACCTTAGACGAGCTGCTTGATAAAAAGGAAAAAACGCCCGAAGAGCACGCATTTCTTGACTGCTACCATAAAAAAATGCCGCTTGGCACCGCCCCTTGTACCGTCAATAAAATTTGCCGGAAAATAGAAGCTGCCTTCGACAATGCAAAAACCGCTTCGCAGGAACCGTTTGATTATTCCATCTTAAAAAGCGATGCGGAATATTCCAAACAAATGTTCTCAAGGGTTAAAAAGGTATATGACCGATACCAGCGCGAAACTGCCGCCTATATGCAATATGCCAAATCGGAACGGATCGGCTTGGAGGAACGCCAAATGCAGAAATATCTTTTCAAGGAACAGTTCCGGCGACAATGCATGGAGCAGTGTCCAAATGAACAGGCGCTTTGCAACATTGTGCTGGATTTGTGCTATTCCAAATCACAATGCAGCAAGCAGTTTGCATGGGATATTTGCGGAGAAGTTTTTATTCAGAATTTATTAAAAAGAAACAATTACAAAATCACTTACCCGACGCTTGATGAAAATGGAGAAGTCGAGTTTAACGGACAGCGTTTTCACATGAAAACAATACAGGTGAAACCAAATTATATGGTAGAAACGGAGGAGAACGAATGACCATCATTTTAAATGAAGCAAAATATGCCGCAAATGTCATAGAAAAAGGGGAGATTGGCAGCAAACCGGCTGCCACGCTCTTTCTGCTCGGAAAATACTACAGGCAAAAAGAACATTTGGGAAAACAGTCTACAATGGAAAAACTGCACGCATTTATGCAGCATAATGGCAAAAACTATAATCCCGCCTTATGGGAAAAACTGATTGAAGACATTTCCGGGAAAGCGGCAAAGTATCCTTTACGGGAAATTGACCAAATCAGTATTACGCAAAGCGAATTGGACCATATTGCGGCATTGCAAAATCAAAAATACCAAGCACTGCTGTTCACCATGCTGTGCTATGCCAAACTGTACAATACCGTTTCCGAACACAACAACGGGTGGGTCAATGCTTCCATTCCCGAGTTGTACCGGATTGCCAAAGTAACAGTGAAATACCGAAATGATAAATTTCTGTACTTAAATGAGCTTGAAAAAACCGGGCTGATTTCGTTTTCCGGTCAGAACGACAATCTGAACTTAAGAGTAAATTTTGTTGATATGCAAGGGGCAGCCGTTCTTCAAATCAGCGATTTCAGGGAACTTGGATACGAATATTTGAAACATACGGGAAGCGGAAAATTTATCCGCTGTTCGCGGTGCGACCGCTTAATCAGGCAAACCGGAAAAAATACACATTATTGTGCTGAATGCCGGCAAAAGAGGCGGCTGGAAACAAAAAGGACTTGGTGGGAACAGAATGCACAGCATACGGCTAGACTTTTTTAAATGCCCCGCAACGCCTTATATTTCAAGGCTTCCGGCAGTCCCCTCCCGTTTTCCTTATTGTGAATAACAGGAGTCAAATACCTGCTGTTCAGATACAATTTCATATTTATTATCTACTCATAAAAAGGAGGAAACAATTATGAGCAACCAAAACATGTCTAACAGGGAAGTCTGCGACCTGATCTTCGTGGACTACGCAACAAAGAAACCGTTTTTAAACCTTGACTTCGCCAATGTCACCACAACGGAGCTGACGGGCGAGTCCGTTTTTGCCTGCGGCGGCAAGGGACACCCAAAGCGCGTCCAGTTTGCAGGTGAAAGAGGCGGCACAATCACGATTGAAACGCAGATTCAGACCGTCAAGCTTTGGCAGTTGATTACGGGCGGCTCGCTTGAAAAGTCAGCAAAATTTGTGACAAGGGTTGAAGCCGTTGTCGGCGCAGACGGCACCGTCACGCTCTCAGATGCACCCGTTGCAGGCACAACCGTTGTCTATGCGGGCGGCGACGACTGCGGCACGGAGCTTGCGTGCACCGTTGCGGACAAAATCATTACCCTCACCGACGCACCTGCGCAAAGCAGCAGCGTCATCGTCTACTACATGAAGGAGGTTATGGAGGGCGTGCAGAAAATCAGCATCAAATCCACAAGCTTCCCCAAAAACTTCACTGTTTATGGTGATACCGTGATGAAGACGGAGGACGACGGGGTGCTCCCGTACCGCCTTGTTGCGGCAAAGTGCGCACCGCAGTCCAACATGTCGCTGAGCTTCTCAAACAACGGCGATCCGGGCAGCCTGACCATCACCTGTGACCTGATGGCGGACCAGGATGATAACATCCTTGATTTAATCCTTATTGAGGAATAAACCGCAGCCACGGCACAGGCTTGACACAGGGGCAGCATCCCACGGAATAAACCGTGGGATGCAGTTCTTACAAGTCATACTAACGACACCCCCTGAAAGGAGATTTTTAAATTGAATACAACAAAAAGAAATAATCTGAGTTTTTACAATGAACAGGGCGTTTTAACCCTCAATGCCAAACAGTTTGATACTGGGCGCAAATTTATTTTTCATATTATGGATCATGATGAGCCTTTTGATTTATCAGACTGCACCGTATATCTTAGGATTGCCAAAGCAGACGGAACCCAATTTCAAGGGCGTGAATGCTGTTCTATAAACGGTTCCAATATAATCATTGACACTTCTGTCGGAAATGGCAGTCAGATACTTACTGCCGCCGGAACAAATATCTGTGAGTTGCACCTTGAAGATTCCAATGGAATCTCACTTACGACATGGAACTTCAATATACTTACAGAACCGCGGGTCCACGATGGAAGTCATATATCTTCCATTGATTCCTATGATGTTCTTGACAATATGGTAAATTTGGAAAAGGAACGCATTGCGAACGAAAATCAAAGAAAGGAAAACGAAGAAAACCGGAAAACCGAATTTCAGAAGATAAAAGACAGTTCTAATTCTATTATTACAGAATGCAATTCTGTCATCGACACAGCAAATCAAAAAATAAGTAGTTTCGATGCGGAAATAAATGAAATTGTAAGCAACATAACAGACGAAGAAAAGTCCTATGCTGAAAATGCGAAAAACGCTGAAACCAATGCGGCAGACAGTGCAAGCACTGCAATTCAAAAAGCAAACGAACTCTCTTCTGCTGCTTCCTTAGCAAAAAGTTATGCAGTCGGTGACAGTGGTTTCCGCCAAGGAGAAAATACGGATAATGCAAAATATTACAACGAAAAAGCACATGAAGCATTGGAAGCTCTCCAAAAAACGGCAGTTACAGGTATTAAAGGAAGTGAAGAGTCTGATTTCAGGCACGGAAATGTAAACATCACTGCAAAAAATATTGGTGCATTACCTGTAGACGGTGGAACAATCGGCAATGATGATGAACGATTTTCTTACAATGGCTTTGGATTCAACGGAACCGGCAATCAAAGTATTAACAATTTTTATAGCATTGATAGTTCTAATATAACAGCAACCGAGATTGTTACACAATGTTGTGAAATTACAACCGGTAACCAAAGTATTTCCATTGATATTGACGGGATTCATGGAAATGACAGCCAAAGTATAGACGGATTTTCAAATATAAGCACAGACAATATCAGTGCATCGCATCTATATTACAATTCTGAAGATACAGATGAACGATATGTAAAAAAGAGTACTGTACTGAATACCCTTGGGGAAATATCAGCTAACGCTGATGCCGGGCATATTGCAAGCGCAATGGCTATTAATGAATTAAAATCTGAGTTTGCGGATCGTATTAATCAGATAAATAGCAATTTTATGATCCAACGATTTGGTTTGGTGCGAAATCCCGAGCATTGCGAATATGATTTTTCCAACTGTTACAGAATAGGGAATATTGCAGTACTGTCGTGCTATCTCGATGTAAAAAATATAGCAGCATCTTATGAAAGAGTGATTATTGTTACATTGCCGTTTAAAATCAAAAATCCTTTTCCATTAGAAACTGTTTTAAGTAACGGTGAACGAGCAATTATATATTTGGATAATGTCGGCAATACAGGAGTATTACTAATTCACGCCAATGGTATTGCTATAGAAAAGTCTGACTTTTTAGGTCAGATTATAGCGGTTGTGGAGTAATTATTGCATCTGAGCTATCCACGAAGCGTTTATCAATAAATAGTATGCTTC
>CAJTSD010000028.1 GCA_910578795.1 uncultured Lachnospiraceae bacterium
TCAGCGATATGCTTATGGAGGAATTTCAGAAAATCGAGAAAGAAGAAAAGAAAACAGCTAAAAAGAAAAAACAGAAATAAGCATAAAAAGACCTTGCCGATATTCAGTTACATATCTGAAAATCAGCAAGGTTTTTCTTATGCCATTGATGTAATTATTTAATGCGTGATGTGAAAAATGTTGCCAAATCGTTGCCAACACCTAAACAATTTTGTTTGGAATCCGCATAAATACTAGCTTCTCAAAACCCATTTCATCACTCGAACTCAATCGTCCCCGGCGGCTTGCTAGTCAAATCATAGAACACCCGATTAACCCCCCGCACCTCATTAATAATCCGGCTCATAACCATTTGTAGCACCTCAAACGGAACCTCCGCACTCTCCGCCGTCATAAAATCAACCGTATTCACCGCGCGCAGCGCCACCGCATAATCATAAGTCCGCTCATCACCCATAACACCCACAGACCGCATATTCGTCAGTGCCGCAAAATATTGCCCGATACTCCTGTCCAGTCCCGCTTTCGCAATCTCCTCGCGGTAAATCGCATCCGCGTCCTGCACAATCCGCACCTTCTCGGCAGTCACTTCTCCAATAATCCGAATCCCAAGACCTGGTCCCGGGAACGGCTGCCTGTATACCAACTTCTCAGGTATCCCAAGCTCCAGCCCCGCCTTGCGAACCTCGTCCTTAAACAAATCGCGCAGTGGCTCGATAATCTCCTTAAAATCCACATAATCCGGCAATCCGCCAACATTATGGTGCGACTTAATCACAGCCGACTCTCCGCCAAGACCACTCTCTACCACATCCGGATAAATCGTCCCCTGCGCAAGAAAATCCACCGCACCAATCTTCTTAGCTTCTTCCTCAAACACGCGGATAAACTCTTCCCCAATAATCTTACGCTTACGCTCCGGCTCCGTTACACCTGCAAGCTTCGCATAATACCGCTCCTGGGCATTGACACGGATAAAGTTCAAGTCAAAATCTCCGTCCTGACCAAATACCGCCTCAACCTCATCGCCCTCATCCTTGCGCAGCAGACCGTGATCCACAAAAACACAGGTGAGCTGCTTCCCAATCGCCCTCGACAGCAAACCTGCGGCAACCGACGAATCCACACCGCCCGAAAGCGCAAGCAAAACCTTACCGCCGCCAACCTTTTCACGAATCTGTTTTACGGACTCCTCTACAAAGGAATCCATTCTCCAAGTCCCCGCACACCCACAGACGCCGCGCACAAAATTGTACAACATTTTGGTACCTTCAACGGTGTGTAGCACTTCTGGATGAAACTGAATCGCATAAAGTTTCTTCTTGGCACACTCCGCTGCTGCCACCGGGCAGTCTGCCGTATGGGCAATAATCCGAAAGCCCAAAGCAGCCTGAGAAATATAGTCATTATGGCTCATCCAGCAGACTGTGGTTTCTGACACATCGTCAAACAAAGGAGAAGAAGAATCTACCGAAACCTGTATCTTACCATACTCACGCACCGGTGCCTTCTCCACCCTGCCGCCAAGTACATGCATCATAAGCTGTGCACCATAGCAAAGCCCCAATACCGGAATCCCCAGCGAAAACAGTTCTTCCTGATACGTCGGCGCGCCTTCCTCATAACAACTGTTGGGACCGCCCGTAAGGATAATTCCCTTTGGATTCATTGCCTTAATCTGTTCAAGATCTGTCTTATATGAATATATTTCACAATAAACATTACACTCTCTGACACGCCTTGCCACCAGCTGATTGTATTGACCACCAAAGTCAATCACAATCACCTTCTCTTTCCTATCCATTTGTATTCCTCCTCTAAGACGGTTCCCTTTTTCCAAGCACCTCATCCAGCATTTCCATCAGCGTCTTCATGTCAATCGGCTTCGCAATATGACCATCCATTCCGCTTCTAAGCGCTTCCTGCTTATCCTCCTCAAAAGCATTTGCAGTCATTGCCAAAACAGGAAGTGCCGCCAGCTTTTTATTCTCCAACTTCCTGATTGCCCTTGTCGCCTCATATCCGTTCATCACCGGCATTTGAACATCCATCAGCACAACCTGATAATATCCCGGCTCCGAATCCTTAAGCATATCCACTGCAATCTGACCGTTTGGCGCAACCTCTACAGAAAATCCAGCTTCCTCCAAAATTGCAACCGCAATTTCCTGATTCAGCTCATTATCTTCCGCAAGCAGAATACGTCCAGTGCGCAGCGGCTCAACCGCCACCTCATGCGCCTTATTGATATGATCCACATTCACAATCGAATAAAGGCATCCTCGCAGTTCCGAGAAAAACAGAGGTTTACTGCAGAATGCGGTCACACCTGCCTCCCGCGCTTCATCCTCAATATCAGTCCAATCGTATGCCGTCAAAACAATAATCGGAACATCCTTTCCCGTTTCCTGCCGAACCCTTCTTGCCACCTCTACACCATTCATGTCAGGCAATAGCCAATCTATAATATATACAAAATACGGATCATCCCGCATAACCGACTGGCGTGTACGCAAAACGGCCTCTTTTCCCGACAGCGTCCACTCTGCCCGCAATCCAATCTGCTGGAGCATGCAAGATACATTATCACAGGTGTTGAAATCATCATCCACCACCAGCGCACGCAGACCGGTCAACTCCGGAATTGTCTGCGGTTCCTTCTTCCTTTCACCGTTTACACGCAACGGAATAGAAACGATACACTCCGTTCCCATCTCCTGTTTACTCTTTACTTCAATGGTACCGTTCATCATATCCACGATATTCTTGGTAATCGCCATTCCTAGTCCCGTTCCCTGAATACCGCTGATTGTAGAATTGCGTTCTCTCTCAAAAGGCTCAAATATATGCGCGACAAATTCCTCACTCATGCCAATTCCGGTATCTTTAATATGAAACTCATAGTTTGCATATCCTGCCGGTGCACCGCCCTTTTCAATCACCTTCATACTGACCATACCGCCTGCGCCCGTATATTTTATGGCATTGCTCAAGAGATTTAAGAGCACCTGATTCAGTCGCAGCCTGTCACAGCAGATTTCCTCATTATGAATATCAACTGCATCCATATACAAATCCAGCTGCTTCGCATGAATATCCGCCTGAATAATGTTGCGCAGCTCATGCATGATATCAGGCAGACTGCACGGCTCTTCCTCCAAATGAATTTTCCCGCTTTCAATATGGCTCATATCCAAAACATCATTAATCAGACTTAACAGATGATTGCCCGATGTCATAATCTTTTTGAGATATTCCTCCACCTGTTCCTTGCGGTCAATGTGCGTAATTGCCAATGCCGTAAAACCAATAATGGCATTCATCGGAGTACGGATATCATGGGACATATTGGAGAGGAACGTACTCTTAGCCTTATTCGCCCGATTCGCCTGGGAAAGTGCATTCTCCAAAAGCGCCTTTTTCTCCCGTTCGGCACGTGTTTCTTCATCCACACTGCGAAATCCCAAAACAATGCCATGGTTCTTATTCCATTCTCCCACACGCACAATTTTCATCTGAAAATACCGCAGCTCGCCGCAGCAGGTAATACGGTAATTTGTATGAACAATTGGCTTTTCCAAAAGCTCTGTTTTTAACCTCTCTCTTGAAACCGCAAGGCGCATCATTTCTTTATCTTCATCATAAACGCCTGTATCTATGTAGCGTCCCATGCATTCCTCTAAAGTGAGCTCTCCGGAAAAAATGGTTTCCAATATATTATTCTTACATTCGCCAATCCGAAGCGATTTTCCCATCCCTGTTTCCAAATCAAAGAAACAAATCAAATTGTAATCAATACTGAGCGCATGAATCAGCTCTAACTGCTCTCGTTTATCCCTTAACCGTTCTTCCTCCTCTTGCAGTTTTTGCGCTGTACGGTCTAGCAGGAAACGTTGATAGCATAATTCGCCATCCTCCTCAACAAGCTTAAAACTACCCAGCACATGAATAATCTCTCCATCCGCATGGCGGACACGATATTCTAAGCTGACGCTGTCCCCCACGTCTTTCAATGATTGGATACACATTTGAAGTTTTTGCTTATCTTCCTCCAACACAGAAGGAGCGACAATAAAAAACCCGTCTTTTTCTAAATCACTTATGGAATCATATCCCAAAATATCCAAAGCTGCCCGATTAATATTAATGATGCGTTTTCCATCCATGGTATGGCACATGACGCCGCAGTCCATCGTTGTAAAAAGCATTTCTAACGTTTGGTTTTTCTTAATCAGCTCCTGCGCATAGGCACGTTCCTTCGTGATATCAATTCCCACACCAACAGTTCCCATAACACTGCCGTCCAAATCATACAGTGGGGATTTATATGTTGTAAGCACTCTTGTACCATCACCGGTTTGAATAGTTTCCTCGGAAATGCAGGTTTCCCGCTTTTCCATAACAATCCGTTCCGACTCAATGCATGCCGGGTCATCCTGTTCCACATCCCAAATATACGCATGCCCGCGTCCCTGTACCTGCTCCTTTGTTTTATTAACCGTTTTGCAAAAACTGTCGTTCACCTTCTCATGAATACCGTTTTTGTCCTTATACCAAATCAAATTCGGTACACTGTTAATTGTACTCTCCAAATATTGGCTGGTCTGCCAAAAATCTTTTGTCATTTTAAGGGACTGCTGCCACCGCAAAAAATGAAACCGTAGCACGGCATCACTCATCGGCAGCGTCCAAATATCCGTAACCTCATTCAAACAGTCTGCCATACCATCAAGCTGCTCTTGTTCCGCCAGCAGTATCAGATCAGCCTCCTGCTTTTTCCATGCAGTCAGATTACGCACGGCTTCTACTGCATTCATTTCCCTCAAGTCTGCCAAAATCACATCAGCCCGTGACGCAGATTCTCTATCGGCACTTTTGTTTTCTATAAACTCATATTCAGACGAAGGAAGCGCAGGCATACATCTAATAATTTCAAACAGCTGACTTTCATTTCCGATAAAATAAAAACATACATGACAATGATACATCAATATCCTCCTCACACACCGCCATACCCCAGAACAGTGTTTTTGTATTTTTCATTCAATCTCATTGCATTAATAATGAAGAAAATAATTCATCTATTATATATTTTATCAATTGAGCGCATTTGTGTCAATTATCAGTATCTATAACAGACATCCTTTCCGCATTTTAAAGCACTGCCCGCTCTGGATTGGTATCCAGCAGCTATCACAATACAGTTTTATTCAAATAAACGCGCATCATGCACGATATAAGCTGCAGATTACTTCCACATGATTCGTAAAGGCAAACATATCAACCCCTTCTGCCTCTGCAGCCCTATACCCCGCCTTCCGAAACCACTCCAAATCACGTTCCAAAGTTTCAGGATTGCATGATATATACACAATCCTTTTCGGCGCTATCGCAGCAACTGCCTTAACAAATTCCGGCGTGCTACCGCTTCTCGGCGGATCAAGCACAACCACATCTGCGCGTTCTGCGTTTTCTGACATGCGTGTCATATATTCCGTAGCATCTGCCGCAACAAACTGAATATTGCTAAGGTTATTCCGCTTTGCATTTGCATTAGCATCCCTCACTGCATGCTGATTCAGCTCTATTCCGATAACCCGCCGTGCCTTTGCTGCCATCACCATACCAATCGTACCAATGCCGCAATAAGCATCAATTACCGTTTCCTCTCCCGTGAGTGCAGCTTTCTGAACAGCCTTTTTATACAATACCTGTGCCTGTACGGAATTTACCTGGTAAAAAGACGAAGGTGATATCCGAAAACGCAGACCGCATAACACATCTTCAATATATCCCGTGCCATAAAGCGGCTTATCTCTTTCTCCAAGAACCATTGTGGTATTCTCATCATTAATATTCTGAACAATGGTCGTAATTTCCGGATGAAGCTCACGAAGCTTTGCAATAAAATTATTTTTATGCGGGAACTCCGCCCCTGCTGTCACAAGCACCACCATAATCTGTTTTGTGGACATGCCCTTTCTAACCAGGATATGACGCATAAGACCGCGTCCTGTATCCTCATTATATATCCAAATCTTAAAAGATTTTATCAGTTCCGTGACGGTTTTGATAATCGCCGATGCCTGCGCATCTTCGATAAGGCAGTCCTTAATCGGAATAATATTATGGGTTCCTTCCTCATAAGTCCCTGCGACCACTTCATTTTTAATCCTGCCAAACACGGCGTGCACTTTATTTCTGTAATGATACGGGTAATACATCCCCGCCATATCTTTTACAGGACAATACTTCTTTATGTACCGCTCAATCTGCCGCTTTTTTTCCGCAAGCTCCTCCTCATAAGTCCTGTCTCCAATATGGCATGCTCCGCACTTCTTTACATAAGGACAACTTTTGTTTGCTTCGGTAATGCCCATTGATATTTCCTTACTCCTTTCTCAAACATAGGAATTATTCTTTGTCTTCCTCCTAAATATAAAAATCGGGATAAACCATATACCATGCTCAACCCCGATTTCTCAAATTTTCAGTTTTATAAAAACCGCTCCATCACCCTGTCTACATCCTGCGGATCATTAAAAAACTTTAAAACCCACGCTGCAATGCGGACACAGGTGCGATGAAAATAAATAAACATAAAGATAAAAGCAATCCCAAATAAAATACCGGTCCATAGCCTCCGTATGTTATTGCTTTCATATGCTGTCAGCCTTTGTGTAAAACCATCCACAACCAAGGGAAGCATCATAAGACATACAACCCAAAAGTTTGGAATGCCAAAACAGACAGCGCCCAAAATGCCAATCAGCATGCCGACCAGTTCCCCTGTACAACGTGCGCAAATCGGAAACTGTTTCCCACGAAAATAGAAAGAACGATCCGGTCTTGCATGGCATCCGAAAAAAATCTGCAAAAATCTACCAAAACGATTAGCCAGCAAGACCTGCTGCTCCAATTATAACAAACATAATAATGTAGTAAACAATTGACAGTCCAACACAAACAAGAGCACCGATTCCTGCTGCTTTAGCGGTCTTTGGCTTTGTGTCCTTCCATACAAGGAATAAGATTAAACCAACGATAGGGATACAACATCCAAGTAACCCCCATAAAAAACCACCTTTATCAACTACATTTGTATTATCTTCCATTTCTAAACTATTCTCCTTCCTCATTTTGTCATCTTCATTTCTAAACTATTCAGACACTGCTTACAATATCATCCTATTTTAGAAATAAATTTTATTAAATTTTTATAAAGTATAGCGCGTTAAACTTTTCTTTATGATATCAAATAATAGATATCCTGTCAACATTTTTCTACATTAACAGACAATTACGGATAATTCGTAAACATATATGTAACAAAATCTGTCAATATGCGCTTACCACCTGAAAAATGTAAAATTTCAAATAATAACTCTCATCCGCCGCCCACAAAATCGGATGATCCGGCGCCTGTGTCCGAAACTCCACCTGACGCAGTCGCTTATGTACGCTCTTTGCCGCTTCCCTGATTGTTTTTGCAAACAAATCCTGCGTCATAAAATGTGAGCAGGAACAAGTCGCCAAATAACCGCCGTCTTTCACAAGCTGCAACCCCTTGCGGTTAATTTCACGGTAGCCCTTTATCGCATTTTTTGTTGCTTCCCTTGATTTTGTAAATGCCGGAGGATCCAAAATTACCACATCATACTGCTCTCCCATTGCAGCCAAACGGGGCAGTTCATCCAAAACATTTGCACACTGGAACCGCACCGTATCCTGCAAGCCATTGCGTTTTGCATTATCCGTCGCCTGTTGTATTGCAAACTCCGAAATATCAAGTCCTGTGACCTCTTTTGCCCCTGCAATGCCTGCATTCAATGCAAATGTTCCCATATGCGTAAAACAGTCCAGTACACGCTTCCCCCTGCATAACTTCTGTATCGCAAGGCGATTATACTTTTGGTCAAGAAAAAAGCCTGTCTTTTGACCGTTTTCGACATCAACCATATAACGCACGCCGTTTTCGACAATCTCAACATTCGTGTCAAAGGCATTCCCAATAAAACCCTTTATTCGGCGAATCCCCTCTTTGTCACGTTCTCTTGCATCACTTCTCTCATATACACCGCGAATTTTAATGCCATCCTCCAAAAGCACATCCTTTAAAAGCGCCGCAATCGTTTCCTTAAAAGGTTCCATGCCAAGTGCAAGCGATTGCACAACAAGCACATCCTCATATTTATCGACCACAATCCCGGGCAAAAAATCCGCTTCTCCAAAAATCAACCTGCACGAAGATGTATCCACAGTGTCTTTCCTGTATTCCCATGCCATCCGAACCCTTTTTTTCAAAAGCTTATCATCTACCTGCTGATTTGGATTACGCGTCATCATACGGATCCTGATCTTTGAATTTTGATTAATAAAACCGCGCCCCATAACAAATCCGTCAAAATCATGGACAAGAACAATGGCGCCATTTTGAAACGAACCTTTTATGGTATCAATCTCGTTGTCATAGATCCACAGTCCGCCCGCTTTCAGGTTTCTTCCTTCTCCCTTTTTCAGCGTAACCACCGTTTCATTCATATTCCGCCTTCTTTCCAAAAAGCTTGTCTATGTATTCCATAAGCTTTTTCATGACACTTGTATCAGAAAACTCTGCAAGACAGTCCGCTACAGACCGGAAATACCATTCTTGCTTTTTTTTATCCTTCATGTTAAATTTTTCCCAAACTACATCGCCAATCCGCTCCCATTCCCTGAAAAGAGACTCCGCATTTGCAGTTTTATCCGCAAGCATTACAATCTTCGCCTCATATGGTTTATCTGCTAAATGCAGCACCGTTTCCCGCTTTCTGATTTCCCATGTTTCAGACGCCGGTCTGTCACGACGCTTGTCTTCTGTATCCGCTTCCACAATCCGCGCCACACGTTCCCCAAAGTTCTCCCGCAAATCCTGCAGTGTCACGGATGTATCCTCAATCGTGTCATGGAGAATCGCCGCCTGGATTATTTCCAAATCATCCGTAAGCTCCATGCAGTAATTGACGGTTGTAATAATATGTGTGAAATACGGAATAGCCGTTCCTTTTCGGCATTGCCCATGATGCGCATCTGCCGCAAACCGATACGCCTTCTCAAGCCCTTCATCCAATCCACGCACAGACGGAAAGAGGGGTGAGTCCTTATCAGACCTCTCCCCCTCATATTGACACAAAAAGCAACCCTGCTTTGCCATAACGGAATCCGTCATAACAAAGCACGGACAACCAGCTCCGCATACCTGCTGATTTTCACGGTAATTCAGAACAGCATCCACCGCCCTACAGTAAAAATTTCCTTCTTTATCAGCTGTTACAAGATGTTCCTTATTATACATTGGTAGCTTTACTCCTATTTTTTCCTTGTAAACTCAATGATCCAGCCTTTTCCCTCATCACCGTCGCCCGTTTTGTAATCCCCATATTCCATACGGCATGTAAAGGAAACCCCCTGTTCCGCCTTCATCTGTTCAATAACACTTTCCAAAAGCTTTGTCATTTTGCTCTCGCTGTCGCCGACACTCGAGCTTTTATAAACTGCTCCAAACGTGTTGATATCATATCGGATTGCCCTGTTCATTGCAAGCTTTAAATCTTTTTCTGACCGAAATGGTCCCGCCAAACTGTCACTTAAATAATTATTTCTGTAATTAATCAGATACGCCTGCATCGTCATGCCTGCCACATTTTTATCGAGCCTTGCCTCGTTCTCATATACCGTCTTAAGCCGCTCACCAACATTCTGTAAGATACAGTTTTCAATCATGGCATATCCCATTAAATAGGAGTCCAAATACTTGATATAGGTATTTTCATCCATGTCCTCCACTTCTGATTTTGTGAAATCACCAAGCTGCGGATTCTTGAAAAAGGAAAACGTCCCCTTTGTCAAAGTGGATATATCCGTATTGTTCACCACTGGATTTGTATTTCCAGAGTTCCTTGATTCCAGCCCATATCCAGGCACATAGAAAACACCGTTTAATGAAATCCGGAACCAGCCGTTTGAGGTGATTCCCGTTACTTCCACCGGAAGTCCGCTTGCAATTGTCGTAACCACGCCCGAATTTTCATCCGGTGTCCGAAATACTTTCGTGTTAGCGTTGCTATAGAGTACCGCTTTGCTTTCCGTCACACTAAACTCCGCCGCCTGTACCTGTAACGTATCAAAAACAGCCATAACCGGCACTGTAGTTGCAGACAGCGCTGCCATCATAAAAAATACCGTAATTTTTTTCCTTAGTTCCTTCATTTTCATTCCCCCTTAATTCAATACCTGTTCCCCTTGTTTTATCTCCAAATCCCGACCCTGTCCTTTGGCGCCACATACATCCCATCCGTTTCCTTGATATCATAAATATCGTAAAACGCATCACATGAGCTGAGCACCGCATTCACTCGGATTTTATTTGGTGAATGTGTATCCGTATTTAAAAGATACATCATAAAGCTCGCCGTATCTGCACTTGCCCAATTATAAGTCATTTGACCAAAAGCATCATCCAGCGCCTCTTCATCATCTCCTATAATGGAAGTAATACACGTCATAGCGCCCAGATCCGCTATATTCTCCATAAGAGTAAGGTCTCCGTTCACCTTAATCCCCATCATCTCATAGTTATTATAATACTCTACGATTGACTGCGAAAGCCTTTCATACTCCGCAAGCTCCTCCTTAGTCCACCATACATTGTAATTTCCATATTCGTCATACAATGCGCCGCTTGAATCAAACGCATGGCTGACCTCATGTGCAATGACAAAGCCGATTCCTCCCAAATTCGCTCCGTCAGAATTTCTGCTGTTATAAAACGGCGCCTGCAGAATCGCAGCCGGAAAAATAATCTCATTGTTTAACGGATCGTACATTGCATTGATTGTCTGCGGCGTCACATCCCATTCGGAGCGGTCTACCTTTGTGCCAAGATTCTGCAGTTGGGCATCAATTGCCACCTGCATGCTGACAAGCCAGTTTGACAGAAGGCTTCCTCCCTCTGATATCGGCGTTACCTGCATCATATCCTTTGCAGCAGGCCATTCTTCGGGATATCCGATTTTCACCTGCATCGTTTCAAGCTTTTTGATTGCCTTTGCTTTCGTTGCATCACTCATCCATTCCTGTTTCTTGATAATTTCCTCATATTCCTTCAATATCAGGTCTATCATATCTTCGACAGCCTCTTTATCCTCCTGTGAAAAATGTTTTTCCACATAAATGGTGCCAAAGTCCCATGGTAACAGATCCTGCGTCAGATCCATCCATATCTTTTCATCGCCCCAGCTTTCCGTAATGCCGTAAAGTGCATTCTGCATTTGATCATGCAGCTTTACATAACCGGACGACGCGTACTCCGCCACATCATTTAACATAACAAAGCTGGAATAATCCTTTAATGCCTGAAGATTTTCCTCTACCAGCAGCGAATTAATCTTTTTCGCCTGCTCCACATCAATCACAATATACCGGTCCTGCCCAGCAACGCCTAGTGTTTTCAGCATCTTATCCACATCCACATTCGTGTATAGCTGCTGCAGTTCTTTCGCTGTATAAACATTGTACGTAATTGCCGGATCGTACAACTGTTCTGTCGTAAGTGTAGACGCACAGATATCACGCAGAAGTGTTTCAATGGAATCCGTGCTTGCTGCCGCTTCGCTTGCGCTCATGCCAAACTCCATCAGCATATCATTGACATAGTCAAGATACATATCAACATATTCTTTTGTCGCCTCACCCTCAATGTATTCCTTTCCAATCAGTGTGTCTGCATACATCATGTATACGGAATACTCGCTTGAATCAGCCTTATCCTGTGAAATATAATAGCCGCCCACAATACTGCTAAATCCAAATTCACCGCTTAAATGTGCCAAAGCATCCAAATACTCATCAATATTCTTTGCATTCCGGATACTGTCCATATAAGGCTTTAACGGTCCTAATCCGGTTGCATCCCTGTTTTCCACGTTTGAAACGCATTCATACATATCTTTAATTTTCTGTTCAGGTGTGCCTTTCTCATATGTTTTCCCGTCCTTGGAAAGATCGCGAATGATATCCTCCATCTCGCTGCTTACCACGGCATTCAGCTCGCCAAACCAATCCCAGTGCGCATCTGTCGCTGCAAGCTCTATCTTAGAGAGAAGATTTTGATTCACATATTCATAATAATCATCCTGATACCGTACATCCTTGGGCTCACTGTCCACCCCGGCAGACGCATCTTCTATATCTTCTTTGGCAACTGTACTTTCCTGCGTTCCATTATGGAACTCATTTGCAATACTGTCTTTTGCAATATCCGCAGGACTGCTGTTGTTGACGGTAAAAGGTCCGCAGCCCGTTGTCCCAAGCGCCATTGCTGCCGCCAAGACCAATGCCACCATTCTATTTTTCATAATAATCCTCCATTCTGCTCCAACCTGTCCTTACTCCCCCTATCCAAAATCAGTTCATATAGATTTATATTATACTAAAAATTCAAAAAGTACAATAATTCACTGAAAACTTTATGGAATTTTGATAATAGTTCAGCCTAGAACTTTGCACTTGCTGCAAAGTTCGTGAAACAGCGTAGTGGTTGAGATGCATCAAGCCACCGCGAAGCGGTTTTGCATGGCTTGATGCTTGTAACAGGAAGCCGAAGGCTGAACTGTTACAAATTTTGAGATATTGTTGCATTTTGCCTAACTTTTATATATTATTTTATTAGGAGGCATTCACCATGAAAATCTTACTGTTATTTCTATTTTTATGTATCGCATGTGCATTATATCTCATTTCAATCAAACCGCGTATTTGCGGCAGACCCGATTACACACCGTTCTTTGGTCATATGTACGCTCACAGGGGACTTCACGGCACAAGAAAAAGCGGGGAACCGCTTTTACCCGAAAATTCATACACGGCAATCAAGCACGCTGCTGACATGGGTTATGGCATTGAGTTTGATGTACATCTCACAAAAGACAATGTGCCCGTTGTGTTCCATGACGATACCCTAAACCGTATCTGCGGTGTAAAAGGTTATCTGAAAGATTATACATTTGAAGAGCTGCGGCATTTTCATCTTCTTGGCACAGAGGAACGAATCCCTTCCTTTGAGGAAGTCCTCAAGGCTGTTGATGGGCGTGTGCCGCTGATTATTGAATACAAGGTGGAAAAAAATGCCAACAGACTTTGCAGCATCTGTGACAAAATTCTTTCTAATTATAAGGGTCCCTACTGTATCGAGTCTTTTCATCCGCTTGCGGTTCGGTGGTACAAAATCCATCGCCCCAATATTGTAAGAGGGCAGCTTTCAGAGGATTTCACAAGGAAAAAACTGCGACTGTCATACTTTCTGTTATCTCATTTAATCGGGAACTGTTATGCATCGCCTGATTTTGTGGCATACAACTGCAAGCACAGAAACGAGCTTTCAAGAACAATCTGCCGCAAGCTTTACCGCTCCTTAAGCGTAGCATGGACTGTGCGCTCACAAGAAGAACTGGAACGCGTTTCAAAAAGCTTTGACTTATTTATTTTTGAAGGATTTGTGCCTTCAATCACGAAATACTCGTGAAATTCCTGCACAATTTAAGGGGTTTTACCGTGTTTGGCAACACTTTTGGAAATATTTTATTAAATATTTAAAAATTGCTTGAAATTGCTGTCAAAATTCGGTATTATTGTTACATTAAAGGTAATTAATCTTGTCGCCCTTCCCCACATTCCCCAATATTTTGATTGATACGCAGGGCGGCAATCCCCAGTACAGGATTAGGAGGACCCTCGTATGAAAAATTTAGTAAAGGAAATGGATTTCGTATCTCTGAAAAATAATTTCGATGCAGTTTGTGATGATGTGAACGAAAAGGGAGAATCTGTCACTCTCGCCTTAAAAAGCGGCAGGAAAGTGTTTATTATGCCCGAAGAAAATTATGATGATATTTCCCATTTTATCATTAAAAGCGTATCGGCAAATACACTTACAAATTAATTATGGCAATGCGAAAATTTATGATAGTCCAAGAAAACGAATGCAAAAAAATTGAGCATTACGCTCAATTTTTTTATTGCCAGTTTTTTGCCGTTCCCTTTTCCCCAACGCCTGCTCTCCTGTAACAGATTGAATACATCAATCCCGAAAGAATAAATGCCAAGAGAACGTCAATCATGGAGTGCTGCTTAATCAGCACTGTCGAAAATATAATACTTACTCCTAACGCAAGCATAAATCCTGTTATAATCTTATGCCCCTTAAAGCATTTGCTTCTCCACACTGCAATCATAATTGCAATGGAATTATATACATGAATGCTCGGGAGTACGTTTGTCGGTGTATCACTCGCATAGAGCGCCGCTATCATCCCTGTAAACACATTATCTCTCGGGAAAACAACAGGTCTTAAATGATGTCCGTTGGGAAATACAGCGGAAACAACAATAAAAATTGTCATACCTGCCATAAGGAACGCTACAAGCCTCTCACTCTCTTCCTTGTCTTTAATGCATAAATAGCATACGGTTATCGCCACATAGCCAAACCACATCAAATATGGTATGATAAATACTTCACAAAACGGAATGTATGCATCAATTCCAAAATTAATCTCATGAACTGCACCTTCTCGCTGCTCCAAATAGAAAAATGCAATCATATAAAACACTGCATAAATACCCATTACAAGAAGTGAACGGTACTTACCTGCAAGCTCCTGTATCCTGTTTTTCATCATAATCCCCTCTTAATTCTCAAAATAACGTCTAACCCTAAACTTTTATATCAAGTAATTATAGTTTATGCATTCCGAAATGTCAATTTCGATAAAGTGACAAATTTTTTTGTGACAGCACTGTTTTATAGTGGATTTTGACGGTTTAATGACTTTATGCATAAATATTTTCGATTTTCATAAAATGGTATTTGATTATATTTTGTTTCTGTACTACAATAGATATGTTATGTGATAACTGAAATTTTTGGAGGGGGAACCTATATGAAATCCAATATCCAATTTGCTGTCAAGTTTGACATGCATTGTCACACAAAGGAAGGTTCACTGGACGGTAAGGTTGAAATTGCAGAATATATTAAATTGCTAAAGTCACAGGGATTCGGCGGGATGCTTGTCACAGACCACGATTCCTACAATGGCTTTCGTTATTATAGGGATAATTTAAAAGAAAAGCTCAACGATTTTGTAGTTTTAAAAGGAATTGAATATGACACGATTGACGCAGGGCACATTTTAGTAATTCTGCCTGAGCATGTAAAGCTTCCGCTTATGGAATGCAGGGGGCTTCCGGTAAAGCTGCTGATTGATGTGGTACACAGGCATGGCGGTATCCTTGGTCCTGCCCATCCATGCGGTGAACGGCATCTCAGTTTTACCCGCACTCGTGCATACAAGAAAAACCCTGATATTATGAAGGACTTTGATTTTCTTGAAGCATTTAACGCCTGCGAATCACCAAATTCCAATATGGCAGCAAGACGGCTGGCATTTGAATACAGGCTGCCTATGTTTGGCGGCAGCGATTCACACAGCATGGAGTGCGTCGGTACGGCATACACTTCTTTTAAAGAGGAAATCCAAACAGAATCCGATTTAATCAGCTATGTCAGGAAACGAAAAGAAATTGACTACGGCGGAACATATTATCAGGGCACTGTCAAGGACAAGATTGGCATATTCAACCATGTTCTTGTTGAAGGGTTTTGGTTCTATAACCACTTTGCAAGTCTTTACAGGGGACATAAACGGCGGGCAGCGCTTGCCTGCATTTCAAAAGGACACGATTAAATCTCGTGTCCTTCTCTTAATCTTCCCGTATGCATTTCCATCAGTTCATTTCTGTAACGGTCATCCATAATGACCTGTCCGAGGGTATCCATATCGCCCTCTTCCCAAAGCGTTTTCAAAAGCTCATTGTAGCTTTTTATAATATTGCGTTCCAAAAGCTGCATCTCGTTTGATTCATGAAAAGTTTCTCCCATGTCAACCCTCCCTTCTTGCTTCTTTACAACATCCTGTCCTGACGTCCTGATGTGACAATCCGCAGCGCACCGCTTGACATATCAAAAACGACTGTGCGCGGGTAATGTTCTCCAACCTCTTCCGCAAGTACCGGAATGTGAAGTTCTTCCAGCTTCCTTTTAACCGCTTTTACATTTTGAGTGGATATATCATTACACTCCGCAATCACAGGGCACATAATCATATGCGCACCCCCTGCAATCTTTGCAACAAGCCTTTTTCTCTCCGCCCCCTCTTTTACCAGTATGCGTACCAGCTCATCAAGTCCTGTATTAGCATACTTTACGGTATTTACATCCTGACAATAAGAAGCTTCATAGCCGTTTGGATCATATTCCGGCAGCATGACGTGAATCAGTCCTCCCACGCCTGTCTTCGGATCCCTGATTGCCACTCCTACGCAGGAGCCTAAATCCCTCGTAATCAGTTTCGCTTCACCGCACGCAACTTTAAAATCACCCATACCTACAGTAACCATGCTCTCAAGCTCCTGTAACGTAAAAGCTGCCACGTTATTACACCTCCCGTTCTTCTATCCTGTCCGTAAAATGCACAAGGAGGACTATTGTCCTCCTTCAAATCCGCCTAATGCTTCGCGACGAAACTCCTGTTTCATCATTTCAAAGTCCATCACTGCCATTCTGATACAAGCAAGATTCGTGAGACCGTAGCGTTTTGGAGTTTCTTCCAGCTTTTCCCCGCCGCACTGCTCGCAATGCGTTGATTGAAAGCTTAAATATCCGCAGCTCTTACAAAAATACATATACCGCTTGGCAATTTTACTGCTTTTCATAATCTCCATTATTAAATTCCCCCCTATATAACTACCCTTTTATAACTGTCATGCACGTTTTTCACAAATTTTTCCTATTTTTTGAATTAACTATTGGAATATTCGTAAATTTATTTTATCATATATATGTGTATATTTCTAGTTTTTTTTCATTTTTTGGAAAAAGCACCAACTTTTTATTATATAGTATAAGCAGGTATACAAATGATTATCAATATTAAAAAATATATTAAGACTTCCATGATACGTTTTCGGAATGCAGGTTTCTACTTGGTGCTTGCCGTTTCGATGTGGGGCGCCTTTATTCGTTTTTTCTCATTCAATACTTTTGATGTGGTTGATCTTTCCCACAACTGGACAAATGAAACAGGCGGCTTCTGCTCCCTGTCTGATTTTTACAACAGTAATGCTACTGCAGATCCCTTATTGCCGCAGCGTATATATTATACACTGGATAAGACAGCAGCGGATACTGCAATCGTTTTTCGCGCACGCAACTGCTATGTTGATTTATATATTAACGGCGTGCCCGTGCACGAGGACTTCCGCATTCATTCTCCGCTTTATGGCAATTCTCCCGGAAGCCGCTGGCACATTATTTCACTGGATGCATCTAAGACGCCTGTAACCTTATGTCTTGAGGTTACGGCATGTTACACCAACTCCAAGGGGCTTATTGACAATATTTATTTGGGAAGGGCACAGGAAATATATCGGAAAATCGTATCTGAACGGATTTTCGGTTTTATCCTAAGCGCCTTTTTATATATCTGCGGTCTGATTATGGTTCTGCTCTATTTTTACATGCGCCATGGAAATCGTGCCGGCAGGGATTTGCTCTACCTTGGACTAGCCACATTTTTCTCCGCGCAGTGGCTTGCTGCGGAGTCCATGCTGTGGCAACTCTTTTTGGGGCATTCGGAAGTGGTCCATCTTTGGGGATATACGGCGCTTGCAGCAATTCCCTCTTCTTACGGCATGCTTGCAGTTTACCGTTTAAAGGGAAAACTAAAAACCTTTTCCATTGGTTTCAGTTTTATAAGCACTGTTACTTTAATTGCAGCTACTGCCCTGCAGATACTTGGTATCATGGATTTCCACTATTCCCTTGTTTTCACACGTATATTAATTGTATTTTTAATTCCGCTTATGGTACCCTTGGTATTAAGCTACATGAACAATGACAGACAGGCATCACAAAAATATATCATTATTCCACTGCTTGGTGTCCTTGTCCTGTCCATCACGGTGTCGCTTGTTAAGTATATTCTTGGCAGCTACAACGATTACTCTTCCTACGTCCGTGTTGCGTTGCTTTGCTTTTTGCTCTGCCTGATTGTATACCAGTTCAATCAAATTGTAACCACCTTTTCAAAAGGTATGAAAGCGGATATGCTGCATGACCTTGCACTGACGGATTACATGACGGGACTGTATAACCGTACGGCATTCAATGAGCATGTCCCTGAATACAATCACATTATTGACAGTTTTTCGCCACTTGGAATCATTCAGTTTGATGTCAACAACCTCAAAAAGGTAAACGACACACTTGGTCATGAGAAAGGAGATATGATGATTAAGGCGGTTGCCGACGGTCTACGATATGCATTTGTCCACTTTGACAAGGAGTGTTCCTCATACAGGACAGGCGGTGATGAATTCCTTACAATTATCAACGCCCTCAATGCGGACGAAATCTACCACACATGTATCCAACGGCTGATGCAGTATTGTGATGATTTTAACAAACGACCTGACTTAGGATTTACACTGACTATTGCACACGGCTATGTGCTGATAAAAGGCGGTACGACGTTGAAAGAAGCGATTGATAAGGCAGATGCGCTGATGTATGAAAATAAGCGAATACTGAAAGGTTTAAAATAACACAAAAAGCGGAGAATATTTTTTATCTCCGCTTTTATCATGTTTTATCAATATTTTCCACATCAAGATTTGTCAGGAAGTCATTCAGGTTCAACAGCCCCTTAATCACAGCTTCCATTTCATCCTCATATAAGTTTCTCACGATTGCCTTAATCATTTTCTTGTGAAAATCCCTGTGATGAAAAAAGGCTTTTCTTCCTTTTTCCTTTAATACAACCAACACTACCCGCTTATCGGTTTCACTGCGCTTACGCAAAATATAGCCTTTATGTTCCAAACTGTTCATATTGGTCGTAAGCGTGCCGACCGTAACGCCGAGACGGGCTGCAATTTCGGACATCTTACGCGGCTCATCAATGCCGATTGCCTCTATGATATGCATATCATTGTTCGTAATATCCTGAAATTCCTCCGTTATGATTGCATGCTCTTCCATATCCATCATGTTATTAAAAAGTTTTACCAACAGCTCATTTAAGGTTCTGCTTGTATTCTTTTCCATGTATGCACCAATTCCCCAATTAAATTTCCTAAGCGCCCCAGACGAGTATGCTTGCTCCATAGGTCAGCCCCGCTCCAAATCCCGACAGCACCAGTCTGTCGCCCTTCTTTATTTTTCCGTTCCGGTTAAGCTCGTCAAGCAAAACAGGTATGGTCGCTGATGACATATTTCCAATACGGTCCAGATTCATGGGGAATTTTGATAAGTCTGCCTTCAGACGCTTTGCCACGGACTCAATAATACGTACATTTGCCTGATGCAGCACAAACAGGTCAACATCATCGACCGTAAGGTTCGACTGTTCCAACGCCTCTTTGATGCAAGCAGGAACCTGTCTTGTCGCAAATTTATATACTTCCTGTCCGTCCATATGAACATAGGAATTTACCTGTTCCGTTTCCTGATAATAGGGGTTGGATACTGCCCTCTCCGCGCACGCAAGCACCATGCCTTTGGCTCCGTCTGAGCCCATAACCATTCCCTCAATACCTACCGGTCTGCCGTTTTCACAAATCTCGTCCTCCTCCGACAGCTCCATAAACGCTGCCCCTGCGCCGTCGCCAAACAGCACACAGGTTGAGCGGTCTGTCCAGTCAATCAGCTTGGAAAGTACCTCACTGCCGACAATCAGCGCATTTCTGTATAGCCCTGTCTGCAAATACGCATACGCAGTGTTTAGCGCAAACAAAAATCCAGAGCAGGCGGCATTCAGGTCAAATGCCACCGCCTGATGTGCCCCTATGGAACTTTGTACCTGACACGCACAGCACGGAAGCAGCAGCTCCGGTGAACAGGTTGCCACTAAAATCAAATCAACGTCTTCCGCAGCCTTGCCTGCCATCGCAAGCGCATCGGCACATGCCTTTGCAGCAAGGGATGACACTGTATCGCCTGTAGAAATCCTGCGTTCCGCTATACCCGTACGCTCGCGTATCCACTCGTCAGAAGTTTCTACGAGCTCTGCCATATCAAAATTGGTCACTATTTTTTCAGGCAGGGCGCTTCCCGTACCTGTAATTTTTATTGCCATTATGAAAATTCCTCCATTATATCGGCTACCGTCTCTATTTTTTCTGCACGATAAGCATTACTTCCACAGAAAATTAATCCCTCATCGAGATTACCCTTCACTGCATTCACAAGCGCCTCCGTGATACAATACGGTGTTGTTTCAGGATTGCAGGTGCTGATACACTGTCTGCATCCTCTCATAAACCGCTCACCCTGCGCCACCTTATCTAAAAAGGCATTGTGTATTGCACGCCCCGGCATTCCGACCGGACTTTTCACAATCACGATATCCTCTTTTTGGGCATTGATATACGCCTGCTTATATGCATCTGATGCATCGCATTCCTCCGTGGTCACAAAGCGGGTTGCAATCTGCACTGCCTTTGCGCCCATATCCAAATAGCGCTCCATATCCGCACGCTCATAAATGCCTCCTGCCACTGCTACAGGCACCTCCATCTCGTCTGCAAGCGCAATAATCTGCCGGATTTCCTCATCATAATCCTTTGTCTGTAAAACAGTGTACTCTTCTATTTCCTCAATGTGAAATCCTAAATGTCCTCCTGCCGTCGGACCTTCTATCACAACCAAATCCGGCTTTCTGTCATATTTTTTCTTCCAATACTTTGCAATCACGGAAAGGGACTTTTTGCTGGAAACAATCGGCGCAATCTTCGCATCACCAGAAACCTCAGGAAGTGTCATCGGAAGTCCTGCGCCTGATATGATGATGTCAACACCTGCATCAACTGCCGCTTTCACATATTCCTCATAATGCTTTGTTGCTACCATGATATTTACACCAATTACACCGCCCTTAGCGATTGCTCTCGCTTTCCTGATTTCCTCACCAATTGCTTTTAAATTACATTCAATCGGGTGTCTGTCAAAATCCGGATCCCGGTAACCGATCTGTGCTGTGGAAATTACGCCGATACCGCCCGCTGCCGCCACTGCTCCTGCCAGTCCCGAAAGGCTTACACCCACACCCATGCCGCCTTGTATGACAGGCACACGGGCTGTGAGGCTGCCTATTTTTAATTCATTTCTATTCATTCGATTATCCTTCTTTGCGCCATAAATTTAGAAATTTCTAAAACGCTTATAACGCTCCGCCGCAATGTCCTCGCCGCTCTTGCCTTCATATTTTGTCAAGAATGCTTTGATATGCTCTTTCATGTAACCTGCAATCGCTTCCGTGGTGTCTTTGCCCGCACCGCCAAATTCCGGTATAATCTCCTCAATGACACCAAGCCGCTTTAAATCCTGCGCAGTGATGTTCATAACCTCACTTGCCTCCTGCGCCCTGCTGGAATCCTTCCAAAGAATGGAAGCAAAACCCTCGGGCGAAAGAATGGAATAAGTGGAATTTTCAAGCATCCACACTTCATTCCCAACTGCCGTGGCAAGCGCGCCGCCGCTGCCGCCTTCTCCAATCAGAATACATAAAACGGGAACCTTTAAGCCTGACATCTCAAGCAGGTTTTTTGCAATTGCTTCACCCTGTCCTCGCTCCTCTGCCTCAATGCCGCAGAAAGCGCCTGATGTATTGACAAAGCTTACAATCGGTCTGTTGAATTTTTCAGCCTGTTTCATAAGCCTTAACGCTTTTCTGTAGCCTTCTGGAAGCGGCATACCAAAGTTGCGTTCCTGACACTCCTCAAAGCTCTTTCCCTTCAAATCCGCAACTACGGTTACGGGCTGTCCGTCAAGGAATCCGATACCGCCGATTAATGCCTTATCATCGTGAAAGCCCCTGTCACCGTGTGCCTCTGTAAAATAATCGAATATATGTTCCATGTAGTCTGTTGCAGAAGGACGGTCTACCTGCCTTACCGCTTTAACCTTTTCCCATGCTGTACGCGGTGTAGAATTCCATGTCTGCTCCTTTAAGCTCTCGCTGAGTTCAAATTTGACACCCGGATCCTCACAGAAATCAGCATATGTCTTTTTACCTGCGCACTGATGCGCCCTCAGCAGAAAATGAATCGTCTTTTTCAAATCATCTCTTTCCACGATACCGTCCACAAAGCCGTGTTCCACAAGGAACTCCGCTGTCTGAAAGCCTTCGGGAAGCTCCTGTCCGATGGTCTGCTTAATAACCCTTGGTCCGGCAAAACCAATCAGCGCACCCGGTTCTGCCATAATCACGTCACCAAGCATTGCAAAGCTTGCCGTCACACCACCCGTCGTCGGATCGGTCAAAATCGAACAGTATAAAAGCCCTGCGTCACCATGCTTTTTAATCGCCGCGGAAGTTTTTGCCATCTGCATCAGCGAGATAATGCCCTCCTGCATTCTCGCACCGCCGGAACAGCAAAACATAAATACCGGAAGCTTCAGCTGCGTTGCGCGCTCAATTGCTTTTGTAATTTTCTCGCCCACAACATGCCCCATGCTGGACATCATAAACCTTGAATCGCACACGCCAAGCACAATATCATCGCCAAACACTTTGCAACGTCCGACCGTAACAGCTTCCTTTAGTCCTGTCTTTTCCCGTGCTGCCGCAAGCTTTTCCTCATAACCGTTAAAGTCAAGCGGATTACTTACCTCCATGTCCTCAAACCACGGCTCAAAGGTCTTGGGATCAGCAACCATACGAATACGGTTATTTGTTTTAACACGAAAATATCCGCCGCATTCATAACAGATGTATTTATGCTTTACGACACGCTCACGCTCCACCATCTTCCCACACTTGGGACACTTAATCCGTTTCTCTTCCACTGCAGGTGCATCTGCTGCAACTGCTTCGGCACTATTCTCTTCCGATTTATTTTTTAATTTTTCCTCCAGTCTGTTGTACAGATTCATAGGAAATCTCCGTTTTCTTTCCATACCAAACCTCTTTTCCGCCATTTTTTAATCGCCAACCGCAAAAGTTAGTTCCGCCTTACAGACAACCTTTCCGTTTACCGTCGCTGTCGCCTCGCCGACACCAATTGGTCCCTTTACCTTCACAATCTTTGTTTCAAGCATCAGTACGTCACCTGGATATACTTTCTGCTTAAAACGTGCCTTATCAATTCCCACAAAATATGCGGTCTTTCCCTTCCACTCGGGCATGCCCAAAATGGCAACTGCACCAACCTGTGCAAGCGCCTCTATAATCAGTACGCCAGGCATAACAGGATTTCCCGGAAAATGTCCCGCAAAATACGGCTCATTAAAGCTTACGCATTTTTTTCCGAGTGCACGCTCTCCTTCATCAAGCTCTTCAATTGTATCTATAAGCATAAACGGATGTCGGTGGGGAATAATCTCCATAATTTCTTTTGCTGAGTAAACTGACATTTATATAACCATGCTCCCTTCCTGTTCTTTATTCTGTGTACTTTTTTACGATAATGCTTGCATTGTGTCCGCCAAATCCAAGGGAATTGCTGAGTGCATACGTAATCTCTTCCTCGTAGCTCTCCTTGCAGTAATTCAAATCCAGTTCCTCTTCGCTTTCCTGCAGACCTACGGTTTTGTGAATAAATCCTTCCTCAATTTCTTTTACGCATGCCACAAACTCAACTGCTCCCGCACCGCCAAGCAAATGACCTACCATGGACTTAGTAGAATTGATTTTGATATTTTTCGCATGATCACCAAACGCGCTCTTGATTGCCCTTGTTTCGAACAAATCATTGTGATGCGTGCTTGTGCCATGTGCATTGATATAAGTAATATCTGCCGGTTGTATGCCTGCATCCCGGACTGCATTTAACATTGCTGTCGCCGCGCCGGAGCCATCCTCCGCAGGCGAGGTGATGTGAAATGCATCCGCAGAGCAGCCATATCCGACAACCTCCGCATAAATTTTCGCACCTCTCGCCTTTGCATGCTCAAGCTCCTCAAGCACAACAATGCCTGCACCCTCACCCATAACAAATCCGCTCCTGTCCTTATCAAAAGGAATCGAACAGCGTTTCGGGTCTTCGCTGGAAGAAAGCGCGGTAAGTGCGGCAAATCCGCCAATTCCTAACGGCGTAATGGAACTCTCCGTACCGCCTGCAAGCATGATATCGGCATCACCGTACTGAATCGTTCTGAATGCCTCTCCAATCGAATTTGTACCTGTTGCACATGCTGTTACAACATTAATGTTTTTTCCTTTTAAGCCAAAAATAATGCTGACGTTTCCTGCTGCCATATTGGAAATTACAAGCGGAACAAATAACGGAGAAAGCTTTGATGGCCCTTTTTCCACAAGTTTCGTATGTTCACGTTCCATTGCCTGAAGGCTGCCGACACCGTTTCCGATAGAACAGCCGACACGAAACGCATCTTCCTTCTCCATATCAATTCCCGCATCCTCAAGCGCTTCCTTTGACGCTGCTACCGCAAACTGGCAAAACTGCTCCATTCTGCGTGCCGCCTTTTTGTCCATATATTCCGCAGGATCAAAATCCTTTACCTGAGCCGCAATTTTGCACTTATACTCAGACGCGTCAAAATAAGAAATCTTGTCAAATCCGATTTTCTCCTGCTGAATGCCTTCCCAAAAAGCATCCACACTGTTACCAATCGGCGTAATTGCACCCATGCCTGTTACTACTACTCTCTTCTTCATTTCTATACCCTTGCTCCTTTCACAGTCTTTTTTATATCGACATTCCGCCGTCAACACACATTACCTGTCCCGTAATGTAATTTGCATTGTCGCCTGCAAGGAATAATACCATTTCCGCAATATCTTTTGTGCTGCCTATCCTGCCCATTGGTATCATCGCTGAAAGCTCCTTCTTTGCGTCCTCTGTCATACCCTTTGTCATATCTGTGTCAATAAAGCCCGGAGCCACCGCATTGACGTTGATTCCTCTGCTTGCAAGCTCTCTCGCCACACTCTTTGTCAGCCCGATGACGCCTGCCTTGGATGCGGAATAATTTGCCTGTCCCGCGTTTCCAAGCACTCCGCTTACAGATGTAATGTTAATGATTTTACCGCCTCTTTGCTTGATAAAGCTGCGTGAGAGGTGCTTAATCATATTAAAAGTGCCCTTTAAGTTTGTGTCGAGCACTGCATCATAATCTTCCTCACTCATGCGCATAATCAGATTGTCCCTTGTGACGCCCGCATTATTTACAAGAATGTCTACTTTTTTGTATTTTTCCAATACGGTCTTTACGAATGCCTCACTTGCGGCGTAATCGGATACATTGCACTGTATTGCCTCCGCGCTTCCGCCGTTTTGCGTGATTGCGGCAACCACCTCGTCAGCCGCGTCCTTCGAACCGTTGTAATTTACGATGACGGTCGCACCGTTTTGTGCGAGCGTAAGCGCGATTTCACGCCCAATCCCGCGTCCTGCTCCCGTTACGAGAGCAATTTTATTTTCTAACATTTCAATACCTATATCCTTCCTTGAAGAATGCAAGCCGAATTTGTTCGGTTTGCATTCTTCGGCATGAAGCTTTAGATTTTCTTAGGCTGCGTCTTTTGCAGGCTTAGAAAATCTCTTCATGCTAGTTTCTCCAAATCTTCCACTTTATCTATATTGATGCACTTAACGTCTTTGTTAATCTTTCTCATAAAGCCGCTAAGGGTTTTTCCCGGTCCTATTTCGATAAATGTATCCACGCCGTCCGCAATCATCTTCTCAATCGTCTGCTGCCAGCACACGGAATTGGACACCTGGTTCTGCAAAAGCTCCTTAATCGGCGCCTTGTCCGTCACATCCGTTGCATTGACATTGCTGATATACGGAATTGCCGGATTGCGCAGTTCAATGTTCTTTAATTCCTCGCCAAGCTTTTCGCCTGCTCCCTTCAAAAGCTCAGAGTGGAACGGGCCGCTTACCTTCAACGGTACACAACGCTTTGCACCTGCGTCCGAAAGCGCCTGCGCGGCTGCCGCCACTGCTTTTTCTTCTCCGGTAATCACAATCTGTCCGGGGCAGTTGTAGTTTGCCACTGTCACAATGCCCTCTGTCGCCGCACAAATCTCATTTATTTTCTCGCTGTCAAGCCCGAGCACCGCCGTCATCGCGCCGCCCACCGGATACGCCTCCTGCATGAAAATGCCACGCTTTCTGATAATATGAAACAAATCCTTCAAATCCATAACGTCCGCCGCCGCAAGCGCGCCGTACTCTCCAAGGCTTAAGCCCGCCGTAATATCCGCCTTGATGCCCTTTGCCTCAAGCACCTTTAAGATTGCCACCTCGTCCGCAAGCATCGCAATCTGCGTATATTCCGTGATATTGATGTCCTCGTTCTCCTCGAAACAAAGCTTTTCCATATCAAGCCCTGACGCCTCGCCCGCGAGCGCAAATACTTCCTTTGCCTCGCTGTATGTATCATAAAAATCCTTTCCCATGCCAACGTACTGGGAACCCTGACCGGGGAAAATAAATGCTGTTTTGCTCATTTTATGTGCCTTTCTTTTATAAGGGATATAGTTCAAACATATGTTTGTATATATCCTAAAATGTTTTATTTAATAACTCCATGCCCTCCGACATTATTTCGTCGATAATTTCCTTACAGGGCTGTTCCTTTTTGACAAGTCCCGCAATCTGACCTGCCATCACCGTGCCGTTTACGACATCGCCTTCCACGACTGCCTTGCGCAGGGAGCCAAGCGTCATCTTTTCAAGCTCCATAAAGTCCGCGCCTTCTTTTTCCAGCTTTAAATATTCCTTCGTCATTTTATTGCGGATGCTTCTCACGGGATGCCCCGTCGAAAGCCCTGTCACTGCCGAATCAATGTCCTTTGCCTTGATTAACATTGCCTTGTACTTCTCATGCACAATCGACTCCGATGCCACGACAAAACGCGTACCAAGCTGCACGCCCTCCGCGCCAAGCATAAACGCCGCCGCAAAGCCCCTGCCATCCGCGATACCGCCTGCCGCAATCACCGGAATGCTCACGGCATCCACAACCTGCGGCACAAGTGCCATTGTCGTTGTCGAACCGATGTGTCCGCCGCTCTCCGTGCCTTCCGCAACAACCGCGTCCGCACCGCCGCGCTCCATGAGTTTCGCGAGCGCCACGCTTGCTACAACGGGAATAACCTTCACACCAGCCGCTTTCCACATCTCCATGTATTTCGCCGGATTGCCCGCGCCCGTGGTAACGACCTTCACGCCCTCGTCCACAATGACCTTCGCAATCTCGTCCGCCTCAGGGTTCATCAGCATGATATTTACGCCAAACGGCTTGTCCGTCAGCTCTTTTGCCTTTTGGATCTGCTCCCTGACAAAGGAAGCCGGCGCGCCGCCCGCGCCGATTAATCCAAGTCCGCCTGCCTCCGATACTGCCGCCGCAAGCTGATACGTGGCAACCCATGCCATACCGCCCTGTATAATAGGATATTCAATTCCTAAAATCTCTGTAATTCTTGTTTTCATTATGCGTTTACGCCCTTTGCTTTCATGTAATCAATAACGGAACCAACCGTTGTAATCTTCTCCAAATCCTCAGAAGGGATTTCTACGCCGTACTCCTCCTCGAATGCCATAACAAGCTCGAACAGGTCAAGGGAGTCTGCCTCCAAATCCTCTTTAAAACGTGTAGCCTCTGTAATCTCCACATCCTCAATGTTTAACTGTTCTTCAATAATTTCCTTTACTCTCTCTAACATGATAATTTGTCTCCTTTTTTCTTTTATAATCGAATTTTGTTTGAAAATCAAAAAGTTTGACTTTCAAAGTATTTACGAGATAAAGATTAACGCTTTCATTGTCAGATGTCAAGGAAAATTTTTACTTTTAGGAATAAGTTTATGTTTTATTTAGGATTTGTTAGATTTAGCTAACAAAAAACACCCCTTAATTCCGTTTTCCGGACTTAAGAGATGTTTCTGTTTTCCATATCAATTTTTACCTCAGTACAGGGCGGCATTTTAAGTTGATATTACCCGTACTATAATACGGCTTTCTGTTAAATGCCTCCTTTGCTTCGGGTTTAATGCTGTTTCCGGAGAGCTCCCGTTCTGTCATTTTTTTACTCTCCATTATTTCCCTTTCGATATATTCGCTCACAAGCCGAGCTGCTCCCTTTTGGTCAAGAAATTCCATAACCGGTTCCCCCTTCTTACGCATTTTGCACAAAAAACATGTGATTTCGCCTTTGTTATCCTATTTATATCACAATATTTTTTGTTATTCAAGGGAATATTGTATATTTTTTATACAATTCAAAATATATATGAAATCTCTACAATTCTTATGTGAAAAGTTTGTCTTATTTACCTATGGAACACTTCGCACAATGCCATAAATGCATCCTCAAATAAGCGGATTCGCGTAACGATTCCGTGCCCTCATAGTTACAAATTTTCCAATTCCGCAAGCTGCTCTTTCAGCTCGCGTCTTGCATCCTCAATATTTTCACGGTTGCGCGAATTCAGCGCCTCCTCAAATTTTCGAAGCCACATGTCAATCAATACACGCTCATCACCCGTGCTCTCCTCGTACAGACGCTCACCCTTAAGCAAAAGCAACCTGTTTTCCTCCTGATCGCGCGGGTGTACCTTCAAATACGAAAGCTCCTCCATGCGCTGCTGCACTTCTTCTTCTGACATCTCATTGCTCTTGCCCTTAATAATCTGCTTCTTTACCTCACCCGTGGAAATCACCTTCACCTGTACCTCCAAAAGCGAGTTAATATCATATGTATACGTAATGTCCACCGCTTCCTCGCCCGCAGCGTTTTTCGGCACACGCACCGTCATACTGCCAAGCAGCAGGTTATTCTGCGCAAAACGGCTCTCGCCCTGCAAGACATTCACACGGATACTCTCCTGATTGTCATGCAACGTGTAAACCCTCTCCGTGCGGCTTGCCGGAATGACGGTATTGCGGTCAATAATCGGCATGAAATGCCCTGCCTCGTACATCCCGTTTGCACGCTCCACTGAAATCTCCGTGCCAAGCGTAAACGAACAGACATCCGTCAGAATAACCTCCTTCACCGCCTCGTTTCGCTCCTTCATCGCCGCCTGTATGGCTGCGCCAATCGCCACTGCCTCGTCGGGATTAATTGATGTGTCAGGGAACTTACGGAACAGCTTTACGATAAAATTGTGCACAGCAGGAAGCTTCGTCGCCCCACCTACAAGCACCACCTCGTCAATCTCCGAAAGCTTAATATGTGCATCGGATAAGCTCCTTTGAACAGGCTTCCTGATTTTCTCTAGCAAAGGCTCACAAAGCGCCTCATAATCCTTAAGTGAAATATGAAGCTCCTTATCCTCATCCTGATATGGGAAAACAATACTGACCTCATCTTTATCCGTAAACTCGCGCTTTGCAATCTCAGCCGCATTGTGAAGCCGCCCAAGCTCCCGCATCGTGAGCGAATCCAAAGGAATTTCATTTTTCTGCAAGAATTCATTCACCAGCAAATCCGTAAAATCTTCACCACCCAAATAATTATCGCCTGCAACCGCACGCACTTCCAAAATATTCTCGAACAGCTCCAAAATTGACACGTCAAACGTACCGCCGCCCAAATCAAATACCAAAAAGCGCGTATTCGCCCTTTTTTCATATAACCCGTAAGCAATCGCAGCGGCAGTCGGCTCGCTGATAATGCGCTCCACCTTCAGTCCCGCAAGCTCACCTGCGCGCTTCGTCGCCTTCCTGCGCTTGTCATCAAAATAAGCCGGCACGCTGATAACAGCCTCCGTAACTTCCTCTTTTAAATACGTTTCCGCATCCTCTTTCAATGCGCGCAGTACAAAAGCCGAAAGCTCCTCAGCATTATATGTATGGTCGCCCAAGCTGTATTTTTTGTCCGTACCCATAAAACGCTTAAACACATCCGCCGCCCTGTCCGGATGCAGCAATCCATATTCGCGTGCCGTTTCTCCGACGGAAACAATCCCCTGTTCGTCCACACTAACCACCGACGGCGTCAGCGGCTTCCCAAGACGGTTCGGAATGATTTTCGCCCCATCGTCGCTGTAATATGCGCAAAGACTGTTCGTCGTTCCTAAATCAATTCCTATTATCATGTTTTTACACATATCCTTTCCATATTATTTATAACTACAATCCATTCATAATGTGCAAATAATAATTTTAATTTTTCCTCGTCATCAAACGATATATCGCGTGTCCATTATAGTAGCTGCGTTCCTGCACCGCCTTCTCAAAATATTCATACGCACGCGCCATATCGCCCTTCGCCTCGTAAAGAATCCCAAGCGACTCAAACCGGTCACAGCACGCCGGGTAATTGCAGAAGGAACACATCACGCAGCCCTCCAGCATCGCGGCATACTTCTCGGCAAGCCTAAGCTCACCCGTAATTGCCAAAAAGTCAACAATCAGCGTCAAATTATCCAGCCTTGCCGTAGGATCGCTTTCGATATAACGGTCATACGCCTCCTCTCCGGAACAGCCGAAGTACTTTTCAATGGCATTCACAAAAAGCAGCCTGTAATGCTCTGCCTCTTTCTCGCGCTTTAAAAATTTATTAAGACGGATTAGCTCCAGTACACACCCGTTGCTGTCCTCCCAGTCAATTTCCTTGTGGTCGGACGACGTGTATGAAATCAGCTTCTCCTTAACAGGAATCGCCTCCTTGAGCATTAAAAAATCATACGCTAAAATATCACCGTAAAGATCCCGTAAATCATAGGTATTATATTTGTGGAATGCCCGTTTTACTTCCTTTAAAACCGCTTTCTTTTCCTTCACCGTAGTACAGGCTCTATGCCGTACATAAAGCTGGAGATAGACATTGTACGCGTCGTCAAAAAGCTCCGCATAGCTCTTTAAAATATGAAGCGCCTTGTCATATTCACCCACGGAAACATAAATATTCTTCAACTCACGCACCATATGGGATTTCCGCTCCGAATCATAATACCGCAAGCTCCCCCGCAAAAGCTTTTCCGCATCCGCAAACCTTCCAAGCTTCATATACGTGTGACTAAGCGAAAGTGTTGCGGTATATGCATAACGCTCACCGCGTTCCTTATCCGTCAGCGTATCCAGTGCTTCCTCAATATATTCCACGCCCTTTGCAAACTGTCCCAATCCGCCGTATGCTTTTCCTAAACTGACACTAATGTCATATTTTGCGTTCTCATCCGCAATTTCATACCCTTTCTTAAGTTCTGCAATCGCTTCCTCATATTTGCCAAGCTGCATCAGTGCGCAGCCGCAGCGGTAATACGCAAAATCCGCATCCTCCGGTTCCGAACTGATATATCTTCTCCAAAACGCAATGGAATCATTGTATAACGACCTGCGTCCAATCGCCATATCATCATACGCCCTGGCAGCAACCTTGTAAATCCCCGGACGGTCCGGCGTAAGATTAATCGCTTTGTGTATGTATTCACATGCCGTATCAATGTCACCCATATCATGGTAACGCTCCGCCATCTTAATATAAAGCTCCGTATCCGGCACAAAAAACTTTTCAATAAATAAATATTCCTGCAACGCCGCCTGTGCCTGATCCTGATCTGCATAGCACGCGGCAAGCGCCATATGATACTTTGCGCGGTCATTTACCTCAATTGCACTTTTCAAATGCGGTACCTTGTTCTGTTTAAACTGCGCCACGCACATTGCTTTCATATAATATAGCTCCGCAAGGTAATCCCGGATATACAGATCCTCCGCTTCCCGCTCGCCCTCCACAAGCATATCATCAAGCGCCTTGTTGAGCTTCGCAATATCCGCGCTGTCTGGCTTTGCATAATAATCATAAACAAGCCTTAACGCACGCAGCCCAAAACTTGTTACTTCTGCCGCCTGTGCCCGTTTAAATATATCCTCGGCATCCTCAAGCTGCCTGTAATCCAAAAAAACACGAACGGTATATTCATAAATTCCCGCTTCCTGTGCACCCCCGTCCAAAAGCTGGTAAAACAGGTCAATAACCTCCTGCGCATTGTCCATTTCATAACATATCCGCTGCTTTAAAAACAGAAGTCCGTTCTGCACGCCAAGATCCTTAATCAGCATATCATACACTTCATATGCCTTCTGATACTGTTTTGTTTCTGAATAGGAATATGCCAAATTTAACGACGCAGTTACATTGTCAGACGCCGCATTCTGCGCGTCAATAAACTTCGGAATTGACTGTTTATATAACTCATAGCGTTTTTCGATTGTTTCCGCATCCTTTGCACGAATCATAAGCATCAAGCCAAGCTGCAGATATGCATCGGACAGACTGCGCTCAAGCGATTCCTTTGTGTCGTCCTCCGGAAGCGGTCTTCCCGCCTCTAAATCAGCAAGCTTTCCCTGAATGACTGCAAGCCTTTTCTCGCCATGCTCCGCCGCCTTCACATAATCCTTTTTCTGCTTATACATATAGGAGAGCAGCATATGATATCCCTTAATCTCCTCTTCATAAGAGGAATCAGACTGAATCGCCGCAATCGCCTTGTCTGGCTGGTCCTGATAACCGTATGCATACACCAGCAGGCGCACATCTTCCGGATCAATTTTACCGTCCCGCATACCACGCTCGCAAAGCTCAATAAACTCTTTTTCTGCTTTATTCGCAGCCTCGTTCAGCTCCTCATCATCGCTCAGATTGCGAATCGCATAAATATGCTTCAGCGCCTCACGTAGTTCACCATGCTCAATCTCATAAAATGCCGCATATTTATTGCCCGCATAATTTTCCCCGTTAATCTCCAGGCTTTGGCATAACGCCTTGTATGCTTCTTCCTTTTTGCCCATATTCCAAAGCAGGGAGCCGCATACCATCTGCACATGCAAATCATCATGATACTCCTGTGCATCCAAAAGACCGGTTACGATTTCCAACGCTTCCTCCACATTCCCCGACCTGCGCAAATATTCTGCTTTATCAATCGCATAATGGGGATGCCAGATTCCAAGCGCGTCAATTGCTTTGATTAAGTCTCCCGCGCGCGTACTGTCCTCATTATTTAGTTCTCCGCCAAGCTCGTAGATGTAATTAAAAAACGCATCGTAATCCGCATCATCCGCACCCTTGAGCAAGCACATCCAATTATAAGAGTACCCGCCATTAGGGTTACTGATGTTCGATATCATGAAGTCCACAAAGCCTACGGGAAGATGCTCTTTAAACTCCTGTTCATTTTCCCGTATGTGAAAATATCCGTCTAAAAGAATGTATGTTTCGTGCGTAATCCGGTAATTTTCCGCAAGATAAATAAAAAGCGCCCATTTCGCCTCATCATAGCTGTCGAGCCCCTCAAACACCTCATCCTTCAAAAGTTCCTCCCAGGACGCCGGATTAATTCGTGCCGACATACTTTTATAAATATCGGCAAGCCTCGCCCGAAATGCTCCCATCGGTGTGCTTGTATCAATCATCTCTGCTACAACCTGTTCCTCATCCGGTGTGCGGCTATATGCAAGCGCATTCTCATACGCCTCCCGCAACGACTTAAAACCCTCAGGGTTTTCCTCAGGGTTGTTTGCAGGCAGCGCCATACGGTATGCGCTGCGAATTAAGTTCTCATCCTTTGTGATCTCAATTCCAAGAATCGCAAAGGTCGTGACAATATTCGTCATATTGAAATCCTTCTCCATGTAATCCGCTCTCCTTTGTACCCAACTCAAAGACTATTGTACCAAGTTTTTTCGCATTTGTATATGGTATTTGTTTGGTAATCGTACAAAAAACGGATACTCTTAGTTTGAGTATCCGTTAATTTTTTCACTATTATTTCATCACGACATCATTCCATGAATCAGAAGGAACAAGCGCTACATAAGTTTTACCAGTATTCAGCTCAATCTGCTCGCCCGTTGTCTTATCAAGGTAGATTGTAGGCTCACTTTCGCCTGCCTTTATCCATGTTACCTCAATAGCCTTTCCGTTTGTAATATAGTATGCATCACGTCCAGAATCAATTGCATTATAAATTAAATAACCATTCTCATCAAGCTGCGAAAAAGTGGTATCCTGTATCAGCAGATTCTTAAACGTAAGCTGTGCATTGCCATGCTGCGGATCTGTATGCGCCTTTCCATACTCGAAATAATCATATGTTCCAGTCTCACTGTTATACTCCAGTCTTGAGCTGTTGTGAGGGAACGGAAGCTCTATCTCCGTGCAGTCAATTGTGTCGCCAACATCCGCCAGGTCAATCTCCGTATCCGAGAAGAAATAGTGCTGTCCAGGATAATATTCATTATATTCTGTACTGTATTTTGAGTTGCTGAACATCTTGTCCAAATCACCTGCGCAGACATATTCCGTAAACTCTCTTGATTTTCCATTATTTACACGTGAAAATCCGCCGCTAAAGTTTGCGGAATATTTCTTTGCAATCCAATCATTAATATAGAAAGGACCGCCATCGTGACAAAGTACTGCGTTCCACTCTGCCGCAAGCATAATATTCGTTGAACGTGTACTACGAATGCTTCCGAACTGTTCTATCTTGCCCCAATCCTTCACAATCGCCATAAAACGCGTAATTCTGCCGTTTGCAGTACTGTTCATTATCTCATATACCACGTCCGCCTCCGTCATGCCATAATGTGGAAGTGCGGTTGATTCATTATCTACCATAATCGCCACTGGACGCTGATCTTTTAAGCTCTCATCAATCCACTCATTCGTAATTTCACTGCGGTACATCCCCTCGCGGTTTTCCTCCTCAGGAGCGCTGCTTTCGGTTTCCTCCTGCACCTGCGTTTCAGTGTCGTTTCCTGAATTTCCCATGTCATTAAAATCAATTTCCGTTGCAGGCTCATCATTATTGGTCTTGTTTCCGCATGCTGTCATTGTGGAAGCCGCCAAAGCCATTACCATAAATAAAGCCATGCCTTTTTTCATGTTCATTCTTTTCATGATTCTTCTCCCCTTTGTTAAAAATTACTTACATAACCCTTTTTCAAAACAACAAGTTGTTGTTTAACAAATGTTGTTCATACCGCGCGGACGGCTTCGAGCCCTATGCCCATGCACGTTACCTTTACAGCCTGCTCCGCCAGGCACCCTCACGGCACATATGAAATCCACCTTAGTGCTGCTATATTCCTATCCTGACACGGTTCGATGGCACATATTGCGCAAGACCCAAACTTCAACGCCGCTTATAAAGGGCAGCTGCATCAACGCAGACCCTCTTGCCGTCCATCACTCCAACTATAGCGGATTGATGGTACAGGGCACCGCTACCGCCCCAGCTGCACGGTGTTTTTATTATACTCTTTTCAATAGTGATTCGTCAATGAAATTCATCTTTTTTTAATATAATTATGTCAACTATTGCCATTCAGAAAATTTCAGTCCTGCATATCTGCTAAATTCCGCGTTGTAAAATTACATAACTAAACCCAATATATTTTTATCTCTCCACGATAGTATATCCTACAACCGCCAAATTATTAAAACTGCTCATAAGTAAAAGCATTTGCCACATAATTTGTGCCATATTTAAAAAAAAAGCCAAACGCCAGCAGCAAGATAACCCCCATCGGAACAAAAGCTTCACAGACAGCAAAAAACTACACCGGATTTAATCAAACCAGTGTAGTTTTGTACTTTTTATCAATCTACAACATTTTCACGAGACACCCTGCGTATCAGCTCCATACGCTCCTCGTCACGCATTACAGGGCGCTGCTGCGCCTTTCGCATTGACACAATAAACTCTTCCGCCGTCGTGTCATACAATGTTTCTATTTTTAAATCAATCAGCTCATACTCCCACAGCTCATAAATCAGCAGTTCAAACGACGCTGGCGTAAAGACATTTTGGTGAAAATCGCGGGCGCCCTTTACCCCTACACTTTCTTTATAGTTTTTACGGTTGAACTCCTCATCATGGATAAACGCATAGTCTTTTTTGATTTTTTTATCCTGCGTTCTTGGCCACGACTCCCGCCCGTCCCTGCGGGTAACATGGTTCCAGTAATCCGTCAGCGCTCCCATCGAACCAAACTGTTCATTGGAAAGATAGTCATTGATAACCTTTCCGGTCGTCGTTACCATTCGGAAATGATCCAGCGTAAACCGCTTGTCCGGCACGGCAACCGACAAAATTCCATTTGGTTTCAGCATACTGGAACAGTCTTTTAAAAATCCAATAAAATCCGGTACATGTTCAATCACATGTGACGCAATGATATAATCATAGCTGCCGCATTTCCCTGTTACCTGCGCATACGAACGCCCGTCCCAAATGTAATCCACTTCCTCAATCCTGCTTGTATCAAGCCCCATACCCTGATACTTTGCAACCAACTCTTCCCGGCTTAACCAATCTACAATTTCAACATGATAGCCCTCGCTTTTCGGCGCACAGGGACGAAGCGACGGTCCGATTTCCAAACCAAACTGCTCCTTTGTAATCCCTGTAAGCATTCTGCCAAAATGATCCTCATCACGTTTTTGTGCCGCCTTTTGCTCCTGCATCCCTCTCAGCCTGCCAAACATAAGCCCTTCCCCTCTCTGTGCAAAAGCACTGATTTTGCTGTCTTTTATGCTCTTAGGGACATTATATTTCCCTGAAAAAGATTTTGCAAGCTTTTTATTCTCATATGCGAAAACTCTTCCTATGCAGCTTGATAATCAACAAAAAACTACACCGACCTTATTCAAAGCCGGTGTAATGTTCATGCCTAAATCGACATTCCCCAATATTTCTTCTGCCTGCGTTTCCTGCGCGCAAGAATTTCATAATACATTAAAACCGTCACAAGCTCCCGTATCCACGACTCTTTCTCACTCCAGGGTGCGCGTTCCGTCAACGTATCGGCAGTCACAATCGTACCCATATCCGGCTGCATCTCCATCTCCTGTCTTGGCTGCACATTGACACTGGCATTCCCGTTCTCCTTGTCCTCGTTTGTTTTAATCACGGTCATCACGCTTGAAACCATGCGTTGTATGCTCAATTTGTCTGGATACTGGTCATAAATAAAGCTGCCATCGTAATCCATTTTGTCAACCACACTACTAATCACGCCCTGATAATTTTTCGCATATGTAGGATACATCTGCTGCAAATATTCCATATCCTCCAGTATTCTGTCCTCCAGAAGCATCATCGGCTGCCCCACAGGCTGCTGTGCAGATTGCGCTCCCCATTGCCCATATCCCTGATATGGCATACCATTATTTGGCATACCATCATAGGGCATATCGCGATACCCCATATAAAAAGGAAATGCTTTATAATAATCCATTTTACGAGCTCCTCGTTTTTATGATTATCATATGCATTTCCCTGATTATTCGTTCGTAATTAATATTTTATCCGAAAATTCACCTTCGCTGACAACGGCACACTCACCCTGTTTGCCCCGTCAACAACCGTCGGAAGGTACAACGCTTCATTTCCGTTTGCGTCAACGAGATAAACATACACCGTCTGACCGACAGCCGCCTCCGGCAAAAGAACATTCGCCGTTATCGCCGTACCGATTATCCCTGGCTCCGCAAAGCGAATCTCCTTCTCATGCAACGCGCCAACTGATTTCGTCGTACACATATAGCTAAGCTCCGTTCCGAAAAACAACGAATTATCCATATCGCCATAGAACGTAAAGCTTGCGTCCGCACCATACGAAACATTCAGCGCCATACCCGGTCTTGTATTCAAAACAGCAATCGCTGCCGCGTCAACATAGCAGTTAAAGCCTCCGATACTCATATTCATCGTGTTGCCTGAACCATTCTGCAAATCCTTTGCCGTAAAAGTACCAAGTTTGTTCGTTATCGCCGCCCATCCGAATATCTGTTCGCATTTCAGATTCGTCGTGGCAATCTGACTCATCACACCGTCCATACCCTCTGCAACCCAGTTCGCATACAAAATCAAATCATACTTCGGCATGGTGATGGTCGTCACCGCCGACGGATAAATCCTTCCGTCAGAAGCAAGCCAACCCGCAAAACGAAATCCCGGAACTACCCCGGCATCAACCGTTACTTTTGTATTTGGAGCATACGAACCCGAGCCGTTTTTCAAAGAAAAGCTACCCAAAACAGACAAATTTTTCTTATTTGCAATCGCTTGGTCCTGCGCGGAACCAGTTATGAAATATACATAAATCTCATGATTTCTCTTCACGTTATGAAACGTATATTCTGTCACAGCTCCAATATTTTGCCCGTCAACCGTAACATAATTCACCCTATGCCCTGCATCAGGATAAATATGATAGGTTTTGTCGTCTCCTTCCTTCACATTAATCGTTCCTTCATCCGTAATACCGCCTCCTGCAGCAGCTTTTGCAGTAATGTGATGTGTTTCCCTTGCGTTTACCGTAATTCCACTAAAAGGCACAACAAACGCCAGCAATATCGTAAGCGTCAGCACAGACACTGCTATTTTTATAACCTTTCCACAAACTTTCATAGCAATCCTCCCTTCCCGTCGGTTTTGAAAAGCCACCGTCTAAGTCCCTCCTCAGACAGTGGCTCTCACAAAGTCAATAACCTTTATTTTTATTTCAATGTAGCGGCATTAATACGCGCAACCGCCCTCATCAACGCCGCCTGAGCCCTGTCAAGGTCAATATTCGCGCTGCGCTCGGCAAGTCTGCCCTCGGCTCTTTGCCTTGCCTCCTCGGCACGCTCCTTGTCAATCTCCTCCGGCCACTCGATAATCTCCGCAAGAATCGTAATCTCCTCCGGAAGAATCTGCACAAATCCTGCATGAAGCGCCGCGTTGCGCACATTCTCACCCTGTGTTATGGTAAGAATGCCGGGCTTTACAATCACCGTCAAAGGCGCATGCCCCGCATAGACGCCGATTTCGCCCTCCGTTGTATTGAATTCCACCATGTCCGCCTCTTCGTTAAAAAATTCACGGTCCGGTGTCACTATTGTAAGCTTGAACTTTTCAGCCATAGCAATAACTCCGCTCCTTTCCCAGTCTGCGAATTTGTGCTTATTGCACAAATTTGCCGTATGAAAAATCAACGATTTTTCATACTGCCTACTTGGCTCTTGCCACTACGTCATCAATTGTTCCGGCATTTAAGAAATGTCCCTCGGGAATATCATCATGCTTTCCTTCCATGATTTCCTTAAAGCCCCTGATTGTTTCCGCAATCGGTACATACTTACCCGGCATACCCGTAAACTGCTCCGCAACATGGAACGGCTGCGACAAAAATCGCTGAATCTTTCTCGCACGGTTTACCGTAATCTTATCCTCCTCTGACAACTCGTCCATACCGAGGATTGCGATAATATCCTGTAATTCCTTATACTTCTGAAGTACCTGCTGCACGCCGCGCGCTACTTCATAATGCTCCTGACCTACGATACGCGGGTCAAGGATTCTCGATGTAGACTCAAGCGGATCAACCGCAGGATAAATACCAAGCTCCACAATCGAACGCGAAAGCACGGTCGTTGCGTCCAAATGCGCGAACGTCGTTGCCGGAGCAGGGTCAGTCAAGTCATCGGCAGGCACATAAACAGCCTGTACCGAAGTGATAGAGCCGTTCTTTGTTGAAGTAATACGCTCCTGCAAAGCGCCCATCTCCGTCTGCAGCGTCGGCTGATAACCCACGGCAGAAGGCACACGTCCAAGCAGCGCCGAAACCTCGGAACCAGCCTGTGTGAAACGGAAAATATTATCAATGAAAAGAAGCACGTCCTTTCCACCCTTATCACGGAAATATTCCGCCATCGTCAGTCCTGTCAGACCAACTCGCATTCTTGCCCCGGGCGGCTCGTTCATCTGTCCGAATACCATCGCCGTCTTGCTGATAACGCCGGACTCCGTCATTTCATTATAAAGGTCATTACCCTCTCTCGTACGCTCACCAACGCCCGTAAATACCGAATATCCGTCATGCTCATTCGCGATATTGGTAATCAGCTCCTGAATAAGCACCGTCTTACCTACGCCGGCGCCGCCGAACAGACCAATCTTACCACCTCTCTGATAAGGGCAGAGCAGGTCAACGACCTTAATACCCGTTTCAAGCATTTCCGTCGAAGTTGCCTGTTCCTCAAATGTCGGCGCAGGTCTGTGAATCGGCTCATAGCCCTGTGCCGCAGGGGCAGGCTTATTATCTATCGGTTCGCCAAGTACGTTGAACATACGTCCAAGCGTACTCTCACCAACAGGAACCGTAATCGGCGCGCCTGTCGAAACAGCGTCCATACCTCTTACCAGTCCGTCCGTCGGTCCCATGGCGATACATCTTACCGTATCATCACCCAAATGCTGCGCAACCTCAATTGTCAGCTCCGTGCCATCCGTCCTTGTAATCTTAACTGCGTCATTCAGCTCAGGAAGCTGTCCCTCACTGAACTTTACATCAAGAACCGCACCGATAATCTGGGTAACTTTACCAATTATCTTATCTGCCATTTCTTTGTTTCCTCTCTCTATATTATTTTTTCTCGAAATTCAAGCCATGTGAAGAACGCCTGCCTTTGGCGTTCTTCTTAACGAAACTTAGAATTTCTTAGCCTGCGTACTTTGCAGAGTTAGAAATTCTTTTCGTTATGATATTGCCTGAGCACCCGCGATAATTTCTGTTAATTCCTGCGTAATCGCACTCTGACGCGCTCTGTTATAGAGCAGCGACAGATTAGAAATAATCTCATCTGCATTGTTGGTCGCATTGTCCATCGCCTGCATTCTGGCGCCGTTTTCGCTCGCAACCGCCTCAACCATCGCCCCGTATATCAGACTTGTGATATACTTCGGAATAATCAAGTCAATCGCTTCTTCCGTCTCCGGCTCAAAATCCAGCACCGCCTTGTCGTCAGCGCTGCGCTCGTCCTCAATCTTAATCGGAAGGAGCTTCAGCCTTGTAGGAATATGCGTCACGGTATTCTTAAAGCCCGTGTAAACAATGTAAATCTCGCCTACCTTACCACTCGAAAAATCACTGAGCACCTGACTGCTGATTGTCATCGCATCTGCATAGATAGGCTCCTCAATCGCCGCTGAGTAGTCGTTTCCCATCTGATAGCCAAGCCTTGCAAAGGTATCCCGTCCCTTACTTCCGATCGGGTAAATAATCAAATCGTCCTTATTCCAGTCATTGTCTTTGACAAGCTTGATAATATTGGAATTATAGCCTCCCGCAAGTCCCCTGTTTCCGGTAATCACAATCACCGCTTTCTTCGGGGAAACATTTTGCTTTAAGAACGGGTGATTAATATCCCCTGCCTTGGAAAGCATGGAAACCACCGTATCATACATGCATTTAAAATAAGTCTTAGACTTCTCCGCACGTCCCTTCGCTCTTTGCAGTTTGACGGTGGAAACAAGCTTCATGGCCTTTGTAATCTGCTGCGTACTCTGTACGGAGCCCTTACGCCGTTTGATATCTCTCATAGAGGCCATAAATATTCAGTCCCCCCTTCTCTTATTGAAAACGTCCTTTAAACTCTTCAATTGCTGCAACAAGCGTTTTTTCGGTTTCGTCTGAAATAACCTTTTCTTCCCTGATTGCCTTTGGCACCTGCGGATATTTCGTATCAAGGAACTCAAAGAGCTCCGCCTCAAACCGCGTAATCTCGCTGACAGGCACATCAAGCAGATATTTCTTCGTCGCTACAAACAAAATGATAACCTGATATTCCACAGCCATCGGCTTATACTGCGGCTGCTTTAGGATTTCCTTAATTCTCGCACCCTGCTCCAGTCGTTCCTTGGTATCCGGATCAAGATCCGAACCAAACTGTGCAAACGATGCAAGCTCTCTGTACTGGGCAAGCTCCGTACGAATCGGACCCGCAATCTTCTTCATCGCTTTGATTTGAGCGGAACCACCAACTCGGGAAACGGAAAGACCTGCGTTAACAGCCGGTCTGAAACCGGAATTAAACATCTCCGTCTCCAAATAGATCTGACCGTCCGTAATCGAAATTACGTTCGTCGGAATATATGCGGAAACATCGCCCGCCTGTGTCTCAATAATTGGCAATGCCGTGATAGAACCTCCGCCGTACTCATCATTCATGCGGCATGCACGCTCAAGCAGTCTTGAGTGCAGATAGAATACGTCTCCAGGGAACGCCTCACGCCCGGGCGGACGCTTTAAGAGCAAAGAGAGTGTACGGTATGCAACCGCGTGCTTACTCAAGTCGTCGTAAATAATCAGCACGTCCTCTCCGTTCTCCATCCATTCCTCACCAATCGCACAGCCCGAATATGGTGCGATATACTGCAACGGAGCAAGCTCACTCGCCGTAGCGGCAACGATTGTCGTATAAGACATCGCGCCAAACTCCTCCAAAGTCTTTACAATGCTTGCAACGGTTGATGCCTTCTGACCGATTGCAACATAGATACATTTCATGTTCTGACCCTTTTGGTTAATAATGGTATCGATGGCAATCGCAGTTTTACCTGTCTGTCTGTCACCGATAATCAGCTCACGCTGTCCTCTTCCGATCGGAACCATCGCATCAATAGCTTTAATACCGGTCTGCATCGGCGTATCAACGCCTTTTCTCGTAATAACACCGGATGCCACTCGTTCAATCTGACGATATTTTGTAGTTGCGATAGGACCCTTGCCGTCAATCGGCTGACCAAGAGCATTGACTACACGACCAAGCATCGCGTCGCCTACGGGAACCTCCACAACGCGGTTCGTCGTCTTTACGGTATCACCTTCATTAATGTTCTTGGAACTTCCAAGCAATACGGCGCCGACGTTGTCCTCCTCAAGGTTCATGACCATGCCGTAAACCTCGCCGGGGAACTCAAGAAGCTCGCCCTGCATTGCCTTTTCCAGTCCATGTACACGTGCAATACCATCTGCCACCTGAATAACCGTACCGACTTCCGATACTTCCAAGTCAGCGGCATATCTCTTAATCTGATCCTTAATCACAGAACTAATTTCTTCTGGTCTTAAATTCATAATGGATCTGCACCTTTCTATTTTATTTTGAACAAATGTAAATATTTCCTGCGAATTTGTGCCCTGCACAAATTTGCCCTGTGTAATTCTTTTCACAGTTGAATTGCAAGCAGCTCACGCTGCAGCTTATCCAACTTCGTCCGAATACTGCTGTCCACAACCCTGTCACCCATTTGAATCACCATACCGCCTATCAGTGTCTCGTCCACATCGTAAACACACTCGATAGTCTCGTATTTGGTGGTAGCAAGTAAACGGCTCTCAATATCCTGTTTTTCCTGATTATTCAACGCTATGGCTGTTGTCACATAAGCCGTGCCGATATGGTTGTATTCCTTCACCGCCGCGATAAACTCGCCGAGAATACCTTCAATCTCAGCATAACGGTCTTTCTCAACAATCGTCACAAGAAAACCAACCAGCTCCTTGCTGAGCTTACCGTCGAACACGTTCTTCACCACTTCAATTTTACTCTCTTTCGGAATCTTCGGGTGATTCATAAACTGTCCGAACTCCGCGTTTGTGCGAATAACCTCAAGAAGCCCTGCCGTCTCCTCCAAAAAAGGTGCGGTCTTGTTTTCTTCCACAGCAAGTTCAAACAACGCCTGCGCATACGTCTTGGAAACTAGCTTAGCCATGTGCTATCACCTATTTCTTTCAATGTCTTATCAATGAGTTCATGCTGGGCATTTGTATCAATGTTAGCCTGTACAATCCGTGCCGCCATAATCGAAGCAACTGCAACCATCTCACGCTTCACCTCGTCAGCCATCTTCTGCTTCTCAAGCTCCGCTTCCTTTTTGGCCCTGTCCACAATTCTTGCCGCCTCCGCCTTCGCGTCCGCAACAATCTTTGCTTCATTTTCCATACCGCGCTTACGCGCATCAGCTAAAATTTCCTCTGCCTCTTTACCTACCTGATTTAACTTCTCTTCATAAAGGGCGCGCGTTTCGGCTGCGGACTTTTGGTCCTGCGCCGCCTGATCCAATTCGCCTTTAATCTTCGCCTGTCTGTCAGCAAGCATCTTCCTTACAGGATTAAACAGGAAATGCGAAGCTACTAAAAACAGGACGAACATCGCAATCATCATAAGCACCGCGTCCGCAAGGAGCTGCAAATCCAAGTCAAACAAACGGCTTAACCCTTCCGTTTCGGTAGCGAGTATCATACCTCCGTACCTCCCTTCTGATTTACTTCGTAAATTTTCTTTTTTATGGTACTAAAGGTTTTACGAACAATAACAGCATCGCTACAAGCAGACCATAAAGACCTGTTGTTTCGGCAACCGCCTGTCCAAGCAACATCGTTGAAGTTACATCAGACTTCGCGCCCGGATTTCTTCCAACCGCCGCTGCCGCGTGTCCTGCCGCGATACCCTGACCTACACCCGGTCCGATACCTGCGATAACCGCAAGACCTGCACCGATTGCTGAGCAGCCCAAAATAAAGTTTGAATTAAATTCCATAGTTCTTTTCCTCCTAATTTATAATATTAACTTATCTCATTTACAGAGAGCAGCCCCACTGTTCTCTGTAACGAAATTAAATAATTCTCAGCCCGTATCTCAACAAGCTTAGAATTCCTTTTCGTTTCACAAAGCTTTAGATTTTATTCAAATCCCTTTGCTTTACCCCTCAATAGCGTTGTTGATATATGTCATTGTCAGCATTGCAAATACGTACGTCTGAATTGCTCCCGAGAACAAATCAAAGTATACATGCAGTGCCGCAGGCCAGCCCGTAGCAATAAAGCCCAGCAGACCATAAAGCAACGCCATCATTACTGTTCCTGACAGAACGTTTGCAAACAAACGAAGTGACAGGGAAATGGGAACCGCAATGTCACCAATCAGATTAATCGGCGCCCAAATCGGCCACGGATCACACAGTCCTTTGATTACACCGCTAACCTTCTGATACTTAAACTTGTTAAAGGTAATCAGACTAAACGTAATGATACCGAGCGCAAATGTTACACCATAGTCAGCCGTCGGCGGTCTTAATCCGAACAGACCGGAAATGTTACTTAACAGGATAAAGATAAACAGCGTACCGATATAGTTGGCAAACGGCGCCGCGTTCTTTCCCATAACACCCTTAATCATGTTATCTAACATTTCAACCACAAGCTCTACGACGTTTTGGAACGCTCCGGGAACCTCTGTAGCATGTTTAACTGCCCTGTTCGCGCACAGGCAAAAAATAATGATAATCGCCATCACGATAAACAGGCATACATGCGTCGTTGTTATCCATAGCGTCTGACCAAACAGCTCATACTGAAACACGCCGTGCACCATAAAATCAATGTTGTCAGCGCCGGATAACAAAAGCCCTGCTCCCATACACTCACCTCCTCGCTTCATAATACTTTCGTAACTATTCAATACCTTCATAGTTACATGCTTTCCATTTTCCTTATTCAGTTTTTTCTGGAATTACATCTGTGATGCCCTCATTCGGACTATCTGTCCTGTGTATTCTTTTCAAGAGCATCGGCTGCACATAAGCGGAAATTTTTAAACCCATAACGCCCGCAAATGCAGCCAGTGGATTTCCAATTTTTGTTACCATCAATATCGCAAATATAATCACCACCACAAGGTATCGGATTATATTTTGTCTTGTTGCTGCCGCCTGCGCCCCCTTTACATCTCTTTCCACCGTCGCGTTCAATGAAACCGCCATGTGAAAAGCCATAAATATTGCAGTACCGACTCCAATCCAAAGCCCGATACTGAAGTCTGCCTTATTGCTTACAAGAAAAAAGCCCGCAACCTGACACAACACACCAAATAAGACAATGCCGAAAAGCAATCCCGGCAACGCGCTGTTAATTTCCTTTAGTCTGCTGATGCCTGTCCTCATCTGAACAATCTCCCTCATAAATTTTCTTTGCCAGTATAAAAATATTTCGGAACCCTGCAAGCGCTCCGACAAAGAACAATAAAACAAACCAATACGCGGTACCAAGCTTCCGATCCAAAAACAGTCCCGCGAATGAGCATAAAAAGATTGGAACAAGCATATTGATTCCAAATTGGGTAATTACAGCCAGTGATTGATATACTGACCTTTTATACTTTTTATTTTTTCCCATTTGTGTGCCTCCATATGCCCATGATTCTGATAAAATGTTCAATCTTTAAAATACCTTTAATAATTATACAAAAAATTGCCAAATATGTCCAGTAAATGTCAGTTTTTTTGTACTATTCATTCAATGTCATACGTTATGTTAATTAATTAACACATGAAATCTATTGAATACAACACAAAAAAAAGGTAGAATGAATAAAAGGGGGGATTTTTATGGAAACTTTAAAAATATACCGCAAACGTATTATTCCCGATGAGTGTATTTTGTTAAAAGATGATGTCATTTTAGAAGCAAACGATGAAATCATTGTTACAAAATGGAAGACCTTAAAACCCCGCCGCGATTTTCATCACGGATATTCCTGCTACTTTTTAAAGGCAGGATATAAAGTGAGCAAATTTTACCGCGAGGACGGTTCTCTGCTATACTGGTACTGCGACATCGTTGATTATACTTACGATGAAGTCCAAAATTCACTGATTGTCACGGATTTGCTTGCAGATGTCGTAATCTATCCGGACGGATATGTGAAAGTGCTTGATATTGAAGAGCTTTCCGTTGCCTTAAAAAAAGATCTGTGCGAGCCCGATGCCGTGATACAAGCATTATCAAGACTCGGCAAGCTCTTAGATCTCATTTATGAAGATAAATTTGACACGCTTTCTTCCCACGTTGATAAATGGGTTGAAACGGACTGATTACTCTATGGGATTGACATGTACCATGATATGCTTTACCTTTGTAAAGTTTTCCTCAATCGACTCGTGAACCTTTTCCGCAATGCTGTGCGCCTCTTTTAAGGACTCATTGGCATCTGCGCTGATTTCAATATCTACATAGATTTTGTTGCCAAACACTCTTGTACGCAGCAAATCAACTCCCAACACGCCTTCCTGCGAAAGCGCGCATTTTTTTAATGCGTCCTCCATCTCATCATCACAGGCTTTATCGACCATTTTATCAACCGCGTCCCTAAAAATATCATACGCCGCTTTCTCAATAAAAAAACAAATCACGAAGCTTGCCACTGTGTCCAAAATCGGGTATCCCAGCATCGCGCCTCCAATACCAACCAACGCACCCACAGACGAAAGCGCATCGGAACGGTGATGCCATGCGTCCGCCATCAGCGCGCTTGAGTCAATCCGCTTTGCATTCAGCCATGTATACCAATACATACCCTCTTTCATAACAATCGAAACGATCGCCGCCACAAGCGCCAAAATCCCTGGAACGACAAGTGCGTCAAAATTCCCCGACGCCATTTTTGTCACTGCCGTATACCCAATCCCAAGCCCTGTCACTGCAAGAATTGTCGATAACACAATTGCCGCCACGCACTCCAAACGTTCATGCCCATAAGGGTGATTCTTATCTGAAGCCTTACTCGAAATCTTTATTCCGATAATCACCACAATAGTACTGAACACATCTGATGCCGAATGAACCGCGTCACTTATCATCGCCGCAGAATGCGCCATGATTCCCGCAATCAGCTTAAACAAAGACAAAATAACATTTATCGCAATGCTCACAAAAGACACTCGCATCGCAGTTTTTTCAAATTCCGTTTTTTCCATAAAATTCCTCAATTCTAAATAATCTCTCAAAATTTATTCACCATAACAATTATCAGATTACTATAACTATATGGCAATTTCAAGAACAGTGTAGACTATTTTTCGTTCGTTGCAACTATAATAAATTTGTCATATCAATCCATAATTCTTTAAAAGATATAGCCAAAGAGTAATAAAAACAGAACTTAAAAAAGTCGTAGACACCACACAGCTCGATGAAAGCACACCCTCATGCCCCATATTTTTTGACATAATATAGCAGCTCACCGTTGTCGGCGCACCAAGCATAATCAATATTGCAACCATTTTTTCATTCCGAAATCCCATTGCCGCCGCAAGCGGAAGAAATACTGCCGGCATCACAAAAAGCTTCATCAGCGTACTCGCAAGCGTCGGCTTTATCTTTGCAAGCGCCTTTTTCCCTTCAAATCCCGCACCCAAGCCAATCAACGCAAGCGGCGTCGCAAGCACGGAAAAGTTATGCAGTGTTTTGTTAATGATAAACGGCAGTTCCATTCTTGCAACCGAAATAATCATTCCAATTAAAATTCCCCAAATAATCGGATTTGACGCAATTCCCTTCAAAGATTTTTTCAGACTGTCCCTATCAAAGCCGCCGCTTTCCGGCGATGTAACGCTTAAAATCACGACTGCCGCCACATTATATAACGGAACCGTCGCCAAAATCATCAACGGGGCAATCGCGCTTGTCCCATAAATGTTCTGCATAAACGCCACACCAAGCACTGCCGCACTGCCACGATAGGACGCCTGTATAAATTCACCTTTTATAAATCTGTTTTTTATAAATATCATACTGACCAAACTAATCACAATAATACATCCCAATGTGACAAAAAAGCAAAACAACACAAATTTTGTGTCCCAAACCGCATAAAAGTCCGCTTCCGCAATATCCACCACAAGCAAAACCGGAAGTGTTACTTTATAATTAAAGGTATTTAATGTTTTTACAAATCCATCATCCAGCATATGAATGCGTCTTAGCACATAACCTGCTATCATAACCATAAATATGGGAATCGTAGCATTTAAACTAAAAATTAAATTTTCCATATTTTTTATCACCTTAATCTATGACTATCCGATTATCATAAATCTAACTGTAATTTAATAAGAAACCCGAAAACTAACATTTTCGGGTTTCTTAAAGAGGCGACTAACGGATTTGAACCGATGATCAGGGAGTTGCAGTCCCACGCCTTACCACTTGGCTAAGTCGCCATATTTAATTATATTCCTATCGCATTTTTTTATGATACATTTCTAACTCCCCGAGTAGGGCTCGAACCTACAACAACTCGGTTAACAGCCGAGTGCTCTACCATTGAGCTATCGAGGAAAATTTTTTGTCTTCCTGAGGTATTCCCTCAAAACCGAACACAGAAACCTTATAAACCTCTTTTTCCTATCCTCT